>JAJYVU010000031.1 GCA_021791875.1 Acidobacteriota bacterium | reverse complement strand
ATGACCTGGGCTATGGAAGAGTGGAAATCGCAAACTGCGCGATTCCCCCTCTCCCACAGCCCCGACGACGGCGACGGGGTTTAAAATCCCCTCAAACCAGGCGCATATGGAGTACGCATCCTGAGGGCAAGGTCAGACAAACTGTAAAGGATCTATAGGGACTGGACACGCATTGCTTGAGTGGGGCTGCCAATATGCCGGTAATTAAAGCAAAAATTGTTATCCTAAAAATAAGGACATACCAAAGGCGGCTCCCCACCCGGAGCCGCCTTTTTCGTGCCCAACAGGGGATAGACCCCATGAGCCAGCGACTGATTCTAAAGGACTTACGAGACTAGTCTTCCCGTAAATATCCTGGAATGAGCAACTTACAAACCACTAATGAGACCGAAAACGGAATGGCGCCGAAGGCGCGATTGCCTCGACGGCCAGTCCCAAACACTAGTCACCCCAATGGAATCAACCACTTTCCCGCAAAAACACCAGGAGTTTATCACTTAATAACGGGTATACCGCCTCATAAAATCAACAACTTCCCCACAAAATGGGGGAGGGTCTAGAAAGTCTTTAAAAATCCGCCCGGCTGGCCCGTTTTTGCGCACAACCCACGGAAAACAATCAAAACGGCGCTTTTGCGGCGAAGCCGCGATTGCCTGGACGGCCAGTCCCGGCGAAGCCGCGATTACCCGTGTGGCCAGTCCCAGCGAAGCCGCGATTACCCGTGCGGCCAGTCCCGCGCAAAGCGCGCGTCCGCCCGCACGGTAAGTGCGCTGATAATCTAGGAGCATGATCAAAGGCATCACCGTCACCCGGCGCATCCGCTCCGAGGCCGCGTTCGACCGCCTCGCGGGCTTCCTTGCCGCGCTCGGGTTCGAGCCCGGCAAGAGCTGGGATGACTCCGTCAGCAAGGGCCTTCCCTTCCTCGCCCCCATCGGCAATCTGGAAATCGTCCACGCCGCTCCTGACGCTGCCCGCGACTTCGGCGCCGCCTACGAGGCCGCGGAAGACTACCTCACCGGCCAGCCCGCCCGCGCCGCCCACGACCACATCTATATTGAGGTCACCAGCCTCGACTCCGTCCGCCAGGCCGCCGAAGCATGGCTCGCCGCCCACCCCGGCGACGAAGCCAACCCTCTCACCGCCGTCACGGAAACCCACTGGAAGTCGCGCCTCTTCCACGCCACGCCCATCCCCGGCTTCACACTCACCTTCTGGGAGTGGGCAGATCCCGTCAAAGGCAAGCCCGTCGCCATCGAGGGCGACCTCTCCGCCGCCGGCATGCGTTTCGCCATCGTCGTCGCCCGCTGGAACGCCGTCATCACCGACCGCCTCCTGCAGGGCGCGCTCGACGCACTCCACCGCAGCGGCGCCGCCCGGCCCGATATCACCATCGTCCGCGTCCCCGGCGCATGGGAAATCCCCTCCGCCGCCCGCAAGCTCGCCGAGTCCGCCTCCATCGACGCCGTCATCACCCTGGGTGTCCTGCTCCGCGGCGAAACCGCCCACTACGAAGCCATCTACAACGAGGTCTCGCGCGGCATCGGCCAGTCCCAGCAGGAAACCGGCATCCCTCACGCCTTCGGCGTCCTCACCTGCGAAACCCTCGAACAGGCCCTCGACCGCGCCGGCGTCAAGGCCGGCAACAAGGGCTTCGAGGCCGCCATCGCCGCCATCGAGATGGTCTCCATCCACCGCAAGATCCCGGCCCTAAAGGCGGAAGCAGCCCGATGAGCACCACCGGCAAGCGGCGCAAGGCCCGCGAACTCGCCATGCAGATGCTCTTCCAGGCCGACCTCGGCAAGCAGAACCCCGACCAGGTCCGCCAAACCTTCTGGGCCGCCCGCGAAGAGGACGAGTCCGACGTCCGCGGCTTTGCCGAAGACCTCTTCCGCGTCGCCAGCGCACGCATCGAGGAGATCGACGCCCTCATCGAGCAGCACTCTGCCAACTGGCGCATCGAGCGCATGGCCGCCGTCGACCGCAACGTCCTTCGCATGGCCGTCGCCGAGCTCATCGGCTTCCCCGGCACGCCCGCGCCCATCATCATCAATGAGGCGCTCGAAATCGCCCGCCGCTACTCCAGCCCAGACGCCATCAACTTCCTCAATGGCGTCCTCGACGCCATCGCCCGCCAGCGCTACGAGAAGAAAACCGGCGCCACCCAGTAACTCCCAGGCCGCAGGCGCCTCCCGTATGTGATTCGAGTCACTGCGAGTCCTATCCTCGCGCGCTCCCAATCGAAGATGGTCGAAGCATTCCAGGCTGGTTCGGGGATCACTGCATTACAGTGACCCTCCGCGCTGGCTTTTACTGGGCAAATCAGCACCAGGCCAGACTTCGAGAGGAGGATCACAGCATGCCATCAAACACTCTCACCGTGACTGACAACCGCACAAATCACACCTATACATTGCCCATCGAAGACGGAACCGTCCGCTCCATGGACTTCCGGCAAATAAAAACGGGAGCCGAAGACTTCGGGCTCATGACCTATGACCCCGCCTTCGTCAATACGGCATCCTGCCGAAGCAGCATCACCTTCATCGATGGCGAGCGCGGCATCCTCGAATATCGCGGGTATCCCATCGAAGCCCTCGCCGAACATTGCAACTTCCTTGAGGTCGCATATCTATTGCTCTTCGGAGAGCTCCCGAATGAAGCACAGCTGAAGGACTGGCGCACTGAAATCACCCACCACACCATGCTGCACGAGACCACCAGAAAGTTCCTCGACGGCTTCCACTACAATGCCCATCCTATGTCGATGCTGGTTAGCACCGTGGCTGCGCTATCCACCGTCTATCCCGAGGCAAGAAAGGTTCACGATCCTGCCAACCGCCTGCTCCAGGTCAAGCGGCTCATCGCAAAGATGCCCACCCTTGCCGCCATGGCAAACCGGTACAACGTTGGCCTGCCCTATGTCTACCCGGACAACGACCTGAGCTATGCCGAGAACTTCATGAACATGCTCTGGAAGATGGTCGAGCCGAAATACGCGGCCAATCCCGTTCTCGCCCGGGCTCTCGATATCCTGTTCATTCTCCATGCTGACCATGAGCAGAACTGCAGCACCAACGCCATGCGTTCAGTGGGCAGTTCAGATGCTGACCCTTACCTCTCCGTCGCTGCCGCCGCCGCGGCGCTGTCCGGACCATTGCATGGAGGCGCAAACGAGCAGGTCCTAAAGATGCTCGATGAAATCGGCTCCAAAGACAACGTGCCTGCCTACATTCGGCGCATCAAGGAAGGTCACGGCAAGCTGATGGGCTTCGGGCATCGCGTCTACAAGAACTTCGACCCGCGCGCCAAGATCATCAAATGGACCGCCGAGAAGGTCTTCGAGGTAACAGGACGAAATCCAAGACTCGACATCGCTCTCGAACTCGAAAGAATCGCGCTCGAAGACGAGTATTTCATCTCCCGGAAGCTCTATCCCAACGTCGATTTCTACTCCGGAATCATCTATCAGGCGATGGGCTTCAAACCCGAATTCTTCACCGTGCTCTTTGCCATCCCGCGTACGGTTGGCTGGCTGGCACAGTGGCAGGAGATGCATGCGGACGCCGATCTGAAGATTGCCCGCCCACGCCAGATCTACACCGGCGAGCGCAAGCGCGAATTCATTCCCATGGAAGCGCGGAAGGCAGCCGGCGCCATGAAAGCGTAACCCCCGAGGCGCAGTTTCGCACCGCTGGAGCGAATTTGCGGGAGCTGCATTCGGGAACCACAAGGCCAGATGCGGCTTTTCCGTCAGGAAGAGCCGCCCTGGTCGTGCTGGCTTTCGATCGCATCCACTGCAACGCCGCCGATGCCCCGGCTCCAGAATCTTCTGGTTTCCAGCTGCGTACGGTGCTAGATTGGCCCGCATGGCCGATTCTGTCAATATTCCGCGCTCTTCTGCCGCGGAGAAAACCACCGACATCCCGGCGCGCCACTCTCTCCTCGTCCGCATTACGCACTGGATCACCGCTCTCAGCTTCTTCGCCCTGCTGCTCTCCGGCGGCGAAATCGTCCTCTCGCATCCACGCTTCTACTGGGGCGAAATCGGCGACGACCTCACCCGTCCCCTCTTCCAGCTCCCTGTTCCGGCCTCGCGCGACCTCGTCCCCACCGGCTACCACTTTGTTCTGCCCGATCAGAACGGCTGGAGCCGCGCCCTCCACTTCCAGGCCGCATGGCTCCTCGTCTTTACCGGAGTGCTCTACCTCATCTGGGGCCTCGTCAGCGGCCACTTCCGCCGCAGTCTTTTCCCCAACGCATCCCCGGCCCGCTGGCGTGCCGCCCTCGTCGAACATCTCCGCTTCCGCCGTCCCGATCCGTCTCAACCCCAGTCCTACAACCCACTCCAGCGGCTCGCCTACCTCATCGTCATCTTCATCCTCTTCCCGCTCGCCGTCTGGAGCGGCCTCGCCCTCTCGCAGACTTTCGACGCCATCTGCCCCTTCGCTGTCCAGTCTCTCGGCGGATTTCAATCCGCCCGCACCATCCACTTCTTTGACGCCATCGCGCTCACCGTGTTCCTCGTCGTCCACGTCGTCATGATTGCGCGCGCCGGCTTCCTCCGCCTCACCCGCGCCATGATCACCGGCCACCTCGACGCCGAACCTGACAACCTTACTCAGCAGGATCAGCCATGAAGAACCTCAGCCGCCGCCGCTTCCTCACCGCCGGTATCGTCACCGCCGCCGGCGCCGCCGGGCTCTATGGAGCCGAGCGCATCGCCAACCACTATGGCCTCATCCCACCCGACGCCGCCACTTGGTATGGCCCCGGCGAAACCCTCGACTACGATGTCCAGCGCATCTTCGGCCGCCATGCCCTCGCTCGCGAGTTCTCGCCCAGCCAGATTACCCATCCGCCCTTCCGCAACGAAATCGGCCCCAAACTGCCCGCCACCTACTATCAGATGGAGCAAAACGGCTTCCGCGACTGGCAGCTCAAGATCGATGGCCTCGTCTCCAACCCCGCATCGTTCTCGCTCTCTGACATTCACAGCTTCCCCGCGCGCTCCCAGATCACCATGCTTTCCTGCGAAGAAGGCTGGTCCTACATCGGCGAGTGGACCGGCGTCCCGCTCTCGCATCTCCTCGACCTCGCAGGCGCAAAGCCCAACGCCACCTACGTCGTCTACCGCTCCATTCAGCCGGACTACTGGTGGGACAGCCTCGACATCTTCGAAGCCCGCCATCCCCAAACCCTCATCGCCTACGCCGTCAACGGCAGTGACCTCACCCTCCGCACCGGAGCACCCCTCCGCATGCGTGTCCCACGCCAGCTTGGCTACAAGAGCGTCAAATTCATCAACCACATCACCGTCACCGACGACATCAAGCGCTTCGGCGACGGACTCGGCTCGTCCGATCCCACATATGGCTACGCCTGGTTTGCCGGAGAATAAAAAAGCCGGCGCTGCTTCATAGCAGTTGCCGGCCTTTCTGAATCAACGCAGTTGGTTCTTACGAGAAAATCTCCTTGACCTTGTCGAACAGCCCGTTGCGCGCCGTTGGCGTATTTTCCACCGTCAGTGTCTCGCTCAGCTGCCGCACCAGTTCCTTCTGCACCTTCGTCAGCCGCGTCGGCGTCTGCACCACAATCTGAACAATCAGATCGCCGCGTCCATGCTCGTTCAGGTGAGGCACACCCTTGCCGCGAATCCGGAATTCCTTCCCGCTCTGCGTACCCTCCGGCACCTTCAGCCGCACCTCGCCGTCCAGCGTCGGCAACGTAAGGTCGTCGCCCAGCGCCGCCTGAGGAAAGGAAACCGGCACTGTGCAATGCAGATCGTTGCCGGACCGCTCAAAGAACTTGTGCGGCCTCACCGACAACTCCACATACAGATCGCCCGCGGGCCCGCCGTTCCGTCCCACATCACCTTCACCCTGGTAGCGGATGCGCGTGCCATCCTCCACCCCGGCCGGCACTTTCACAGAAACGTTGCGCTCCTTGGCGACACGCCCGTCGCCCCGGCAGGTCTGGCACGGATCGGTAATCACAGTCCCCGCGCCATTGCAGGCCGGGCAAGTCCGCGCAATCGAGAAGAACCCCTGCTGGTACCGCACCTGCCCGCGGCCCTGGCATTGCTGGCACGTCGTCGGACCCCGTCCGCCGGCTGCGCCCGTGCCGCTGCAGTCGACGCAGGTCTCGCGCCGCTGGATGGTCACCTGCGTCTCTTTGCCGAAAACCGCTTCCTCGAATTCCAGCGTCAGGTCATAGTGCAGGTCCCGGCCCTTTTGCACGCGCGAGGGGCCGCGGCCTTGACCACGTCCGCCCATGTTGAAGCCGAACAGGTCGCCGAAAATATCGCCCAGGTCCTCAAATCCTGCAAAGGGACTGCCGTCAAATCCGCCCGGACCACCGCCGTTCACGCCCGCATGCCCAAACCGGTCATAGGCCGCTCGCTTCTGCGGATCGCTCAGCACCTGGTACGCTTCGCTGCATTCCTTGAACTTCTCTTCCGCCTCCGCGTTGCCGGGATTGCGGTCCGGATGGTACTGCATCGCCAGCTTGCGATATGCCGCCTTCAGCTCCTGATCGCTGGCCGTGCGCTCCACTCCGAGGACTTCGTAGTAATCGAGTTTGGTCACGTTTGCCGTTCTGCTCATTCCTTTGTTTGCCTGGCATTGCTCGCCACCCGAACCAGTGCCGGGCGCATCAGCCGTTCTTTGATCCGGTAGCCGCGGCGCACTTCTTCAATCACCTGCTGGTCCGGAACATCCTCGCGCTCCACCATCTCCAGCGCCTCGTGCACGCGCGGGTCAAACTGGGCCCCAACTGTCTCGATCGGCTCAATCGAAAGCGACCGCAAGGCTTCTTCCATCTGCTTCACGATCAGTTCCACGCCCGTGCGCAACTGATCCGCCGACCCGGTCGCCGTCAGCGCCAGCCGGAAGTTATCCAGCACCGGCAGAAATGTCTCCATCGCGTTCGCAACCGAATAGTCTCGCAACTCGCTGCGTTCCTTCGCGTCGCGCTTGCGGGCATTGTCAAAATCCGCCTGCAGCCGCAGCAGCCGCTGCTGCAAAGCCTCGCGATCGGCCAGCGCAGCATCGCGTTCGGCGCGCAGCCGGTCCGCCTCCTCGCGCAGAATCGCAACCTCCGGCTCGGCTGCCGGCAGCGCCGCCTCATCTTCCGCGGTCGAAGGATCATCCTCTACCACGGGTGCCTTCGCGTCCATTTCTTCCTGATGCACACTCTCGTCGTACGTCTTACGGCTCATATCTTCTTCTCTAATTTCGGATTAACTCCAGTTTAACCGCCAGCGCGGCAATCCTGCTCCTGGCGTAGCCCGTTGATCACTGCGGCGGCTGCAGCAGCCGCGTCGAAAGCTGGGCGATATAGGAAACCGCATTGATCGTCTCCTGGTAATGAATTCGCGTCGGCCCAAGCACTGCAACAGTTCCCAGGCTCTCGCCGCCCATGCGCGCCGGCGCGCCAATCAACACAAGATTTTCCATCTCCGGCATCGCATCTTCGAGCCCCACTATCACACGCACATTCTTCTGACGCGCATCCAGGTAAGCTGTCAGCAACTCAATCAGCCGCTGCTTGGTTTCCAGCGCCGACAACATCACTCGCAGCCGCTCGCGGTCGGCCTCATGCGACAGAAGATTCCCCACACCCTCCACATACACATCCGGGCTCACGCTCGACGCATCGTCCAGCGCGCCCTTCGCATGCAGTTCTCTCAGCGACTGCAGAATCAGGTCGTACTCACTGCGCTCGGCCTCCAGCCGCTGGCTTAGCTCCGCGCGAATCGAATCAATCGGCCAGCCGTGAAAATTCTCATTCAGGTACCGACTCGAAATCTCCAGCTCCGCGCTGCTCAGGTCATTGTCCAGCAGCAGCATGCGATCCAGCACCACACCCGCCACCGTGACCACCACTGCCAGCACACGATTCGCCGTCAGCCGCGAAAAATGAATATGTTCGAGTGCATGCGTCTCACGCATCGTAGAGAACGCAATCCCCACTCCGCTCGAAAGCAGCGCCAGCACATGCGACGTCCGCTCCAGAAACTGCTGGCTTGTACGAATCCCCGAAAAACTCTCGTCGATCTCCGCCCGACGCTCCGTTGAAAGCTCCAGCGGCCGCTGACCCAGCCCTCCAAGCTGTTCCACGTAAAATCGAAATGCTCGCGGTGTCGGAATCCGTCCCGCCGATGTATGCGGTTGCTCCACCAGCCCGCTTTCCGCCAGTGACGCCATCACATTCCGTATTGTTGCCGCACTCATCCCGTTGCGCGAAGCGAAATCGCGCGCAACCGCCTGCGACGAAACCGGCTCGCCGGTCTCGATGTAGTGCTCGACAATGGAATTCAGCACCAGCCGCTCGCGAGGACTGATGCGCGTCTCTGGAGCCATAGGCCAATAAACCTGCCCTCTCGGCAGGTTCTACATTTAGTGTAGGTGTGCCCTCAGGCAGGGTCAATCTATATAAACAGATGAACGGGAAGGGACAGAAGTCGCATGCCGCTGCTGCATCCATGGATCATTTCGGCCCTCGCCCTCACCCTGATCCCCATCTTCGCCTTCGGCCTCGCCGGCGAACGCATCGCCAACTCGCTTACCCGACTGCCCCTCTGGACGCGCATCACCCTGCCCGTCGTCTTCGTCCTTCCCTACCTCATCGCCGCCTTCAGCGCCGGCGATCTCCACTCCGGCTGGCTCCTGCTTTATCTCCTCGTCCCGCCCGGCATGGCCGCCCTCGAACTCCTCGCCGCCCGTCTCGATCCTGACCAGCACGGCCACTGGCTCGACGCGCTCGTCCTGCTACCCCTCGGCCTCGCCGTCGACCTCCGCTGGCTCCAGCCCGCCTGGCCCGTCGGTACAGCCGTCATCGGCAAGCTCATCCTGCTTGACTCGGCTCTCTACGCCATCCTCGGCCTGCGCCGCCTCACCGGCGTCGGCTTCGACCTCCACCTGCGCCTCAGCGACTTCAAAACCGGCCTCCGCGAATTCCTCTTCTACGCGCCCCTCGCCATCCCCATCGGCCTTGCGCTCCACTTCCTCGCGTTGCACGATCACGTCGCCCATCCCCGCCTGATCGCACCCCTCTGGCTCTTTTCCTTCTTCGCCGTCGCTCTGCCGGAAGAAATCTTCTTCCGCGGATGGATCCAGAATCTCCTCGAACGCCGCGTCGGTCCGCGCTGGGCACTCTTCATCACCTCCGCGCTCTTCGGCCTCTCGCACTTCAACAAGCGCAGCGGCATCTTCAACTGGCGCTATGTGATTCTCGCCGCCCTCGCCGGCATCTTCTACAGCCGCGCATGGCGCCGGAACCGCCGCGTTGGAGCCTCCACCATCTGCCACGCCACCGTCGACACCATCTGGGGCGCGCTCTTCTGGCGCCCTTACTAGGCTTTGCTGTAACCAGTCATTACGACGGCCGCTGCTCAATATGGCGCGCGTGGTGGGGATGATAATCGATATAACCCAACCCTACCCGCATGTGGTGCTGGATCGCGTTCGGCACCGTCACCGCAATGCAGATCCCCAGGATCCCGTGCGCCAGCCCCAGCGTGTACAGGTTCCGGTAGCGCAAAAACAGCACACAGGAAATCGTTCCCCACACCAGCGTCAGCGGCATCAGCACCGGGTTCGGAATATGCGCGCACGTAAACATCACCGCCGCCACTACCACCGCCCGCCTGGGCGAGAGCCCCAGCCGTAACAGCCGCAGCAGCACGTACCCCTGCAGAATGAACTGCTGCAGAAACGCCCAGATCACGTATCCCGAAACATGAATCAGAAACGGCGGCGGACTGTACAGCGGGTGATACGTCCCCAGGTTGCGCGCCGCCATCACAGCAAACGCCGCCAGCATCAGGGCGGCAATCACAATCCAAAGCGACGGCAAGACCCCGCGCAACCCCAGCCCCGACCGCGCCAGCAGATCGCGCCTCAACAGGCTCGATCCAATGATGAACGCAAATCCCACCCAGTACAGCCAGTGCTGCGTCAGGTGAGGCGACCAGATCACCACCAGGATCAGCAGATATCCAACAACAATCTCGAAGAGATCGCGCCTGCGCGAAGCCGGGGAGGGCAAATCCACACCCTCAGATTAATCCAATCCCGCCGCACAAAAAATTCGGGGACGGCCACCGCCGTCCCCTTCTCAGATTTCGCGGCCTTTTATTGCAGCAGCGTGCCGTTTTCCGGCTCTTCCTTGGCCTCTTCCGGCGGAATCACGACCGACGCGGCGACCTTGTCTTCCTTATCCAGATTCAGCAGGCGAACACCCTGCGTCGAGCGACCCGCGGCTCGCACGCCATTCGTGTCAATCCGGATAATCTTCCCATACTGGCTGATCACCACCAGCTCCGACGTGTCGTCCACTAGCTGAATCGATACCACCTTGCCGTTCTTCGCGGTCGTCTTCACGTTGATCACGCCTTTGCCGCCGCGCGTCTGCAGGCGGTACTCATCCACGTCCGTCCGCTTGCCGTAGCCGTTCTCGGTTACGCTCAGGATCAGGCACGCGCAGGCCTTGCCGTCGGCGCCAACGCCGCGCTCTTTCGGCGTCGCCGCCATGCCCACTACATAATCCTTCTTGCCCAGATCGATACCGCGCACCCCGCGCGCCGGCCGGCCCATCGAGCGCACATCGTTCTCGTCAAAGCGAATCGCCATGCCTTCGTGAGTCGCCAAAAACACAACCTGGCTGCCATCGGTGATCGTCGCCTCCACCAGTTCGTCTTCCTTGTCGATGCCGATCGCGATAATCCCGCGAGCCATCACATTCGAGAAGTCCTTCAGCGGCGTCTTCTTCACCGTGCCCTGCCGCGTCACAAAGAAGATGTACTTGCTCTCCTCCGTCAGGTCGCGAACAGCCATGATCGCCCGCACCTGCTCGCCCGGTTGCAGGTTCAAGAGGCTCGCAATCGACTTGCCTTTGCCCGCCGCGCCCACGTCAGGAATCTCGTACACCTTCAGCCAGTACACCCGGCCCGTGTTCGTAAAGCACAGCAGGTACGCATGCGTCGAATCCACCAGCAACTGCTGCACGAAATCTTCCTCGCGCGTCTTCATGCCCATACGACCCGTCCCGCCGCGCTTCTGCTGCCGATACGTCGAGATCGGCGTCCGCTTCAGGTACCCCGAGTGCGAAACCGTCACCGCCACCTGCTCATCCGCAATCAGGTCTTCCAGGTGCAGCTCGGCCGTCTCGTCCACAATCTGCGTGCGCCGCTCGTCGCCATAGGTCTTGCGAATCTCCTCCAGCTCCTTCACGATCACGCCGCGCAGCTTCTTCTCTGACGCCAGGATCGACTCGTACTCGGCAATCCGCTCGCGAACTTCCGCCAGTTCCTTCAACAACTCGTCAATCGAGAGCTGCGTCAGCCGGTACAGCTGCAATTCCAGAATCGCGTCAATCTGCCGATAGCTTAGTGTCAGCGTCGGCTCAATCATCGTCGCCGGATCAATCGCATACTTCTTCGCGTCCAGCTTCACGCCGGCCAGCGCCTGACCGCGCACCGTAATCGTCCGCCCGGAGAAGAATTGGAATAGATTCTCCCGCGCATCCGCTCGCGAACTCGATCCGCGAATGATCTTGATCACGTTGTCCAGGTGGTCCAGCGCAATCTGGTAGCCCAGCAGAATGTGCTCGCGCTCACGCGCCTTCCGCAGCAGGTACGCCGTGCGCCGCCGCACCACATCCACGCGATGGTCGATAAAATGCCGAATCGCATCCGGCAGCGGAAGCTCCCTCGGCTGCCCGTTCACCACCGCCAGGAAAATCATCGAAAAGCTTTCCTGCATCTGCGTGTGCTTGTACAGCTGGTTCAGCACAATCTGCGCCTCGGCGCCCCGCTTCAGCTCAATCACAATCCGCATGCCGTCGCGGTCGCTCTCGTCGCGAATATCTGAAATATCGTCGACCACCTTGTCGTTCACCAGGTCGGCCACACGCTCAATCAGTTTCGCCTTGTTCACCTGGTACGGAATTTCCGTAACCACAATCGCACTGCGCCCCTGCGACATCTGCTCAATCGACGCCTTCGCCCGCATCAGGAAGCGCCCGCGCCCTGTCTTGTACGCGTTCGCGATCCCGCCGCGTCCGTAAATAAATCCGCCCGTCGGGAAGTCCGGCCCCTGCACATGCTTCAGCACTTCGGCCAGCCCCGCATGCGGATTGTTCACCATCTCAATCGTCGCGTTGATCACTTCCGTCAGATTGTGCGGCGGAATATTCGTCGCCATGCCAACCGCGATTCCGTTCGACCCATTCACAATCAGGTTTGGAATCCGCGTCGGCAGCACCACCGGCTCCTGCGTCGACTCGTCATAGTTCGGCGTAAAATCCACCGTCTCCATGTCGATATCGGCCAGCATCTCACCCGCAATGCGCATCATGCGGCACTCGGTGTAACGCATCGCCGCCGGCGGATCGCCGTCCACTGAACCGAAGTTGCCCTGCCCGTCAATCATCGGGTAGCGCAGGCTGAAAGGCTGCGCCAGGCGCACCAGCGTGTCGTAAATCGCCGAATCGCCATGCGGATGGTACTGGCCCATCGCCTGACCCACAACCTTCGCGCACTTCGTGTATTTCTTGTTATGCTGCAGCCCCATCTCGTGCATCGTGTACAAAATGCGTCGATGCACCGGCTTGAACCCGTCGCGCACATCGGGCAGCGCACGGCCGATAATCACTGACATCGAGTAGTCGAGATACGACCGCCGCATCTCGTCTTCAATGTTGATCGGCACCAGGTTCATCGCACCGCCGGTATTGTCACCGCCGGATCCGTTACCAAGGGGAAGTTGGGGGTTTTGATCGTCTGCCATATCGTTTGCCGGTCAACGCCCGTCAGGTGCTCGGGAGCGGAATCTGGGACGAAGACTATCTCTATGATAAATCATGGCTTAGCTCCCGTACAGGGTGCCTCCGGATACATCCCCGGACTGCATTGGAATCAGTGGGTTAGAGGCCATTCCCCAGACCTCTGACCCGAAGCCACAACACCCTGCCCGGCTTTTCCCAGACGAACTGCTGCTCCTAGCCGCCTCAGTGGGGGATGGCCAACAGGAAACTTGCTCCAGGGCCGTGCACATCGATGCACTCCATTTCCCCCAGGGCGGTGCAGCCTTGCTCCTTCGTATTACACTGGCGCTTACGTTCTGGTCGCACGATGTCCAAACCCCCGGCCCAGCGCCTGCGCAAATTCCGATTCAACTTCCCACAGCGTATCGCCGCCCTGCTGCTGCTAATGTTCCTGGCGCAGTGCATCCTGCTCCTCGGCACCACCCCGCCCACCACGCTGGATTTTCATTACGCCGTCTGCGGCAGCAGGATGTGGGCGGCTTTTTCCCCTCACACCCCGGCTCCGGCCGTCTGCCCCAAGCTCCATGGCGGCGTCCTCGCCTACCGCGCCGCCGGACTTCCGCTCGCCGTCCACAATTGGCTCGCAGGCCGCCCGGCAAACGCCCTGCCCAATAGACTCTTCGTCACCATCAATAGCCTCACCCTCTGGCTGCGTCTGCCCTTTCTGCTCGCCGGCCTCGGCCTGGGCGCATGTCTTTGGTGGGTCACAAGGCGTCTCTTCGGCGATCCCGGCGGATACGTCGCCCTCGGTTTCTACTGCTTCGCTTCGCCCGTCATTGCCGCTTCGGCCCTGCCCAACAACGGCATTCTCGCCGCCTTTGGACTCTTTGCTGCCATTTACACCGCCATTGGTGTCGCTCACGCCATGCAGGGGCCGCGCCGTAGATGGCGCAAGCGCGTCATCCTGCTCGCCATCACCCTGGGCTTCACGGCCGCCGCAAGCGTCCTGGCATTCCTGCTTGCTCTGGTCATCGGTACTGGCCTCCTCGTTTGGCTCGCCGAAGACCGCCGCAAGCATCTCCCCCGTCTCGGACTCATCTGGACCGCCGGAGCCCTGCTCATTTTCTTCGCGGCCAATGGCTTTCAGCCTGAGGCTTTCGACGCATTCCTTCACCTCGCGCCCCCAACGCCCTCCTTCGGTCAGTTGCCCAACCTCGCCCTCCACTGGAGCACCGACCCGATACGCCTCGGCCTTGCCATCGCGCTCGTCGGCTATGCCTTGCTCCGCCGCGCCCGCTATTTCGGCAACACCACCCCTCTCTGGATCGCAGCCCTGTTGATCCTGCTTGCCGTCACCCACGTCAGTTCCGCGGCCTGGCTCTGGACAGCCCCGTTCCTCCTTACATTTATGGGGGGCGTCTACGCCGATCTCCTGGAAGGCCGCTTGCGCAAGCCCTTTTTCATCCTCTGCGCAACTCTGCTCCTCACACAGGCATTTTTCTCGCTCTCAGCACTCAATTCATTGATTCTAAAGTAGTTCCCGATAATACTCGAAAGCCGCGTCGGACGTACCCCCTTCATCCATGTCTCGGCCGAAGTCGATTTTTGTTACTGTTGAGGGACAAATAATTACTTGTGATGCTGTAAATTTAGTTGGTAAGGATACCAAGGTTACGTTTCCTCGAATACTGAGCACGCAGGGGCAACACCTCCATGAAGTACTCCAGAGCCGATCTGCTCCGGGCACTCGAAAAGGACGAGATTGTTCCCTTTTTCCAGCCCCTCATCGAAATGCAATCCGGCCGGATCGTCGGCTTTGAGGCTCTCGCTCGTTGGCAGCATCCCCGCGATGGCATGGTCGTCCCAAAGGACTTCATCCCGCTCACAGAGGCGTCAGGCCTAAGCCGCGATCTCACTTTTTCCATGCTGAGGCAGGTCGTCGCCATCGGAAAACGCCTGCCGGATCATCTTCATTACAGCGTCAACGTCTCCCCTCTGCAGCTCCGCGACACCTCTCTGCCGCAAACCATCGCCGCTGCCGTACGCGCCGGCGATCCGTCCGGAACGTTCCCCCTCAAACGGCTCACCATCGAAATTACTGAAAGCGCCTTTGTCCACAACCTCGGCCAGGCCGCCAATATCGCGGCAGAGATCAAAGCCCTGGGCCTGCGGCTGGCCCTCGACGACTTCGGAACCGGATACTCCAGTCTCCTCCATCTGCAATCGCTGCCCTTTGACGTCATCAAGGTGGACCAGAGCTTCGTCCGCCACATGGTCAGCCAACGCGGCAGCCGCAAGATTGTCTCTGCCGTGCTCGGCCTCGGCCTGAGCCTCGGCCTCACCACCGTCGCCGAAGGCGTGGAAGACGAAAATCAGGAAAGAATCCTCCGCTGGCTCGGCTGCGATGTCGGACAGGGCTGGCGATTCGGCCATCCCATGCCCGCCGCAGCCCTGTCAGAATTCCTCGATGATGCGCCGCACACCTCAGCCCCGGACCCCCCGCCTGAACCCACCTCCAACGGCCCCCATCCCGGATCGAGCCACTCCGCATCCCTCAATCTCGCCGATTTACAGTCCGGCCTTTCCTGCGCTCCGGTCGGCCTATGTCTCCTCGACCGCACCATGCGCCTCATCAGCGTCAACCCGCCCCTTGCAAAAATGCTCCCCTCCCGCACAGAAGCAATTCTGGGCCGCTCCATCGACGAAGTATTGCCGCAGGCGGCCTTCCTGCTCAGGCCGTACATCCTTCGCGCCCTCAAAGGCGATCCTGTATCCGGGATTGAGATCCCTCTCCATTCCCCGGGCATACCTCATGAGACATCCATAGGGTTCGTCTCCCTGCAGCCGGTCCGTGACGAGGCCAATGAAGTCGTGGGGGTCGCCGCGTCTGTCACCGACGTTACCCGTCGCAAACAGCTGCACGACGCCTTGCGGCAAAGTAATTCCTTCCTCCACGCGATATGGAACACTGCTCCGCTTGGTATCGTCACCGCCATGGGTGCAGCCAACGCAGTCACACTTTCGGGAAACCCCGGAGCCGAGCTCATCCTTCGACATCCCATCGTCCCCGCGTCTCAGGATCCGGAACGAAAGGCATGGCGCATCTTTGACAAGCAGGCCCAGCCCATCGCATGGCTCGACTCTCCGTTGATGCGCGCCATCGAGCACGGCCGCCCCACACCCCCTGAAAACCTGCTCTACCTCAGAGGCGACGACACGCTCACAACCCTGCAGGTCACCGCATCGCCCATTTTCACCGCAGCTGGAAAAATCCTCGGCGCTGTCATGACGCTCATCGATCTCGAAAACGGGCCGGACAAGCTTCATGACGCCAGCCTGGCCGCGGGTCTCGCGATCAATCTCTGGACCTCCCGCTCTGGCGCCGCTTCGCCAGACCCCGAGCCGTCCCACACATCAAATCTGAATTTTTCCGATCCACCCCTTCCCCACTAGAACTGGTCTCATAAACCCTCCGCGCCTGGTGAGGCCTCGCATGAGACCCGCCATCGAAGCGGGGCTCATGCTTTTCGTCGAAGCCGCTACGCTATTTATGAGACCAGTTCTAGGGCCTATCCCCATGTTTGCCTCGCATCGTCACTTTCCATTGCGAGGGCGAACCTTTAGACTCCAGACAAATGCCCCACAAGGACCCCAACGCCGAACGCCTCATCAGCGCCACGCGCTCTGAGGAAGAAGATTCTTTCGAACTCAAGCTCCGGCCGCGGCGGCTCCATGAATTCATCGGGCAATCCAAGGCCAAGGAACAGCTCGCCATCGCCCTCGAAGCCGCCAAATCGCGCGGCGAGGCCCTCGATCATGTCCTGCTCTTCGGCCCTCCCGGACTCGGCAAGACCACGCTCGCTTCCATCATCGCCAATGAGCTCGACGTCGGCTTCCAGCAAACCTCAGGCCCCGCGCTGCAAATCCAGGGCGATCTCACCGCCATCCTCACCAACCTGCGCGAAAAACAGGTCCTTTTTCTCGACGAAATCCACCGCCTCCAGCCCGTGCTCGAAGAAAAACTCTACACCGCGCTCGAGGACTACAAACTCGACATCATCATCGGCCAGGGCCCGGCTGCCCGCACCCATGTCATGGAGATCAAGCCCTTCTCCTTTGTCGCCGCCACCACGCGGCCCGGGCTGCTTTCGTCGCCCCTGCGCTCGCGCTTCGGCATCCTCCTGCGCCTCGAGTTCTACTCCGACGACGAGCTCCGCTTCGTCGTCGAGCGCTCCGCCGAAGTCCTCAACGTCCCCATCGACCAGGACGGCGCCGCCGAAATCGCCATGCGCTCCCGCGGAACACCCCGCATCGCCAACCGCCTCCTGCGCCGCGTCCGCGACTATGCCCAGGTCCGCGCCTCCGGCGTCATCAACCGACCCACCGCCATGCAGGCACTCGAAATGCTCGAAGTCGACGCCCACGGCTTTGACGACCTCGACCGCCGCCTCCTCATGACCATCATCGAGAAATATGATGGCGGACCCGTTGGCCTCAATACCCTCGCCGCCACTCTCGCCGAAGAGCAGGACGCCCTCGAAGAAGTCTACGAGCCATTCCTCATCCAGCGCGGATTCCTCGAGCGCACTCCACGTGGCCGCATGGTCACCCGCGCGGCCTATGAGCACTTCGGCATCCCGCTCCCGCGTCGCGCCAATACCCTCTTTTAGGCGACCCCTGCCACGCGCAAGCGCATCTCTCTTTTAGACCTATCCCTCGTTTGGAGAAACCGCCATGGCTCGCACCGAATCCCTCATGCAGGAACTCGGCTCCGCCGCTCCCACATTCACTCTGCCCGATGTCGTCACCGGAAAATCCATCTCCCTCGCCGACGCACGCGGCCCTAAAGGCCTGCTCGTCATGTTCCTCTGCACGCACTGTCCGTTCGTCATACATCTCGAAAAGTCCATCGCCCAGCTCGGCCGCGATTACGACGGCAAAGGCGTCGGGATTGTTGCCATCAGCAGCAACGACGCCGTCGCCTACCCCGACGATTCACCAAACCACCTCGCCGGCCAGGCCCGCCGCCTCAACTTTGCCTTCCCCTACCTCTACGACGAATCGCAGGCCGTCGCCCGCGCCTATCACGCCGCCTGCACGCCAGACTTTTTTCTCTACGACGGCAACCTCAAGCTCGTTTATCGCGGCCAGTTCGACTCCAGCCGACCCGGCAACGGCGTCGCCATCACCGGCAAAGACCTCCGCGCTGCCCTCGACGCCGTCGTCGCCAACCAGCCCGTCAACCCCCACCAGATCCCCAGCCTCGGCTGCAACATCAAGTGGAAAGAATAGAGCCCCAGCCAAAAAGAACAAGGCGCGCCGCTCTCGACGCGCCTTTTCATCTTCCCGCTCTACAATCCGAGCGACTTGATGTGCTTCCGTAATTGCGGGCCCAGGTCATCGCGCTTCAGTGCATAGTCAATCGTCGCCGTCAGCAGACCCAGCTTGTCTCCGGCGTCGTACCGCTTGCCCTCAAAGCTGTAGCCGTACACCTTCTCCTTCTGCAGCAACCCCTTGATGCCGTCCGTCAACTGCAGCTCGCCACCAACGCCCAGCGGAGTCCGCTCCAGTACTTCAAAAATCTCCGGCGTCAGAATATACCGCCCGATAATCGCGTTCTTTGACGGCGCATCCGCGGGCTTCGGCTTCTCCACCAGCCCCTTCACCTCAATCACCCGCGGATCATCCTTGAGCGGCTTCCCATCCAGCACGCCGTACGCGGAAATCTCCGGCCCATCGATCACCTGCGTCGCCAGGATCGAGCTCTGCACCTTCTCAAACACATCCACCATCTGCTTCAGGCACGGAACTCTCGCGTCAATCACATCGTCCGGCAAAATCACCGCGAACGGCTCATCCCCCACCAGGTCGCGCGCCATCAGCACCGCATGCCCCAGGCCCATCGCTTCCTTCTGTCGCACATACGACAGTCGCACCATGTTGGACACATTTCGCGAAACCGCCAACAGCTCCTTCTTGCCGCGCCGTTCCAGCGTTGTCTCCAGCTCGTAACTCACGTCAAAGTGGTCTTCAATTGCCGACTTGCCGCGCCCTGTCACAATCACGATCTGGTCGCATCCGGCTGCAATCGCTTCTTCCACGCCGTACTGGATCACTGGCTTGTCGACCAGCGGGAGCATCTCCTTGGGAATGGCTTTGGTTGCCGGAAGAAAGCGGGTTCCGAAACCCGCGGCGGGAAATACAGCTTTACGCACTTTCTTCTTTGTCATTCGTCTCTGACTCACCCTTTCATGCAAAATGTGCAGTTTTTGCGCGTTTTCCGCGCATCGGAGGGGAAGGAACTCCACAAGCGGATACTCTTCTTCGAGTCCTAAGATGCACTCTGCGTCATCATCGTCACCCGAACCTGCTTCCGCTCGTCCGTTACCCTGACCGGACAAAGCAGTGTGAACTGTTTGCGGGAGAGTTGTCCACTGATGAATCAGCGCCCCACCCGGATCTCTTCCCGAATCCGCTCTTATCGCGCGCCCGCCGGCTGCGCCGCAAGCTCGTCCAGCAGAATCCGAATTTCCGTCATCATCCCCTCCGCATCCCGCGTCGTCAGCGGAAACTTGAGCACGCCCTGCGGCGTAAACTGTGCGCCGCGCTTTGCGTTCTTTGACACCAGCTTCATCAGCACGCCAGGATCAATCCCAGCCTTCTCCGTGAATCGAATGTGCACCTGGTCGCGCTTGCGGTCCACCTGCGCAATCCCCATCCGTTCGCACGCAATCCGCAACTCCGCCGCATCGAGTAAATGCTTCACGCCCACCGGCAGCTCGCCGTAGCGGTCTTCCATCTCGCCGCGAATATCGGCAATATTCCGCTCGTCCTGCGCGCCCGCAATCTGCTTGTACATCCGTAGCCGCTGGTTCTCTTCCGATATGTAACTCTCATCGATACGTAACGGAATCCCCAAACTCAATTGCGTCACCGTGTGCTCCACCGTCTCCTGGCCTTTCAGCTTGTTCACGGCCTCTTCCAGCATTGTCGTGTAAAGCTCAAAGCCCACAGCCTCGATGTGCCCGCTCTGCTCGCCGCCCAGCATGTTGCCCGCGCCGCGCAGTTCCAAATCCAGAGCCGCTATCTTGAAGCCCGCGCCCAGATCAGAAAATTCCTTCAGCGCCGCCAGCCTCCGCCGCGCAATCTCCGTCAGCTCCTGCTCCGGCGGAATCAGCAGATACGCATACGCGCGCCGGTTCGACCGTCCCACCCGCCCACGCAGCTGGTACAGCTCCGAAAGCCCATGCCGGTCCGCACGATTGATGATGATCGTGTTCGCCAGCGGAATATCCAGCCCATTCTCTATGATCGACGTTGCCACCAGCACATCGAACTCATGATTCATGAATGCGAGCATCACTTTTTCGAGCTCCGCCTCGCCCATCTGCCCGTGCCCTACCGTGATCCGCGCATGCGGCACCAGCTCCTGGATCTTCGCCGCAATCTCGTAAATCGTCTCCACGCGATTGTGCACAAAGTACACCTGCCCGCCGCGCTCCAGCTCCACTTCAATCGCTGACCGCACCAGCTTCTCGTCAAACTTCGCCACAATCGTCTGGATCGCCATCCGATCCTTCGGCGGCGTCTCAATCACGCTCATGTCCCGCAGTCCCACCAGCGACATGTGCAGCGTCCGCGGAATCGGCGTCGCCGACATCGTCAGCACGTCCAGCTGCGCACGCAACTGCTTCAGCCGCTCCTTGTGCCGCACGCCAAAACGCTGCTCTTCATCCACAACCAGCAGTCCCAGGTCATGAAATTTCAAATCCTTTGACAACAGCCGGTGCGTGCCGATCAAGATATCGATTTCGCCCGCCTCCACGCGCTCAATAATGAGCTTCTGTTCCTTCGCCGTGCGAAACCGCGACAGCATCTCAACATGAATCGGAAACTGCTTGAACCGCTTCTTGAACGTCTCAAAGTGCTGGAAGGCAAGCACCGTCGTCGGCGTCAGTACCGCTACCTGCTTGCCGTCCTGCACTGCCTTGAAGGCC
The DNA here is from genome assembly GCA_021791875.1 of Acidobacteriota bacterium. GTDB lineage: Bacteria > Acidobacteriota > Terriglobia > Terriglobales > Acidobacteriaceae > Acidobacterium. The sequence goes on along the minus strand of JAJYVU010000031.1, from coordinate 18,364 downwards.
GCCCGCATCGCCACTTCCGTCTTGCCGTAGCCCACGTCGCCGCACAGCAGCCGGTCCATCGGCGTCGTCGATTCCATGTCGCGCTTGATGTCTTCAATCGCCGAAAGCTGATCGTCCGTCTCGTTGTAATCAAACGCGTCTTCGAATTCGCGCTGAAACTCGTTGTCTGCCGAGTACGCATGCCCCTGCGCCGCCTTGCGCTGCGCATACAGCTTCAGCAGTTCGTCGGCCATGTCCTGCATGGCCTTCTTCACGCGCGCCTTGGTTTTCGCCCACTGCTGCGTACCCAGCTTGTGCAGCACCGGTGCCGGCCCCGACTCCGTCGAACGGTATTTCTGGATCAGGTCCAGCCGGGTCAGCGGAACATACAGCTTCGCGTCATCGGCAAACTCCAGGATCATGAAGTCCAGCTTCATGCCGTCCTGCGCAATCTCCTTCAGCCCCAGGTAGCGCGCAATCCCATGCTCCACATGGACGACATAATCCCCAACCGCAAGATCGCGAAAGTCCGACAGAAACGCCGACGTCTTCGACTTCCGCGGCGCCGGACGAGCCATCACGTCCGCGTCGTCATTCAGATCGTTCGCGCCAAAAATCACCAGGTTCGCATCCGGCAGGCTCACGCCCGTCGCAATCGGCGCGCGCAAGATGATCGGCGTGCGCAAATCGCCCGCCAGGTAGCTCGCCTCGTCATACATTGTCTCGCTGCCCGCGTGCTGAATCCGGCTGCCCAACCGGTACGGCAGCTCGTACTCGCGCAGCAACGTCGCCAGCCGCTCCACTTCGCCCTGGTTCGGAGCCGCCAGCAGCATCCGCGTCTCCTGCTGCATCAGGTTGCGAATCTGCTCGATAAACGCAGGAATCGATCCGTGAAACTTCACCGTCGGCCGCGACGCAAACGCAATCTCGCCCAGCGTCTCGTCTTCTTCCAGTACATCCACAGCGCCCAGCTGATCCACATCCAGCCCCGGATGCGACTTCCGCTGCGCTTCCATCAGCTCCGGCCGGAAGTAAATATCCTCCGGCAGAATCAGCGATCCAATGCTCGATCGCTCATGCCGCTGCTGCACCTTGTTCCACCAGCGATCCACCTGGTTCTGAATCATCGCCGGCTCTTCCACAAACAGCACGCACTTCGGAAACAAATCCACTAGCGTCTTCGTCGCCCCCGCCACCGGCGAGAAAAACTCCCACCCCGGAAACACCGAAACGCCGCTCGCCGCCACCATCTCGGCGACCATGCCCGCATCCATATCCGCGTCTTCCGCCGCTTCCACGCGGGCGCCGCTCAGCCGCGCATGCACCGCCGCCAGCAGCCGCTCCGTCACCGGAGTCTCGGTCAGCGGCAGCAATCGCGCCACATCCAGCGGAGACTGTGACCGCTGCGTCTCCGGGTCGAACTTCCGCATCGTGTCGATCTCATCGCCGAAAAATTCAATCCGCACCGGCCGGTCCGCTTCCGGCGAATACACGTCCACGATCCCGCCCCGCCGCGCATACTGCCCAGGCATCTCCACCACGTCCACCTGCGCATACCCCACCGATGCCAGATGCGTCAGCAGCAGTTCCACATCTACTTCTTCCCCGCGGCGCAGAACCTGCGCCAGCCCTCCGTAAAACGGCGCGTCAAACAGCTTCATCGCAGCCGCCTCCACCGGAGCAATCACAATCGCAGCCGCGCCCGTCGCTATCTTCCACAGCGTCGTCGCCCGTTGCTCCTGCACCTCCGGGTGCGGAGACAGATTTTCAAACGGAAGCACATCATGCGCCGGCAGCTTCAGTACCTGGTGCGGATCAATCACGCCAGTCAGCTCGCAGCCCGCCCTCAGCGCTACTTGCATCGCATCGGCAGCTTTGTTGTCGGCCACCAGCAGCACCACCGGCATCTTTGCCGCCTTGGCCAGCAGCGGAATATACAGTGATCGCGCCGTCCACGTCAGCCCCGACACGCGCCTGCGCCCGCGCCCGAGGCTCAAATGCCTCTGCGCCTGCTCGAAAGAAGAAGTATGTTCGAGTTCACCAAGCAGATCGCGGACAAACGGCAGAATCATGCATCTCTTAGTTTACCCGGAACGCTTCTTCGCAATCCGCGCCGCCATCCCACCGAAAACTTCCTCTTTCTTTCCCGAATCCCCACGCCATCTCCCTCATCGAACCAGACGAAGGAGCTGTTTTCATGCCAAAAATCGTCCGCTTCCACCAGCTCGGTGGCCCCGAAAATCTCCGTCTCGAAGACGCACCCTCGCGTCAGCCCGGCGAAGGCGAACTCCGCCTCCGCGTCCAGGCCGTCGGCCTCAATCGCGCCGAATCCATGTACATGCACGGCCGCTATTTCGAACAGCCCGAGCTGCCCTCCCGCATCGGCTACGAGGCTGCGGGCATCGTCGAAGCCGTAGGCCCCGGCGTCGACCCCAGCCTCGTCGGCCAACGCGTCTCCACCGTCCCCGGTTTCTCGCAAAACCGCTGGGGGGCCCTCGGTGAAGAAGCCATCGTTCCCGCCTTCAGCGTTCAGCCCTACCCCGCGAAACTCACACCCGCCGAAGGCGCTTCCATCTGGATGCAGTACCTCACCGCCTACGGCGCGCTCAAGCTCTTCGGCAAGCTCCAGCCCGGCGAATTCGTCCTGATCACCGCCGCCTCCAGCAGCGTCGGCCTCGCAGCCATTCAAATCGTCAAGGCCGAGGGCGCCGTCGCCATCGCCACCACCCGCCGCTCCAGCAAGAAGCAGCAGCTCCTCGATCTTGGTGCCGATCACGTCATCGCCACCGAGGAGGAAGACATCGTCGCCCGCGTCCAGGCCATCACCGGCGGCAAGGGCGCGCGCATCGTCTTCGACCCCATTGCTGGCTCATTTGTTGAGAAACTTGCCGAATGTGCCGCTCCCGGCGGCATTCTCTTCGAGTACGGACTGCTCTCGCTCGAGCCGACACCCTTCCCGCTCGTCGCAGCCATGCGCAAAGCCCTTTCCATGCGCGCCTACACTCTCATGGAATTCACCCAGAACCCGCCGCTGCTCGCTGAAGCTGTCCAGTACATCAACGAGCGCATCAATGACGGCCGCTTTGCGCCGAAAATCTCAAAAGTATTTCCGCTCGACCAAACCGTCGAGGCCTACCAGTACCTCGAGTCCAATCAGCAAATCGGGAAAATCGTAATCACTGTTCCGCAAAAATAGCCAAAAGGACCGGCCTTTCCTCCTCCGGTCCAGACAACAAGAGCCGCACACGCTCTGTGTGCGGCTCTTGCGTAATCTTTCTCTCGCCGTTTGCGGAGCAGAGAAAACCAGGTAGTCAGGCTATATGACTTAAGCCTTGGTCTCGCTCGGAGGCGTGCTCTGTGTCGTCACCGCGTCGCCCTTGGCTGCGGTATTTTCCTGCTTGGCCCCATCGGTACCCTTGATGCCCTCTTTGAATCCGCGCAGACCTTCACCCAGACCTTTGCCCAGCTCGGGCAGCTTGCGGGGACCGAAAACCAGCAGTGCGACCGCCAGAATAATCAGCAGATGGGTCGGTTGAAAAAGACTATCGAACATATCGTTTACCTCCCGCGCTCTGCCCATGGGCCCGGGCGCGACGGGTGATTCCCTTGCGTATATTGTCTCACACGCCTCCCCCGAGCAAACGTCCTTGCCTCAATCTCTTTGCGCCACCAGGCAGCCGCCCCGAATTTTCTCACCCGCCGATTCCGCCCCCCAAACAGCGAATAGCCGGCGGTTCACAGCTAAAGGCTGACAGCCATCGCTCAGTTGGGCTTCGACCGCGCCCGCAGCGCCTCGGAAACCTTGTGATAGAAGGTCGAAAGGTCCTCCGCAGGACCCATTGTCAGGCGCCTCTGCACCTTCAAGAGCGGATACAGCTGCGACCCTTGCACATCCAGCGCAGGCATTTGCATCGTGCTCCCCGGATACACGCTCATCACCCAGTCCGCCGGGTGATTGTGCCGGAAAACCTCCCCGAAATAGCTCCCCCACAGCTTGGTCGCCCATTCCAGTTCGCTGCCCGCCACCGGCGATTCCGCCGCCAGAACCGTCTCCAGACGCCCCACCGACTCCGGCGAAAAATCCAGCATCATGCCGTGCGAAACCGCAGCCTGGCGCACCGCCTCCTCGGCAAATGCCCCCATCATCGACTCCAGCGAGTCAAACTCCCGTTCAGAAAGCCTGTTTTTGTTCCCCATTTCCTTTTAAGATTACCGTGAATCGCTTTCCCTGCCCGATTGGCATTTCCTTCATCCGCGGGACAGAAGGCGCCGGCTCCATGTATCTTGAACTTTTGGAACGTCGCCTGCCCGCGCGGCCTTGGGCGATGCAGTATCGGGAGGTTTCACCGTTTTGAATTCCGTGCGCACGATGCTTCTGGCGCTGCTCCTCGGTGCAGCTACGCTGCCCGCTCTGGCTCAAGCTCAGTACACTCCGCCCCCAGTCACCGTCACTAACCCGCTCAGCAAGGTCACCTACCACTACAAGTGGCAGGTCTACGTAGGCATGGCCTATTCCAACTTCATCGCCGGCCCACAGCTTGTGCAGGGCGCCAGCCTCGGCGGCACTGACGCGCAGGTTGTCCGCTTCCTCAACCCCAAATGGGGCATCGTCGGCAACTACCGCGGCTACTTCGGAACCAGCGGCGTTGAGCCGAATTACTACAACATCCGCGGGCCCTTCGTCAGCGAGCAGATGGCCCTCCTCGGCCCTGAGTACCGCCTCATTGCCAACAAGCACCTCTCGGTGAACGCGCATGCTCTCTTCGGCGCCGCCTACGGCAACTTCCAGCGCGCCACCGCGCCTCTCACCCGGCAGGAAGTCCAATACCAGCTCGGCCTTTTCGCCGATCAATGGGCGCCAGGCGCCGCCATCGGTGGTGCTCTCACCATGAACCGGAACGCCCACTGGGCCTTCCGCGTCGAACCGGACGCCACCCTCACCCGCTTCACCCATCCCGGCGGACCCGACGGTATCCAGTACCAGTTCGCCTTTTCCGTCGGCGTCGTCTATCGCTTTGTGCCGCGTCCCAAGAAACCCACGGCCCAAAAGGCTGCGTTGGAGAAAAAGCACCACATCCGCTTCCTCCACCCCTTTTAGATCGTCCTCATCCCGCTTCATCAACACCCAGCGCCCGCCGCTGGGTGTTTTGCTTTTGCGCCCAGGGGCGCGTCCGCCTCGCCACTTCACGCCTGACCGCTGCACCCCTGACCGTCTCCCGCTAACCTTCCGACCCGCGGAAGAATTGACCCCCACCCCCAGTCGATTTACTGTAATGGGTTCACATCTCTCCTCTGGGGGATCGTTCCCGTGTCTACTCCCACCGCACCAACCTCGCTCCGCAAAACATCCCTCAATGACATGCACCGCCGCATGCGCGCCAAAATGGTCGACTTCGGCGGATGGGACATGCCCGTCGAGTACTCCGGCCTCATCGCCGAGCACCTCGCCGTCCGCACCGGCGTTGGCCTCTTTGACGTCAGCCACATGGGCGACATCCAGCTCCGCGGCCCCGGCTCTCTTGAAGCCGTCCAGTACATCTGCATGAACGACGCCTCGCGCCTCGAAGTCGGCCAGGCCCACTACTCCGCCATGCTCTACCCTCAGGGCACCTTCGTCGACGACCTCATCGTCCACAAGTTGAGTGGCAATGACTACCTGCTGGTCATCAACGCGGGCACCCGCGAGAAAGACTTCCAGTGGGTCCGCTCCCATGCGCAGCCCTTCCACTGCCATACCAGCGACTACAGCGACTACTACACCCAGCTCGCCATCCAGGGCCCCCGCGCCGCCGAAACCCTCAGCAAGCTCACCTCCACCGACCTTTCCACCATCCGCAATTATCACTTCACCTGGGGAACCGTCTGCGGCCTCGCAAACACCCTCATCGCCCGCACCGGCTACACCGGCGAAGACGGCTTTGAAATCTACATCCCCTCTGACGTTCCCACCAGCGAGCGCGTCTGGAACGAAGTCCTCGAAGCCGGCAAGGAATTCGGCATTCTCCCCTGCGGCCTCGGTGCCCGCAACACCCTCCGCCTCGAAGCGTCCATGGCCCTCTACGGTCATGAAATCTCCGACGAAATCAACGTCATCGAGGCCGGCCTCGACCGCTACTGCAAGCTCGACAAAGGCCCCTTCATCGGCTCCGAGGCGCTCCACAAAATTCAGTCCGAAGGCGGCCCCAGCCGCAAACTCGTCGGCCTTGAGGTTATCGAGCGCGGCATCGCCCGCGACGGCTACCCTGTCCTCAATCTCGACAAGCAGCCCGTCGGATACGTGACCAGCGGCTCGCCCGCGCCATTTCTCAAAAAGAACATCGCCCTTGCCTACGTCCCCATCGAGCTCGCCGTCCCCGGCGCCGAGCTCTACGTCGAAATCCGCAATAACCCTGTGAAAGCACGCATCGTACCTACGCCCTTTTACCGTCGCCCCAAAAAGCAGTCATAATCAGACCGGCGTCCGCAGCAAAGAACTTTAAAATGAAAAGGTAGACTCGCCCATGGCATATCCCGCGCAATATCGCTACACCCGCGAACACGAGTGGATCCAGGTCGACGGCAAACAGGGAACCGTCGGCATCACCGATTACGCCCAGGAATCCCTCGGCGATATTGTCTTCGTCGAATCGCCCAAAGTCGGCGACAAGCTCGAAAAAGGCAAGGTCTTCGGCAGCGTCGAGTCGGTCAAGGCCGTCTCCGACCTCTATTCACCCGTCACGGGCACAGTCACCGCTGTCAATCAGGAGCTGGCCACCGCCCCCGAAAAGATCAACACCGACGCCCACGCCGCCTGGATCCTCAAGCTCGAGCTCTCTGACCCGTCCGAGATGGACTCCCTGCTCGACGCCGCGGCCTACGAAGCGTTCGTGAAAGAAGAAACCGGCCACTAAAGATTGTCGGGGTGCTCTGGGTGCCCCATTCAAGCCCGGTGTTGGCTTGCGTGGGATTCGAAATCGAGGGTGGCCCATTCAATCCCGCTGTTGGGTTGAGTGGGACTGAAAAACGAGGGTGCCCCATTTTAAGCCTGATGTTGGCTTGTGTGGGACTTCGACTCCACCCCACCATGCCAGACGCAGTCGAAGGACCTGCGGCTCATCACCGGCAGTAAAAGGAAACACATGCGCTACTTACCCAAATCGCCTGCCGACCGCGAAGCCATGCTCCGCGAAATCGGCGCCGCCTCCATCGACGATCTCTTCGCCGTCATTCCGGAAGAATTTCGCCTCACGCGCGACCTCGACATCCCGCGCCAGATGGCCGAATCCGAAATCGTCGACCACTTCAAGGCCGCCGCTGACCACAACGCCAACGGATACGCCAGCTTCCTCGGCGCGGGCGCCTATCGCCACTACCGCCCCGTCATCATTGACACCATCGTGCAGCGCGGCGAATTCCTCACCTCCTACACGCCCTACCAGGCCGAAATCACCCAGGGCACCCTCCAGGCCATCTTCGAGTTCCAGACCATGATCTGCGAGCTCACCGGCATGGACATCGCCAACGCGTCCATGTACGACGGATCCACCGCCGCCGCCGAAGCCGTCATGATGGCCCTCCGCGTCACCGGCCGCGACAACGTCCTCGTCGCCCGCTCCGTCCACCCTGAATACCGCGAGGTCATGCACACCTACGCCCAGCATCAGGGCCACGACGCCGCAGAAATCGACTATCTTCGCGAAGGAGCCAACGCCGGACGCATCGACCTCGCCGCCCTCGAAGCCGCCGTCACCGACCAGACCGCCTGCGTCCTCATCCAGTCGCCCAACTTCTTCGGCACCGTCGAAGACGTTCCCGCCATCGCGGAAATCGCCCACAAGAAAGGCGCGCTCCTCATCGTCTCCATCGCCGAAGCCGTCTCGCTCGGCGCCATCCGCCCGCCCGTCGAGGCCGACATCGTTTCTCTCGAAGCCCAGTCCTTCGGCGTCGCCCTCAGCTACGGCGGACCCTACTGCGGCGTCCTCGCAGCAAAGGAAAAATACGTCCGTCAGATGCCCGGCCGCCTCGTCGGCGAAACCAGAGACAAGCAGGGCCGCCGCGGCTTCGTCCTCACGCTTTCCACCCGCGAGCAGCACATCCGCCGCGAAAAAGCCACCTCCAACATCTGCACCAACCAGGCGCTCGTCGCCCTCATGGCCACCATTTACATGACGGTCTACGGCAAGCAGGGCATCCGCGAACTCGCCCTCCAGAACCTTGCCAAGGCCCATTACGCCGCCAAATCCTTCAGCCACTCCGGCAAGCTGCTCTTCGCCCAGGCGCCGCGCTTCCACGAATTCGTCCTCCAGACCGACGAACCGCCCGCGCAACTCAACCAGCGCCTCCTCGACCAGAAGATCATCGGCGGCCTTGACCTTTCCAAGTGGTATCCCGAACTCGGCCACGCCACCCTCTGGTGCGCCACCGAGCTAACCACCCGCGAAAACATCGACCGCGCCGCCCAGGCCCTCGCCGCCGCGTCCGCCATGGCCACCAGGTAAAAGGAATTAGCAATGTCCACAGTTACAGAATCGAAATTTGTTGGCACGTCCCGCAAGGTCACCCCCCACATCACCCAGAACGAGGCCCTCAGCTTCGAGAAATCCTCGCCCGGCAAAAAAGCCTACAAGCTGCCCCCGCTCGACGTCCCCGAAGTCGACCCCTCGGCCCTCCTTGGCGACACCTTGCGTTCGCACAACGCGCAGTTGCCTGAGCTCAGCGAAATCGAGATCATCCGTCACTTCACGCGCCTCTCTACCTGGAACTACGCCATCGACCTCGGCATGTACCCGCTCGGCAGCTGCACCATGAAGTACAACCCGCGCGTCAACGAGTTCGTCTCGCGCCTCGAGGGCATCGCCGAGGCCCATCCCTACCAGCCCGAATCCCTCTCGCAGGGCGCGCTTCAGGTCATGGACACCCTCCGCCAGTGCCTCCTCGAAATCACCGGCATGGACGCCATCACCCTCCAGCCCGCCGCCGGCGCACACGGCGAATTCACCGGCATCCTCCTCATTCGCGCCTATCACGAGTCCCGCGGCAACGCCCGCAAGCACGTCATCGTGCCCGACTCTGCACACGGCACCAACCCCGCCACCGCCGCCGTCTGCGGCTACGAAGTCGTCAACCTCAAGTCCAACGCTGACGGTGGCATCGACGTCGAAGCCCTCGCGCAGATCGTCAACGAAGACACCGCCGCGCTCATGCTCACCAACCCGTCGACCATCGGCGTCTTCGAAAATCAGGTCCACAAAATTGCGGAAATTCTCCACGCCAAGGGCGCGCTCCTCTACATGGACGGAGCCAACATGAACGCCCTCGTCGGCAAAACCCGCCCCGGCGACTTCGGCGCCGATGTCATGCACCTCAACCTGCACAAAACCTTCTCCACGCCCCACGGCGGTGGAGGCCCCGGCAGCGGCCCCGTCGCCTGCAAGAAGATTCTCGAGCCTTTCCTGCCCACGCCCGTCGTCGCGCGCAACGCCGAGGGACGTCTCTATCTCGACTACAACCGTCCCCAGTCCGTTGGCCGCGTGCGCATGTTCTACGGCAACTTCGGCATGTTCGTTCGCGCCCTCGCCTACATTCTCGCCAATGGCCCCGACGGCCTGCGCCAAACCACCGAGGACGCCGTCCTCAACGCCAACTATCTCCGCGCCAAACTCGAAGACCTCTACGAGCTCCCCTACAAAACGCCCTCCATGCACGAGGTCGTCTTCAGCGACAAGCGCCAGACCAGGAACGGCGTCAAGACCGGCGACATTGCGAAGCGCCTCATCGACTACGGCTTCCACCCCTACACCGTCTCGTTCCCGCTCATCGTCCCCGGCGCGCTCATGATCGAGCCTACGGAAAGCGAATCCCGCGAGGAACTCGACCTCTTCGTCGACGCCATGCGCCAGATCGCCCGCGAAGCCGACGAAAACCCCGAGCTCATCCTCAACGCGCCCCACTCCACCCGCGTCTCGCGTCTCGATGAAACCACCGCCGCCCGCAAACCCATCCTCCGCTGGCGCCCACCCGCTCCCGACGCCACCGCAACCACAGAACCCTGATCTGGCCGCGCCCTTGCCTCAAGTCGAACTCAATCAACTTGCGAAAGTAGCCGTGGACAGCGCCGTTGCTGTCCATCGCACCCTCGGCCCCGGCCTGCTCGAAAGCGCCTATGAAGCCTGCCTCGCCTACGAGTTGCGCAAGCGCGGACTTCACATCGAAACCCAACTGACGCTGCCCATCGTCTACGACGGCCAGCGCGTGGAAGCGGGCTACCGCATAGACATCCTCGTAGAGCATAGCCTCATCATCGAAGTAAAGGCCGTGGAATCCCTGGCTCCAATTCACAGAGCACAGTTACTCTTTTCTTGAAACTGAGCAAATGCCGCCTCGGACTCCTGATGAATTTCAACGTGAAATTGATGAAAGACGGAATCGTCCGAATCGCTAACGGCCTCTAGGTCAAACCTATAGCATTCACCACAAGGCCCCCAAAAACTTTGCGCTCTTTGCGGTGAATTGATTCCTTCCAATCGGAGAGAAAATGTCCATTTTTCACGAACGCCGCGACGAACTCGAGAAGCACGAATTCATGATGGGCACAGCCCGCGGCCGCCTCGCCGTCGCTCTGGACGCCCTCACCGACGCGCTCGTCCTCGTCGGCCAGCACGGCGTCTACTGCGTCTCCAACCGCAATCCATCCAAGCCCGCGCTCGATCTTCAGGCCGTCACCAGCGAAATCAACGGAGCCAAGCAGCTCATCCAATCCGTTATGGAAGAACTGCGGCAACAGCGGGAACAGCAACGCGATCTACCTGCCCCGCACGAGTAGCCGTGCCATACTCGCCGGTGAATTCCCTCGCCGGCCGCACGTCCACCACGCCCCACAGCAGTGACCGGTCCCGCACCGCCTGGTTCGTCTTCAATTCTGGATCCGGCTCGCTGAAGCTGCGTATCACCACCTTCGCCTCGCTGCTCGCCGCATTCCGCACCGCGCTTGCCAGCCGCCGGGCATACGATGCATCCGCGCCATCCAGAATGTTCGACAGCGCAAAGCCGTCAAAACTCCCCGCCGGGCATGACTCCAGATACGAAGCAGCATCCCCCAGCACAAACCGCAGCTGCGCGTTGTAAGGCCGTCGCACGTCGATCATCTCGCCCCGCAGCAGAACCCGCGCATAAGGGTTCGTCGCGTTGGGATGCGTCGCAAATCCCCGCGCCAGTCGCCCACGCATCACTTCGCCAAAGTACGGTGGCAGGCACTCCAGAAATTTCTTCGCGTAAATCAACCGCATCGCCGCGCGCGAAAGCAGCAGATCAAAGCACGCCCTGAAGACGGTCGTGTCCAGATGCACCCGCCAGAACGTCGCCTGCTCCTCCACATCCGTCATCTCAAGAAACTGTTGGAGCAGCTTGCGCTGCCAGCCCACCAACGGAGCCAGTTGCCGCGCCATCTCCATCGCGCGCTCGGCGTCGCCGCGCCGCGGCATCGCTCCATTCGCACGCGCCTGCGCATACTGCAACTGCACCGGATTCAAATCACACGCCACCACCTCATGCTCACCCGCCAGATGCAGCGCTGTATTGCCCCCTGAGGCAATGCAAAAAATGCGTCCCGCTCCGGCAAAGGCTTCCTGTTCCACCTCCGGATCCTCGTGCATCTGTCCGAAAACCAACCGATGCCCGCCGCGCTTGCCCTTCAGATTTCCGGTCTCCCACGCCGTCCCCAGGCTGATCCCCCTACCCAATCCCGGACTCATCGTTCGATCATCCTTATGTCCTTTTGTCCGCCTGCATCTCTACCGCCTTATCGCCATTGCGCCGCAAACCCATACCAGCATCAGGAACGCCATATTCTTCAGCACCATCCCCACCGGATCGAACACCAGGTGCCGCGCCCACAGCAGGGCATTTCCATTCATCAACACCAGCAGCATCACTTCGGCCAGCGCACACCATGCCGGATGCACACCCGTCAGCACCCACAGACCCAGAAAAATCTCGACGGACCCAACCACTTTCAGAATCTTCAGCGCCCGATCCGGCGTACATCCCGGCAGCTCCACCACAATCGCCAGCTGCGACGGCATCATACCCAGCACCTTGCACCAAAGCCCCTCGTAAAGCCACACTGCCGAAATGCTGATACGCATCCAAAACAACGAGGGCAAGATCAACGCCAGCGTACTCACATCCACCCCCTGGACTCCAGGTCTCCATGCCTGACTGCTTCGCCGCGTCCCGGTAGTCTCCTTTTACCGCGCGTAGCCCTCAATATCTCGCTCTGCAGCGTCGCAGCCATCCGCCGTTCCACTGCACGCGGCCGCTCCGGAATCATTCCCTGCTTCACGATCTCACCGCCGCGATACACACATCGTACGCGCGCTCCCACATGGCTCTTATTCCCTTTCCACCCTCGCGGCGCCACAATCGCCGGCTGCACAATCCATCGCCGCTGCCTCCGCTGGGTATCTCGCAAAAATACTCCATCCCCACGCCTCTTCGGCGCTCATCGGGAACAGCAGCATCGTTTCCGCTCGTTCATTTACGGCACTACCTCCGAACCACAACCCCAGCCGCATCCGCCAGCCGCGCTTGCGCCAGCCCGCCGGCCCCCGCGCCTCAAGAGTTGCACCCTCTATCGGCATTGCTGGAACCATACGCAGCCCCTTGCGGCTTGCTCAAAGGAACCGTCCAGGGCGGGGTAAATTCTGCTTGCGTCCCCGGCTTCGCCGCGACTCGGAATTTGTTCGGACTCTTGAGCCAACTTGCCATGTCGTCCACTCCCCGGCTGTGACGCGTATCACGACCACCCAGCCCGCATCTCCCCGAATCCTCCCCCACGCGCCGGCTTCCATTCACTTCCCCGATCAGCAAATCCTCCCGCTTCCCGCTAAAATGATGGAAATCAACAAATTCGAGCCGCCCGCAAGCCTTCACCATCGCGCCCCCGTCGTCCGCGTGGCATTTCCGGCTCCAAATTAAATTTCCGTCATATTGGGGGAATCTCATGCATCGTCCCGTCTCAGTTCGACTCGCCGCTCTCGCCCTGTGCGCCCTATCGCCGCTCTTCGCCTCCGCTCAAACCTCCAAGGCTCCGGCAAAATCGGCCGCTCCCGCTGCCGAAACCCAGCCGGCTCCCAAAGAACGCACCGTCGTCACTCACGCCACCGTCACCATCGACGGACAGACAATCCCCTACACCGCCACCACCGGAACCATCCTTCTCTACAACAAGAAGCACCAGCCCACGGCCAGCGTCTTCTACATTGCTTACACCAAGGACGGCGTCAAAGATCCCTCCACCCGCCCTATCACCTTTTCCTACAACGGTGGGCCCGGCTACGCCTCGGCATTAGTCGACATCGGAGGCTTCGGACCGCGCCGCATCCTCTGGCCCGCACCCGGCAGCACCCAGGGCGAGCTCCCGCCCTATCACCTCGTCAACAACGGTGACAGCATCCTCAACAGCACCGACATCGTCTTCATCGATGCCGTCGGAACCGGCTACAGCCGCATCCTCGGCAAAGGCACGCCAAAAATGTTCTACGGCTTCAATGAGGATGCCGCTGCTTTCTCCCAGTTCATCCAGCGCTACATCACCCGCTTCCACCGCTGGAACTCGCCCAAATTCCTCCTCGGCGAGAGCTACGGCACCACCCGCAACGCCCTGCTCGCCAATGACCTCGTCAATGCCGGCGTCTACCTCAACGGTGTCATCGAGTGCTCCACGGTCCTCAATTTTCAAACCATCGACTTCATGCCCGGCAACGATCTTCCCTATGCCACCTACCTGCCTTCTTACGCCGCCACGGCCTGGTATCACCACAAGCTGAACCCCGAACCGGCCAGCCTCGAATCCGTCGTCCAGAAGGCCGAATCCTTCGCCTCCGGCCCTTATCTCAGCGCGCTCTTTGCCGGCAACGCCCTGCCCGCCGCCCAGAAGCAGCAGATCGCCGCCCAGCTCGCCCAGCTCACCGGCATCCCCGCCAGCCTCTGGCTCAAGGCCAATCTCCGCATCTCGCTGCCCGTCTTCCGCCGCCGCCTGCTCGGCTCGGCAGATTCCATGACCGGCCGCTACGACTCCCGCTTCACCACCCCAGAACTCCAGCCCCTCATGCCCATCCCCGGCAACGACGCCGCCGGAGCCTCTGACACCGCCATCAACGGCGCCCTCGCCGCTACCTTCGACAACTACCTCACGCAGACCCTCCACTACACCAGCGACCGCATTTACAAGCAGATGAGCGGCCTCGTCTTCCACGACTGGGATTGGAAATACCGCTCGCTCATCAACGCCATGGGAGCCGGCGTCGGCTACACGGCCTCGCCCAACGTAGCTCCCGCCCTGGCTCGCGCCATGAACAACGACCCCGCCATGCACGTCATGTTCAACAACGGCTACTACGACATGGCCACGCCCTTTTACGCCACCATGTACACCTTCCGTCACATGGCCATCCCCGCCTCCGAGCAGGCCAACGTCCACTTCTACTACTACCCCGTCGGACACATGCTCTACGTCAACCCCAAAGCCCTGCCCATGCTTCAGAAGAACATCGGCAGCTTCATCGCCATGGCCACCTCCAGGTAACTACCCCAACAAACAAAACGCGGCCCCGGGACATGCATGAAGCACTACCCTGGGCCGCTTTTCTTTTGCCTGTTTTTTCTCTCGGGACGAATCCTGAAACGCCGGGTGTCCCAGGTCGCGATTTTGAGACCTGGGAGGCGGGTTCCCACGCAAGGGATTCGTCTATGGAGCGAAAGCTCGCCTTGTACCGCTCCCCTTGCCTGTATTGTCTTGGAAACAATCCTCGGAAGGATCGTAAGATATGGTGCGCCCGGAGAGATTCGAACTCCCGACCTAATGCTCCGGAGGCATTCGCTCTATCCAGCTGAGCTACGGGCGCGCTCTTTCAGCATACTATAGCGGGTTTCCTTCAGGCATATCCCGAAACCATGCCCCTCCGGACCGCTTTTCTCCAGCAAAAGCCGCCCTTTGCAACTCAAAAACGATATTGCCAAACGAAATCCGCTCCGCGGCCCGCACACCTCGCTCGACCGCCTTACACCATCCCCGCTCCACCATTTCATTGACATATCCCCGCCGCCCATTTCTGATGGTGAGTCACACCCAGCAGCCGCAGCCGGCCCTGTCCGCCGATCGCCCGTACGCGCGGCTCCGTGTGCTTTCGCCAATCCATCAAAGGGGAACGCTCCTTCTCATGCAACGATCCTTCGCACTCCGTCTCGCTGCTCTCTGCCTCGTGGCCGCGTCACCGCTCTTCGCCTCGGCTCAATCCTCTAGGCCCGCCGCAAAACCCGCCGCAGCAAAAACTCAGCCCGTGCCCAAGGAGCGCACCGTCGTCACCCACGCCTCCGTCACCATTGACGGACAGACCATACCGTACACGGCAACCGCCGGCACCCTGCTCCTTTACAACAAGAAGCATGAGACCATAGCCAGCGTCTTCTATGTCGCTTACACCAAGGACGGCGTCAAGGATCCTTCCACCCGCCCCGTGACCTTCGCCTGGAACGGCGGACCCGGCGGCGCATCCGCCCTTGTTGACATCGGTGGCTTCGGCCCGCGCCGTCTCGTCTGGCCCCATCCCGGCAGCGCACAGGGCGAACTTCCGCCCTATCACCTCGTCAATAACCAGTACAGCATCCTCAACAGCACTGACCTCGTCTTCATCGATGCCGTCGGAACCGGCTACAGCCGCATCGTCGGCAAAGGCATGCCCAAAATGTTCTACGGCTTCAATGAAGATGCCGCTACCTTCGCGCAGATCATCCAGCGCTACATCACCCGCTTCCACCGCTGGAACTCGCCCAAATTCCTCCTCGGCGAGAGCTACGGCACTACCCGCAACGCCCTGCTCGCCAATGACCTCGTCAACGGCGGCGTCTATCTCAACGGTGTCATCGAGTGCTCTTCCGCTCTCAACTTTGAAGCCCTCGACTTCACCCCCGGCAACGACCTTCCCTATATCGCCTACCTGCCCTCCTACGCCGCCACGGCCTGGTATCACCACAAGCTCAATCCCGAACCCGCCTCCGTCCAGAACGCTGTCCAGAAAGCCGAGCAGTTCGCCTCCGGCCCATATCTCGATGCGCTCTTTGCCGGCAGCTCCCTGCCCGCCGCCCAGAAGCAGCAGATCGCCGCCCAGCTCTCAAAGCTCACCGGCATCCCCGCCAGCCTCTGGATCAAGGCTGATCTCCGCATCTCCCTGCCCGTCTTCATGAAACGTGAACTCGGCTCCGCAGACACCGAGACGGGTCGCTACGACTCCCGCTTCACCCTCCCCGAGCTGCAGCCCTTGCTCCCAGTCCCCACCGCCGACGCCTCTGCTTCCGCCGTCATGGGCGTCGTCACCGCGGCCTTCCATCAGTACCTCACCCAGACGCTCCACTACCAGAGCGACCGCCCCTACCCTCAGCTCAGCGGCACCGTCTATCGTGACTGGGACTGGAAGTACCGTCCGCCCCTCAATGACCTCGGCATGAGCGTCGGACCCACCGCCGGCCGCAACGTCGCGCCTGCTCTCGCCCGCGCCATGAACAACGATCCCGCCATGCACGTCATGTTCAACAACGGCTATTACGACATGGCCACGCCTTTCTTCGGAACGCTCTACACCGTCCGCCACATGTCCATCCCCGCCGTAGAACGCAGCCATATCCACTTCTACTACTACCCCGTCGGACACATGCTCTACGTCAACCTCAAGGCCATGCCGGCACTGCAGAAGAACATCGACAGCTTCATCGCCTCCGCAGACTCGCAGTCCGCCGCAAGGTAATATCGTCCACTCGCAACAAAGCCCACGTCTGCAATCACAGGCGTGGGCTTTGGCTTTGTGCAAATTCATCGTGGTCAGCCCAACCTCACATCAACCACCTCTCACGGAACGTCTTTCTCCGCGAACCTTCGGCCTCTTCGCGTCAGATTTTGTTCTTCGCTTCGACCGGAATCCCTGCCGGTTCCGGCAGAAGATCCACCAGCCCCTCCAGCCACAGCACCTGGTGTTCAAACACCCTTCCGAACTGCCGGGCCACCGCGTGGATCACCTTCTCCATCGTCAGCGTCTCACCCACTTCCTCGCTCACTTCCAGCTCCAGGCTCGTCACCTTCCGGTCGCTGATGCCGCACGGAACAATCAGCTCAAAATCCCGCAGGTCCGTCGTCACGTTCAGAGCAAACCCGTGCGAGGTGATTCCCCGCGAAATATGCACGCCAATCGCAGCAATCTTTTTCTCTTCAATTGAACCGCCGGCCAGCGTCCACACGCCAGTCCGCCCGGCCACGCGCTCCGTCTTCACGCCAAAGTCAGCGCAGGCCCGAATCAGCGCTTCCTCCACCCAGCGCACATACTCCACCGCCCCCAGCCGCCGTCCCAGCCCGGTCAAGGCAAAGCTGCGCAGATCCACAATCGGATAGCCCACCAGTTGCCCCGGCCCGTGATACGTCACATCCCCGCCGCGATTGATCTCGTGAATCTCCACCCCGCGATACGCCAGAAACTCATCCGTCGCCAGCACATTCTTCCGGTCCGAATTCCGCCCCAGCGTCAGCACCGGCGGATGCTCCAGCAGCACCAGCGTATTCCCAATACGCCCCGCAACGCGCGCCTCCACCAGCCGCCGCTGCACTTCCAGCCCCTCGGCATACCCCACGCGCCCCAGATAAACAAGATTCAAAATCATCGCTATGTCTCTATTTTACGGGGCTTCCTCCTAGTTAAGACCATCCCTCACCCCAAAATCCCGCCCCATCTCCTAAATCCTTAGTTGACAAACCCAACCCATCCGTCCTAACCTCTTTGAGCCATACATACACTGGAAGCTATTGGAGCAATTGCATGGAGCGCTTCAACCCGATTTCTGATGAAATGGAGTGCGGCGGTTCCTAAAGTGGATTGCTCCGATGCTCACGTTAGGAAATGGAACCAATGAAGCGCTCTTCGGTGCGATTCGTGCTCGCAGCGCTGATTCTTTGCACTGGATCAGGGGGCCGATATCTTTTCGCCTCGAAGATAGATCAAGCGGAAGCACGTCGACAACAGGCGTCCTATTGTGAAGCTGAAAATGGCCTGCGCCACTTCTCGTGGCTGTCTGACGGACTCTTTGTTTCTGCAAGGCCCCTTGATAAAAAATGCGGACACGAATGGCCTTTCACCGCGGGACCTCCCGGATCATCAAGCTATGAGATCGAGCTCTACTCCGCTCACGGTCAGCCAATCCAAAGGTATGACGTCGACTTCCCTCTATATACCGTTGCATTTGCGGTTAGCCAATCTGGCTCCTTGACCTTGGGTGAGTAGACCCAGGGGATTTCACCCTGAGTCTCTCGCAGAACCGTACGTGACGCTCTCGCGTCATACGGCTCCCATTACCCAGCCCTGTTTCC
>JAJYVU010000109.1 GCA_021791875.1 Acidobacteriota bacterium | reverse complement strand
ATGGAGAAGATGAAACCGGCGCGGCAACGGCGCGCGCTCCGGACGCTACCCGTCATCTCAGTGGCAGGTCAGACAGACTGTATACACTCCCGGAAATGGCGTCAAGAAGATATTTCGCGGGCGGAGCGCCGGGCCGGAAAATCACTTTGCCCCTGTCAGGATTCGTGCGTGATAACACGCTCTGGCCACACCCCATCCGTTGCAAGGCTCCATTTCCTTCCCGCCATCGAAGCATCCATATCGAACGGAGCGCGCTGCCGCGTAAAGCCTTCGAGGAGAATTCGCCAGAACGGGGCACACGGCGCGAGACCCGCTGCACCGAATATCGACATCACAATCGCCAGACCGTCGAGCTGCTGTCGGAAACCCTGCCACGGAACCCGGAATATCTGGGAGACAGAATCAGAATGATCTGAGAAGGTAGAAACTTCTAAGATCGTCCGCCAGGGCCGACCATTTTCCATTTTTCGTCTTTTTGCAGGTCAGGCCAAACGGGGCGATCTAAGTGCTTGCGTAAAGAAGGGTGAGGGCGTCCCAGTGGCCGCCGTCACCCAACCATAGCATCTGAATTCGAATAAGCCAATCGCGGACTGAATGGTAGTTTCGGATTCCCTCATTCAGATTTCCGGCTTTAGTGGAGTGCCCGGCAAATTCTGTACCAGTTGAGATGAGACAAACTGGTATGGAAGGAGCCTGAAGTGGGCAAGGCAAGGAAGCACACGCCGGGGCAGATTGTGAACATTCTGCGGCAGATTGAAGTCGCATTAGCTAACGGGAAGTCGCACCCGATAGCAAGCCGGGAAGCTGGAATCACCGAGCAGACCTACTACCGCTGGCGCAAGGACGCTCTGAGTCTGGACGTGCTGGCCCTGAGCAGAGAAGCTCTCGGATTCACGAACATGTGGTAGGAATCCGCCCTCAGACACGCTGCAACCGTAACCCTGCCGGCTGGCCAATCGATCCGGGTGATTACGGCGCCGTTCTTCCTGGGAACGAAAATGGAAGCGTTCAGAGGGCGAGGTTGAATGGACTTCTACGCCAGCCACGATCTTGAAGACTTTGTCGCTATCATCGATGGCCGCGAGGCGTTGTTGCAGGAGATTGCCCAAGCGCCGCGCGATCTGCGAGATTACCTGGCAGAAGCGGCGCTCGAGTTTCCGATCTTGGTCAGGCCGTCTTCGATGTAACGGGTAATGGTGCGCGAACGCGAAAACGTATCGCGACTCGCTACTGCAAGCGCCGCGCTTTCGAAATCGAACTGCATGATGCTGCCGCAGGTCCGCGCAGGTTCTGTTTCGGAGTTGCGATGCGATATCGTTTCTACAGGGTAATCATTTGATGCTCGCTGCGGAACTCATCGCTCCAATGAAATTTCGCGTGACTGAGACGGCGATTGAGGATCCCGGACCGGGAGAAGTGCAGGTACGGGTGGAAGCCGTAGGCGTGTGCGGGTCCGATGTGCACGCCTATACCGAGGGCGCAGTGGGAGGCACTCCGAACGTTTACCCGATGGTGCTAGGGCACGAGCCGGCAGGAAGGATTGTAAAGGCGGGGGCTGGAGTTTCGGGGCTTGTCCCGGGTGATCGCGGGGCACTGGAACCGGCCCTCTATTGCTATCATTGCGAGTTCTGTCTGAGTGGGCACCACAACGTCTGCGCGAATATCCGCTTCATGAGCAATCCTCATCATCCTGGGTTTTTCCGTGAAGTGGTCAATCTGCCGGCCGAGAACTTTCGGCCCATCCCCGCGAAGATGTCGTTTGAAGAAGCAGCTTTGGCCGAGCCGCTGGCCATTGGAATCCATTCCGTGCATCTGACGTCGATTCGGCCGGGAGAAACGGTTGCCGTGATAGGAGCGGGACCGATTGGGCTGTTGACGATTGCCGCGTTGCGTGCCGCCGGGGCGGGACGCGTATGGGCCGTAGAGCCGCTGGCGCACCGACGCGAGCTGGCATGTGCGATGGGAACTGACGCAGCGCTGGAGCCTGGGGAAGCCGTAGCGGAGATCCTACGCGAGACGGGTCAGCGCGGCGTGGACTGCGCGATCGATTGTGCGGCAGGAGAAGAGACGATGAACCAGGCGATTCGACTCACGCGCAATGCTGGCCGCGTGGCGCTGACCGGAATTCACTCGAAGCGCTTCGTGGCCATGGACGGATCGGCCATGCGGCGCAAGGAACTCACGATTTTCAATGTGCGGCGTTCGAACCACGAGACCGAGGAGGCCCTCGATCTGCTTGGAGCACGTGGCGAGTGGTTCAGATCGCTGCTGACGCACACGCGCAGAATTGATCAGATCGATGACGCGTTTGCCATAGCAAGCCACTACCGAGACGGCGTAGGGAAGATGATAGTCAGGCCTTAAAGTAACCTGGAAACTTTCGATTGGTCCCGCCTTCCAATCATCCTGGAGCAGGTGACATTTCCAATTTCCAAAAATCGAAAGTCAGCCTCACACTGCCTACATGCAAGGTCAGGATATTGGGCTCGGTCTGCTCGACGGCGGCCTCGGTGTCGAGCAGACCGAGTGTACGATGCCTTCTTTGGAATCCACGCCGATGTGCGCCTTCATGCCGAAATACCACTGATTGCCTTTCCTGGTCTGGTGCATCTCCGGATCGCGCTGTCTGCTTTCGTTCTTGATCGATGACGGCGCATGGATGATCGTCGCATCGACGATCGTTCCAGTGGTGGTGCGGATGCCGCGGATAGCCAGATACAGGTTCACCGCGTCCAGCATCCGGCCGCACAATTCATGCGCTTCCAGCAAATGGCGGAAGTGCAGGATCGTGGTTTCATCCGGCACCGGCGCACGGCCCAGATCGATGCCCGCAAAGCGCCGCAGCACCGGTGATTCATACAGCGCATCTTCCACCCTGGGATCCGACAACGCGAACCGCTGCTGCGGAAAGTAAACCCGGAACATGTTCTCAAGCCCACAGGCTTGCGGCCCATCTCGCCCTTCGAATAATGCGGCGCGACCAAAGCCAACAACCCGGCCGACGGCATCACCGCATCCATCTCTTCCAGAAACTGCTCCCGACGGGTCTTCTTCGAATCGCGCTGAAACTCCGCTTGCTGGGCCAACGTCATCTGCCGCATGCGCGATCTTCTCCTCCACTCCACATTACCCACCACAGCTCTGGATCGGGGAGTTCTTCAGGGGGGCCTTAGTGCTTCTATGCGGCTTCGAATGGATAGGTCAACAGTGAAGCCACAATTGACTGCTTGTTACCTGATTCCGGCAACGTTGATGAGCCTGGGCACGGCAAGGCAGATTTTCCTGGCCCAGGCTCGGCTTCCGCAGAGAATTCGCAACGTGTGTTCACCAAAGGGTAATGTCACAGCAGGGATTCCGAGCCCTTCTGGAACGCTCGTGACTTGGGATACAGGGCCTCCAGTGTGCCAGCGCCCGAGTTCCTGAACTGTATTGACCCAGTTCCTGTATAGTTGACTGGGGTATGAGCGGGTGGCCTGAGCTCTACCCGAACAATGGTGAAGCAGAGGTGGGTTTGCAGGCTTGAAAGATACTCTTGTTGCCGGTTCTTTTCTGGCCATTCTCTCCGGGATGATGAATGGATCATTCACCCTTCCCATGCGATTTCTCGGGCGATGGGAATGGGAAAACGTCTGGAGCCTTTTCATCCTGGTCTCATGCCTCATTCTGCCCGCGTCCCTCATCACGGCAATGGCACCGCAAAGCTGGAGCATCCTTGCCCATGCGCCGGCACCTTCCGTCTTGATTGCATCTGTAACTGGTTTCGCCTGGGGCTTCGGAGCCCTGCTGTTTGGTCAGAGCGTCAGCGCCGTGGGCATCTCCCTCGCCAACACTCTGGTCCTGGCCATCAGTTCGGCTCTTGGAGCCCTGCTTCCCATCCTGATCCTCGCCCCGCACCGCCTCTTGAGTCACACCGGAGAGATGATTCTCTTCGGTGTCGCTGTCGAGGTTGCAGGCATCGCCTTGTGCGGGCACGCAGGACGCCTCCGCGAACAGGCCGATGCGCCGGTCCCCCAGCGCGGTTCCATGGTGGGCCACGCGCGCCCGGTGCGCATCGCGCTTCTCATGGCCTCTGGTTCGGGCGTGCTCTCCGCAGTCTTTAACATGGGGTTTTCGCTGGCCCAGCCCATCGCTGTATACGGTCGAGCCGCCGGGCTCAGCCCGTTTTCCAGTACGAATCTCATCTGGTTCATCATGCTTGCCGCCGGTTCGGTCGCCAACCTTGGCTTCTGCGCATTTCTTCTTGCCCGCAATCGAAGCCTCGGAAAGTTCCGTCAGCCCGGAAAGTTTCGTCTTTACGGCTTTTCCGCCGTCATGGCGCTGCTCTGGGGCGGCAGCATTTTCGTTTACGGAGCGGCGGCGCCCCGGCTTGGCTCTCTGGGCACATCCATTGGATGGCCTCTCAGTCTGGCCACGGGCCTGCTCCTTGCCAATCTCATCGGCGTCAGCCTTGGTGAATGGAAGGGCGCATCTCCGCGGGCCCGCGCCTACATGTATTACGCAATCCCGGTCCTGCTCATCGCAGTCATCATTCTCAGCCGCGCAGGCGCTTGACGCGCTGCCCGGCAACGCAATACGGTAAGTGTTCCTGCCGCCATGAAGTCATCGCCGCGAAAATCGTCCCGGTCCACGACGCCGCGCAAGCCGGCAACGAAGTGGAAGTTTGCCCCGCTGGATCGAGCGAGCTTTACCCCGATGTACGCACAGATCCAGAGCCAGTTGCTCTCGCTCATCCAGGCGGGAACCCTCCGCTCCGGAGACCTTCTGCCCAGCGAGGAGCAGCTCAGCCGTATTTTTGGCATCAGCCGCATGACGGCACGCCAGGCGCTGCAGACTCTCAAGAATCAAGGCTTCGCCGCACGGAATAAGGGCCAAGGCACCTACGTCAGCCAGCCTCCGGTGGAGCAGGACATCTCTCACCTCTGCGGATTCACAGCGGAAATGCGCGCACTCGGTATCAAGGCTTCGTCCCGGGTCCTGCACTCCGGGCTGATGGCGTCGCCGGAGAATGTCTCGGCGGTTTTCGGCCTCCCGGCGGGCTCCCGCGTCTTCCATTTGCAGCGTGTGCGCCTGGCGGACGGCATCCCTCTGGCGATTGAGGAGATCCACCTGCCTGCGCAGCGTTTCCCCGGCATTGAGCGGCTGAGCTTTGCCCATCGGTCGCTCTATGAAACCATGCGCGAGCGCTACCAGATCCGTCTCAGCCGCGTGGATGAGATTCTCGAAGCGCGCGCCGCCACAAAGCGTGAAGCCGAACTTCTCAACATCCCAATTCGTTCCGCTCTCCTCGTCATCTCGCGTACGCTCTGGAGCGTTGATGGAACCGCCGTGGAAACAGCGCATTCGGCTTATCGAGGAGACCGCTATCGCGCCGCTGTGCGAATTCCCGCTGCGGCGCAGTAGGCTCGATGAGGCTTTGCGGGGCCGTCATGCTCGTCGCCTGTGTAACCAGTTCGCGTAATCCGTATACAGCTTCGTCGACTCCGGAGATCCGGCAAACGCTGCCGAATCCGGCTTGTTCATCATTCCCAGGTACTGGTACACCAGGATCTCGTCTACCCACGGTGAAACCGCCTCTATCTGCCGCAAAATGCGGTCGAACGGGCCCGGCATCAGCGCGCTGTGATAGACCCTGCCCTGGAATCGGAAAATCTCCATGTCGGCCCACAGTTTCGCCTTCTGCGAGCGGTCGTGGGCCTTACGCAGAGTCTCGTAATATCGGGGAGTCTCCGCCGGGGTGGACTTCTGGACACCCACTTCATCCTGATAGGCAAAGATGTTCACGTCCATGGCATCCAGTTGTTGCACGTACCGGTCATCATTTACGGTGTGACGGGTCCCGTACGGCGCAATCATTATCGGAGCCTGCGGCTTGAGTTGCCGCGCCACATGGGAGCAGGTGTTGACATAACGGATGAACTCGGGCGAGAAGTAAGGGTTGATCTCGGCTTCGTCCGGCCAGTACCAGCCATAGAAGCTCGGATGATGCCCATAGCGGCTGACCAGTTCCTCCATCGCCTGGAGCCGCTCCTTCATGTCCTTCGGATTGGTAATGATTCCCGGGCTTGTCCAGTCCCCGTAGAATCCTCCGCCGATGAAAAACTTGATGTTGTGCTTGTCGGCCGCAGATAGAACCGCCTCCAGCGGATCCGCACACGCCAGTTGCCACTTGGCGTAAATCGGCGTGTTGAAGAAAGCCCGGTAATACAACGCCGTCGACATCAGAACGAGATACCGGAGGCCCAGTCCGGCAATCTCTTGAATCTTTTCTTCCCACTGCTCGGCCGTAAAGCGCACCAACGCCGGATTCCAGTCCACACCCTCCACCGTGGCATGATGCTGGAACTCAAACCAGCTTCCCCTGATTGGCTTGATCTTCCTCGTCGGCGTTGCGCCGTTCTGCTCGGCGTGCACCGTCAGCGCCGCCGCCCCTATGCCCAGTGCCGCCAGGAACTCCCGGCGATTAAGATCGCTGCTCATCCTGCAACTCCCAGCTACTGTGTCCAACGGATGCGGCCATCCACTCCCGTGCGAAGCATTTCTATCCGCTCCGCTTCATCCGGCATATCTCGCGGAGCCTAGCCATGCATTGGATTTCTCCTGCAGGGCGGCAACATCGTTGTTTCGATAACATCGCATACTGTACAGTGGGCTATACAAGTGTGTCCAACCCTGCGATCCGCCCTCTTGCAAGGAGCCGGCATTCGGACCCAACCCATGACGATTTGCGATCAAATCAAAGGACGTCTCATCGTCTCCTGCCAGGCCTGGCCCGGAGATCCCCTCGATCATGTTGACACCATCCGGCGCATCGCTCGCGCCGCCGTCATGGCCGGAGCCGCAGGCCTCCGTATCCACAGTCCCGAGCACATCGCCGCGATTCGCCAGGACACCAGCGTCCCCATCATCGGCATCAGCAAGCAATACCAAGGCGACAGGCTGCGCATCACCCCCGATTTCAAATCGGCCCAAGTCCTTGCCGCGGCAGGCGCTTCTATCATCGCGCTCGACTGCACGAGCCAGAGCTACGATTTTGGAGAACCCTGGCGGGAGATCCTGCGCAACATCCGCGAACGGCTTGGTCTTCCCGTCATGGCCGATATCGCTACCCTCTCCGAGGCGCTGGCGGCTGCCGAGGCCGGCGCGGACTTCATCGGCACCACTCTCCACGGCTATACCGAAGAAACGCGCTCCAGCCGCTCGTTCAACTGGGATCTGCTCTCCGAACTCGTGCGCAAGGTCAAGCTTCCGATCCTTGCCGAAGGCCACATTGCAACCCCGGAGGATGCCCGGCGCGCTGTCGCGGAGGGCGCTCATTGCGTAGTGGTAGGCGGCGCCATCACTCGTCCCGGTGATATCACCCGGCAGTTTGTGCGCGCCATCGAGCCTCGCCGCGATGGCGCACCCGCTCTCGGTGTCGATCTCGGCGGCACTTCCATCAAGGCGGGCATCGTCAGCAGAACGGGCGGCGTTTCCTCTGTCGTCCGGGTGCCAACTGAGGCACCCAAAGGTCGCGATATCATCGCCGCAAACCTCGCGCGAGCAATCGAACAGGTTCTGGCATTCGCGAAAGAAGAAGGCATTTCACCTTGCGGACTTGGCATCGCCAGCGCAGGAGTGATCAACGCCAGCGACGGTTCCATCTTCGCGGCAACGGACAATCTTCCCGGCTGGACGGGCTTTCCGCTTCGCCAGTTTGCGGAAGAACGCTTCGGCCTCCCCGTCTGGGTTCTCAACGATGCGCATGCAGTTGTCGTCGCGGAGCAGCAATTTGGCCTCGGCGCACGCTTTGCCAATTTTGCCGTGATCACCCTCGGCACCGGCGTTGGTGGTGGCATTGTTTCCGCTGGCCGTCTCATCCAGGGCAACCAAGGTTTTGCCGGTTCCATCGGTCATCACGTCATTCGCATCGATGGCCTGCCCTGTAATTGCGGACGCTCCGGCTGTCTGGAAGCCTATGTCTCCACCGCCGCCTTGTTGCGCGAATATGCCCGCCACCCGCAGGCATCCTCGCCTCCATCTGGCCTCACCGAAAGTGAACTCGCCTGGAAAATCAACCGCCTGGCCCTCGCTGGCAACCCCGCCGCGCAACAGGCTTATGGCGCTCTCTCACACTACCTTGCAGAGGGCATCGCCAACCTCTTTGCCTTTTTCGATCCCCAGGCCGTGCTGTTGTGCGGAGGACTCATTGAAGGCCTTCCCACCTTCGCCGCGGACGTGAAGCAAATGATGAGGGAAATCCTTCCGTTCGGAGACAGGCGCTCCGCCGAAATTCTACTGGCCACAGGAGGAAGCCATGCGGGCATGGTGGGGGCAGGCGCTCTCGCCTTCATCGATGTTCCTTCCTGACGCCGCACGCTCCGGTCGGTGCGCCTCTACAAAGCAATGCAAGGAGGCATGTGCGCGCATGTCGCGAGTCACCGGAAAAATTGCAGTCTAAAGGGTTGCTCCATGCATGAACACAAATTCGACAGCACGATGGAAAGATTGAGAGAACAATACCGGCTCTTCGAAAAGATCCCACGGCTGCACCGGGCAAGAGCTAGAGCCTCGATCCTGTTGAACGTGCTCTTCCTTCTCTTCGGCCATCATGCGGCGTTCGCGGCGCCCGCACATCAGGCGCGGCCGGCAGTGGCTCTCGATGTGCTCAGGGTGCGCGCTGCGGGAAATCCTTCCAAGGCGGTTGTCCATATTCCTTCTGGGCCGGAGCAGGTGTACGATTGCGACGTTGTCATCATCGGCGCGGGGATGGGCGGTGTGAGCGCCGCACTGGAGGCCGCGCGCGAGGGTATTACCGTATGCATGACGGAGCCCACGTTATGGGTGGGC
>JAJYVU010000003.1 GCA_021791875.1 Acidobacteriota bacterium | reverse complement strand
CCTTGGAAATCGCTCCGCGATTCCAACTTTTCCACCCTCCCGGCGGCTGCCGGAGATTAATTCAAAACCGGACACTTCATTTGCTACAAAAACCGGACATTTTCACTTGCTAAGAACAGTGATATAGCCCCGAAAATTACTTTTTTTTGTCCGGGAACCAACTTGAATTCCACCCTTCGGATGAGCTTTACAATTTGCAACCTTCACAAATTGCTGTAGAAGAGCTTATGGCAGTTTTCCATCGCAAGCCCGCCGGTCCCCTCGCGTTCGACCCCAATCCGGGGAATTTCCATGCCTGACGCCCCGGTCTCAAAGCGCAAACGGGCCCCCATCTGGATGATGGGACTCACCAATGCCACGTTTGGCATGATGGGTGGCTTTGCCGTAGTGATTCTGCCGCAACTCCTCGCCGCTCAGGGCGTGTCTGGCGGTCATATTGCCGCCATTACCGCCGCCATTATTTCGCCGGGCTTCTGGGCCTTCCTCTTTTCGCCGATGCTCGATGTCCGCTTCCGCCGCCGCACCTATGCAATTTTCTTCGGCGTGCTCACGGCGGCTGCCGCCGCATTTACGGTTTTCGACCACCACAATGTGCTCCAGGTCGAAATCGTCATGATCGCCGGCTATTTGGCCGTCGCCTTCTACCAGGGCTCTGTCGGCGGCTGGATGGGCAGCCTCATCGACAAAGAACAGGACAGCCGGCTCGGCAAATGGTTCAACGTTGCCAACATCGGCTCCAGCGGCGTCATGATCATCATCGGCGGCCACATCATTCTCCATTCGCCCCCGATCTTTGCGGCGGTTTTCATGTTTGTTGCTTTGCTCCTGCCGCAGATTTTCTTCTTCTTCATCTCCGCGCCTCCGCCCGACAAGCTCCTCGCGAGCGAGAGCTTCGGCCGTTTCTGGCGCGCGGTCATCGCCCTGCTCAAGCGCCGCGATGTGCTCATCGCGCTTGCCCTGTTCGTGCTGCCCACCGCATCCTTCGCCCTCACCAACGTGCTTGCCGGCATCGGCGACGACTATCATGCCAGCGCCAACACGGTGAGTCTCTTTGCCGGCGCAGGTTCTGTTGTGGCTGGCCTCGGGGGCAGCTTCCTTGTACCGCTGCTGGCGAAGAAAATTCCGCTGCGGCCGCTGTATCTCGGCATCGGATTTGTCGGCTCCCTGTTCACCATCGGCACGCTGCTCCTGCCCCGTGCGCCCTGGACCTTCGGTTTCGTCTTCACCGGCGAAATCATCTTTCAGGCACTCGCATTCACCGTCGCTTTTGCCATCGCCTTTGAGGTCATCGGCCCCGACAATCCTCTTGCTGCCACGCTCTTCACCCTTTTGATCGCCGCGATCAATCTGCCCATCACCTATACGGGCTTCTGGATCGGCTGGGGACTCGACCACCATGGCCTCGTCGGTGGATTCGTGGTGGCTGCCGGAATCAGCATCGCCGCCTGTGTCCTGCTCGCCATCACGCTGCGAAAGTGGCTCTTTGCTGTTCACATCGCGCCCGAGCAAGTATGAGGCGGTGCTGATCTGTCCGTTTTGAAAGAGAATCGCCGATGGCCCCCGTGTCGTATCACAGTAGGCGTCCGTTCATTACGATTTGAACTTGGCGCAGCGCCGCGTGGAGCACTCTCGTGAGTCCTCAACGCCGCATCCCCGCTCCCTGGATCCTCAGCCTCCCCGTGCTCACCTACGGCATGATATTCGGCTTCGCCGTCGTCACCATGCCGCAGATGCTCGCTGCCGGGGGCGTTCCCGGTGGTCACATCGCCGTTGCCGTCGCGATCGTAACCTCGCCCGCATTCTGGGTTTTCCTTGTCGGCCCCATTCTTGACGTCCGTTTCCGCCGCCGCACCTACGCAATCGTCTTTGGGATACTTGCCGCCGGCGCCGCCGGCTTCACCATCTTCTATCACTCGAACCTCGCCGTGGTGGAGGCCGTCATGCTTGCCGGCATACTTTTCGCCGGTTTGTACAACTTCGCCATTGGCGGCTGGACCGGCGCTCTGATCCAGAAAGATCAGGACAGCCGTCTCGGGGCATGGAACACCGTCTTTAACTTCGGTGGAGGTGGCGCCGGGATCCTCCTGAACGGGTATCTCACCCAGCACCTCACTCCGGCGCATGCGGCAGTCATCGCCTTCGCGGCATTTGTGGCTCCGCTGGTAGTCTTTCCCCTCATTCCCGCACCGCCGCCAGACAAGACGCTCGCCAGCGAAAGCTTCACTCGTTTCGCACGCGAAGTCGCATCACTCTTCAACCGCCGGGAAGTTTTGGTCGCATTGCCGCTTTTCACATTTCCCTCGGCTTCGTTTGCTCTTACCAATGCTTTGGCGGGCTGGGGCAAAGCCTTTCACGCCAGCCCCGCGTTCGTCAGCACATCGACCGGC
Organism: Acidobacteriota bacterium; assembly: GCA_021791875.1. Taxonomy (GTDB): domain Bacteria; phylum Acidobacteriota; class Terriglobia; order Terriglobales; family Acidobacteriaceae; genus Acidobacterium. The sequence goes on along the minus strand of JAJYVU010000003.1, from coordinate 122,646 downwards.
ATTGGCAGCGTTTTTTGCAGCATTGTGGGATGCGCCCTCGTGCCGTTCCTGGCCAGGAAAATTCCGCTGCGCCCTTTGTATCTCGCTATCGGCTGCGTCGGCGCCGCCTTCACGCTCAGCCTGCTGCTGCTACCGCGCGCGCCCTGGACCTTTGTTCTAGCTTTCTCTGGAGAAACCGGTCTTCAGGCCGCGGCCGTCGCCACTGCCATTGCCGTTATCTACGAAATCATCGGGCCAGACAATCCGCTCGCCTCCACTATCTTTGGTTTGCTCTTCTCGGCTGTAAGTTTTCCCATTGATTACATGGAATTTGTCGATGGCCACGGCTATGACTGGGGCGGTGTCACCGGAGCACTCCTCACAGACGCTCTTATCAGCATCGTCGCGTGTGCCTTCCTCGCCATCGTCTTGCGCAAGTGGCTTTTCGCGCCACGCAAAAAAGTGGTGGAACACGTTTAGCGCCATCCGTCTTGAGGTCAAAAGCAGGGAATTACTGTTATCCTCTACCGTTTGCGGGTGCCCGAGCATTTGCCCCGCGCATACTGTTTTTCAGGAATAGTCCGGAGGATGTTTTTCTTTTGATTTTTGCCAATTTTCCCGATCTGACATATACCCCAGCCTGTCATTCCTCGCGTGGAGATCGCGCATGAACACACCGCGCCGTGTCCCTCCGGCGTGGGTGCTGAGCATCCCCGTCGCCACTTTTGGCATGGTCTCCGGTTTCGTAATCGTTACTTTGCCGCAAATTCTCGCCGCCCTCGGTGTTCCCGGCGGACACATTGCCACGGCTGTCGCCGTCATCACCTCGCCCGGCTTCTGGGTCTTCCTCATCGCGCCATTTCTTGACGTCCGCTTCCGCCGGCGCACCTATTCGCTTGTTTTCGGATTGCTGGCGGTCTGCGCCACGGTATTCACCGTGCTGTACCACCCCTCCCAGATCGAGATCGAAGCCGTCATGATCATCGGGTATCTGTCTCTCGCCTTGTATGGTGCTTCGGTCGGCGGATGGACTGGAGCCCTCATCAACAAGGACCAGAGCAGCAAACTCGGTGCGTGGAACACAGTCTTCAACATATGCAGCGGCGGTCTTGGTATTCTCATCTCCGGCTACGTCACCCAGCGCCTTTCGCCTGACCACGCCGCGATGATGATCTTTGTCGTGTTTCTGGCGCCCATGCTGACTTTCCTTTTCATCCCCGCGCCGCCGCCCGACGACACGCTCGCGAGCGAAAGCTTCGTTCGCTTCAGCAGGGAAGTCGTATCGCTCCTCAAGCGCCGCGAGATTCTAGTGGCGCTCACGATGTTCCTTCTGCCCTCGGCGTCGTTTGCGCTCACCAACACGCTAGGCGGCTGGGGCAAGGATTTCCATGCAAGCCCGGGCCTGGTCAGCCTCTTTGGGGGTATTGGCGGCATCCTGGCCGGCATTTTCGGGAGTTTCCTCATCCCTCCGATTGCCAAAAAGGTTCCGCTGCGACCCATGTATCTCGCCGTCGGCATCATCGGAGCCAGCTTCACGCTCAGCCTGCTGCTCTTGCCGCGCGTGCCCGCCACCTACGGGCTTGCGTTTCTCGGCGAAAACATCTTCCAGGCCGCGGCCTTCTCTACCGCGTACGCCATCATCTTCGAAGTCATCGGTAAGGGGAATCCACTGGCCGCCACCACCTTTGCCCTGCTTACGAACGCGATGAATCTCCCCATCGTATACATGGAGTTCATCGACGGCCACGGCTTTGACTGGCACGGTGTTGCGGGAGCGTTCGCCGCCGATGCTCTTGTCAGCGGCGGCATCTGCGTCCTTCTCTGGATCGTCCTCTTCCGCATCCTGCGCGTGCAGAGCATGCACCCTACGGCCGCTCCGCAACTCGCCGCAGAAGCAAAATAGGTGGCGACATCGTCGCCACCTATCGCTGTTTCGTTATGAAAAAAAGTGAGGGTGCCCCATACAAGCCTGGGTTTGGCTTGTGTGGGACCCGCAGCACCATCACATGTACATGCCGCCGTTCACGTCCAGCACGTGCCCGGTAATGTATCCCGCTTCGTCTGACGCCAGAAACCGCACCGCCGCGGCAATATCCTCGTCCGTCCCCGCTCTTCCCAATGGAATCTGGCCCAGCATCGCGTCCCGCTGCTTCTCATCGAGCACCGCGGTCATTGCCGTTTCAATGTAGCCCGGAGCTACCGCATTCGCCGTAATCCCGCGCGAAGCCAGCTCTCGCGCTACGCTCTTCGTGAACCCGATCAGCCCCGCCTTGCTGGCCGCGTAATTCGCCTGGCCCGCCTGCCCGGTTTCGCCTACCACGCTGGAAATGTTGATAATCCGCCCCCAGCGCGCCTTCATCATTCCGCTTACCAGCGCCTGTGTCAGCAGGAACGTTCCTGTCAGGTTCGTCTGCAGCACATCGTCCCAGTCGCTGCGCTTCATCCGCAGCAGTAGCGTGTCGCGCGTAATTCCGGCATTGTTCACCAGGATGTGCACTGTGCCCAGCCGTGCCAGCGCATCCTTGGCCGCCGTCTTGGTCGACTCTTCGCTGCTCACATCCAGCACAAAAATCTCCGCGGTACCCCCCGCCGCGGCAATCTCCGCAGCCACGGCCCCCAGCTTCTCTTCGTTCCGCGCGGCAATGCCTACCTTGGCTCCAGCCTTGGCCAGCGCCAGCGCGCACGCGCGCCCAATTCCTTGCGAAGCTCCGGTGACCAATGCATTCTTTCCTTCAAGATTTCCAGCCATACGCCCCTTTCCTCTGGCTGATTATAGAAGGCTGCTCATTTCTCGCTCGCAGAAGTGCGCCTCAACCGCCGCAGCTCCGGCGCAATCGGATAGTTCAGCCGTACGAGCAAAATGAATCCGATGCTCACCTCCGTGCCCACCACGCATAGCAGAGCGTCTAGAGCATACAGGGTCTGTGCAGCGACCACCCTCCGGCGCACCGCGCGCCGGGTCTCCACCGCCACATCCTCGCGCAGTAGTTCGGCGCGCGACGCGCAGCGCCACTGCTAAGATGCCGTCGCCCAGTGCAGCCAGCCGGTCAGGATGCTGATTGGCAATTGTGTTGTAGAGAGTCGGCATCGGAACGAATGTATCGAGCGTCCCGCCGCAACAGCATCAAAATCGATAGCGTACCCCGAAGTTGGGGAAAATGCCCATCTGCGTTTGCGCTGATATGCACGCTTCTGGCGATGGCACGCAATTGCCGCTGTAACCGACGCGGGGTCTCCACGCGTAAACGAGAAAATTCTGGCGGTCGAGCGCATTCTGCAGCCCGCCGTAAACTGTCAGGATTCTTCCGCTCACCATGAAGTTGCGTTTCACCAGAAAGTCGAGCCGGCTGTAATAGGGGCCGCGCTTTGAGTTGACGTGTTTCAGATCGTAGATCGGCCGGTTCTGTTCGGCGCTCGCGTCCATAAGAAACGGGGTATAAGGCCGTCCGCTGGAATACTCGTAACGAAAGCTGACCTCGTATCTCGGTCCCAGCCAGTACTCGCCGGCCAGATTTGCGATCACCGGATAGTCGAAATTGCCTGGGCGCAACACTCCATCCAGTCCTGAGAATCTACTGCGGGCATAGGCGAGATTTCCAACTAAAGAGAGATGCGCGCTAGGATGCTCAGCAATAGAAAGCTCAATTCCGGCCGCCTGCCCGCCCCCACGGCTGACCATTGGGAGCCAGAGAAATTCCTGCCCCAATGTATCGACCATATTTGCGAGCGACAGCGTAGGGTATTCGCTCGCGACCGGGTAATTGCGGTAGACCTTCTGATATCCTTCGACCGTTAGTTTGCCGCGAGTCCCAAGCTGAAAGTCCAGGCCGCCCGACATCTGCCGATCCCTGATGAGGACCATGTCGCGGTTCTGCGCGAATGCTGTCAGGTAGATATACGGTGGCATCTGCGCATACTCCCCAAACCTGAAATGCGCATCCAGGTTGTTCGTCAGCAGGTATCGTGTTTCGAATTGGGGCGTCAGCGAAGTGTTTGCCCCAAAAGCGAATGTCTGGAATCTTGTACCCCCTCCGACTGCCCATCTTTTCGTCACTTCCAGATTGCCCTGCACATAGCTGCCTGTTTCTCCAACCCAAAAGTGAGGTGCAAAACTAGCGGCATCGCTTCGCGCTGGATTCGTGCTGAGCGGCGTTTGCTCGCCAATGGGTTGCGCCACGCTGTAGTTCACGCGATGCAGGCGTGCGTCACTCCCGGCAAGAAGTGTGACTCTCTTTTTGAAGATTCCCTGGTAGTCGAATTTGAGGTCGGTGATGCCGTCATGGGTGCGTTGCGCATAAACGGGCGTCGCTGGTAGTGTCGCGCGCGTATAACCGGGCGGCATGATGTTGTTCAACAGTTGATCTTGCTGATGAATATCTTCATCTTCCTCTGAATCGGCGATAGTTATCAGCCCAAAGCTATGCGCCGAATAGGTGTGCTGCCACACTGCTCCATTGGTGTACCGCCAGCCTTTGTACTGGGTGTCGATCGTGTTCGTTTCATCATTGTCGTAAGCCTCCGGCTGTATGTTGATCGAATCCAAGCCTCCCAGGCTTAACAGCGAAACAGAGTCTGACGGAGAAAGGTTTAGTTGCTCATGGATCAGCGTGTTGGTGTAAATCGGCACCCCGTTCAAGCCAATATTGTCGGTGAAAAGATTCAGGATGCTTCGATGGACGGACACCATCAGTACGCTTCCGTTACGGAATGGCATTTCGGTTGTGCCGCCGGCTCCCACAAATCCCACCTCCGCTTCGCGAAGAGCTTTTCCTCCATTCAGATCTCGCGTATGAATCCGGATGACCGAAGACAGCCGCCCATCGTAGCGAGCGCCATAACCGCCAGTCAGAAAATCTACGCTGGAGATCGCGGAGGTGTCGATCATCGATACCAGGCCTCCGGTGGTCCCCTCAGTGGCGATATGGTTGATGTTCGGGACCGGAATTCCGTCGACCAGATAAAGGTTTTCCATGGGGTTCCCGCCGCGCACCAGTATGTCGTCGCTTTCGTCGTTGTTAAATGCAACACCCGGGAAGAGCTGTAAGTAGCGCGAGAAGTCCCCATAAGTGCCTGCCGAGTCCTCTATTTCCTGCCCAGTTGCGTGAAAACTGGTACCCGATTCGGTGGAAAGCACATCTGGGGTCGCCGTGACTTGTACTGTCAAATTGAGAGAAAGCGTTTCCTGAGCACTTCGGGTCGGGGGCGTTGGTGAGGACTTGCGGGCGGTTGGATGAGCGGATGGTCGAGATAATGCCGGCTTAGATTGTTGTGCGACTCCGGGTGGGATCGCGGATATTATCAATATAGATAGTACAAATGCGCGCATCTCAATATCTCTATATTGGAGATACTTAGCACGCATCCATAAAGGCGGGTATGACCGCCATCACGTTCGTGTGTCAAACGTAACGTACTGAGAGAATGCATTCTTGCTTCGCATTGCTCTCTTACAGCGGCTTCGGCACCGGCACCGCCGCACCCTGCCGCAGCTTGTTCAGCACCGGCACGGGCTCCAGGTCCCACACATACACCATCAGCTCGCGACTGTAGTGCAGCAGTGGCTTCGCATCCGGCAGCCGAATCCCGTGTGCTTCCGGCAGATCGTTCCGCATGAATTCCGCCTCGGCCTGTTCCAGCGGCCAGGGCATGTGGTGGATATTTCCCTGGTACAGCTCGCCCTCGTGGTCCGCGGCGAACAGCGCATATCGCTCCGTCAGGAAGTACTCAATCTGCGCTTTTTCCGCGGGCTTGCCCAGGCTGCGATAGCGCGCCTCAAACTTCACCGGCCGCTCCGTCATGCGCCGTTCGCTCGTGTACCGGAACCATCCCGTCGGGCAGCCGGGCTGCTCCGGCTCAATCGACATCATTGCCCAGTAGTACGGCAGCTTGAAGAACATCCGCGCCACCGCCACCGCCAGCGGGCTGGCTGCGTCCAGCGAAAAGAAATATACCCCTGGCGTATTTTTCGTCCGGTCGCGAACATAGGTCCGCAGGTTCAGCTCAGGGAAACGGTTCGCTCCCGGAATCGCCGGCAGTCCCCGGTACCGCACCTGGTCCATCCAGAAGGGGACTACCCCTACCCACGCCGATCCGTCATACACATCCACGGAGAGCGTCGGCGGCAGCAATGCGCCGATTTCCGCCGCCGGAACCGGCCAGTGTGCAAACAGTAGATCGTTCCAGCGCTGTTGCATGGTCCACGGCCGATTGGGAAGTGGCCATGGCCGGTGACTCGTCGCGGATAAGATGTCGTTCATGCCGATCTTCTGTGGCCGTTCGAAAATCTTGGGGATGCAACCCCTTTATCGTATGCCAGATCGCGATGCGTGAAACTCAAAGTGTGGTGAATCCCACAGCTGCTTTTCCCCGAGATGGCTTATCCTTAACCGAAAGATGCCTGATCTCCAGTCCGAATCCGTCGCTCTTCCGCTGGAACAAGCTCCCGAGCAGAGCCAGAACCACACCGAGGTCTTCGCCGTCCACGGCGCGGATCCCGAGGTGCTCGCCTATGCCATGGCCCGCTATTCCCGATCCGCGCTCTCCATGAAAGAGTCGCTCATGGAAATCAGCAGCCAGCGCGCCGAGCAGTTCCTCAACACCTTCTATTTCCAGTACGGCCATCGCTCCATCGCCGACCTCGCACACATCGCATTTGCCATCGAGCGTCTTTCGCTGCTCGCGGCCATCGTGCTTGTCGACGAACAGCGCTGGGACGGCCAGGAGCGGTCCACACGCTACCAGAATTTCCGCAAATCCGGCTGGTATTTGCCTGATTTTGGTCCGGATTCCGCCTCCCAGGCGCGCTATGTCGCCTCCATTGAGGCCAGCTTTGCCGCTTACCACCAGGTCGCCGACGGCATGCTCGAGGTTCTCAAGCAGCAGGTTCCGTGCCCGCCGGAGATGAAGCCGGAGACCTACAACCGCACCCTTCGCGCGCGCGCCTTTGACGTTGCCCGCTACCTGCTGCCGCTTGCCACCAACACATCGCTCGGCCAGATCGTGAACGCCCGCACGCTCGAGACGCAGATTTCCCGCCTGCTCAGCCATCCGGCGCCCGAGATCCGGAACCTCGGCGAGCGCCTCCGCGAAGCCGCCGCAAGCCCCGCCTGGTGCGTCAACCGGCACGAACTCGCCGTCCTGCAGGGGCGCATCACCGCAGCCGATCCCGAACTGGCCGAAGAATCCCGCGAGCTGCTTCTGCACGAAACCCGGCCCGCGCCCACGCTCGTCAAGTACGCCACGCCCAATTTCTACCGGCAGGAATCCAGCCGCGAGCTTCACCAGGCCGCCCGCGAAATCATGGGCGATACGCCCATTGCCGCAGCCCCGCTCGTCGATCTGGTCGAGAAAACCGAGTCGCTCGAAGCCGAGATCGCCGCCACGCTTCTCTACACCAACTCGCATTACCCCTACCGCCAGCTGCGCGACGCCATGGCCACGCTCGGCGAGCCTCGCTGCGTCGAAATCATCGCCCTCGGCACGCGCCATCGCGGCCGCCACGACGAACTGCTCCGCGAATTCTCCGCCGGTCAGGCCCTCCGCTTTGACATCCTCATGGACATCGGCGGCTTCCGCGACATGCACCGGCATCGCCGTTGCACCCAGATCCTGCAGCAATTCACCTCGCTTCATGGCTATGCCGCGCCCGAGGGCCTTACCGCGGAGCTTACGTCTGTCTATCAGCAGGCGCTCAACTCCGCGCAAGCCCTTCACGCCGAGCTGGCCGCCAGTCCCATTGCGGAAACCTCCGCTGCCGCGCCCTACGTTCTGCCGCTCGGTACTCGCACCCGCGCGCTCTTCAAAATGGATTTCGCCGAGGCCCTTTACATCTCCGAGCTGCGCTCCGCGCCGCAGGGCCATTTCTCCTACCGCCGCGTCGCCTGGGAAATGTACCTCGCCGTCCAGCGCAGGCACCCGGCATTGGCCGAGCACTTCCGCGTCTGCGACCCCGACGCCCCTATCGACCTGCTGAAACGATAAAAACGCTGGAGCCCGTTACCACCGTAAGCGCGCTTTTCACATCCCCTGCATCACTCGTGCCAGCGGTGGTAAACTTCGCTTAACTTTCACCTCGCATTCGAGGCAGTGGATCAGGAATCCTGGCGCTTCCGGGCGCCGCAACCGTGGCACCGGCGCTCTCTGCGTCGTCTGGAAATGGAGTTTCAACGTGGCTGATGACCGTGCACGCGCTGTAGAACTGGCGCTCTCGCAAATTGAAAAGCAGTTTGGCAAGGGGTCCATCATGCGCCTCGGCAGCAAGGAAGCCGTGGTGCCGATCTCGACCATTTCCACCGGCTCCATCTCTTTCGACGCCGCGCTTGGCGTCGGCGGTGTGCCGCGTGGCCGCGTCGTCGAAATCTTCGGGCCGGAATCCTCCGGCAAAACCACCATTACCCTGCAGATCATCGCCGAGGCACAAAAGGCCGGCGGCATGGCTGCTTTCGTCGATGCCGAGCATGCGCTCGACCCGGTCTACGCGCAAAAGCTCGGCGTTGACGTCGATAACCTTCTCGTCTCACAGCCCGACTACGGCGAGCAGGCCCTTGAAATCACCGAGGCTCTGGTCCGCTCCGGAGCCATCGACGTGCTCGTTGTGGACTCGGTCGCCGCGCTCGTCCCCAAGGCCGAGCTCGACGGCGAAATGGGCGATTCCCACGTCGGTTTGCAGGCGCGCCTCATGTCGCAGGCCCTGCGGAAGCTCACCGGAACAGTCTCGAAATCGCGCACCTGCCTCATCTTCATCAACCAGATCCGCGAGAAAATTGGCGTCATGTTCGGCAACCCGGAAACCACCACCGGCGGTCGCGCCCTCAAGTTCTATTCCTCGGTCCGCGTGGATATCCGCCGCATTGCCGCCGTCAAGGAAGGCGAGACCGTCGTCGGCTCCCGCACCCGCGTCAAGATCGTCAAGAATAAAGTCGCCGCGCCCTTCCGCGAAGCAGAATTCGACATCCTCTACGGCGAAGGCATTTCCCGCGAGGGCGACGTCCTCGACCTGGCTGTCGTGCACAACATCGTCGAGAAATCCGGCGCCTGGTACAGCTACTCCGGTGACCGCATCGGCCAGGGTCGCGAGAACGTCCGCAACTTCCTCAAGGAAAACCGCGACACCTTCGGCCGCATCGACACTCAGCTCCGCCAGAAGCTCGGCATCACGAGCGCCAACGTGCCCCCGGCAGAAGTCCCCGCGGTGCCGTCCAACGGCGCCGCCGATGCCAAGGAGGCCGTCAAACCCTCCCGTCGCGGATAAGCCTCAGGCTGCATACGATCGTTTCCATGGCAGGCCACAGTGGCCTGCCATTTGTTTGGAATGGAATCACATTACGGCCGCATCCTCCGCTCCACTCAGCTACAATCACCTTGCTGTGCACTCGATCAAAGCCATCTATCCCGGCAGCTTCGACCCGCTCACCAACGGCCACCTTGACCTGATCGCGCGCGGCGCAAAGCTCTTTGATCATCTTGTCGTCGCCGTCCTCCAGAACGCTTCCAAAAGCCCGGTATTTTCTGCCTCGGAGCGCGTCGAAATGCTCACCGAGGGCGTCCGCCCCTTCGGCAATGTTTCCGTCGCCACCTTTGACGGCCTCCTCGTCGATTTTGCCCGCGAGCAGCAGGCCCAGGCCGTCATCCGCGGCATTCGTGCCATCAGCGATTACGAATACGAGTTCCAGATGGCCCTCATGAACCGCCGCCTCGCTCCGGAACTCGAAACCATCTTCCTCATGCCTGACGCCAAGTATTCCTTTGTCAGTTCGCGCCTCGTCAAGCAGGTCTTCGAGCTGGGCGGCTCGGTCGAAGGGCTCGTCCCTCAGTTTGTTGTCGAGCGCCTCCGTCAGCGCATGCCCAAGATATAGGGAATCGCCCGCGCAGTCTCTCACAGGCTTGCAACCAACCCCTGAAAATGGCCTGTTCCGGCGGGAGAGCTTATCTCTCCTCGCAGCGGATCTCTGATTCTTTCCACCGTTTCTTCAAAATCTGAAAAAATAAACCCATGTCCACTACTGCCACCCGCGTCCTCTCCGACCGCATCGGCCGCATCGAGGTTTCCGCCACCATGGCGGTCACCGCCGAGGCAGCCAAGCTGCGCGCCCAGGGCCACAAGCTCGTCAACTTTGGCGCCGGCGAGCCCCATTTTTCCACCCCCCAGCACATCAAGGATGCTGCCATCCAGGCCATCCAGGACAACTTCACCCGCTATACCGTCGTCTCGGGGATTCCCGAGCTGCGCAAGGCGATCGTGGAGCGTCACGCCGCCGACTTCGCCACCGACTACGCGCCCGACGAGTGCGTCTTCACCACCGGCGGCAAGCTTGCGCTCTTCAATGCCATCCAGGTGCTCATCGACCACGGCGATGAAGTCATCCTGCCCGTGCCCTACTGGGTTTCCTTCAAGGACATCATCCAGTACGCCGGCGGCAAGGTCGTCTACCTGCCCACAGACGAAAAGGAAAATTTCCGCATCACGGCTGACGCCATCGAGGCGGCCATCACGCCGCGCACCAAGGCCATCATCCTCAACTCGCCGTCCAACCCGGCCGGCTCCGTCGTCTCCGCGGCAGATCTCGAACGCATCGTCCGCCTCGCGCACGAGCGCAACATCTTCGTGCTCCTCGACGAGTGCTACATCTACCTGAATTACACCGGAGCCCTCATCAGCGGCGCTTCGTTCACTGAGGCCAAGGAACACATCGTCGTTCTCGGCTCGCTGTCCAAGACCTACGCCATGACCGGCTGGCGCGCCGGATACGCGCTCGGGTCCAAGACCGTTATCTCGGCCATGAGCAAGCTGCAAAGCCAGTCCACTTCGTCCACGGCGTCTTTCGTGCAGAAGGCCTCTCTCGCCGCCGTCGCCGGCCCGCAGGAGTGCGTCACCGAGATGCGCGCCGACTACATCCGCCTGCGTGACCGCATCCTTGGGCGCCTGGCGGAGATTCCCGGAGTCACCTGCACCAAACCCGAGGGCGCGTTCTACGTCTATCCCAACGTCAGCGCCTACCTGGGCCGCCCCGGCGCACAAACCGCGATGGAACTCGCCTCGCGCCTGCTTCATGAGGCGCACGTCGTCACCGTTCCCGGCGAAGCCTTCGGTACCAACGAGCACATCCGCCTCACCTACGCCATCTCCCACGAGGATGTCGAGGAAGGCGTCACCCGCATGAAGAACTTCTTCGCGAAGTTGTAACACCATAGGCGGCAAACGCGAGGACCCAAATCGCGGCTCGCTGAACGCAATTTTGATTCGCCCATCATCCCCGGCCCGACGCGCATGCGCAGCCGGGGATGTTTATTTTCCTGCCTCGACCTTCCCATACTTCTCCCGCTCGCTCAACCCGGTCCAGTTCTCCAGTCCCTGCGGCGACCATGCATCCACAATCGCCTTGGCCAACCTCGCCATCGTGATGTAACTCTCGTTATCCGCTGTCCAGCTCTGGTCCTCGTTGTCGTAAGTGAAGAACGAGAGAATCACAATTCCATTCTTTGTCGATATGGCGGCCACGTCATTCCGCACTGCGTTCTCCGCGCCCGTTTTGTTGGCGATGTCCGAGTTCGTCGTCCCCGTGTCCAGCGCCTCCAGGTAGCGCGGAATTCCATCCCGATCCGACTGGCTGGCCAGAATGTGCAGCGCAAAGTTACATAACGCCGCATCGCCCGCAGCAGATGGATGTCCCGGTGTCGCCAATTGGCAGGTCACCAGTTTCCGCATCACTTCTGCCATCTCGCGCGGCGTTGTCTCGCCCAGTCCAAACTTCTTTGCTTCTAGGGTTTCCGGCTCCGGCGAAGGCATAAAGACTTTCCGAAACAGGTGCGTGTGCTTCAGCCCGAGCTCACGAATCCGCGCATTGATCTTCTGGAGCCCCAGCTTGTCAATCGCTACGTTCGTCGCGGTGTTGTCGCTCTGGATGATCATCATCGACAGCGCATCTTTCAGAGTCAGCGTCTGCGGTGTGTCAAAAAATTGCAGCACGCCCGAGCCCGGCACCTGGTTCGCCTTTGTCAGCATCACCGGCGCCTCAAGGCTTGTTTCGCCCTCGCGAATCTGCTCCAGCGCCTCGTACAGAATCGTCAGCTTGATCACCGATGCGGTCGGCACCGGCGTGTTCGCGTCGAGCGCCACCGTTTGCCCGGTCTTCAGGTCCTCGGCAAACAGCGCTACCTTGCCGTGATGCGCCGCCGCGATGGCGTCCACCGTTGCCTGCAGCGAAGAGTCGTCCTGCGCGCGCAGCGGCGTCCCTGTAGCCAGCAGAGCCGTCCCCGCGAAAATCACCGCCACCGCCCACAGCCTGGTCCATCGATGCATCGTTTCCTCCGCGCGAATCTCGATTCAACCACCGTACACCAGCCGGGCTGGCGCGCCATCGCGGCATGTCAAAACTGCTACCCTTGAAAGGTGAAGATTCAAACCCGCGGCATTCTTTTTGACATGGACGGCGTGCTCGTCAGCTCCCTCGGCTCCGTCGAGCGCAGCTGGCGGCGCTGGGCTATCGAATACGATGTTGATCCCGAACTCGCTGTCCGCCTGGCGCATGGTCGTCGCGCCCTGGATACGGTCCGCTTTCTGCGTCCTGACATCGACGCCATGGCTGGTCTCCAACGCATTGAAGACCTCGAGGTTGAAGACAACGAAGACCTCGAAATCCTCGCAGGCGTCCCCGAATTCCTCGCAAAACTCCATGCTGGCGCCAATGCCTCCAGGCGTTGGACCGTCGTCACTTCGGCCACCGAGCGCCTCGCCCGTGTCCGTCTCGAAAACGGCGGTATCCCCGTGCCCGAGCGCTTCATTACTGCCGAACTCGTCCAGAACGGCAAACCCCATCCCGAGCCTTACCTCAAGGGCGCGGAACTCCTCGGCCTCGCGCCCGCCGACTGCCTCGTCATTGAAGACTCAGCTGCCGGCGTCCAGGCTGGCCACACCGCCGGATGCAAAGTCCTCGCCACGCTCTTTTCCTATCCCATCGAAAGCCTGGCTGCCGCTGACTGGATCGTGAATTCCCTCCAAGATGTCTCGCTGCAAATCCACGACGGCCTCATCGAACTCGAATTTACACCCGTCGACCGCGAAACCGCCGTCGCCGTGGCAAACTAGATTCGCCATCCACGCAGTAAGAAGCCGCTCCATCCGGAGCGGCTTCTTACATCATTTGTGTGGGAACAAGAACAGTCCTACAGATTTCCTCTCAGCTCCTGCTCGCGCTCAATGGCTTCGAAGAGCGCCTTGAAGTTGCCCTTGCCGAAGCTCCGGCTCCCTTTGCGCTGGATGATCTCGTAGAACAGCGTTGGCCTGTCTTCCACCGGCTTGGTAAAGATCTGCAGCATGTAGCCTTCATCGTCGCGGTCCACCAGGATGCCCAGCTTCTCCAGTTCATCGATCGGCTCGTCAATCTTGCCCACGCGGCCTTCCAGTTCCGTGTAGTAGCTGTGCGGAACCTTCAGGAAGGGCACGCCCTGTTCCTGAAGCTTCGTCACCGTGTCCAGAATGTCGTCCGTGGCCATGGCCACGTGCTGCACACCCGGTCCGTGGTAAAACTCCAGGTACTCTTCCACCTGCGATTTCTTGCGCCCCTCGGCCGGCTCGTTGATCGGGAACTTCACGCGCCCGTTCCCGTTCGCCATCACCTTCGACATCAGTGCCGAATACTCCGTCGAAATATCCTTATCGTCAAAGTGCTGGTAAAGAGAGAAGCCAAGAATATCCGCGTAGTAATCCACCCAGCGGTTCATCTCGTTCCAGCCCACGTTGCCGACCATGTGGTCCACGTACTTCAGGCCCACGGGCCGCGCCAGCGGATCCACCCCGCCATTCGCGCCCACCTCGGGGCGATAACCCGGCATGAAGGCGCCGTTGTAGTTGTCGCGCTCCACAAAGGTGTGAATCGTATCACCGTAGGTCGCAATCGAGGCCAGCTTCACCACGCCAGACTCATCCTTCAATTCCATCGGCTCGCGAATGCTCCTCGCGCCGCGTCTGGTCGTCTCTTTCCACGCCTGGCGCGCATCGTCCACCCAAAGCGCGATGTCGCGCACGCCGTCGCCGTGCAGGTGCACGTGGGCTGCAATTTCTCCGTCCGGACGTAGCGGGGTTGTCAGCACAAACCGAATCTTTCCCTGCTGGAGCACATACGAGGCGCGATCCCGCACGCCCGTCTCCGGCCCGGCGTAGGCCACCAGGCTAAAGCCGAAGGCCATGCGGTAAAAAAATGCGGCCTGGCGCGCGTTGCCGACGTAGAACTCCACGTGGTCGGTGCCGTTCAGCGGCAGATAATCCTTTTGGGTTTGCACTTCCGGGTGAACAAGGGTTGACATAACTTCTACACTCCACAGATTTTTCGCTACGGGTTCGCTATCGGCCGAAATCCCATTGCGACCCTATAAACTAACGCCAAAGCACAACGACTGGCAAAGGGGCAGGGACTCACAAGTGACACCCCATACCAGATCGGTTATCCCGCTGCTCCCGGGAATATCACAAACCGTGTAAAAGACTCATTACAAGGCAACTTGCAGCGGGTGATGGCAGCTATCTATTCCTTGCCGCTACTTGCTCAGCTGTAGTGTAAGAATCTGGCCCGCAGCCGCGGAGTTGTTCACCGCCGCATACGTAATCCGCGCGTGTTTGCCCACCAGGTCCGTGCACGGATGCAACTCGCCCCGGATCTCCAATCCAATCGCCGAAAACCTTACGTCGAAGTAGTTACGCCGGTACAGTGTCAGGCTCTTTCCGCCAACGTCGAGCGTCAGCACCAGCATCGTCGGACTGTAGCAGGTCGACTCTTTCACCACGCCTGTTGCCACATGCTCTGGTCCACTCGGCGGCCCGCTCGGATAATCCGGCACTTTCTGGCCCAGGTTCACCACCGGTCCCGATCCATCCTTCGTGGTGACCGCGGCCTGAATCCGCTGCGTCTGGAATCGACTATGAGTCGACCCAACCGGCCCCGGCGCCGTCTCCGGCGAATACGTGGGACGCTGGGCCCTCATCGCGGCTTGCTGCTCTTCTTTTTCGCGCGCCACAATCGCCTGCGCCATGCGGATTCGCTGCGCTTCTTCTTCAATCATCGCCATGGCAGCATGGCTTCTCGCCACGTGCCGCGCCGCATCAAGCACCATCAGTGCGTTCGCATAGTCCTGCTGGTTTGCCAGCCCCACGGCTGCATTCAACCGGAACTGCACATTCTCCGGCTCCAGGGAGATCGCCTGCGCTTCCAGCATGTGCGCCTCGTGCTCGTGCTCCTGGTGCACGTTGTAAAACTGCGCCAGCAAGTCATACGCCGGTGCAAATTGTGGATTCAGCGCAATCGCTTTCCGCAGGCTGGCTTCCACTCTGGCGTCCTCGATTTCGTCCCCGTTGCGCATCGCACATTCGGCAAACCGGTAGTTGGCCTCGTAGCTTCCCGGATCCAGTTGCTGCGCTCCGGCATACCAATTCTCCGCGGCTCGCAGGTGGCCGGCATTCATTTCCAGGTAGCCCATCATCCGGTTGCCGATCGCGCTGTTGGGATCCCGCTTCAATACGGACTTCAGCAGGGCTCGCGCCGCGTCCATCCGGCGGTTGTCCACAAGGATGCCTGCGCGGATCGCATCCGCTTCGGTTTCCGGCACCGCCTGCGCGTGGAATTCTGCCTTGTTGATTCGCATCTTCAGCTTCAGCCGGAAATACGCGTACGACAAGTGATTCAGGTAGTCGCTCAGATCGCGGTCCAATTGATGCAGGCTGCCAAACGCATGCCTCGCCGCCGTCAGCGAATCTTCCCGCGCCTGCAGATACCTCTCGTAATTCTCCAGTTGCGGTGTGCCGTGTTTCCGGTCCGTCACGATCAGGTAATGGACCAGCGCCCATGACTCGGCGTAGAAAATCGTCCCCTGCTGCTCCTCGTGGTAGTACGGCGAGCTCGCCGTAATCTGCACCAGCGTCGCCACCGGAATCAGGCTGTGCATCCGGAGATACATCAGGTCGCTCATGTCCGGCTGGCCCAGGTCCACTTCACCCGAGTGAATATCGGTGTTCTGGTAGAACTCGGCCAGCCCCTCATTCAGCCACAGCGGCATCCACGTGTAGTCATCGCGCAAGAGGTAGTGCGTGTACTCGTGGTAAACCGTTGCATAGGGATGCGGGCCGTACACGTCCAGACGCAGCAGGATATAGTTCCGCGGGCCGCGGTGCATAAAATACCCGGCCAGGTCCAGCTTGCCCTTGCCCAGATACGGCGCCGGCTCAATCTTGCGGAACTCCTTCCGGTTTCGCACCGCGATCACCAGCATTGGCGCGGCATCTCTCGGGTGCGCGCGCAGCAGCGCCGAGAAGGTCTCGCGCATCTTCTCAAACTGCTCGGCCAGCGCCATCGCCTCCGCCTGGCCCGCATCCGTGAGCACCTTGAAGTGTGGGCTGCTGACCTCCACCCATCGTTCGCCCGCATGCGCCTGGCAAACCATCGCCAGCATCACCAGCAGCGCCCCGAAAACCTTCCGCATGGCGAGGAGACTACTCCAAATCAGTCTCCCTGCGAAAGGTCGGGACTACCTCCTGCGCACTTTTGTCAGTCCCTCCGCAGCCCGTCTTCATGCAATTTTCGTCGCGCTGTTACATTTGCTGTTGCAATATGAAGGAAAGAGGGAAATTCTTTGCCGCGCATTCACTTTCATCAGCAACTTGCCGACCTCAAGGACCGCCTGCTCGCCATGGCCGCGCTTGCCCAGCAGGCCGTTGAAGCCGCAGTGGACGCTTACGTCAACTCTGACCTTGAGCTCTGCCAGTACGTGCGCGAAAACGAAACCGCCATCAACCTCGCTCAGCGCGAAGTCGATGAAATGGCCTACGACCTGCTCGCCAAGGAGCAGCCCATGGCCGTCGACCTCCGCTTCATCCTCGCCGTCATCAAGATCAACGCTGACCTCGAGCGCATTGGCGACCAGGCCGTCGGCATCGCCAGCCGTACTAGCGAGCTACTCGCAGAAAACCGTCCCAAACTGCCCGCGGATATACCCCGCATGGGCGCCCTCGCCGGTAAAATGATCCGCACCGCCATCCTGGCTCTCCTCGACGGCGACGCCCAGATCGCCGAATCCGTCATCGCCATGGACGACGAAATCGACGACCTCAACCGGGACTCGCAGGCCGCGCTTGTGCAGTGCATCCAGAAGTCGCCCGAGTCCGCGGCTCACGCGTTGCTCGCCATCATGATTTCGCGCAGCCTTGAACGCATCTCCGACCACGCCACTAACATCGCCACTGACGTTATCTTCTGGGTCCGCGGCGCCGATCTCCGCCACCAGCTCAGCCTGGCCGAAGCGGAATAAGCATCAGCAGGCGGAAATCCTGGGACTCCCCGGATCCGGTCTTTGGATCCCCGGTGTAACGCCCAGTGATTTTCGTCACGCACCACTCGCCCCGCATGCGGATTAGACTAGGTGCATGTCCGCTCTCGTACTCGACGGTAAGGCCTATGCAAAGCAGTTGGAAGGGGAACTTCTCACCCGCGTGGAAGCGCTCCGCGTCAAAACCGGCGGCGAAACGCCCATCCTCGCCACCATCCTTGTGGGCGCAGATCCGGCGTCGGCGACGTATGTCCGCATGAAGGGCAACGCCTGCCGCCGCGTCGGCATGGATTCGCTCGCCGTTCATCTCCCCGAGGAAACCTCCACCGCCGAGCTGCTGGTGAAGATCGACGAGCTGAATGCGGATCCCCGCGTCCAGGGCATCCTGTTGCAACACCCCGTGCCCAAGCAGATCGACGAGCGCGCCTGCTTCGACCGCATCGCCCTCGCCAAGGACGTGGATGGCGTCACCGCCCTCGGCTTTGGCCTCATGGCGATGGGCGAGCCCGTTTACGGCTCCGCCACGCCCGGCGGCATCATGCGCATGCTCCGTCACTACAAGATTCCCGTCGAGGGCAGGGAAGCCGTCGTCGTCGGCCGAAGCCCCATCCTTGGCAGGCCCATGGCCATGATGCTGCTCGGTGCCAACGCCACCGTCACCATCTGCCACTCGCGCACCAAGAATCTGGCGGAAGTCGTCGGTCGCGCGGAAATCCTCGTCGGAGCCGTCGGCAAGCCTGAGTTCATCAAGGCTGACTGGATCCGCGACGGAGCCGTTGTCATCGACGCTGGCTACCACCCGGGTGGCGTCGGAGACATCGAGCTTTCCAAGGTCATCGACCGCTGCTCGGCCTATACGCCCGTACCCGGCGGGGTCGGCCCCATGACCATCGCGACGCTCATCGCCCAGACCGTCGAAGCCGCCGAAAAAGCTGCCGGGAATTAGGGCCTGGACTCTGATCAGCCGCATCCGCCGGTGGCTGCGCAATAGCGATTCGCCGCGTCGAGGTACTGCGTCCAGTTTTCCGCAATGCCGCGTTGCGCCTCCCGCAGCGTCATTTGCCCGGACTTCACTTCGTAGGCCAGGTAATCCTCGACCCGGTCTTTGATCTTGAAGTACCGGTTCTCCAGAGCAACGCCCGAAGGCCCGCATTCCGGCCAGATGTTGCCCAGCCCGTCGGCACCACCCAGTTCCAGCGGTACCAGGTGATCCAGTTCGCAAACCTGCGTTTCATCGTAGTTTCCGCGTGGTTCGCGAATGCCGTACCAATGGTAGGCCTTGTGCTTTTCCCTCTCACTGGATTCGTGATTCCGGATGCATCCAGTTCTCCAGGCGGGATTCCTCAGCATTGCCACCGTCACGCTTGGGTTGATTCCGCCCGGGGTGCAGCGCGGATCAGGAACCGGATAGCCATCGCGCATCCGCGTAGAACAGCTTCCGGCTGCCGGACGGCGCCAGTGAGCAAAGTATTCCGAGGTGTACGTCAAATCAAATTGTGCGCAGTACTGCCGCTCACGAACTTTCCAGCTTGAGCGTTTTCCATAAGCTGTGCGCCGCTCATGCCGCGAAGACCAGAACGCCCCGTCGCCATTTCGGTGGAAGAAAGAAACTCTGCCCCAGAAGAGAGCAACGATTACCGCCGCCACAGCCAGCGTAAAAAGAAAAGAAGTCAAACGGCGAAGCATAACTGACGCCAGCCTAGCACGGCTTCCAAATGCAGCCTACGTTACCGGCTCAATGGTCCAGCCGGATCGTTGCTTGCCATCCTTCTGGTCCATGCGGCGGAGGCTCTTTGCAGAGCCTCCTACGCAAATACCCGCCCGCTCTGCATCCCCAGCCAAACAGCCATGAAGCCCAAAACCAGGCTGCTGCCAAAGTACAGAAGCGCCGTGGCCGCCTGCCCGTTCTGCATCGCGTGCAGCGTTTCGTACTCAAAGGTGGAGAAGGTTGTATATGCCCCGATAAATCCGATCGGAACCGCATATCTCCATGCCGGATTCAACTCCAGATGTGCGTCCAGAATGGCCAGCACCAGGCCCATCAAAAAGCAGCCGGTGACATTGATGAGAAGGGTACCGTATGGGAATCGTGTTCCCATACGCTCGTACACCCACACACCCACTGCATAGCGGGCAAGTGCTCCCAGCGCCCCGCCGAGCGCAATCCACAGAAATTTCATACGAGTCGAAAATCCTCCTTGGCACTTCAGGCTGCAAGCGCAGCCACCATCGTCATAAAGTGTCAGGAGTCATTGGCTGCCGGAACCGGCAACGGTTGGATTGAGGCGAACTCCACCGCCCTGCAATCAGCTTCTCCGATGCGCGCCGCGCCGTCAAGCGCATCACACTGTTCATCGCAGCAAAACAATGGTTGTCATTTCGGCACTCTGCCTGATGGCCAACCTCCTGAAGGACTAACATCGAAGCGAACTGCGAATGCGAATCATTACCACCTCAACTGCCTATCCGCCGTACTACTTTACGCAAAGCCAGATCGCCGACGAACTTGCGAGCTACTGGCAGCACTCGGTCGATACGGCCATCCTCGAGCGCCTGCACTCGCGCACCGGCGTCGATGGCCGCTACTTTTCGCGCCCGCTGGCCGACTATCGCGCTCTTGACACCTGGGGCAAAGCCAATAACGTCTGGATCGAAACCGCCCTCGACCTCGGCGAGCGCACCATCGAATGCCTCATCCAGCAGTCCGGCATCGACCGCGCCCAGATCGGCGCCATCTTTTTCGTCTCCGTCACCGGCGTCGCCAGCCCGTCCATTGATGCACGCCTCGTCAACCGCCTCAAGCTCTCGCCGCGGATCCGCCGCAATCCCATCTTCGGTCTCGGCTGCGTCGCCGGAGCCGCAGGCCTGGCCCGCGCCGCCGACTACGTCAAGGCCTACCCAGATCAGTACGCCGTCCTGCTTGCCGTCGAACTCTGCTCGCTCACCTGGCAGCGCGGCGATGTCTCCGTCGCCAATCTCATCTCCACGGGCCTCTTCGGCGACGGTGCGGCAGCCGTCCTCATCGCCGGCGAAGAGACTCCGGATGCAAAATCCGGCCCTCGTATCCTTGACCACGCCCAGGTCTTCTATCCCGACACCGAAGATGTCATGGGCTGGGATATTTCCGAGAAGGGCTTCCAGATCGTTCTCTCGCCCGATGTTCCCAGCGTCATCCGCGACAACCTCGGCCGCGATGTCGACCAGTTTCTCGCCGCGCACCACCTTACCCGCGCTGACATTGGCTGCTGGATCATGCATACCGGCGGACCCAAAGTGCTGGAAGCCTCAGAAGACGCGCTCGGACTGGAGCGCGGCGCGCTCGCCGTTTCGTGGCAGGCTCTCCGCCGCGTCGGCAACCTTTCCTCCGCATCGGTTCTGGTTGTTCTGGATGACGTCATGAAGCAGCATCGCCCCGCGCCCGGGACAAAAAGCATCCTCGCCGCCATGGGGCCCGGCTTTTGCTGCGAAATGCTTTTGATCGAGTGGTAAGCGGCGAATCCGCTCTAACGGCAGAGCCGCGCTTCGGCTTCCTTCGCGGCCTCATAAATCTGGTCGAAGGACTCCACGGCGTACAGCACCTTCTGCATCTCTGAGACCTTGAATTGCTGTTCCAGCACCTGCTCCAGATTGAAGTCGCGAATCTCCGGTCCGCCCTTGATCACGTACGTCGACTCGCCATGCGACGAGATCAGCCCGCTGCCATAGAGCTTGATTCCGCCGTTCTGGCGAATCACGCCAAACTCCACCGTGAACCAGAACAGCCGCCCCATCCGTTCCAGCTTGTCCTTATCGCCCATGATCGTGGCGCACACTTTGCCGTAGTGCTGCAGGAAATCCGCAAACACCGGATGCGCGTGCATCGGCACATGGCCCAGCACGTCGTGGAAGATATCCGGTTCCGGGGTGTATTCCATCGACTCCCGGCTGCGCAGCCACGTCGTAGTCGGAAAGCGCCGCGCCGCCAGCATCTCGAAGAAGGCATCCGGCGGCAGAAAACCGCTCACTGGCGTCGCATTCCAGCCCGTCAGGGGCTCCAGTCGCTTGTTTACCTCGGCGAGGTTGGGAATCGAGTCGGCCCGGAGCCCAATCTGCTCAATGCCGTCCAGGTATTCCTGGCAGGCGTGCTCGCGCAGCTGCGGCATGCGGCGGCTTACCAGCTCCTGCCATACGGCGTGCTGTTCCGGCGTGTACGCGGCATAATCCTGTTGAATCAGATACGGTTCGGCAACGGTCAACGTTGGATGCGATGTGCTGGCCATGCTCTTCTACTCCCGGACGAAAACTCTCTAGCATCATCTTCCGCGGCGCGCCTGTCAACTCACGCGGCTCATCCACTGCACTCTGAACCAGTCCGCCCAACCCGGAAATCGCCCCGGAAAAGCAAATGGGCGGCCGCAGCCGCCCCGTGATTCACAGATTTTGCTTACTCCACGCGGTAGTTCGGCGCTTCGCGCGTAATGATCACGTCATGCACATGGCTTTCGCGCAATCCGGCACTTGAAATCCTTACAAACTTCGCCTTCGCGTGCATTTCCTCGATGCTGGAGCAGCCGAGGTAGCCCATGCCAGACCGCAATCCGCCCACCAGTTGGTACACATTCGCTTCCAGCGGTCCGCGATACGGTACCCGGCCCTCAATGCCTTCGGGCACAAACTTCGCCAGCCGGTTCTGGCTGCTGCGCTCGCGCGCCACCACTCCTTCAACGCTCGAACTGTCCACGCCGTCGCTCGGCCCCTGGAAATAGCGCTCGCCCGAGCCTTGCGCCATCGCGCTCAACGAACCCATCCCGCGATACGCCTTGAACGACCGGCCCTGGTACAGAATCGTCTCGCCCGGGCTCTCGTCCACGCCCGCAAACAGCGAACCAATCATCACGGCACTGGACCCCGCCGCGATCGCCTTCACCACGTCGCCCGAATACTTGATGCCGCCATCGGCAATGATCGGAATTCCCGCTTCCCGGCCCGCACGCGTTGCTTCGATAATGGCTGTAATCTGGGGCATGCCCGCGCCGGTTACCATGCGCGTCGTGCAGATCGATCCCGGCCCGATGCCGACCTTCACGCCGTCCGCGCCGGCTTCAATCACCGCTTTTGCGCCTTCGTAGGTCGCCACGTTTCCGGCCAGCAAATCCACGTCAGGGAAGCGCGTCTTCACCTCTCGAATCGCTTCCAGCACTCGCGATGAGTGCCCATGCGCCGAATCAATCGAGAGCACATCCACGCGATTCTTTACCATCTCCGCCGCGCGTTCCATGAAGTCGCCCGTGGCGCCAATCGCGCCACCCACGCGCAGCCGCCCCTGCTCGTCCTTTGAGGCGTTGGGATACTTCAGCTTCTTCTGGATGTCCTTGACCGTGATCAGGCCCTTCAGTTCGTACTGATCGTTGACCACCAGCAGCTTCTCGACGCGGTGCTGGTGCAGAATTTCCTCGGCCTGTTCAAGCGTGGTACCCACCGGTACGGTAATGAGATTCGTCTTCGTCATCACTTCGCTGATCGGAATGTCTGTCCGTGTCTCGAACCGCAGGTCGCGATTCGTCAGGATGCCCACCAGCTTCTTGTTCCGCGTCACCGGCACGCCGCTGATCTTGTAGCGCCGCATCACTTCCAGCGCGTCCGAGATCAGCTGCTCCGGCGCCATCGTCACCGGGTCCACAATCATGCCGCTTTCTGACCGCTTCACCTTGTCGATTTCGCCTGCC
Organism: Acidobacteriota bacterium; assembly: GCA_021791875.1. Classification (GTDB taxonomy): domain Bacteria; phylum Acidobacteriota; class Terriglobia; order Terriglobales; family Acidobacteriaceae; genus Acidobacterium. Next base: position 99,652 of record JAJYVU010000003.1, on the reverse strand, counting down.
TGTTCTTCAATCGTCAGGTTACGGTGCACAATGCCAATGCCGCCCTGCTGCGCCATCGCAATCGCCATGCGCGACTCGGTCACTGTGTCCATTGCCGCGCTCAGCAGCGGTGTCGTCAGCCGAATCCGCTTTGTCAGCTGGGTGTCGGTTCGCACCAGGGCAGGAACAATTTCGCTGTAGGCAGGTACCAGCAGCACATCGTCAAAAGTCAGCGCTTCAGGAATAGGTCCGTCAATCATAGGTCGAATCGGTCAAGCTGTCGGGGGTCTACGTGAATGGAAATGGGTAGGCGGGACCAGCTTTGCCATATTGTAGGGTCATCGCAACCCCTGATCAACCTTTGCAGATTAACCCTTGTGCACCTCACCGTCCTGAGGGAGTGACCGATGCGGGCCCGCTCTTGCATCTTTGTCTTGACAATTGAGCGTGTTGCGAGGTCTCTTACATGCGGATGCGGCCCATTTGGCTGCGGTCAGGCCAGGCAGGCGTCGCGAAAGGGGGCCACCGTGGATCGCCTCACGTGTCTGGTTCGCTTCTTCTATTTCATGGCTGCGCTCGCAGTCATCGGGCTCGTGACTCCGCTGCACGGGCAGCAACGCGAAGTGAACCGCTACGATCTCTATAGCGGATTCACAGCTTTCAGCACCCCGCACCTCAACCTTACCGAACGTGGCTATAACTTTCAGGCCGGAGTCAACTGGCGCAGCTGGCTTGCGACGGGTTTCGACTTTGACTACGTCACCGGGCACAGCTCGCTGACGCCGAGCATGCTCAAGCCGTCCCTGGCCGCGGAGATCAATGGTGAAATCGCCGCGCTGGAGGCTGCGCAGCAACTGCCGCCGGGATACATGCTGGCCGTTCCTACTGACTCCACCACGCAGACCTTTGCGGCCGGACCGCAGTTTTCCTACCGTCGCTGGAGCTTCGTCACGCTCTTTGTACGACCGTCGCTCGGCGCCGTGCACCAGACCGCGACGCCACACCCGAATCCCGCCGATCCCTTTGCTGTCGCGGTCACGGCGATGCTGGCGCCTTCCGGCAAAAAGGTGGATTGGCAGGGCTTCTACGGCTTTGGCGGCGGCATCGACTGGAACCTCACCCGGCACGTCGCGCTCCGTACCCAGATGGATCTGGTCTACTGGCACCTTTTCAACGATCTGCTGGATGGCAATTGGACGGTGCAATATGCATTCGGCCCGACGGTGCATTTCGGTGGCAATATCCTCGCCCGGCACCGGTAACAGCTTGGCACGGGCTCAAGCCGATCCCCCGGTTCGATTCTCGGGGGCGTAAACCCTTGAGCGGGCATCGCTCTGCGAGGACTCGGGCGAATTTCGATTTCCAGCAATCAGTCTCGCCCGCTGACAGGTCGGGATATTTCTGGCTGTGCCAGTGCCCGCCACGCTGTCGGCGCGGAGGCGAGGCCGCGCGTCTTATCGGACTAAATCATATGGATATAATGAATTGAATCGTCATTAATCGTATTCATCGCCACAGCCTCTGCGGCGGTCCAGAACACATTTTGCCGGAATCTGTCCGTCAACTGATCCACAGCGCGAACCCCCAGGAGACTCCTCATGTCTGCGCAGCTCCCGCTTCGTCTCTTGCGCATTCTTCGACTGGCAAAACTGGTGCTGGTTCTGTTGCTGCTGATGACAGCGACCTTCGTGCAGGCCCAGGAAGCGTCGAGCGTAATCGGCACCGTGGCGGATGCCTCGGGTGCGGCTATCTCCGGTGCTCATATCACCGTCCAGAACCTCGGTACAGGAGCCAGGCGCACCACGGTTTCCGGTCGTGAGGGCCAATATGAAGTCCTTTCGCTGTCTGCCGGACGCTACCGCATCCTCGCCCGCAAGCATGGCTTCGCGCGGGAAGTTCGCACCGGCATCCATCTCGCCGTCGGCCAGTCCGCCACGGCGAATCTCATCCTGCACATCGGCAGCGTTCGCCAGCAGGTCACTGTTCACGCCGACGCATCCCGCATCAGCCTCACCACCTCTGACATCTCCGGCCTCGTCGGCCAGCGCCAGGTCCGCAACCTGCCGCTCAACGGACGCAGTTATGACGAACTCATGACGCTCGACCCGGGCATCGTCAACTACACCTCGCAAAAGACCGGCGGGATCGGCGTCTCCAACTCCACCGTCGGCAACAACTTTGCCGTCTCCGGCAATCGTCCGCAACAGAACCTCTATCTCCTGAATGGCATCGAGTTCACCGGCGCTGCCGAGGTGAACATGCAACCCGGCGGGGTCAGCGAGGAACTCCTCGGCGTGGACGCTGTTCGCGAATTCAATGTCCTCCGCGATAATTACGGGGCCGAGTACGGCAAGCGTCCCGGTGCGCAGGTCCTGATCGTCACCCAGAGCGGTACCAACCACTTCCACGGCAGCGTCTATGAGTTTCTCCGCAACAACGTCCTTGACGCGCCCAATTACTTTGACAGAGGCTCCGCGCCGCCATTCCAGCGCAACCAGTTCGGCGCGGCGCTCGGCGGACCGCTCCAGCGCAACAGGACCTTCCTTTTCGGCAATTACGAGGGTTTCCGCCAGCACCTGCACCAGACCGGCGTCGATCTTGTCCCTGATGCCAACGCGCGTCTTGGCCTGCTCCCGTGCAGGCTCGTCAGCCCCACGCCCAATCCGTGCCCGGCGTCCGGCCTCGTCCGTGTCGGCATCGCTCCCGGCGTCGCACCGCTGCTCCATCTGTGGCCCATGCCCAGCCCCGGCGCGCCGGACTTTGGCGGTATCTCCGAGGCCTTCAACAGTCCGCTACAAATCATCCAGGACGACTTCGGCACCGCCCGCCTGGACCGCATCTTTTCCGCTCGCGACACGTTCAGCGGCGTTTACACCATCGATGCCAGCTCCGACCTCACGCCCACCAGCACCAACCTCTACAGCACTGACCTTGAAAACCTTACCGAACACGTTGCCAGCCTCGAAGAGACCCACATTTTCTCACCCTCGCTGCTCAACGTTGTCCGCATCGGCTTCTCGCGCGCCTATTACTACTACACCGGCGAGCCCACTCCCGGAACACCCGCCGCGAGCGTCCCCGGCTTTGTCGCTGATCACGCTGTTGGACAAGTCGTGGTCGGAGGCAGCGCAGCGGCCAATCCCGCTGCGCAAATCAGCCTCGCCGGGAGCAACGTTGGCACCAACCTCCATATCGCACGCAATCTCTTCACTTACAAGGACCGCCTCACTCTTACCCGCGGCCGCCAAAATATCTCCGCCGGTGTGTGGGTTGAGCCATTGCAGTCCAATGAGGATCTGGCCCTTCTGCAAGCCGGCCAGGCCACTTTTGCCGGGCTTCAACAATTTTTAGAGGGAACCATCGCGAACCTGGGCTACGATCCCGCGCCCACTGAGATGAACTGGCGCATGCTCATGGGCGCCTGGTATGTGCAAGACGTCGTCCGCTTTACGCCGCGCCTCACGTTATCGCTTGGCTTCCGCGACGGCTTCACCAACGGCTGGAACGAAGCCCATAATCGCGCCGCCAACTTCGTCTTCCAGAACGGCGTCATCCAGACGCAGCCCCGCATCGGTCACTCGATATTTACTGTCAATCATGCGAAATTCCTGCCGCAGCCCCGCATCGGTCTCGCGTGGCAGCCCGTCGCGCACACTGTCATTCACGCCGGCTTCGGCATGTACTACGACATGCAGGACGCCCTCGGCTACCGCATGGACCAGAACGCGCCCTTCAATCCCACCTATCATGTCCTCCATTTGCCGGTGGCCAGTCTCCCCGTGTCGGCAGGCACGCTTCCGGCCAGCGCAAAGATCGCTCCCGCCGGCGTCCAGCCCAACATGAAGACCCCAACCCTGGTCTCGTGGTCGCTCCGTGTCGATCGCCAGCTCACGCCGAATACCTACTTCTCCGTGGGCTATATCGGCTCGCACGGCTATCACGAGATGCTCAGTCTCGACGACAACGAACCGACGCCCGCGGTCTGCCCCTCGGCATCCTGCCCGGCCGCATATCCTGCCAGTTTCCCCACGCCGCTTGCCGGCTCAGCCGTTCCAGACGGTGCGAGCTACATTCCCGCCGGAACGCCACTCGCCAACCCCAATCTGGGTGCGGCATGGGCATGGTTCTCGCTGGGGAGCAGCTCCTACAATGCGCTCCAGCTAGACTTCCATCACCGTCCCACCCACGGTCTCCTGCTTCGCGGCGTCTATACCTGGTCCAAGGCTCTGGACGATGGCGACTCCCTCAACGCCACGGCCTCCGGAAACGCTCCCGGCCTTGTCTCGAATCCCTTTGACATTCGCGCCGACTGGGGGCCCGCCACCTATGATGTCCGCAACGTGGCTACCGCCGACACGCTCTATCAGTTGCCCTTGGGCCATGGTCAGCGGTATCTGGCGCATCTCCGGGGTTTTGCCAACGCCCTTGCCTCCGGCTGGACGGCCACCTCCATCGTTACCCTCCAGTCCGGTTTTCCATTTACACCCGAACTCAGCTACAACCCTTCCAACAATGGCGATGCCACCAATCCGGTTCGTCCCTTCGTCAACCCTGTCTTCCATGGCCGGGTCATCACCGGTAGACCCAGCCAATGGTTCCATCCGGCGGCCTTCCTCGCTCCGCCGCCCGGCAGCGGCTTTTACGGTAATCTCGGCCGGGACTCGCTCAGCGGCCCCAGCCTCGCCACCTGGGATTTCTCCACCCTCAAGGACACAGCTCTCCGCGGTCGCCTCCACCTCCAGTTCCGGGTGGAAATCTTCAATCTGCTCAACCGCGCCAACTTCAACACGCCGAATCTGGTTGTCTTTACCCCCTCTGGCCTGTCGCCCACTGCCGGAGTCATCACCAGCACCTCCACCACGGCACGACAGGTGCAGTTCGGCGCCAAATTGCTCTGGTAAACAGGCCCTGTCATGCCACCGCGAATTGCCATTGTCAGGTGTGCCGAAGGGAGAACTCGTTTGAATCTTTGTCCCTGCAGCGGTAATCTATAAGAGCGAACAGGTTCATCCAGCGTGTCAGTACTTGGCGCGGAGGTGGAGTGGGCGAGAGCCCACTTTTTATTTGCTGCAATGTTATGCCCTTTGATCTCGATCAGATTCGCTCGGCGGCTCAGCGCGTCGCCACTTCGCATGGCCTCGATGTCGTCGATATCGAGTTCCAGGGCGGAGCGAAGCACCGTCTGCTGCGCATCTTTATCGAGAAGAATGCCGCTGGTCGCGCCAAACTGGCCGACAGGCTGAAGTCGGAAGGAGCAGTACCCGAGCCTCTGCCCGGCAGCGTGAATCCGGAACATCTGGCAGGCATTACGCATGAAGACTGCCAGGCTTTCAGCGCCGACTTTGGTGCGCTGCTCGATGTGGAAGACCTGATTCCAGGCACGGCGGAATACACGTTGGAAGTTTCATCTCCGGGCCTTGATCGGCGTTTGACGGGGCGGGCTGATTTCGAACGGTTTGCCGGCAGCCTGGTCAAGATTCGGACCTTTGAACCGGTCAACGGCAACCGGCACTGGCAGGGCAGGCTCACCAGGATCGAGGACAACATTCTCAGCCTGGACCTTACGGCAAGCAAGCAAGGCAAGGGAAAGCAGAAGAAGGCGGTCGAGGCGGCCATTCAGATCGATCTGGCCAACGTCGAAAAGGCGAACCTGGTTCCGGAATTGTAAGCATCTGTGACGCGCCGCGAGTGCGGCCCGTCACAGACAGCAACGCAGCAGTATCTGCTGAATGAATTGAGAGAAACGCATGGCAAGTCCTCTTTACCAAAGCATTGAAGCACTCAGCCGCGATAAAGGCATCGATCCCGAGATTGTCGTCAGCGCGGTCGAAGACGCGATCGCCCTGGCAACCCGCAAGTCCTACAAGACGCAGGAAAACATGCGCGCCGAGCTGGATCGCGAGACCGGCGAAATTCGCGCCTATATCTACAAGTCCGTGGTCGCCACAGCCGAGGAAATTGACGATCCCCTCAATCAGATCACACTTGAGGAAGCGCGCCAGCTGGCGCCCGGCGTAGAGGTCGGCGGTGAAATTCGTTTTTACAAGCCCACGGATGTGCTCGGGCGTATCGCCGCGCAGATGGCCAAGCAGGTCATCTTCCAGAAGGTGCGGGAAGCCGAGCGCGACACGGTATTCAACGAGTACGCGCATCGCATCGGCGAAGTTCTTACGGCGACCGTGAAGCGTGTCGAAATGCAGGACGTCATCTTCGACCTCGGCAAGGCCGAGGCTCGCATGCCGCGCCGCGAGCAGTCGCGTCTCGAGCAGTTTGCCGTCGGCGAGCGCGTCCGCGTTGTGCTGCTGCGCGTCGATCGCGCCGCCAAAGGTCCACAGGTCATTGTTTCGCGCGCCGCGCCGGAACTCGTGCAGAGCCTGTTTCAGGGCGAGGTCCCTGAAATTTATGACGGCACGGTTTCGATCCGCGCCATCGCCCGTGAAGCCGGTGAGCGCACCAAGATCGCCGTCATGTCGCGCGACAAGGATGTCGACCCCGTCGGCGCCTGCGTCGGCATGAAGGGCATGCGCGTGCAGTCCATCATTCGTGAACTGCGCGGCGAAAAAATTGACATCATCGAGTACAGCGACGAGATCACCACCTTTGCCGAGCGTGCACTGCAGCCGGCCAAGGTCAGTCGCGTCAGCATCACCGATCTTGCCGAAAAGCAGCTTGAGGTCATCGTCGATGACACCCAGCTTTCGTTGGCGATCGGCAAGAAGGGGCAGAATGTCCGCCTTGCAGCCAAGCTGCTCGGCTGGAAGATCGACATCAAGAGCGAAGAAGAGAAGCGGCAGGAGCTTGAACAGCAGATGACCGGTTTCTCTGGTACGGCGACTGCTATCGAGGAAGTCAAGGAACTCGGCGAGCCCATCATTCAGAAGCTTGTCTCGGCCGGTGTTACCAGTGTCGAGGCGCTTGCGGATATGACTCCCGAGCAGCTGGAAGAAATTCCGGGTATTGGCGAGAAGACGCTCGAGAAGATCAGCGTTGCGGTCCGCCACTATTTTGGGCAATACGAGCCCGGCGAGGAGCCCCCGGCACCCGCGCCTGCTGAGCGCGCCACGGAGGATGTCGCGCAGCTGGAAGCGCAGGCCGACGCGCAGGCTGCTGAAGAAATCGCGGCGCTCCAGCAGGATTTCACGCAGGCCGGCCAGGAATTCGAGCCCGAGGATAGCTCCGGCGTCATCCATAACGAAATCGCCGAGGAGGCGATCGCCGCATTCACCGAGTCCGGCTCCGCGATGGATGCCGATGGCGCTGAGCCGATGTCTGCCGGCGCCGAGGATACGAGCCGCACCATCGCCCGGCACCAGCGGCATGCCAAGGGTGTGGCTGCCGGCGAAGTGGAAGAAGAAGCATTTGCCGATACGGCAGAGACAGAGACGGAAGGGGGAAAGGGTGCGTAATGCGCCCGTTCCCGTTGCAGAGCTGCATGGGTATCTCTGAGATGAGCGAGCAATTCGTCGCAAATCCGGGGATAATAGACAAAGGCAATCCCGCGTTCGAGAGGTTATCTATGACGTTCTGAGTGCGTGGGCTAAGCTGCGGAAGACTAAGGGGCGGATGAGTAAAGTTCGAATCAACGATCTAGCGCGTGAACTGGAAGTAAAGAGTAGAGCCATTCTGGATGCGCTGAAAGAATGCGGAGTAACCGAGAAAAAGACGCACTCCAGCTCCATTGAGCTGGACGAGGCGGAGCGTGTGCGCGCCTATATCCGGCGCGGCGGCCGCGGAGCTTCACAGACGGCGGCGCAGCGGCAGGAAGAGCCGAAGCCGAAAATTGACTGGTCGCGTGTTTCCAAGCCTGGAGACGTGTTGAAAGCCATACAGGAGCGCAAGGAGCAGGAGTCGGTTGTGGCGCGAGCTGCGCACCCCGCCTCACCCTCCACCCCGGCAGCAGCCAGGCCCGTAGTCGCTCGCCCGCCTGCTCCGCCACGTTCGACAGCACCCGGGGCTTCCAGAGCTTCGGCTTCGGCCGCTGCACCGCAGAAGCCGGCTCCGCGCCGCATTGTTCCCCAGCCTCGCCAGGCACCCAACGTCATTGCTCCGCCCCCGGTCAAGCCGGCGATCGCTTCAAAGCCGCCAGTGCGGGCAGTAGTGGCTGCTCCTCCGCCACTGCAGCCGCCTGCGCAGCAGGAGCCCAGGTCACCCCTCGGCGGCGCTCCGGAAACCCCAGTCCCCATTAAGTCGCCAGCCGTTCCGGCTGCTGCTCCAGCGCCCGCTCCGCCGGTGGCGGAAAAGCCGTCCGCGCCAGTTCCTGTTGCCGCTGCTTCTGCCGCGCCCCAGTTGCCCGCAGCACCAGTTGCACCTTTAGCTCCCGTAGAACCTGAAGCTGCGCCGGTGGCAGTGGAGGAAGCGCCAAAGCCTGCTGCCCCTGCGGCTCCAGCTGCGCCTCAGCGCCGCGTCATTATGCCGCAAACTGGACCGCGTCCGGTCTACACGGCGCCGCCTCGTGCGGCCGCGGCGCCCCCGGCTTCCAGTCCTGGCGGCATTCAGCGCGGCAAACCCATTTTCGATCGCCGTCCGGGTGGCCCCGGCCAGCGCCCGCAATCCGGCCCTGGCGGCCGACGCCCGATGCATCCCACTCGCAGCCAGCCCGGCGGCCCCGGCGGCCGTCCCGGTTTTGGTGGCCCACGTCCCGGCTTCGGCCAGCGTCCCGGCGGTGGATTCAACGGGCCGCGCCCGGGCATGGGTGCGGCTGGCCTTGTGCCGCCCCCCGGTGAAGCTCCGCGTGCGCAACGCCCCGGTGCGCCACGCCGCGGACGCAGCGATCAGTACCCGAAGACCAAAGAAGGCCCGATGAAGGGCTTTGCTCCGCCATCCCGTTTCGGCGGAGCGCAGGTTCCTGCCGAGCCCCTGCCCATCACGCGCACCATCACCGTGACAGAGGGCATCAGCGTCAAGGATCTGGCTGAAAAACTCGGCGTTCGCGGCAAAGATCTCATCGCAACGCTGCTCATGCGTGGCGTCATGGTCACCGTCAACCAGTCCCTCGATGCCGACCTCGTCAAGGATGTCGCCCGCCAGTTCGGCGCCGACACGCAGTTCATCAGCTTCGAAGACGAGTTGGCCAACGAAGCGCTTGAGAGCATGCTCGCGCAGGAGAATCCTGACGAGCTCGAACTCACGCGTCCTCCGGTTGTCACAGTCATGGGCCACGTCGACCACGGCAAGACTTCGCTGCTCGACGCCATTCGCGAAACCGACGTAGCCGGCGGAGAGGCCGGTGGCATCACCCAGCACATCGGCGCTTACAAGGTGCGCATCGGCAAGCCCGATTCGCCCGCCTTCGGCCGCGAAATCGTCTTCCTCGATACGCCTGGCCACGAAGCCTTTACTCGCATGCGTGCCCGCGGCGCCAAGGTCACTGACATTGTCGTCGTGGTGGTCGCTGCCGATGACGGCGTCATGCCGCAGACCGTGGAAGCCATTGATCACGCCAAGGCTGCGGGCGTGCCCATCATCGTGGCCGTGAACAAGATCGACAAGCCCGATGCCCAGCCCGACCGCGTCAAGAAACAGCTCGGCGATCGCGGCCTCGTGCCGGAAGCCTGGGGCGGCAATACCGTCTTCGTGGACGTCTCGGCCAAACAGCGGCTCAATCTCGATCTGCTGCTCGAAATGATCTGCCTGGTCGCCGACCTCGGCAACCTCAAGGCTCAACCCGGACGCTCCGCCGTCGGCACCGTCATCGAGGCCAAGCTCGATCGCGGCCGCGGCGCCGTGGCCACCGTGCTCGTCCAGAACGGTACCCTCCGCGCGCAGGACAGCTTCATTGTCGGCAATACCTTTGGCAAGATCCGCGCCATGTTTGACGATCGCGGACGCACCATCGAGGAAGCAGGCCCATCCACCCCGGTCGAAATTCTCGGCCTCGAAAGCATGCCTGATGCCGGCGATACCTTCCTGGTGGTCGCCGACCGCGACAAGGCCAAGGGCATCGCTCAGTACCGGAAGATGAAGGAGCGCGAAGCCCAGCTTGCCAAGTCGTCCCGCGTCTCGCTCGAAGGCCTGGCCGAGCAGATCAAGCAGGCCGGCGTCAAAGAGCTTCCGCTCATCCTCAAGGGCGACGTCACCGGTTCGGTCGAAGTCCTCGCCGACTCGCTTCAGAAGATGTCCACCGAAAAGGTGCGCATCAAGGTCATCCGGTCCGGCGTCGGCGCCATCACTGAGAGTGATGTGCTCCTCGCCTCCGCATCAAACGCCATTATCATTGGCTTCAATGTGCGGCCGGAGCGCAAAGCTGCCGACCTTGCCGAGCAGGAGAACGTCGAGATCCGCCTGCACTCTATCATTTACGAGCTGCAGGACGAGATTCACAAGGCCATGCTCGGTCTCCTCGAACCCGTCTTCAAGGAGAACTACCTGGGCCGCGCAGAAGTCCTCAACGTCTTCCGCATTCCCAAGGTGGGTACGATCGCCGGCTGCCGCGTTACCGATGGTGTTCTCCGGCGCGACGCGGACATTCGCCTCATGCGCGACGGCGAGCAGGTCTTCAAGGGCAAGCTGACTTCGCTCAAGCGATTCAAAGATGACGTGAAGGAGGTTACCAACGGCATGGAGTGCGGCGTCGGGCTCAACACCGTCGACATCCAGGTCGGCGATACCGTTGAAGCCTTCGTCACCGAGCGCGTCGCCGCCGAACTCACGGCACGCTAACCGCAATCTTCTGGAAACACTAGGCCCCGGTCACGCACCGGGGCCTTTGCTATTTTGCCATTGGCTCTGAGGGGTCGACACAAAGGAAATTTCAACAGAATCAAGAGCTTAAAAGGAACTTGAGAGCTTCGCCTGAAAGACTGTGGGGGGGTGGTTGCCCGCATAGAAAATCAGGAGGACGACAATGACAATTCCAACCACTGTTCCCCACCCTGACAGGGCATAATTCCGAGATCGAGGCAATTCCTTTTCTGGAGCAGCGATGGCAGGGATGCTCTCACTTCGATCGAGCTGACGCAAGTCGCCCACAAGTCCATGATGAATCAACGCTCTCTCCAATCATTTTCCGGGTGCGTTGATCGTCAGCTGAATCAAGAAGAGTCAGTGCGATAATTTGCCTCTTCAGGCAACCCGGAAAATGCCGAAAAATGCCATAAAAACGACCCTCCACGATATACTTACAGGGTGACCGTACACACTGATTCGCTCTCCTCCAGCGCCGTCCGCGATAATGCTCAGGAACGCAAAGTGCTCCTGCTAAAGCCCCGTGGTTTCTGCGCGGGCGTCGTCCGCGCCATTGATATCGTACGAATCGCGCTCGAAACCTTCGGTGCGCCCATCTACGTGCGCAAGGAGATCGTTCACAATCGTTTTGTGGTCAACGAACTGGCGGAAAAAGGCGCCATCTTCGTCGAAGACATCGATCAGGTGCCCCAGGGCAGCCGCGTCATCTACAGCGCACATGGCGTTTCTCCGGCTGTGCGCCAGCAGTCCAAGGACCGCAAGCTGCGGGTCATTGACGCCACCTGCCCGCTCGTCACCAAGGTGCATGTGGAGGCAGTCAAGTTTGCCAGGCAGGGCTATTCGCTGATCCTCATCGGTCATCGCGACCACGACGAAATTGAAGGCACGCTCGGCGAAGCGCCCGATGCCACCACCGTCGTTTCCAGCGCTGCTGAGGTGGCTGCGCTCGAAATTCCCGACCCAGACCGCGTCGCCTACCTCACGCAGACCACGCTTTCGCTCGACGAAGCTCGCGACATCATCGACGCGCTCAAGCACAAGTTCCCCAACATCGTCGGGCCGCACTCGCAGGATATTTGCTACGCCACGGAAAATCGTCAGGTCGCCGTCAAGAATGTAGCCCATTCGGCGGACCTGGTTCTGGTGGTAGGCTCCAACAACAGCTCGAATTCCAATCGCCTCGTCGAAGTCTCGCGCAATCTCGGGACGAAGGGCTTTTTAATCGACAACTCAAAGGCGATCGATCTCGCCTGGCTGCAAGACGTCTCCACAGTCGCTGTCACGGCCGGTGCTTCAGCGCCGGAAGTGCTCGTCGAAGACGTAATTGCCTTCCTGCGCTCCAAGGGCTTCGGTCAGGTGGAAGAAGTAGAAGTGATGCCGGAGAACGTCCGGTTTGGTCTGCCACCGGAAATCGTGCAGGCGATCCAGGCGGCTCCATCGGCTCCCGCGGCGGTCTAACGCAGTTTCAGACTTCTTTCGGAAGGCACCCAGGGAAGCATGAGTACTTCACAGACGGCAAAAGACGGTGGGCAGGGCACACCAACCGCCGGAACTGCCCCTAGTTCCTCTAAGTTAAAATTCGGCCGCCTCGATGCGGCGCTGCAGGACGTCAAGGCTGCGATTGAACGCGCCAGGAATCACCTCTTCTCGCTCCAGGATGCAGAGGGCTGGTGGTGCGGCGAACTCGAAGCCGACGCCATGCTTGAGGCTGACTATATCTTTCTCCACACCCTCCTTGGCACCGGGGACGCAGGCAAGCTGCGCCGGGCCATGACCGAGATTCTGCGCTACCAGAACGAAGACGGCAGCTGGAGCCTCTATCCCGGCGGCCCCGGCAACATCAGTCTTTCGGTCAAATGCTACTTTGCCGGAAAGCTCATGGGCATGAGCGCCGACGATCCCATTCTCGCGAAGGCGCGGGAGTGGATCCTGGCCCATGGCGGCGTCACCGAGTGCAATACTTTCACCAAGATTTACCTCTGCGCGCTCGGCCAGTACGAATACGACGCTGTCCCGGCCATCCCGCCGGAGATCGTGCTCTTTCCAAACTGGTTTTACTTCAACATTTACGAGATATCCTCCTGGTCCCGCGCCATCCTCGTGCCGCTTTCCATCGCCTACGCGAAGAAGCCGTTCAAAAAGATCGCGCCGGAGCAGGGGATTGACGAGCTCTTCGTGGGGGGCCGCAAAAATGCCAATCTGCACCTCCGCTGGAACCGCAAAAAGCTGATCAGCTGGCGCAATTTCTTCCTTGCCCTCGACCGCATCACCCATTGGTTCGAGCGCGTGCACATTCGCCCGCTGCGCTCCATCGCTCTCAGGAAAGCAGAGAAGTGGATGCTCGCGCGCTTTGAGATGAGCGACGGCCTCGGCGCCATTTACCCGGCCATGCTCAACGCCATCATCGCGCTGCGCTGCCTCGGCTACTCGCTCGACGATCCGCAGATGCTGCGCGCTATGGACGAGTTCGAGCGCCTCGGCATCGATGTGCCCAATGGCAACGAGCATTGCGCCGAGCCAACCTTCCGCATGCAGCCCTGCGTCTCCCCTGTATGGGATACCGCCCAGGCCGTCTTTGCCCTCGGGGAGGCCGGTGTGGACCGCAACGATCCGCGCATGCTCAAGGCGGCTGACTGGCTGCTCTCCAAGGAAGTACGCCACAAGGGCGACTGGGCCGTCAAGAATCGAAAGGCGCAGCCCGGCGGCTGGTACTTTGAGTTCAACAACGAGTTCTACCCCGACGTGGACGACACCGGCCAGGTGCTGCTCGCCCTCAATAAGGTCGACAATCCGCGCGAGCGGTATCAGTACGACGTCTGCCAGCGCGCCATCGACTGGATCTTCTCCATGCAATGCCGCAACGGCGGCTGGGCCAGCTTCGACAAAGACAACACGAAGATGATCTTCGAGTACATCCCGTTTGCGGACCACAACGCGATGCTCGATCCGCCGACCGTCGACATTACCGGACGCATTCTTGAGACCCTGGCCACCTACGGCTACACGCGCAAGGACAAGCGAGTCGAGAAGGCCATCAAGTTCATCTACAGCGAGCAGGAGTCCGACGGAAGCTGGTTTGGCCGCTGGGGCGTGAACTATATCTACGGCACGTTCCTGGTTCTGCGCGGCCTTGAGGCCATGGGTGTCTGGAACCATGAGCCGCAAATCCAGCAGGCCGCTGAGTGGATCCGTTCCGTGCAGAATGCCGACGGCGGCTGGGGCGAAAGCTGCGGCAGCTATGATGACCCAACCACCCGCGGCGTGGGACCCAGCACGCCCTCGCAGACTGCATGGGCTATTCTTGGCCTGCTCTCGGCCGGCGACACACGCAGCGATTCGGTCGCCAAGGGCATCAAATGGTTACTGAGCCACCAGTTGCCCAGCGGCGGATGGGATGAGAGCACGGGCAGCAATATCACGCGCCAGGCCCTGTACACCGGCACCGGTTTCCCGCGTGTCTTTTACCTGGCGTATTACCTTTATCGAGACTATTTCCCGCTCCTGGCCCTTACCAACTATGAAAAGGCCATGGAGCGTGCAGAGTAAGCCGGCGGAGGATCTATCTAACCATGGCCGTACCCGTTTCGCAGTCGTGGACAGTAGCGACATACGTGATCAAACAGAAGCTCAAGGGCCGCAAGCGCTTTCCGCTGGTCATCATGCTGGAACCCCTGTTCCGGTGCAACCTGGCCTGCGCCGGCTGCGGCAAAATCCAGTACCCGGCGCACATCCTCAAGCAGGAGCTCACCCCTGACGAGTGCTTCCGCGCCGTCGAAGAAGCCGGCACGCCGATGGTCTCCATCCCGGGCGGAGAACCGCTCCTGCACTCCCAGATCGACAAGATCGTCGAGGGCCTCGTCGCGCGCAAGAAGTACGTCTACATGTGCACCAATGCACTGCTGCTCAAGGAGAAGCTGCACCTCTTCAAGCCCAGCAAGTATCTCTCGTTCTCCGTGCATCTCGACGGCCAGCGCGACCACCACGATTTCTCTGTTTGCCGTGAAGGCGGATACGACGCCGCCATTGAGGGCATCAAGGCCGCCGTTGCCGCCGGTTTCCGCGTCACCACCAACACCACGCTCTTTGACGGTGCCGACCCCAACTCCGTCCGGGCGTTTTTTGACGAGCTGATGGAAGTCGGTGTGGAAGGCATGATGGTCGCTCCCGGCTATACCTACGAGAAAGCCCCTGATCAGAAGCATTTTCTGGGCCGCGCCCGTTCGCGCCGCCTCTTCCGCGCCATCCTGTCCAATCGCCGCAAGACCTGGAAGTTCAATGCCTCGCCCATGTACATGGAATTCCTCATGGGCAAGCGCGAATTCTCATGCACTCCCTGGGGTATGCCGGCCTTCAGCATCTTCGGTTGGCAGAAGCCCTGCTACCTGCTGCAGGACGGCTACGCAGATACCTTCCAGGAACTCATCGACACGACCGACTGGTCCAGCTACGGCACCGAATCCGGCAATCCGAAGTGCGCCAATTGCATGGTTCACTCCGGTTACGAAGCCTCCGGTGTCTACTACTCGCTCGGCTCCATCCGCGGCCTGCTCGACACTGCCATGGCGATGTTCTTCAATACATATGAAGACAAGGGCGCGCTCGACCTGCTCAACGAGCCTGTAACCCCGATCCACAGCCACAATCCACTGGTCCAGATCCAGACGGCCGAGCCCCAGCCCGAGGTGACAGCATGACCCCCGAGTCCACCATCGCCACCGCCATCCAGCAGCCCGATGCGCAGGAAGTCGCCCAGGGCCGCGACCGCGAAAATCTCGAAGGCTGGATCCCCGCTCTTGCCAGCGACGACGAAATCCGTCATGCGCTCGAAAAGGCCTTTGACTACCGCGGCGACGTCACGATCACCCTCAAGGACGGCACCAGCGTCAGCGGCTACATCTTCGACCGCCGCCACGGCGCCACGCTTGCTGACTCCGCCGTCCGCATCATCCCGGCCAACGAGCGCACCAAGCTCGCAATCCCCTACGCGGAGATCGCCGCCCTTCAGTTCACTGGCCGCGATACCGCCGCCGGAAAAAGCTTCGAAGCCTGGGTTCGCAAATACTGGGAGAAGAAAGCGCATGGCGCAAAAGACATCAGCCTGCATCCGGAAAAGCTCGACTGAGCGGCTCTCGAAGATTCCGCGCAACAAGGCAAAAGGCATGGCGTGCGCCATGCCTTTTTCATGTCCCCGTGACTTTACCTGGCGAGTTCAGGCCATCTCTTTCTTGTGTTCGCCGGCTTGCACCGATTCCGGCCCTCTGCGCCCGTGCAGCCGTATCACGTCCTCCGGCAGGCATACGTGCTTCGCTTCTGCGTTGTCCAAACCAGGCTCAAGCGTTGCACTGCCTACGGTTCTGAAGCATTGCAGGCAGATGCTTTCAAACCTGTTGTCGTCCGTCAGACGATGCGCAAATCGTGCTTTGCCAGCCGTGCCCATGCTTCAGCCCTTGCCCATCCACAAGCATCAATGTGCCCGCATCGTAGCACGGTATGGCTGGCGCTGGACGTGTTTTTCATCCGTTTCGGCAAAAATTCACCGAGCACGATCTTCATCGCCCGAAAAGCACTTGTTATCGCTGCGTAATTTTTCCGGCAGTGCCAGTAGCTTCGCTGCTACGAGTCCAGAATATGCAGATCCTTACCCGGCTTGAAGCGCACCGCACGGCCCGGTGCAATCGAAACCTCGGTTCCAGTGCGCGGGTTTCGCCCAATCCCGGTCTTGCGTGGCCGCACGTTGAATACTCCGAAACCGCGCAGCTCAATCCGCTGTCCCTCGGCCAGTGCATGCTTCAGGCTCTCAAAGACCGTATCCACGGCATGCTCGGCCTTGTTGCGCGGCAGGCCGGTACGTTCAATCACATGATGAATAATGTCCTGCTTGATCAATGCAGCACCTCGAGGGTTCTAATCTCCGCCTGACTCGATGCTATCGCGTGTGTCAAGAAAACTGAAGGTCCTGCGCAGGAAAGCTGGGGTCACCGGTAACAAAATGGATTCCACTTCCGTTGCGCTCGGACTCATTCCCTGAAACACGCCCTGGAAATATTCCACAGCATTGTCAAGGCGTTGTCACTCCCGTAAGATGCAGCTTTTAGGCCATTTTCTATTCATCGGCCGCATTTTTTGCGGCGCCGGGAGCAGTATGTCTATCCAGAATGATCGTTGGATTCGTGAGCAGGCCCTCCAGGGCATGATCGAGCCGTTCAGTGAAAAGCAGGTTCGCGAGGGCGTCATCTCCTACGGCCTGTCTTCCTACGGCTATGACCTTCGTGTCTCAAACGAGTTCAAAATCTTTACCAACGTCAACAGCGCCATCATCGATCCCAAGAACTTCGATGAGCGCTCCTTCGTCTCCGTCGAGGCCGATTCTGTCATCGTTCCGCCCAACAGTTTTGCTCTCGCTCGCTCGATTGAGTACTTTCGTATCCCGCGCAACGTGCTCACTATCTGCGTTGGTAAGTCGACTTATGCCCGTTGCGGCATCATCGTCAACGTTACTCCCTTCGAGCCGGAGTGGGAAGGTTATGTAACTTTGGAAATTTCGAACACCACTCCGCTACCTGCGCGCGTCTATGCCAATGAGGGTCTCTGCCAGATACTTTTCTTCCGGGGCGACGAACCTTGTGAAATCAGTTACGCTGATAGGAAAGGGAAGTATCAGAAGCAGCAGGGCATTGTTTTGCCCAAGTTATAACCTCATATGAAATGCCTTTAAATCTGAAAAGCGGTGAAGTACTCACTGTCGGCCTCGTTAACTTTGAGCCGTTGCGTATCACAGGTCTGCGGTCCATTCTGGAAACGGAGCCGCAGATTGTTGTGCGCGTGGTGAAGATCAACGAGGTTCTGGCAGACAAATCCATTGGCCTCGTCCTGTTTGGCCTGCCCACGCCGCCTTCTTTTGGGCGGATGTCCTGCCTGCGTGTCGAACGACCCGACCTCAAGCTCATCGTCGTCGGCTCCCTTCGCGACGATGAGACCATCATCGACGCCATTGCCGTCGGCGCCAAGGGCTACGTGGAAGAAACGACTCAGCCTGAGCAACTCCTGCAGGCCATCGACATCGTCCTCAGCGGCTCCATCTGGGCGCCGCGCCGCGTGCTGTCTCTTTTTGTCGATCGCATGCTGCAGTTCTCCACCAAGCCGGTTCGCCGCCACAACAACCATTTCACCGAGCGCGAGCAGCAGGTCCTGCGCCTGCTGGTCGCCGCCCGCTCCAACCGCGAAATCGCAGAGACCCTCGGCATCGAAGAGCGCACCGTCAAGGCCTACATCAAGAAGCTGATGTCAAAAGTCGGCGTCGATAACCGTGTCGCGCTCTCGCTGCACGCCGCCTCATCGAATCTGGTGGACGAGTAAGCTCCGAGCCTCGGCGCTGCAGTGAGGCCCAAATCTTCCTGCTCAAATGGAGCTCAGTGCCGCTTGTGATGCCCACGGCTGGTCATCCTGTTCAGGAAAAACTCCTGCAGAACATTTACGGTAATGCGGCTAGCCGTGAAAATGCCAAATCCTTCAAATGTCGTACCAACTCCGCGATCTTCGTCCGGAAGATAAAGATTCGGCAAAGCTCCCGCTGCCAGATCCCCGCCGATGCCGGAATAGTTCATCTGTGTCTTCCCGTTGTCGCCGCGGCATAGGAACGCGCTTCTGATCGCATACATCAGCCGTGCCCGTTTTGTGCCCGTGCCTTTGTAGAAATACCGGGGATCCTGATGCAGAAGCGCCGGCAGCACAGCGCCGCCTACCATCACATCCGCAAAATCGCTCGCGTACTCGTCGCCCACGCGCTTGCCATAGCCCTCAACGCCGCCACCGTAATCGGGAGTTCCTCCTGCCTGGTATATCGCGGCAAGAAATGCTGCTCCTACAAAGGTCATGGGGTCGAGCGCATTTCTCAACGCCAGCTTATACTTCATGCCCGCGGACAGGGGAACGGTCTGCGGGTTATAGGTCACATAAAAATTTGGAAATACGTCCAACACTCGCTGCTGTTCTTCCTCGTGCATCTGTGCGGTCGCAATCAGCAATTCCGTCTTTGGCGCCATCCCCGCTGAGACTATTCCCCCTGAGGCTCGCAGGTGAACATCGTAGCCTGTCAATAAGTGGCCTGGCTGCAGCGTGATTGCATCGGAGGTCCACGGAACGCAACCGGAACACTCCACTGTCAGGCGATAGGGGCCGCCCGGCTTCAGGTCCTTGAGAGTGAATTTGCCTACCCTGTTGGTTGTCACTGTCTTTTGCCCTTCGGGCCCCAGCAATGTCACTCTCGCCCAGGGAACCACGTCGCCCTGCTCGTCTAACACCGTGCCGCTAATACCTGCGCCCAACTCGTCTGCCAGCAGCGAATGCGCCTGTGAATTAAGGGGAGCCTCCCTTTCGACAGCTCCCGCTTGGCTATACTCGAGTCCGGTGCACAGCAGCCAGGCCATCGCCGCAATAATCAATAAGAATCCACGATTGCGACGTTCGTTCGATTCGCAAACAAGAAGACGGGACCATCCCTGAGAACATCGCCGCGACAAGTTCATATCTTCCGCCCTGCGTAGCCAACATAGGAAAGATGCGCAATATTGTGAACACATCACAGGAATGTGTGAATTCTTTTGAAGCCTTGACGGTTGAGGTCGCCAAATTGAATTCATCCAATCATCAATTCTAGGAAGCAGTTGGATTAGCAGGCATGTCCGGGTACCGGTGGGAGGTTAAGGTGAGAGTTGCCGGGAGTTTTCAGGCATGCTGCTTGCGGGAGGGGAGCGGCTCCAGGAAGACTGTATCTCAAAGCCGCAACCTTCTGGTCAATTCGAACGGAAGGAAGTAACAACCCTGAAGATACGCCTGGGAGATGGCAAACTCGGAATTGCTCTAATTGTGGGTTTTTTCCCGTCTCGTCATCCTGTTCAGGAAGAACTCCTGCATGATTCCGACTGCAATATGGCCCGCCGTGGAGACGGCGAATCCCACAAAGACAGGTGTTACGCCGCGGTCGCTGGGCGGGTAATAGAGGTTCGAAATGGCACCGGCCGCCAGGTCGCCGCCCATGCTTGAGTAATTGATCTGCATCTTCCCGTTGTCGCCGGGGCATAGGAACGCACTCGCAATCGCATGCCTGAGCCGCGACCCCCGCGTGCCCGTCCCCTGGTAAAAGTACCTGGGGTCCTGGTGCAGCAGTGCCGGAAACACGGCTCCGCCCAGCATTAAATCCACAAATCCCGTAGTGTATTCGTTCCCAAAGCGCTTGGCATAACCCTCCATGCCGCCGCCATAGTCAGGAGTGGCCGCGGCCTGGTCGATCCCGGCCATGAATGCGGCTCCAAAGACTGTCACCGGGTCGGTCAGGGTTTTTAGGGCCAGTTTGTATTTCAATCCTGCGGAAAGCGGCACCGGATGCCGGCTGTAGGTGACGTAGAAGTTCGGAACCACGCCCAGCACCCGCTGATGCTCTTCTGCATGGACCTGCTCGGTCGCAATCTGTAATTCGGTCTTCGGCGTGACAATCACGGAGACCGTTCCACCTGAGAGCCGCAGGTGAATGTCGTCCCTCTCCAGAAACTGTCCCGGCCGCAGCGTGATGGCATCAGAGGCCCACGAAATGCAGCCGTGGCATTCCACTTTCAACCGGTAAGGCCCGCCCGGCCTCAGGTCGTTGAATGCAAATCCACCTTCTTCGCCCGTTGTCGCCGATCTCTTCCCGTCCGGCCCCGCCAGCGTCACCGTCGCCCCAGGAATCACGTCACCCTGGTCGTCCGTTACGGTACCGCTGATGCTCGCGTTCAACGGAGCTTGCGGCAGCGACTGGGCCCTGGCCGCAGACGGAGGCGCTCCGGTTACCTGGGCCTGCAAATGGCCACACGTCAGCCCGCAGGTCATCGCAAAGCCCAAGGCCAGCAGAGTCTTCCAGCGCCATCGTGGGCCGGGCTTAGGGAGCGGAAAACAGGGACTGCTGTCAAAGCACGCCCGGGCCAACATCTTTTCTTGAGTCATCTACGTTTTCAGTAAGTCTCAGTCCCTGTCGAGTTCTTCTCATTCAGCATCGCAGATGCCATCGAGGAAGAAGACGTGCATATGCGCAAAAAGTCGTACAAGCTGCCGTGAATTCTTGCAAAAATATTTTCCCGGCGTGGATGACCGGCATTCTCTTCGGCGGGACCTCGGCGAACCTGGCGGTCCTCCATGCAATGTGCCGGAAATTAGACCCTGAATTGGTATTCTGATCTTGGAGACGATGGAAGGCGGCCTTTCGCTGGGGCCGCTTTTTCATTTTTCTGAAGACCGGTATCCGGATCTACGATTTGTTGATTTTAAAGGACTTGCTGGACTAATTATTCTGCAAGCTCCATTAAATCAACATTTTATGGGACGTCAGTGTGAGTTTTCAAACTGCAGTCTTCGCATTTCGGGAAACATGGCATCTGCAGACCTCGGCACCAACGCCCATTTTGCCTGTGCGGCCGGAGCCTGACTCGCTCCATGGGAACCTGCTCAACAAAATCAATACTTTGCCCGCAAAAACACCTGGGGTTTACAAATCAATAACGGGTACTCGATCTCATAGAATCAGCAGCTTACCCGCAAAAACAGTTGGGGTCGTCAAAAGTTCTTAACTGTAGTTCGATTCGTTGATTCCAAAAAGACTTGCAACCCATACCCCTACAGTCGAAGCCGTCCCATCAACCCGCAAGCCACTGTGCCGGGCGGAGATCCCGTTTGTGCTTCGTCGATACCATCACCGCGTACAAGGCCGTTTGGCCGCGCACGCAGAGGAGAAACCCACCATGTCATTGGAGATTGAATTTCTCACGCACGCCGTCGTCGCCGCTCGTCAGGGAGGTCACATTTTCCCCGAGATGGCTGCCTGCGAGGCTGCGCTTGAATCCGGCTGGGGGCGGTCGCTGCTGGCTCGCGAGGCCAACAACTTGTTCGGTCAGAAGCAGGATAGCGGCTGCACCGAAGGTATTGGCACGCTTGCGCTACCCACCCGCGAGTATTTCCACGGCCGCTGGGTGACCGTCGACGCCGGCTGGGTGAAATTTCCCGACTGGGCTGCCGCCTTTGCCGGGCGCATGGAGATCCTGCGCGCCCTCAGCGTGGAGTTTCCTGACTACGCCCACGCGCTCCAGGCGCCAACTCCCGAGCAATTCGTCCAGCTCGTGTCCGAGCGCTGGTCAACTGACCCGGAACGCGCCCGCAAGGTCTTGTTGATTTATGACGAGCACAAGGAACTTCTGGCCCGTTTGGCAGCGCCTCCGGCGCCCGGCGCTATCGCGTCGTTGCAAGGCGCCGCAGTCGCGTGAGCGGAACCGCGCAGGTCGACTCGGCCGACCCCTTCCACTACCGCGCCGCCTCCAGCACTTTACCGACCATGACCAGCGCGGGTGCCGGCAGGGCTGAGTGCGCTGGAAGCTCGGCGACCGTGAGGCGAATCACCTGCTGGCCCGGCAGACTGCACTGCGAAATCACCGCGCAGGGAGTATCTGCGGCCACGCCACCCTCGGTTAAATCGCTTGCCAGTCCTGCGTAGTCGGAGCCCGGCATGTAAATCGCCAGCGTTGCCTCGGCAAATCCGCCGGGCAGCGCCAGCGAGCGGTCATTCCCTGTCCCGGAGCCGGCCCGATGCCCGGAAAGCATCACTACCGCTGCCGAGGTATCCCGTGCCGTCAACGGACATGCCAGCGCCGCGGCAGCAGCCAGCGCCGCCGTCACACCTGGCACAACTTCATATGGAACCCCTGCCGCCTCCAGCGCGCCAATCTCTTCCGCGCCGCGCCCAAACAGCATGGGATCACCGACTTTCAGCCGAATCACCGACTGCCCGTCGCGCGCCTCCCGAATCATCCGCTCTTCGATTTCCTGCTGCGTCACGCTTTTCTCGCCCGCTCGCTTGGCCACGCTCTCGACCCGTGCGGTCGGACTCGCAAGCTCAAGAATTTCATCCACGACCAGCCCGTCATGCAAAATCACGTCGGCCGTCGCCAGCAGGTCGCGTGCGCGCACGGTGAGCAGGTCAGGATCTCCCGGCCCTGCTCCCGTCAAATAGACTTTGCCCGATTCCGCTGTTTGCATCTTTTTTCACCTTGTCACATCAGGTTAACTGAATCGTTCTGGCCAGACACTCTGGCAGCCTGGCTTTGAAACTTCGCAACCTCTTTATTCGTCTCTCAACCATCCAAATCTGGAATCGACACAAGGCGGAACACTGACAATCATTACCACCAGACGGTTCTTGCCACTCAGGAAATCACAGCCTCGGCAGTGCTAAACTCAACTGCCAGCAAACAATTACAACAACGATTAAACTGCGGCCATCGCACCCCGAGACTATGGACGAGCACACCACTACTTCTTCTAGCGTCCCAACAGACCATCGTTTGCCTTCGGCTCCGGATGATGCGCCGCCGAAAAAGAAGAACCTCTGGCCCTGGCTCATCCTTCTGGTTCTGATTGCCGCTGTCTTCTATGGCGCTTTTCATCACACTAAGAAGACCTCCTCGATCGCGAGAATGGGCTTCGGTGGCCCTGTTACCCTGACTGTCGCCAAGGCGACCAGGGGAGACATTGGCGTCTATCTTAATGCCATCGGTACTGTCACCGCCCTGCACACAGTAGCCATCTCCTCCGAAGTAACGGGGCTGATTACTGCTGTCCACTATGAAGAAGGCGAGTTTGTCCATAAGGGCCAGCCTCTCATCGACATCGATCCCCGTCCCTATGCGGCTCAGGTCATCCAAGCAGAGGGAAATCTCGAACGCGACAAAGGGATTCTGGCCGAAGCAAAGATGGACCTCGCCCGTTACCAGCACGCCTGGTCGCGCAACGCCATTCCGTTGCAGACCCTGCAGGATCAGGAAAAGCTCGTCGTACAAGATGAAGGCACGGTCAAATTTGACGAAGGCGTCCTCAAGTATGACCAGGTTCAGCTCAGCTTTTGCCACATCGTCGCGCCTATGGACGGTCGTGTCGGCCTTCGTCTTGTCGATCCCGGCAATCTCGTGACGGCAAACAGTTCGACGCCGCTGGTCATGCTCACCACCATGAATCCGATCACAGTCGTCGCCACATACTCGGAGGACGACCTGAGTCAGATCCTTTCCCGCCCGGATCACGGAGTGGGACTCAAACTCGAAGCGTGGGACAAAGAAGATGATCGCGAAATAGGGGTCGGCAAGGTTACGTCACTGGACAACCAGATCGACACCACCACCGGCACCATTCGGTTGCGCGGCACCTTCAATAACAGCAATGGCGATCTTTATCCCAACGAGTTCGTGAACACCCGCTTGCTGGTGAAGACCCTGAAAGGTCAGATTCTGGTGCCTGATTCTGCGATTCAGCGCAATGGCCAGACGGCCTTCGTTTTTCTCATTCAGAAGACACCCAAAGGCCTGCGCGCGGTCATGCACAACATCACCACCGGCGTCTCCTACAACGGCCTGACCGCCGTCACGGGACTGCAGCCTGGCAACGAACTGGCCGACAGCAGCTTTGAGAAACTGCGCAACGGATCAGAAGTTCGTATCACCACAATGCATCTGCCGGCTGTATCGAGCGAGAGCAACGCCCCGTGAGTCCGTCCCGCCCATTCATTTTGCGGCCGGTGGCAACTTCACTGTTGATGGTCGGCATCCTGCTCGCCGGCATTGTGGCGTTCACACAGTTGCCCATCTCGGCGCTGCCCCAGGTCGATTATCCGACGATTCAGGTTGTTACCTACTATCCCGGCGCCAGTCCGGACGTAGTTGCCACGACGATCACGGCGCCCCTTGAGCGCCAGTTTGGCCAAATGCAGGGCCTCAGCCAGATGACCTCAACAAGCGCCGGGGGGATTTCCGTCGTCGTGCTTCAGTTCAACCTGGCTTTGAACATTGACGTCGCCGAACAGGAAGTCCAGGAAGCCATCAACTCCGCGCAGAGCTTCTTGCCGGCCGATCTGCCGATGCCTCCGGTTTACAGCAAATCCAACCCTGCGGATGCACCGGTGCTGACTCTTGGCATCACCTCAGACACGATGCCGCTTTCTCAAGTGGAAGACCTGGTGGATACGCGCGTTGTGCCCAAGGTCTCTCAGCTCGCCGGCGTCGGGCTTGTGAGTATCACCGGCGGCCAAAAGCCTGCCGTGCGAATTCAGGTTAATCCCACCAAGCTTGCGTCCTATGGCATCAGCCTGGAGGCGGTTCGCACGGCGCTCACACAGACCAGTGTGAATGCCGCAAAGGGCAATTTTGACGGGCCGCGGCTGGATTACCAGATTGATTCCAACGATCAGCTCGTTCAGGCCGACCAGTACCGGAATGTAGTCATTGCATACAACAATGGCGCGCCCGTTCTCCTCAAGGACGTCGGGCGAGTCTTCAACGGCGTTGAAAATGCCGACCAGGCCGCGTGGATGAATCAGCAGCCGGCGATCATCCTGAATATTCAGCGGCAGCCCGGCGCCAACACCATTGCGGTAGTGCGCAGCATCAAGAATATTTTGCCGCGGCTGGAAGCATCTTTGCCTGCCGGCATCCACGTCCAGGAGCTGACGGATCTCACCACCAGCATTCAGGCATCGGTGAACGACGTCGAGTTTGAGTTGTTGCTCACTGTCGGCCTCGTTGTCCTCGTCATCTTCCTGTTCCTGCGAAGCGTCTACGCGACCATCATTCCCAGTGTGGCCGTGCCACTGTCTCTCGTCGGCACGTTCGCTGCCATGTATCTGCTCGGATACAGCCTCGACAACCTGTCATTGATGGCCCTCACGATCGCGACGGGCTTTGTCGTTGACGACGCCATTGTGATGATTGAGAACATATCGCGGTTCCTCGAGGACGGCTACTCCCCAATGGAAGCTGCCCTGAAGGGATCGGGCCAGATCGGATTCACCATCCTTTCTCTGACCGTCTCGCTCATCGCGGTGCTCATTCCGCTCTTGTTCATGGGCGATGTTGTTGGACGGCTCTTTCGTGAATTTGCCGTCACCCTTGCAGTGACCATCATCATCTCTGCTGTCGTCTCTCTGACACTCACGCCGATGATGTGTTCGCGCATTCTGCGTCATGACCCCCAAGCGCAGCAAAGCAGGTTTTATAGGGCCTCTGCGCGCGTCTTTGACGGAATGATCGGATTCTATGGCCGCACTCTGAAGAGGGTGTTGCGGTTTCAGACGCTCACGCTGCTGGTTGCCGCGGGAACGCTTGTGCTGACGATCTACCTTTACATCACCATTCCCAAGGGCTTCTTTCCCACGCAGGATACCGGCGTCATTCAAGGCATATCTCAGGCTCCGCAAACCATTTCTTTCGATGCGATGGCCAGAAGGCAACAGGCGCTTGACGACGTCATCCTCAAGGATCCGGCTGTTGAGAGCCTCTCTTCCTTTATTGGGGTAGACGGCATCAACACAACCTTGAACAGCGGGCGAATTTCGATCAATTTGAAGCCGCTTCAGGATCGGAACCTCAGCGCCGCTGATGTAATCCGACGCCTGCAAAAGAGTCTCGCCAGCGTGCAGGGAATTCACCTGTACATGCAACCGGTGCAGGATATATCCGTCGATGACCGTGTCAGCCGCACTCAGTATCAGTTCACGCTCGAAGATCCAAATATCGACCAACTGAATCGGTGGGCCAACCGGTTCGTGGCAAAGCTCAAAAAGCTCCCTGATCTGGAAGATGTAGCGACCGACCAGCAGAATGGCGGACTTGCCATTCGAGTCGATATTAATCGCGTCACTGCATCACGCCTTGGAATCGCGCCGGCAACCGTCGACAACGTTCTTTACGATGCCTTTGGTCAGCGGCAGATTAATACGCTCTACACTTCGCTGAACCAGTACCACGTAATCCTCGAGACTTCACCTGAGTGGCGGCAACACCCCTCCAACCTGAGCGATCTTTATGTGCCGGCAAACATTTCGTCCGGTGCCAGCGGCGCGGCCGCGGCCACATCGTTTTCGGCTTCTGCGTCGAGTGCAGCCGGTTCCAATGCCCTGACCACCTCGGTGCTGTACACGCCGAGTTCGAATGTACTCACTCCTGCGGCGACTGTCCTTTCGAACTCAAGCGGCACCTCTGGCGGCACCTTTCCCGGATCTGCCCCGAATACATCCATCACCTCCGCAAGCTTGAACGCCGTCCCGCTCGGCGCGTTTTCCACGGTGAGCGAGGTCCCGGAAGCGCTCTCGATCAATCATCAGGATCAGTTTCCATCCGTAACCGTCTCGTTCAACCTTGCCCCGCATGCCGCACTGGGAAACGCGATTCAGGAAGTGGACAAGACGGTCAGCAGTATGCACTTTCCACTCAGCCTGCAGTCCAACTGGCAGGGGACAGCGGCTTCGTTTGTCAATTCGCTGTCCAATGAAGCACTCCTGATTCTTGCCGCGCTGGTGGTGGTTTATATCGTGCTGGGAGTTTTGTACGAGAGCTTCATTCATCCAGTCACGATTCTTTCCACATTGCCTTCCGCCGGCGTTGGTGCGCTGCTTGCGTTGATGCTCTTTCACCAGAATCTGAATGTAGTGGCGATCATCGGGATCATTCTGCTCATTGGCATTGTGCAGAAGAACGGCATCCTCATTGTCGACTTTGCGCTGGAGGCCGAACGTCTGCGCGGTAAGAATGCAAGCGATGCGATTTACGAAGCCTGCCTGCTGCGATTTCGCCCCATTGTGATGACTACCATGGCGGCACTTCTGGCTGGAATCCCACTGGCTGCGGGCAGCGGGTACGGCTCCGAGCTGCGCCGTCCGCTGGGAATTGCGATGGTGGGCGGCCTGCTGTTGAGCCAGGTGCTTACCCTCTACACCACGCCGGTGATCTATATCTTCTTTGACAAAGTAGGAAAGCGCCTGGCTGGTAAGAGACCAGATGAGCCTCTTTCCGCCGCTGGATACGGGCAGGAGTTGTAATGAACCCCTCTGCTCCGTTTATCAAGCGTCCAATCGCGACAACATTGCTGACGATCGCGGTTGCTATCGCGGGAGCGGTGGGTTACTTCGTGTTGCCGGTGTCGCCATTGCCGCAGGTTGATTTTCCTACGATCAACGTCAACGCGAACCTGCCTGGCGCCAGCGCAGAGGTGATGGCTTCCTCAGTTGCGACCCCTTTGGAGAGGCAATTTGGCCACATCGCCGGCTTGACGCAAATGACGTCTTCCAGTTCGCTTGGCAGCACCTCCATTACTCTGCAATTTGATCTCAATCGCAATATCAACGGCGCGGCACGTGACGTCCAGGCTGCGATCAACGCGGCTCGCACCTATTTGCCGACTAACCTTCCCTCGAATCCGAGCTACTTCAAGGTAAACCCTGCTGACAGTCCGATCCTGATCATTTCTCTGACCTCGAAGAAATACGACACAACTTACGTTTACGACAAATCGTCGACCATCCTGCAGCAGCGGCTGTCTCAGATTGATGGTGTAGGGCAGGTGTTCATCGGTGGCGCTGCAAGCCCAGCTGTGCGCGTTGAGGTGAACCCAACAGAGTTGGAGAGTTATGGACTGACAATGAGTCAGGTTCAGGCAGCACTCAGTGTGCAGAACGCCGATCAGCCGGCAGGACAGATTGCGAACCAGTCGATGACTGCCGATATTCAGACGAACGATCAGATCTCGGATGCGGCCCAATATCGTCCGCTCATCATCGGCTATCACGATGGTGAAGCAGTCCGGCTCCGAGATGTGGCCGACGTGTACAACGGATCGCAGAATGTCCGCACGGCTGGCTACACGAATGGGGTTCCGTCTGTAACTGTCATTATTTTTCGTCAGCCCGGCGCGAATGTTATCTCCACCGTCGACCGGATCAAAGCACAGTTGCCGTCGCTCGAAGCTGATATTCCGGCCGGGATCAATCTGCATATCGTCCATGACCGCACCGTCACGATTCGGGCCTCGGTGCATGATGTTGAACTGACCCTTTCGGTTTCGATTCTGCTCGTTATCCTTGTCGTCTTTGTCTTCCTGCGCAGCCCGCGTTCGACACTCATTCCGAGCGTTGCCGTGCCTGTTTCGCTGATTGGCACTTTTGCCGTGATGTACTTATTGGGCTATAGCCTTGACAACCTCTCGTTAATGGCTCTCACCATTGCCGCCGGGTTCGTCGTCGATGACGCCATCGTGGTCATGGAGAATATCACGCGCCATCTAGATGCGGGCATGAAGCCGGTTGCGGCGGCCATGAGAGGCGCCGAAGAGATCGGATTTACGATCTTCACGATCAGCATCTCTCTCATTGCCGTATTCATCCCCATCCTGTTGATGGGCGGGATTGTGGGGCGGCTGTTTAGAGAATTCGCCGTTACGCTCGCGACAGCAATCATAATCTCGATGATTGTGTCATTGACCACAACGCCAACGATGTGCGCGCATCTGCTGAAGACGCGGGATCGCGAGAAGCATGGCCGTTTATATCGGGCAAATGAGAGAGTTTTTAACAGTCTGTTGTCAGGCTATGGCAAGTCGCTCGAATGGGTGCTCGAGAATCCCGTATTTATGCTGCTTGTCCTGGCAGTGATGATTTCGTTGAATTTTGTTCTCATCGCGCGGATTCCGAAGGGCTTTTTCCCGGAGCAGGATACAGGGTTCATCATCGGCGGAGTGCAGGGGCCGCAGGATGCATCCTTTCCCTTCATGAACTATTCCTTGTTGCAGATCGTGAAGGTCATCAAGTCCGATCCTGCCGTGCAAAGCGTGAATGCATACACAGGTGGCCGAGGAGCGACAAACAATGGGTTCGTATTCGCAACGCTAAAGCCCTTGAGCGTTCGCAAAATCAGCGCCATGGGGGTGATCAACCGTTTGCGCCCCAAGCTGAATCGCCTGCCGGTTGCCTCGACGTTTCTGCAGGCCGCACAGGATATCCGCATTGGAGGCAGAGCCAGCAATGCGCAATATCAGTACACCATTCAGTCGGATAACGTTGCTGATCTTGAACGCTGGGGACCGGTTCTAAAGGCGCAGATGCAGAAACTGCCGGGTCTGCAGGACGTGAATAGCGATCAGCAGGACGGAGGCCTTGCCGAGAATGTCGAATTTAACCGGCTGGTGGCGGCTCGGCTGGGCCAGACTCCTCAATCTCTGGATCGTGCTCTCTACTCCGCCTTCGGCCAGTCTGAAGTGTCAGTTATTTACAAACCTCTCAATCAGTATTACGTTGTCCTCGAAGTTGCGCCAAAATACTGGCAGTCTCCCGCCGGGCTCAATGACATCTATCTCAAGACGAACAGCCTTGGCAGCAATGCGACCGCAATGACGCCACTGAGCGAGTTCGCAAGGTTCCAGCCGGGTACAACTCCGTTACAGGTGAATCACACGGGACAGTTCCCCTCGGTGACCGTGTCGTTCAACCTGGCGCCGGGTGTTTCTTTGAGTCAGGCAACTCGCGAAATCGAGCAGATGGAGCAACGGATCGGCCTTCCTGGTTCGGTGCGCGGTTCGTTTTCCGGCACTCTGGAAGCCTTCCAGCAGTCGCTCTCGACCGAGCCTTTGCTCATCGTCACCGCGATTCTTTCCGTCTATATCGTTTTGGGGATTCTGTACGAGAGCCTCGTGCATCCGATTACGATTCTCTCCACGCTGCCCTCGGCCAGCGTTGGAGCGATGCTGGCGCTGATGCTCTTTCATAGGAGTCTCGATGTCATATCCATCATTGGAATCATTCTGCTGATAGGCATTGTGAAGAAGAACGCCATCATGATGATCGACTTTGCCTTGATGGTAGAGCGCCGGGAAGGGAAGACGCCCAGGGAGTCTATCTACCAAGCCTGCCTGCTGCGTTTTCGTCCCATCATGATGACTACCATGGCTGCGATTGGCGGTGCGTTGCCGCTCGCCTTTGGAACTGGAATCGGGTCTGAATTGCGCCGTCCGCTGGGCATCACAATTGTGGGTGGCCTGCTTCTGAGCCAATTAATCACCTTGTATACAACTCCGGTGGTTTACCTGACGCTGGACCGTCTGCGTTTGCGTCTGACGGGCAAACGTCAGGACACTTTCAATCCCGGAGAACAACCCGCGCTGTAGCGGAGAAACACCATGAGCATTGCACGAAATTTCTCACCTGACCGACGCATTCTGGCCTTCGCCGTTGTCGCGCTGCTTGGTCTGATGTCCGGGTGCATGGTCGGTCCCAAGTACCGTCCTCCATCAGTTCCCACGCCGGTTGCGAAGAACTACAAGGAATCCACGGTGAACTTTCAGAATGAGCCTGGATGGAAGGTGGCCAGCCCGGGGCACGCGATGTTGCATGGCAACTGGTGGGAGATATTCCATGATCCGCAGCTCAATTCTCTCGAAGCACAGCTGAACATCAACAATCAGAATATTCGTCTCTACTTTGAGAATTTCCTCCAGGCTCGGGCGCTGATTGCGGAAGCGCGCGCAAACTTCTGGCCAACCTTCACCACCAGTCCTTCATGGCAGCGCTCCAAGGCTTCGGGTAATCTAGCCAACACCTTTAATACTGGGACGGGCGCTTCCACACAGACTAGCTCCGGTCAAAAGAGCACTTCGATAACTTTTCCCTTTGACATTTCCTGGGCTCCTGACCTGTGGGGGAAGATTCGCCAGGAAGTTCGTTCGGCCGAATATGGTGCTCAAGTGAGTGCCGCCGATCTGGCGAATGAAAAGTTGACCGAACAGGCAAGCCTTGCCGGGTTCTATTTTGAGTTACGCGGTCAGGATGCCTTGATCGACATCCTGAAAAAGACGGTTGCCGCCGACCAAAACGCCTACCAGGTGAACGAGGGCTCCTATAAAGCTGGTGTCGGCGATTACATTTCCGTGATCGAGGCTCGATCCACGCTGGAGAGCGCACAGGCTCAGCTCACCAACCTTCGCATTGCGCGTGCGCAGTATGTGCATGCGATCGCGGTGCTGATCGGCAAGTCTCCCACGGATTTTTCGCTGCCCCCCAATCCCGGCTTCTTTACGCCTCCACCCATTCCGGTGGGAGTGCCGTCTGAGCTACTCGAGCGCCGGCCGGATATTGCCGCGGCCGAGCGGACTCTTGCGGAGGCGAACTCAACCATTGGAATCGGGTACGGGGCATTTTTCCCGAGTGTCATGCTGAACGCCGCCGGGGGTTTTCAAGCCTCCACGTTCCAGCGCTGGTTTGAGTGGCCGAGCCGATTCTGGTCGATTGGCCCGACCATTTCGCAAACCATCTTCAACGGCTGGCTCTACAGGGCCCAGCTGCATCAGTACA
This sequence comes from Acidobacteriota bacterium, assembly GCA_021791875.1. Taxonomy (GTDB): domain Bacteria; phylum Acidobacteriota; class Terriglobia; order Terriglobales; family Acidobacteriaceae; genus Acidobacterium. Next base: position 67,809 of record JAJYVU010000003.1, on the reverse strand, counting down.
CGGCGATCTACAACGGCGATGTGGCCAGTTACCGCCAGACGGTGCTGACTGCGTTCCAGCAAGTGGAGGATAATCTGGCGGCGACGCGTCTCTACTCGCAGCAGATTGCGCAACAGAGAGCCGCGCTGCAGGACGCGGAACACTATCTGCAACTGGAGCAGGTCCGTTACCAGAGTGGAATCGATCCTTATATCAATGTGATTACGGCCCAGACCACGGTGCTTTCAGAGCAGGAGACGCTTGCGGCAATTCAAGTGAATGAAATGACCTCCGCGGTGCAACTGATCGAAGCGCTTGGTGGCGGCTGGGATCGCTCGCAATTGCCGACCCCGGCACAGGTCGGCAAGAGAGTGCCAAAGGCTGAATTCGCGATGGAGCACTGAAGCGGACAGAGCGACAGGTCACGTGGTGTCAGAGGCGTCATCCAGGTGCTGACGGCATTGACCCAATTCCATGCCGTTCGTATGATGAGAGAGCGACTCCAGCGTCCTGCTGAAGCCGGCGGCGTAGCTCAGATGGTTAGAGCGACGGACTCATAACCCGTAGGTCGGAGGTTCGATTCCTCCCGCCGCCACCAAAAGAAATCGACAAATTCTGATTGAAGCCTATCTTCGGTTTGGAAGCCGTGGGTGCATCCTGCCCGCGTGGTCAGTTGAAGCGGGCTGTACCGAATCCGCGAATAAAAAGCCATGGCAACCCGTATCGTTTTTGCGGGTAAGTCATTGATTTTACTGGATCGAATAGAGTCGTTCCCGTGGTCCGATAGGGTGATTGAGATTGGCCAGGCGTGACGGTTCCCTAGTGAGATTTCATGCTCTATGGCGGATGCTCCTTTGCGCCATCAGGAAAACCGCGCAGTTATTTGGCAGTGTCGATACCCCCTGTTTTTGTGGGTAATGCGATGATTTCAAAAGATCGATTCGTATTTTCGAGAATTCACTGCAAGGCAGAATGTCGGGCGGGACATCCATGCAGCTCATTTACTGATTTCCATGCTCTTGCGCATCGCTTTTTGCTTCAACGTGTCTCTTATCGCGTTTTCGATTCATAGGTCGACAAACGAACGGAGTCGAGCGCGGCTTTTTCCTGAGGAAAATGCCGCCGGGCAGTATGCACGTTGTAAAGGCTTGAGTCGAAAACACTGAAGCGAGGTTGCAGAGTGTTTTCGTGGGGGAAGTGTTCCGGGAAAATCATCCGGCGGCGTGCGGAGTTTTTCAATTGTCCTTAATTTCAGTGTAGCAATTCAGTGGCGAATTCCCGGCAACTTGGCGTGCTCTACTTTGCCTGCTTTCCGATCTTTGCTGTGGCGCCGCCAGCAATCCTGCCAGTTGCGGAGGAGTGGGGGTGGTCTTCGACGGGTGGATGAAATATTGGCACCAAGTGCGCTGCGGGATTCAGGCCAACAGAGCGGTCGGCTCGTAGAGTTCCGGGATCGGAGCCTGAACCGCGAAGGGGCCGTCTGTTTTGGCCGGTTGCTGCGCGCAGAGAGTATGATTCAAGTAGCGCTGCGATTGCCGTGCTCTCACGAATTATGTCGCGAACCTTCAAGCATGTTGTCCTCGGCCTGGCGGCCGGTATTGTTCTGGTCATTTTCCTCGGTGGATTCGGCCCCGCGGGCGTAAGCGGCGCTCCTGCCGATAACGCCTACAAGCAGATGGGTGTATACGAGGAAGTGCTCCAAAAGATTCAGGCAGATTACGTTACTGTGCCGAACCTGCACGAGGTGACGACGGGAGCGCTTCACGGGCTTCTGGATTCGCTTGATTCAGACTCCGCGTACCTGACGCCGACCGAATACAAAGAGTATCTGGCCCGCGAGAATGAGGGCGATGCGCAGGTCGGGTTGATTGTTTCCGAGCGCGGCGGCTATTCAACGGTGGTGTCGGTGGTTCCCGGCAGCCCTGCCGCCAAGGACGATATCCGGGATGGAGATGTCATCCTCTCCATTGATGGGAAATCGACCTATGAGATGTCGGTCGCGATGGTTCGTCTTCTGCTGCAGGGCAAGCCCGGCACCGAAGTTCACTTCCAGTTGATTCGTCCGCAGCGGATCGCCCCGTACAAGATCACGCTGACCCGCGTGATCGAAATCCCGCCTCCCATGACGGTGGAGGAGTACGACAAATCGAGCATTCTGTATATCAAGCCTTACGCGCTGACGGCGAATCGGGTGAACGAGATGATCGCGCGGCTCAAGGCGATGAAGCAGAACGGAAACACCAAGGTTCTGTTGGATCTTCGCGATGTGGCGCAGGGCCAGGAAGATGAAGGAGTCAGGCTGGCCAATGCTTTCCTGTCGTCAGGAACGCTGGCGTCGCTGCACGGGCAGACGATTCCGACGAAGGTATTTACCGCCAAGGCCGCGGATTTTGTGACGTCAGCTCCGCTGGTGGTGCTGGTGAATCACGGGACCTCGGGCGCAGCGGAAATTGTTGCGGGTGCTGTTCTGGATCGCAAGCGCGGCGATGTTGTGGGAGACGTTACTTTTGGTGAAGGCGCCGTCACGAAAACGTTCCAGTTGCCGGATGGAGCGGCGATGATTTTGACAGTAGGCAAATACGAGACTCCGTCAGGCACGAAGATTGAAGACTCCTCAATCACCCCGAATTACCTGGTCAACGAAAGCATCAACCACTACCTGGCGGAAGAGGGTGAGCTGCCGAACAACGACCAGAAGGGGCTCCAGACGGACGATCAGCTCAACAAGGCACTCAGTCTGCTTAAAGCCAAATCCGCATAAGCCGACCAGGAAGCTTTGGTGAAGCGCCGCAGCCGCCGGGAGGCGGTTCGCGGGCAAGAGACAGAGTCAAGGGCACGCTTGCCTTTGAGGCGTTCGAAGCGGCGGCGTAAAGTAGCGGGATCATTTGCCCTGGCGATTCTGCTGATTCTCGCGGCCGCCAGCGGCTCACTCTTCGGCTTATTACTTGTAGAAACAGTAGACCTGCCGCAAATCTCGGAGCTGGAACAGTACCACCCGATGGGGACGACCGAGATTTATGACCGGCATGGCCTTCCCATTGGATCGATCGCACTGGAGCGCCGAAGAGTCGTTGGGTACAACGACTTTGCTCCGATTCTTCGAGAAGCGATTATCTGCATTGAAGACAAGAATTTTGAGCGCCATTGGGGCGTGAACCTGGTTCGCGTGGCGGGGGCGGCGTATCACGATCTGATGTCGGATAGCCGTTCGCAGGGAGCGTCCACGCTGACCATGCAACTGGCGCGCAATCTCTTTCTGACGGATCGACGGACGTTCTCGCGCAAGCTGCAGGAGGTGCTGCTCTCGCTGCAAATAGAGCATCACTTTACGAAGCGGCAGATTTTCACCCTCTACGCCAACCAGATTTACCTGGGGAGCGGCGTTTACGGATTCGAAGCGGGGGCGGAGTTTTACTTCTCAAAGCACGCGGGCCAGTTGACGCTGCCGGAGGCGGCGACGCTGGCGGCGTTGCCCAAGGGACCAGTGGAGTACTCGCCCATTCTCCATCCGGAGCGCTCGCTTCGGCGGCGGAACCTGGTGATCGACGCCATGTTTGAGGATGGCAAGATCAGCGCGGTCCAGGCGAAAAAAGCCCGAAGCGCGCCATTGGGGCTGCGTCTGCAGCCGCCACGGAATTCCGTAGCGCCGTGGTTTCTGGAGGAGGTGCGCGAGGAATTGGACCGCCGGCTGGGGACTCGCCGGGTGCGTGAAGCCGGGCTGAAGGTCTACACAACACTCGACCTGCGGCTGCAGAGGGCGGCGAACCAGGCGGTGATGCAGGGGCTGGAGGCCTACGAGCAGCGGCACGGGTGGCGTGGGCATCTGCTGAATGTGCTGGACGCGGGAATGAGTATCCAGGCGTTTCGCCACCCGGACTGGTCGAGGCCCGCGGCGCCGGGTGCTTGGATACATGCGGTGGTGATGGCTGTTGAACCGTCGCAGGTGACGGCGCGGATTGGCAGTCGGAGTCTGGTGCTGCGGCCGCCGGATTGGGCGTGGACGGGATTTCGCGATGCGAGAGGGTTTCTGCGGGTGGGCGACATTATCTATGTTCATCTGACGGGGGATGACGGTAGAGAGCTGACTGGCCGACTGGCGGAAGACACGGGAGTGCAGGCGGCGCTGCTGGCGATCGATAACGCGACGGGCGGGGTGCTGGCGATGGTTGGCGGGCGGGACTACAACCTGTCCGAGTTCAACCGGGCGACGCAGGCGCGGCGGCAGACGGGCTCGTCATTCAAGGCATATGTCTACACGGCGGCGGTTCAGGATGGGATTCTGCCAGAGGACCATGTGATGGACACGCCGGTGTCGTTCGGGTCGTACGTGCCGCGCAACTACGACCACCGATTCGAGGGGAGCATTACGGTGATGCATGCGTTCGCGGACTCAAGGAATATTCCCGCGTTGAAGCTGGCTGACCGGGTGGGGATCGAGAAGGTGATTGCGCTGGCTCACCGGTTTGGAGTGACAAGCCCGATTCCGGCGTTTCTGCCGGTTGCGCTGGGGGCGGTTGGCATCAGCCTGGAGGAACAGGTTTCGGCTTACTCCGTGTTTCCGGATGACGGGATTCGGATTGGGCCGCACCTGATCCGAAGCGTGACGACGGCGGATGGGGTTCCGTTGTGGCAACCAGATCCTGAAGTGAGCGAGGTGATCCGCCCGAAGACGGCTCGAATCATGATGACGATGTTCGAGGACGTGATCGAGCATGGGACGGGCGCGGCAGTGGAGGGCTTGCATCATCCGCTAGGTGGAAAGACGGGGACGACGAACAACTTTACCGATGCGTGGTTCGTGGGGTTTTCACCGTCGACGACGTGCGGCGTGTGGATGGGCTATGACAGCCGGAAGTCACTGGGCGAGGGCGAGACGGGTGCGCGGGCGGCGTTGCCGATCTGGACGGATTTCATGAAGGCGGCGATTGCGGGACATCCGAATGAGTTGTTTCCGGGCGGGGCATCGGCTGCGCGCGGCCTTGCAGTGGCGGCTGCTGCCAAACCGGTGCGAGTGCAGTGATCGGCTTGCGAGGCGCCGCGCCAGATTCTCATCGTCGCGGAGCGAGAGGATGAATCCCGCGGCAGGTTGGCGAATCCAAAGAGAGCGATGAAACGTGTGATCCTTTACAGCCAGCCCGGATGCCCGCCGTGTTTTGCGGCGAAGGCATTTTTGCAATCCCGCAACGTGCCGTTTGAGTATAAAGATGTGCAGGCCGATCCGGCGGCGCTGGATGAGCTGCTGGAACTGAACAGCCGCTCGACACCGACGCTGGTGGTGGGCGAGGAAGTGATGATCGGGTTCGATCCCGACCGGCTGACGGCTTTGCTGGCCGGGGAGTAGGGGTTTCGCTCTGAGCCTCCAGCTTTGTTTGACCTGCCTAGGGCGCGGGATTTTCCCGGCCGGTTCTAGAAGAAGCCTGATGCGGTGGTTTGGACCTTGACCATTGTCGGGTATCTCCCCGGTTCAAAATGTCAGCTATGTCCCCGGTCCGTACCATTTAAAAGCTTTGACGACCCCCCTCCTTTTTGCGGGTAAGTGGTTGACTTTATTGGGTTGAGTACTCGTTATTCACTGGTAACCCCCGGGTGTTTTTGTGGGGATATTGTTGATTCTTTTGAGTCGATAAACCTTCTAGTCTTGGAGTGACGGAAAAAGGCGTGCCGAAGCACGCCTTTTTCTGTTGTCCCTACTTTCAGGATAACAAGTCTAGGGTTAATTCCCGGCAAGAAAGAGGGCGCCGGGGTGAACCGGCGCCGTGGAGGTTGGAAATTATCGAGCCCTTCCCATGGGGAGGCCAGTTAGAACTGATAGCTGATGGTGCCATAGATGGTGCGCGGGGCTCCCGGATAGGCGTTGGTGTATCCGGAGGGAACGTTGTTCTGGTCGGGGAAGAGCGGCTGGAAGTAGCCGCCGCTGGAGATGTACTCGTATTCGTTGTACTTCACGTCACCGAGATTCATCATGTCGAGCTGGAGGTTGAAGGACTGCTTCTGGAAGGTCACGGGGGCAGTAAAGCCGAGGTTGACCGTGGTGTAGGAGGGCATGGTCTGCGTGACGGGCGCGCCCGTGTTGTTGGACCAGAGATGCTGAGAGCCAATGCTTTCCAGCCAGAGCCGCGGCTCGAGGAGTTCGCGGTTGTTGTGCTGGATGGCGTAGTAGATTCCGCTATTGAAGGTGAAGTTGGGAACGTAGGAGACGGGCAGGTTGTTGTAGTATTGGCAGCCGAGTGCGAGGCCAGCGGAGTTGGAGGAGGTACCGCATTCGGCGAGGGTGCCGCCTGTGACGTAGGTGGTGAAGTTCGAGGCCTCACCCGCGAAGTTGAGGAAGATGTGCAGGTTCGAGGTGGGATCGTCGTCGAAGAAGGCATCGACGCCGTGGTAGGTGGAGCTGCCGCCGCTGGTGAGTTCCACGCCGGTGGCTGTTTCGACGTCGATTTCCTGGTTGCTGTAGGTGTTGTGGTAGAAGTTGACGCCGAGGATGAAGTTTCTGAGGGCGGGTGCGTTCACGAAATGAACCTTGGCGCCAACCTGGGCATATTTGCCTTCGGCGAGGATGTAGTACTGCGGATTGACCTTCTGGAAGAGGCCGCCGCCGCCGCCGAATGCAGGGGAGCGGTAGGTGGTGTCATAGCCGCCGTAGAGGGTGAGCCAAGGACGCGGATAGGCGGTGAAATCGATGGAGGGTTCTACGGCGGAGCGGCTTTCGTGCGCTCCGCAGATGGAGCCCTGATCGGTGGCATTCGGGGTGCCGAGGATGTTTTTGTAGGGGTCGGCCCCAACCGGGTACAGAGAGCACTGAGTGGAGGGAATCACGCCGGAGGCGAAGGTGAAGTCCTGCGCGGCCTGATCGCTGTAGCTGGTGGAGAAGCCATCGACGCGGACTCCGGGAATGATGTGAATCTGCGGGATGGGGTGGAAGTCGTCCTGGGCGTAGAAGGTGACGTTGTCCTGGTGGAAGAAGCCGGAACGGAACTTTGATCCGATACCGACGATCTGCTTCGCGCCGCTGGCACCGTCAGCAGGGTTATAGAAAATGTTGCGCGTGTTGTAGAGCTCGTGCACGAGGTAGCCGCCGAAGTTGATAGTGTTCAAGGGCAGAACCTGGGTGACATTGATTTTTTCGCCGAACATGTTGCTATGTGGGTTGTTCCACTCGTCGACCTGCGGGCCCTGGCTGAGGGCATCGTCATTGCGGCGGTGGAAGCGGCGAATGTGGTTGTACCAGGTGAGATTCTCGAGTGACATGGAGCGGCTTAGCTCGATGTGCTCACGCGCGTAGAAGAGAGCCATCTCGTTGGTGTCGTACTTGTTATAAGCGGTGAAGGGCAGGACGCTGTAGTAGCCGCTGGTGGGCTGGCTGAAGTGGCTGCCGTTCGGCTCGATGATGCCGACGTCGGTGGTGGGAATGACGGTAGGACGATAGCCGCCGGACTTGGAATAGAAGGCCCCGAAGGCGAGACTGCCGGCCGAGAAGGTTCTGAGGGTCTTCCCGAAGATCGAGCCGTCTTGTGTGTGGTTTCCGAAGCCGTCCGGGCCCTGCCGGTAGCTGTCGCCGCGTCCTACGCCGCCGCCGATGACGGTGGACCAGCCGTGAAATTCGCCGGTATTGCCGACGAAGGCGGCATTCTGCTGGCCGTAGGGTCCCTGGGTGAGGGCGACGCTGAGGTGGTGGCCGACGGTGGGCTGAACGGGAACGAAGTCAACGCGTCCGCCGACATCGGTATACCAGCGGTTCATGGGCTGGCCGGGGCCGTATGTGACCTGGAGATTCTGCATGACGAGGTTCTGGGGCATGGTGGCGGACTGCCAGAGCCCGGTGGCCGGATCGGCGACTGGAACGCCGTCAAAGGTGATGCCGAGCGATCCCGGGCCTGTGAAACTGCTGGCTTCTCCCGCGTAGCCCTGCTGGATTCCGTTGAGGATGATCGTGTATTTGGTCGCGCCGGTTTGTCCGTAGCCCATGACATTGGCTCCGGGAGTGGACTGAACCATTTGTGCGCCGCCAGCGACAGGACCACTGGCCTCAATCTGTTTGCGGTCGAGGACGCGAACCGTTCCGGGCATGAGCATGACCTGCTCGCGGGTGGGCACCGGAGTGGCTTCCGGGTTGATGGTTCCGCGGACCGTCACGCTCTGCGAGAGCGTGGCCAGCTTCATCGTGACATTGACGGTGAGCTGGGGCTTGGGCGAAATCTGCTGCGAATAGGTTTCGAATCCTGACTTGACGACAGAAAGGAGATGCGGATGAGAAGAGACAGCGGGGAAAACATACTTGCCATCCGCGGTCGAGATAGTGTGCAGCACCTTGTTGGTGGTCAGGTCGGTGAGGGAAACGGCCGCACCGGGAACGACGGCGCCAGAGGGGTCAGTGATCTTACCGCGAACGACAACATAGACTTCTGGTCGTGCTGCCGCAGCAGCAGAAGAAGCAGGAGTAGTTGCGAAGGCGCGCAAGCTTCCGAGCGAGAACAGGGATGCAATCGCAAGGATGGCAATAAGAGATCGACGCAAGGTAGTTCCTCCGAAAATTCGTTTCAGGTTGGTTGTGTGTTTGCGCTCGCTCCCGACGTGTTGGGGTTCTAAGGGTGATAGCGGGAGGAGCGGGTGTGAGTGGTGAGAATCGAAGCGGAGCGCGGCGCTTTGCGAGGAGAGAGCAGAGGCCGAGAGCGGCGGTAACGCCGGCTTCGATCGGAAGCAGATGGAATCGAGTGATGCCTCGTAGGCCGAATTCCAGAAACCGACAGCGGTAGCAGCGACCGGGCACAGAGTGCTGGTGAGCAGGCGCAGACGAGTCCTTGGAGTGGAATCAGGCAATGAATTTTCTTCGAGGTACGGTCGTTTGAGTGCAAGTGAAGTATTGCGAAGGGGCGCGGCGGGCAGGTTAAAGGAGAGTCAACAATTGATTAAAATGAGCGGGGATGGGGAGATGAGCTGTGGATTTCCGGTAAGTATTAAAGACATGTAAAAACATTGCTAACAAAGGATTTCAATTGTGTTACAGGGGCGGCAGAGGTTTTCTGGAAATATTTATCAGTAAGTAATTTTGCGATGAGAGAAGGATGCCAATCAGGGCTGTGATGGGGCGCACTCGGCGGGCGGTATTCGATGAGGTGGAATGAGTAACGGAAGGGTCCGCGGATAATGCTGCGGCTTCGAGGTGCAGCAACGATACACCGTGGAGCGAATCCGCTTTAGTCTGAATAAAGAGAACAGGATGAGCGATTGCAAGCTGGAAATGTTGCGCGACGCGTGCGGTGAGGCTGCGGGAGTTTTGACGAAAGGCTCGGTGTAGATTGGCCGCGGCGCAAATGGAGCAGCGGACAGAAAGCCAGTGGCAGCCGAGCCATAATCCGTGGGTGATTGCGTTTGCGGTGATGCTGGCGACGTTCATGGAGGTGCTGGACACCTCGGTGGCGACGGTGGCGCTGCCGCATATCGCGGGGAATCTCTCGGCGACGACGGATGAGTCGACGTGGGTTCTGACGAGCTATCTGATTTCGAATGCAATTGTGCTGCCGTCGTCGGGATGGCTGAGCAGTGTGCTGGGGCGGAGGAATTATCAACTGCTGTCGGTGGCGTTGTTCACGCTGGCCTCGATGGCGTGCGGGGCGGCGCCGAGCCTGGCGCTTCTGATTGTGGCGAGGGTGATCCAGGGCGCGGCGGGCGGCGGGCTGCAGCCGGTGTCACAGGCGGTGCTGCTGGAGAGTTTTCCAGTCCACAAGCGCGGGCAGGCGATGGCGGTCTATGGGATGGGGATCATTGTGTCTCCGCTGATTGGGCCGCTGGTCGGTGGATGGATCACAGACAATTTCACATGGCGATGGATTTTTTATGTGAACGTACCGGTGGGGATTCTGGCGCTGGTGATGATCCATACATTTGTGCAGGATCCTCCGTACCTGAAGAGGCAGAAGCGCGTGACCATGGATTACTGGGGGCTGGGCTTCCTTACGCTCGCGCTGACGACGATCCAGGTGGTGCTGGACAAAGGGCAGGAGGCGGACTGGTTCGGTGCGGAGTGGGTGCGGTGGTTTGTCGTAATTGCGGTAGTGGCAGCGGCGGCGTTTATCGTACGGGAGCTGCGAACGGACAAGCCGCTGGTAAACCTGAGGATATTGGCAAACAGGAATCTGGCGACGGGGACATTCCTGATAGGGCTGCTGGGCGTCATTATCTATGGCACGACGACGCTGCTGCCGTTGTTTCTGCAGGATCTGATTGGCTACAACGCATATAACAGCGGACTGGCGGTTGCGCCGCGGGGCATTGGGGCGATGCTGTCGATGATATTGGCGGCGCGGCTGATTACGTGGGTGGATGAACGGATACTGATTACGATTGGCATGGTGATCCGAGGGATTTCGCTGCTGATGCTGGGGCACCTGAACTTGTTGGCTGGGATGGACAACGTCATGTGGCCGAATATCGTCAATGGATTTGCGAATGGATTCTTGTTCGTGCCGCTGACAACGATGACGGTGAAGACGCTGCCGCGGGAGCTGATGGGAGCGGGGACGGGACTCTACAATCTGCTGCGAAACATGGGGGCGAGCTTTGGAATTTCGATGGTGACGACGTTGCTGGTGCGCGGGGAACAATTACACCAGAACACGCTGGCGGCGCATCTGGCGGGAACGAATCCTATGTATATGGAGAGGCTGCATGCGCTGGCGCGGTATCTGAGCGTGCAGAGCGGCGCGGCTGGATTGCCGGAGGCGATGGGCGAGATTTACCGGAATCTGCTGCAGCAGGCGATGCTTTCCTCCTATATAGGCGATTTTCGATTGCTGGGTTACCTGAGCTTTTTGTGCATTCCGTTCCTGCTGTTGTTCCGTAACGAGAGCGGTTCGCGGCGGAAAAGGATGCAGGAAGCCGCGGTGGAATAGAGCAGGGCAGGATTGGGGCGGGGACCGCAAGCGGTGGTACTCTCCAAAATGAATATGAAGTTTTTTCGAACGATCGGCGCGCTCGCAATGGGCGTGGCGCTTTGCATTCCAGCGGCTCATGGCCAGTCGACGAAACTGTTTCAACCGTCGGCGAAGCAGATGCAGTCGATCCGGAAGATGCTGGCCGGAGAGAAGCCGCAAACCAAGACAGCGGCAAAGCCGAGAACGCTGTTGCCGGCGCGGTTTGGCGGATGGGCGCGCGGAGCGGTGCGCGCGGTGAAGCCGGCGGCGGAGAATGCGGCCGCGCTGAAGGAATTCGGATTCAAGCGCGGCGAGGAGGCGGAGTACTCGCGCGGTGCCGACAAGGTTGCCGTGCGGGTAATGGAGTTTCCCGATGCGACGGGCGCGTACGGTGCGTTCACTATGTTGCGCAGTTCGGGGACGGAGACGGTGCGGATTGGTCCGAAAGAGCCTGTGAAGGTTGCATCGAACAGCGGGAAGGACCATGAGAAACCGCAGGCGGTTGTGCCGCCGCTGACCTATTTCAACGGGGCATACGCGGGAGATCACTTCCTGTTCTGGAAGGGCGATCTGCTGGTGGATGCGACCTTTGCGCAGCCTGTAGAGGGCGAGATGGCGGAGACGCAGAGTCTGGAAGCCGCGTTGCCGCAGACGATGGGGACCAAGGGCATTGCTCCAGTGCTGCCGGAGCAGTTGCCGATGGAAGGGCTGGATGCAGGCAGTGTGCGCTATGCCATAGGGCCCGCGGGTTATCAGCAGGAGGGCGGCGTGCTGCCTTCCGCGGTGATGGATTTCGACACCGACGCCGAAGTTGTGATGGCGCGCTATGGCAAGGGAACTCTGACGCTGATTTCGTATCCGACACCGGAGATTGCACAGGCGAGGGAAGCCGCGATTGCGAGTGTGCTGAAGAGCGGCGTGGTTCCGGGTCCGAAGGAGGCCGAGCGGGTCAAGCGTGCGGGTCCGCTGGTGGCGATGACGAGCGGCGGCTTCACGGGCGCGGAGGCTGATGCACTGCTCAAGCGCGTGCACTTTCAGGGCACGGTGTCGTTTGATCAACTAAAGCCAGAGGAGAGCGAAGTCGCGAAGACGGCGAAGCTGTTGGTTGGCATTGCGTCGCTGACTGTGATCCTGGGGCTGGCGGCGATTCTGCTGGGATTTTTCCTGGGCGGCGGCCGCGCGTTGTATCGCGTGATGCGGGGGAAGCCGGCATCGAGCGTGACGGATGAAGAGTTCATTGCGCTGGATTTGAACAAGCCGCCGGCAGTCCGTGGTGAAACGGCCAGAGATAAGGCGGCGGGGGAGTAAGCGGCGAGGGCCGGGCAGATTCGGGTGGAGTGGTCCGTGAATTGCACACGATTCAGTGCAGGCGGAGGGCTAAGCAGTGTTCTTTGAGGCGGGTAGCGCTGGAATTGCGCAAGCATGAAGCGAACAGAAGGAGAAAACAAAGCGTAGGATCAAGGAATATACCGTCTCCGTAAGTGTAAACAAATCAGCGTGTTGCAAATGCCGGGATTTTACCTTGACACTGATTTGGCCCGCCCATAGTATTTCGCCAGAAAGTTCTGATGGTTTTGCCTCCGTTGGAACTATTCTCCCTAAAGTGAAGAGGCCGCCCTGTTGCCGGGCGGCCTTTTCCTTTTTGTAGGGTGTTTTTTCAGGGATTTACGGGTTTTATGGCGGTTGTTTTTGGGATAGGCCGCCATGGGAGAGACGACGAATGAAACTTCTGCGAGTAGTGGCTGTTTCTGTTCTCTTTTTTGCGCCGGCATTGGTGGCGCAGACGACGCATGGGGTGGCGCTGGATCATATCGATCATGCGGTGAAGCCGGGCGACAACTTTTACCAGTATGCGAACGGCGCATGGATGGAGAAGACTGTGATTCCTCCGGACCGCGTGGCGGTGGGTGGATTTTCGATTGTGATGGACCGCACGAACAAGCGTGTGGCCGGGATCATTGAGAGCGCCGAGAAGGCGAATGCGGCGTCCGGAACGAACGAGCGGAAGATTGCAGACCTGTACCACTCGTACATGGACACAAATGCCATCGACGCCGAAGGGCTGAAGCCACTGCAGCCGATGATGGAGCAGATTGCCGCGATCCATACGCGAGAGCAACTGGCGCGCGTGCTGGGCGAGACGCTGCGGGCGGATGTGGACCCGATGAACAACACGAATTTTCACACGTTGAATTTGTTTGGGTTGTGGGTGGGACCGGACTTCAACGATTCGGCGCACTACACGGCGTACCTGCTGCAGGGCGGATTGGTGCTGGCGAATCGCGCGTACTACCTGGATGCTTCAGCGTCCATGGAGAAGATTCGGGAGGCATACCAGCGACACATCGCGACGATGTTTACGCTGGCGGGATTTGACGATGCGGCGGAGCGCGCGGCGCGGGTGTATGCGCTGGAGGACGCGATTGCTAAGGTGCAATGGTCGCTGGCGGAGAACGAGAACATTCACAAGGCGAACAATCCGTGGACGCTGAAGGATTTTGAGGCGAAGGCTCCGGGGCTGAACTGGAAGACGTACTTTGAGGCGGCGGACCTTGGGCATCAGCGGTCGTTTATTGTGTGGGAGCCGTCGGCATTTGCGGGCGAAGCGGCGCTGGTGGCGAAGACGCCGCTGGCGACGTGGAAGGACTGGCTGCGCTTTCACCTGATTGAGGAGAATGCGAGCGCGCTGCCGCACAAGATGGCGGCGGAGGAGTTCGACTTTTTTGGGCGGACGGTTTACGGGCAGCAGGAGCAGAGACCGAGGAGCCAGCGCGGGGTGATGCTGGTGAACGCCGTTCTGGGTGATGCGGTGGGCCAGATTTACGCGCGGAAGTATTTCCCCGCGGCGGAGAAAGCAAAGGTGCAGGCGCTGGTGGAGAACCTGATCGCGGTATATCACAAGCGGCTGGAGGCAAATACGTGGCTGGCGCCTTCGACGAAGGCCGAGGCGATCAAGAAGCTGGGGACTCTACGGGTTGGCGTGGGGTATCCGGACACATGGCGGAGCTATGCAGGGTTGGAGATCAAGCGGGACGATTTGATGGGGAACCTGATGCGGGCGAGCCTGTTTGATTATCACTATGAATTGTCGCGGATTGGGACGCCGGTGAATCGCAGCGAGTGGTCGATGGAGCCGCAGACGGTGAATGCGGTGAATCTTCCGCTGGATAACGGGTTGAATTTTCCGGCAGCGATTCTGCAGCCGCCGTTCTATGATCCGAAGGCGCCGGATGCATTTAACTATGGTGCGATCGGGTCGGTGATCGGGCACGAGATTTCGCACACCTTTGATGAAGAAGGATCGACGTTTGACGCCGAAGGACAGGTGCGGAACTGGTGGACTCCGGCAGACCGGGCGCATTTTGAGAAGGTGACGGCGGAGCTGGCGAGGCAGTATGACCAGTACGAGCCGTTCCCGGGCGTGTTTGTGAACGGCAAGCAAACGATCAACGAGGACATTGCCGACCTGGCGGGTCTGAGGGATGCATATGAGGCGTATCACCTGTCACTGAAGGGCAAGAAGGCACCGGTGGTGGATGGCCTGACCGGAGACCAGCAGTTCTTCCTGGCGTTTGCGCAAAACTGGGCGACGAAGATGCGCCCCGGGGCGCTGCGGGCGCAGATTGTGAATGATCCCCATGCGCCAGCCATGTACCGGGCGGAGACGGTGCGGAATATCAACGCATGGTACAAGGCGTTTGATGTGAAGCCGGGAGACAAGCTGTATCTGCCGCCGGACAAGCGAGTGCGCATCTGGTAGATGTCGCGCGGCCAGCGAACCGCGCCCGTTGCGCGCCTTGCAGTCTCTCGTTGGCCCGGTGCGTGAGGGGTGTCCGCAGCTTCGCGCACTACTTTATGAGTGAGCAGGGAAGAAAGCCACTCGGAGGCGGGTGGCTTTTTCTTTGGCGCAAAGTAAGGATGCGGAATTTCACCGGCGCCGGCGCGAAGGGCGCTGTGCACAGCGGATCAGGGAGGTGGTGATGGCTTCGGATTCGGTACAGCAGAAGATGTATGGGTTGAAGACGGCGAGCAGGGCGCAGCGCGTGGTGCTGGCTGTGTGCGGGTTGACGTGGCTCGCCGTGGCGTGGTGGCTGCTGATAGCGGGCGGTATCGGCCAGGCGGGAGTTTGGTTTGGACAGAGCTGGCAGGCGGGGAATCCTGCGCGGCGATGGATACTGGCGATTTGTCTGACGGTGTATTGCCTTCGTCTATTGCTGACAGAGTTTGTGTTTCTGAAACGTGGAGTGAGCTGGAAGGAAGTCTTTACGGTTGCGCCCTGGCTGCTGGTTATCTTTCTGTTGCTGGTTTTAACCGGCGGCAGGAATCAGCACGGGGCCGGCGCAGGGCTGGTCATCGGGGTGGTACTGTTTGCCTTTGGCTCGTGGATGCATACGCAGTCCGAATGGACCCGGCATGTGTGGAAAGAACAGCCGAAGCATCGTGGGCGGCTATACACGGGGAGTTGGTTCCGGTACACGCGGCACCCGAATTATCTGGGCGATCTGATCTTGTTTTCAGGGCTTTGCCTGATGACCGGGGTGTGGGTGAGCGCAGCGATTCCGGTGGTGATGCTGGCGGGTTTTGTGTTTGTGAATGTTCCGATGCTGGATGCGCATCTGCGCGGGCACTACGGGCAGGAATTTGAAAAGTATGCACGACGGACGAAGAAGCTGATTCCGTTTGTGTATTGAGGGACTGGTCTCACCCCGCGTTGGACCCTCAGCCCACTCAAGCCAGCAAACAGCTGGCTTGAATGGGACATCCCGGCGTGTGGTTGTGATCAGAGGATGGAGAGCTGCTTCGCGGTTTTGACGATGATGTCGAGGGCCTGATCGAGCTGGGCGCGGTTGTGCTCGCTGGTCATGATGGTGCGGATGCGGGCTTTGCCTTCCGGGACGGTGGGGAAGGCGATGCCGGTGGCCATGACGCCCGCGTCGAAGAGGGCGCGGGAAAAGTCCATGGTGAGACGGCCGTCGCCGATGATGATGGGGGTGATGGGGGTTTCGCTGGCGGGTGTGGTGCGGCCCCCGGTGTCGAAGCCGGCGGCGGTGAGCTGCTCTTTGAAGTAGCGGGTGTTGTCCCATAGGCGCTGGATGCGTTCGGGCTCGTTCTCAAGAATGTCAAAGGCGGCGATGCAGGTGGCGGCGACCGATGGCGGATGCGAGGTGGAGAAAAGGAACGGGCGCGCGCGATGGTAGAGGTAGTCGATGAGATCTTTGGAGCCGCAGACGTAGCCGCCGAGGGCGCCGATAGCCTTGGAGAGTGTGCCGACCTGGACGTCGACGCGTCCGTGGCAGTGGAAGTGATCGACGGAGCCGCGGCCGTTGCGTCCGAGGACGCCGGAGGCGTGGGCGTCGTCGACCATCATGATGGCGCCGTACTTTTCGGCGAGGTCGCAGAGCTTGTCGACGGGGCCGATGTCGCCGTCCATGGAGAAGACGCCATCGGTGATGATGAGCTTATGGCCGGGCTCGTTGGCGACTTCCTTGAGGAGTTCTTCGGCGTGGGCGACATCTTTGTGGCGGAAGACCTTGATTTTGGCTCGTGAGAGGCGAGCGCCGTCGATGATGGAGGCGTGGTTGAGCTCGTCGGAGATGATGAAGTCTTCCTTGCCGAGGATGGCGGAGACGGTTCCGGCGTTGGCGGTGAAGCCGCTCTGGAAGACGACGCAGGCTTCGACATTTTTGAAGCGGGCGATTTTTTCTTCGAGCTCCATGTGGATTTTCATGGTGCCGGCGATGGTGCGGACAGCGCCGGAGCCGACGCCGTAGTCTTTGATGGCCTGGATGGCGGCCTCGCGGAGTTTGGGGTGGTCGCAAAGGCCGAGGTAGTTGTTGGAGGCGAGGTTGATAACGTGCTTACCGTCGTAGGTGCAGACGGGTGCCTGAATGTCGTCGAGGATGCGGAGGCGGAAATGGGTGCCTTTGCGGCGGAGTTCGTCGAGCTGATCGGTGAGGTAACGGAGTTGCGGGCGCTCGGATAGAGTGTTAGCCATAACGGGATATCGTACCGCAACTGGACAAAAGGGGTCATAAACAAAGGCTGGGCATGGGATTGGCGACGTTTTATGATGCAAGGATGAGGCGGGGGCGAGCCCGGCGCATGGCCGCCCGTATACAATACGGGCAGACAACTCTACGCGGTGCAGGAAGCAGAGATTTTACGAATGATTCGGCAGTTTTTTGAGGGCGCTGAAGAGCGCAAGTGGGGCGCGAAGTTTACGACAGCGCTTCTGACGATTCTGATGCTCCTTTCGTACACGGCTGCCCACGCGCAGCAGGTGACCCGGACCCAACTGGATACGAGTGCGCAGAACGGGAAGCTGACGTTTTCGGCGCGGGTTTCGGACCTGACGAGCGCGCCGCTGGAGACCGGTTCCGTGAGCTTTGAGACGGCGAAAGGTTCGCTGGGTTCGGCGTTTGTAGAGAATGGGAGAGCGTGGCTGACGGTGAGCTCGCTGCCGCCGGGCGTGAACCAGGTGACGGCGGTGTATCATCCGGCGACGACAGACTATGTGGCATCGGAGTCTTCCCCGGTAGCAGCTGCGAACCCGAGTACGACCTCGACGGTGCCGAGCTTCAATGTAACGGCGAGCCCCACGTCGGCGACGGTGACGGCAGGAAGCTTCGCATCGATTCAACTGACGGTGAATTCGGTGAATGGCTTTGACGGCACGGTGGACCTTTCGTGCTCGAGTCTGCCGTCGCACGCCACCTGTACGTTTACGCCGGTGTCCGTGGAACCGAAGGCGAACGGATCTGCGACCAGCACGTTGCAGATCCAGACGATGGCCCATTCGGGCGTATCAAAGAATATGACGCCCGCGGGAATGCCCTTCCACCGGAGCGGCACGGCTTACCTGGCGTTTCTGCTGCCGGGAGGGATCGCGCTGTTCGGCGTGTTCGCGCTGCGGCGCAAGCACGGCAACGCACTGCGGATGCTGGGTCTGGTGGCGCTGCTGGCGGTATGCAGCGCTGGGCTGACAGCGTGCGGAGCGCGCTATGGATACCTGCTGCACAAGCCGTTCCCGAATTTCGGGACGCCGTCGGGGACGTTCTCGGTGGTGGTGTCGGCGTATTCGTCGAACGGCACAAGCGTGGAGCAGGCGACGTCCACCAGTTCGAATTGCACGGGCGCGGTGTGCATCGCGCTGACGGTGAAATAGGCCAAGAGGGACCTGCAAAAGCGAAGGCCGGAGCGATGCTCCGGCCTGTTGTTTTTTGCGTGCGGAAAGGTCAGGGGAGGAGGCGACAAACCTTGGTGACGCTGTTGTGGTAGGGGCAGGGGAAGTGGGTTTTGGCGTTGGGTGCGAGGAGAATCCAGGTGACGCCGAATGGTCTGAGCCGTGCGAGGCGCTGGGCGTCGGATTCGTGGTTGATGCCGGCGGTGGCATGGCGTTCGCGCGCCCAGAGCGGAGCGAGGCTGGGGAAGACAGTGACATCGCCTGCGTCCTTGTCGTCGGCGAGCTGACTGCGCTCGGAGAAGACGCGGAAGCCCTGCTCATCTTCGAGGGGCAGATTCACAAGGCGCGGAGTAAAGGCGAAGACGGCGTTGCGGGGCGTGTGAGTGCGTATCCAGAGGAAGGCCTGAGACCATGGGTTTTCGGGGGTGAGGCCCGGCCACTCAACGCGGCGGCAGCCCGGGAAGGTAAGTGAGGCGGCGATGGCCATTCCGGTGAAGGCAGCCAGAAAAAATGCAGGCGCAAGCCAGCGGCGGTGCGTGGAGTAGTAGCCGATGAGGGCGCCGAAGAGTACGAGTCCGATGGCGTAAATGATGTGGTTGATGCGCATGACCTGCAAGGGAACGAGCAGATAGGGGCCATGAACGGGCACGAAAAAGGCCGCGATGATGAGGCTGGAGATTCCGGTGGCAATGGCGGTGAGGGTGATGGAGCCGAAACGGGTACTCCAGCCGATACGCCGCGCGGCGAAGGCGAAAAGGATAAGGGGAATTATCGCTCCGGCGATTTCGTAGGGTCTCCAGAGATGGAGGAAGAGAAATCGGTGCGCGGGCTGGAGGGCTGCCTCGCGATAACCGGGAGAGATGGGCTGATGGCGGACAATGAAGTCGGCAATGGCGGCAGCGACCGGACCAGACGCGCAGAGTGCGATGGCAATGCGGGGGCGCGCGCGGTCAAATGCAATCATGACGGTGACGAATGCAAAGGCATAGGCGGCCATGAGCGGATGGACGAGGAACGAAAGTACGATCCAGAAGGTGGTGAGGGCGTAGCGGCGGTCGAGGGCGGCGACCACGGCGAGCAACCCGATGGGGGTGGTGAGAGAACGGGCCGTGAGATAGGGGTCCATGACGTAGAGCGCGGTTCCTGCAACGGGCAGGGAATAGAGCGCGGCGGCCATGAAGAGCGCACCGAAACGCGCGGCATTCGAAGTGAAGAGACGCGTGGCGAGCAGCCAACTGGCGTAGAGAAAGAGCGCAGCGGCGAGGAGGTAAACGGCGAGGAGTGTCCAGGCGAAGCCCGCGTGGGTGAGGCGGATGAAGGTCGCAAGCAGGGGGGCAAAGATGGAGAGGTGGGTGTGGGAGACGATGAAGGGCGCGTCCGGGCGGTAGAGGCCGGGATCGACGAGTTTGCGGATGCCGGCGACGTAGATGCCTGCATCGTTGGCATAGGGATGGTATCCCTGCACGAATAGAACGGCTATGGTGAGGAGCGCGATCAGGGGCCAGGGAGTGCGCTGCGAGGGAAAACAAATACGGCAGAGGCGGGAATAGAAGTCCGTCACAGTTACCTTTTTCTCTTGGAATCAGCTGGAATGACTTGCGAGATGTTTGTCTAGTCTTTCAGAAATGAGACATTTTGCGGCGGCGAGAATTTCTGGCTGGTCGCCGAAGCCGGAGAGCCAGTGGACATCTGGTTCACGGCGAAACCAGGTGAGCTGGCGCTTTGCGTAGTTTCGATGCCCCTGCTGGGCAGCTGCGATGGCCTGGTCGCGGGTGAGTTCGCCCTGGAGAAACTGACGGGCCTGGCGGTATCCGAGCGCGTCAAGGACGGGGATGGAGTCACCGTAGGTGGCGATGAGAGAACGGGTTTCTTCGACGAGCTCCTGATCGAACATGGCGCGGGCGCGCGTATTGATGCGGTCGTAGAGCGCGGCCCGGGGAGGATTGAGGCCGATGCGCAGGAGGCGGTAACCGGTGAGCGGGTCGCGGCCGGATTCCCAAGCGGTGGTGATGGGCTGGCGCGCAGCGAGGCAGACCTCAATTGCGCGGATGAGTTTGGGAGTGTCGTTGGCGTGGATGCGCGCTGCGGCCGCGGGGTCGAGGCGCGTGAGCATGCGGTGCAGCCAGCCGGACGTGTGGCGCTGGGCGCTGCGGCTGAGCCGGGTGCGGATTTCGCTGGAACGGGGAGGGCCGGGGAAAAGGCCGTCCGTGAGGGCGCGAAGGTAGAATCCGGTGCCGCCGGTGACGATGGGGAGGTGGTTGCGGGAGGTGATTTCCGCAATGGCGCGGCGCGCGAGGCGGCTGTAGTCGCCGGCAGAGCAGGTTTCCGCGGGGGAAAAGACGTCGAGGAGGTGGTGCGGGATCTGGGCGCGCTCGGCAGTGGTGGGCTTGGCGGCGCCGATTTCGCAGTCGCGGTAGACGGCGACGGAGTCGCAGCTGACGATTTCCCCATGGAAACGCTGGGCGAGGGCGAGAGACAGCGCGGTTTTGCCGCTGGCGGTGGGACCGAGGAGCAGAACCAGCAGCGGATCAGGTGGTGCGGCGAGGGGCATCACCCAATGCGCCACCAGCCGGGCGCGAAGAGGGCATGCTTGTCGGCACGGAGAAATGCGAGCAGCAGGAGCAGCAGGGCAAGCAGGACGAGGCCGCGAATCTGCATGCGCTGGAAGCGAGTGGGGGATGGTCGTGCATTGTGGGTGCCGGACTTCGGCGCGGATTGGCGCTGAGAGTCCGGCATGAGATCAGTTCCCCATATCGTCTGGGTTTTCGTTGTAGAGGAAGTTGAACTGCAGCTCAAGGTATGGGCCCTTGAACCGCTTGGGCAGGGGCGGATAAGGCGTGGCGCCGGTGATGCCGCCCCAGGCGGCGCGGTCAAGGGCGACGTCGCCGGAGGGGCCGTAGAGTTGCATGTCGTGGACGCTGCCGTCGGGGTAAATACGGAAGCGAATTTCGACGATGCCCTGCTTGTTGAGCGGTGGGCGGGCTTCGTCAGGAATGATGGGGTACCAGGCTTGCTTGGTGGCGGCGATGACTTTCTGGAGATAGTGGCTGAAGTCGACGCCCATGGTGTTGCTGAGGATGTCTACGCTGCCCTGGATGCCTTGATGCTGATCGGGTGCGTTGAGGCCGTTGTTACCGGAAGGCGCCCCACCGCCATTGAAGCCGCCCTGCGAAGCGGCGCGGAGCGCTTCCTGAATCTGCTGGCCGGGAGACAGGCTGCCGGTGCGGAAGTTCTGGACGTGAGGCCGGTTTTGAGGGGCCATCAGCTTGGAAAGGTTATTGGTTGGCAGCGGTTGAGCCGGAGGCGTGCGCGGATGCGGGGCGGTCTGCGTGGGATGCGGCTGCGCCTGGCGAGCCTGTTGTCCCTTGCGCATTTGCGGAGTGGGCCGCTGTTGGGGCGCGGGTTTGCTGTGCGGCGCCGGGGGCGCATGCATCTGCTGGCCGGCGCGGCGCATGGCCTCAATCTGGGCAGCGGTCTTGTGCTGCTTGATGGGGTGCGGCGACTCGGCGATGCGGTTCTGATTGGAAATGCGGTTGGTCTTCGGCTTGGGCTGCTTGAGGAGATCCTTTGGCAGCTGTAGATAAGTGAGCTGCTTGGGGTGCTGTTTGAGCTGCTGCTGTTCTGTTACGACATGAACGACCGGAAGGTGGAGGAACTTCTGCCCATAAACGATGTACCAGATGATGAGGAGGTGAATGATGATCGAAATCCAGATCATCTCGCGGACGCGGCCCCAGGAATTGGCCTGTTCCAGGTCGTCGATGACGTGGAGCAGGTCCGCAGAATCGAGATCGCCGTAACGGTTGTTACGGGACCCGAACTTAGGTGGCTCCGGTGGCGCCTCGTTGGTTGGGACTTCAGTGATGGGCATTATGAAAACAATCAGCTGGACTTCCGCCGGCGGGCGTTGCGCCGGAAATCAGTCCTTTCGCCATTCTCTCATCTATGTGGGCATTTTCTCCAGAGGCGAATGAACAGGAAATGAAGAAGGCTAGCAACCCGTACAATCAAAGGAAATGCTTCCAGCGGCGGTGATTACGGTGAGCGACTCGTGTTTCCGGGGCGAGCGCGAGGATGCGTCCGGTCCGGCGGTGGCGGATGCGCTGCGGGAGGCTGGATTTGCCGTCGTGCTGGAGCGGACGGCGCCGGATGAGGTGGGGGCAATCCAGGTGGCGGTACGCGAGGGGCTTGCGGTGGCGCGGCTGGTGGTGACGACCGGAGGGACGGGGATCAGCCCTCGGGATGTAACTCCAGAGGCGACGCGGGAGTTGTGTGACCGTGAACTGGAAGGCGTGGCGGAGTTGATGCGCGCCGAGGGGCGGCAGGAGACGATTTTTGCCGCATTGAGCCGCAGCTTTTGCGGAACGGCGGGGCAGGCCGTCATTTTAAACCTGCCGGGCAGTCCGCGGGGCGCCGTAACCTCACTGAAGGCAGTACTGCCGTTGCTGCCACACGCGCTCAAGCTGCTGGAAGGCGAGAGCCGTCACGAAGAGACAGATAAGGCCTGAGAGGCAGATTGAAACACCTGATTTTTTTGATAGCGAAGTGGAAGACCGTGCTGATGGCCTTTGTGAAGCCGTTGGGCGTCTGGGGCATTGGCCTAGTGGCGACGATCGACGCGGCGGCGATTCCGCTGCCGATGGATTTGATCATGGCCGGGTATGCGTGGGAGGACAAGCAGCATTTTTACATTTACGCGATTCTGGCGGGGGTGGGCTCGGCGATCGGGGCACTGGTGCCGTACTTTATCGGACGGGCCGGAGGCGAACTGTTTTTGCTGCGGAAGGTGGATCGGACCAAGTTTGACCGGGTGCGGGCGCAGTTTGAGAAACAGGAATTCGTGGCGATGCTGATTCCTTCTGCCATGCCGCCGCCATGGCCGTGGAAGATTTTTCTTCTTGGCGCGGGCGTTTTCGAGATGAAGATACCGCAGTATATGCTGGCGATATTTCTAGGGCGCACGACGCGGTACCTGATCGAGGGTCTGCTGACGGTAATGTACGGACCGCAGATTATTGTGCTGTTTGGGCGTGTGATCAGGGCGCACTTTGTGCTGCTGCTGGTGCTGGTTTGCCTGCTGATTGGGGTGGCGGTCTGGTGGGTGATTCAGCGGCAGGTGCGGAAGAAGGCGGAGTAGGGGGAGATTTTGTAGCAAGAACGAAGCCGGCGACTTGAGAGTTGCCGGCTTCGTTGTTTGGGCAGAAGAATGCGAGATGCGCTGATTACTGGGCGGTGTCGGGTTCGGGGATGACGTGCATGGGCCCCAGCAGGAACAGGTAGGCCGCGATGCCGATGGCTAGAATGATGGCGGCGACGAGGAATGCTCCGCTGTAGTTGTGGCGGCCGGCGAAGTAGCCGGTGATGATGGGTGCGGAGATGGCAGCGATCTGGGTGAGGAAGTTCATGATGCCGCCGACCCGGCCTACGCTCTCATTGGGCGCGATGAAGGAAGGGATGGACCAGCCGACGGGGGCCATGGCTCCGAGACCGCCGATGGAGAGGCTGATCCAGAAGAGCGCCTGCGTGGCTGTGTGGGCGTAGCTTGCGCCGAAGATGCCGGCTCCGCAGGCCATGCCAAGGCAGAGGACGGTCTGGCGCACCTTCCACGGAGTGAAGCCGCGATGCACGAGGAAGTCGACGAGCCAGCCGCCGATGAAGAGATCGGTGAGTGTGGCGATGCCCCACGGGACGCTGGTGTAGAGGACGGAGTGGAGCAGATTGATGTGCAGGCTTTGCGAAAGATAGGTGGGCAGCCAGGTGAGGAGCAGATAGAAGGTGTAGTTGTAGGCGGCGAAACCGATGGAGGAGCCGATGACTCCGCGCTGGCGCATGAGATAGAGGAGCGGCGCGCCGTGTTTGGTTCTGGTGAGGTCTTCGGGCTGGGCGTTGCCTTCGCGGAGGATGCGTTTTTCTTCGGCGGAGAGATGCGGGTCCTGGCTCGGGTTGCGATAGACGGACCAGAAGACGAGGAAGAATGCGAGGCTGACGAAGCCGGTGAAAGCGAAAGTCCAGCGCCAGCCGTAGCGCAGGAGGACGAGGCCGAGGATGGGCACGCCGATGGCGGAGGCGAGCTTGGCGGCGGCGTCAAAGAAGGAGGTGGCGAAGCTGCGCTCGTTTTCCGGGAACCAGTAGCCGGTGGCCTTGGAGTTGGCGGGAAAGACGGAGGCCTCGCCAACGCCGAGCAGAAGGCGGGCGGCGAAGAAGGTTCCTATGCCGGGGGCGATGGCTCCGAGGAAGGACGCGAGGCTCCACAGGAGCGAGGAGATGCGGCCGATGACTTTGACTCCGAAGCGGTCGAGGAGGACACCGATGGGGACCTGGAGGACAGCGTATGTCCAGGCGTAGGCGCTGGCGAGGACGCCGAAGGTGAGCTCGGTGATGTGAAAGTCATGCAGGAGCGCATTGTGGGCGACGGAGATATTGACGCGGTCGAAGAAGTCGATGAGAACTCCGAAGCCGAGAAGGAAAGCAATGCGCCAGCGGCGGTGCGGCGCGGCAGTGGACTGGGAGGGGGGCGTAGAGGTAGAAGTCATGATCGAGCGGGAGCTCTGATATGGTTATCAGGCCTAGAGCAACACGATACACGAGTTGGGTGGCGTGACGCTGAAAGCGAGGGGCAAGGGCGCAGCGATTGCGTGTAGAACGCAATCGCCTAGTTATTCCTGCCGTAGAGGTAGCGGTTGAAGAAGTTGGCCATGTCGTGGTCGGCTTCTTTGGCCTCGGGCATGCGGGGATTGTTCCAGAAGGCGTGGGGCAGACCTTCAAAGACGATGAGCTGGGTGGTGTCTCCTGCGTTAAGGAATTTGCGGTCGAGGATGGAGGTGCCGCTAAGGAGCATGTCGCGCGTGCTGGAGATGAAGAGCGTGGGCGGCAGGCCGCTGAGGTTGGCGAAGACGGGCGAGAGGATGGGATTGCTCGGGTTGGTGTTGCCGACGTAGCTGTGATTCATCTGGTGGCTGGGTTTGGGCGGGGCGAGATAGCCGGAGAGTCCGTTGAGGGCAAAGATGGACATGGAGTCGCCCGGGCGGGAGAAATCGCCGAAGCCGGAGAAGATGCCGAGGGCGGCGGGTTCGGGCAGGTTGAGGTGCTTGAGGTCGACGGCGATTTCGCCGGTGAGGATCGCTCCGGCGGAGGTGCCGTAGATAACGATGTGCTTTGCGGGATAGTGCTTGAGGAGCGCTTTGTAGACGGCGACGGCGGCGTTGACGGCGGCGGGGAATGGATGCTCGGGCGCGAGCGGATAGAGGACGGCGACGACTTTGGTCTGGGTGAGGTTGGCCATGGGGATGGTTTCCGTGAGCGAGCCGGAGTCCACGATGAAGCCGCCTCCGTGGACGTTGAGGAGGACGTAGCCGCGATGGCTGGCGGGCGTGTGGATGGGTGTGATGATGCGGACGGGGACTCCGGCGATGGTGCTTTTAGAAAGGTTGGCAGGGTAGAGTTCGAGGGAGACTTTGCCGGCGTGGGCTTGCCAGACGTTGGTTTCGTGGCGCTGCTGGGCGATGGTCTGGTGCTGCTGGGCGTCGGACTGGCTCTGGGCGAGGAATGCCTGGGCCTGTGGGCTGATGTCCTGCGGGATGGGGACGACGCGGGTGACGTAGGCGGTGCCGTGGGGGCCGATGTAGCTGGAGTCCTTATGGGGAGCGTTGGCGGCAGTGGTGGCCTGCTGGGCGGCGTGAGGTTTGGCGCTTTGCGCGGAGGCGACGGCGGTGAGAAGCAGGAGGGTGGCGAGGAGTTTCATGTGGGCTCCGGGAGAGGAGGTTTTGTCGGGAGAAGTATAGATGGGGGGAGTGAGGGCGTGGAGACAGAGCTAAAAACGGGTCGATGCTTCGCATCGATTTGGCCCACACTTCGCTTCGCGAAATGTGGGGCACCCGGCGTCAAATCCCACTCAAGCCAACGGCGGGATTGAATGGTGCACCCGGCGGGCGCCCGGTGATTGGTCTGGTCGCTTAGGATGACCGGCTGGGGGAGTTTTCCTGGGTTTCCTGCTGACCCGTCAGCAACTCGTCCAGCGCGAGAAAGCCACCGGCAAGCGAGAAGGAATGTTCGTAGCCGAGCAACCGAAGCAGCCGCGCCGCATTCAGGCTACGATGCCCGCTGTTGCAGACGCATACGAGGATCAGGTCCTTGGAGTGGTGCATGTTGTTGATCATTGCGAGAAAGTGCTGAATATCGTGCAGGTCGGGAATATCTTCGTCGAGAGCATCCTGCTCGAGCTGGCTCAACGTGTGCCCGAGCATGCGCTTGAACTGAAAGAGCGGCAGAAAGCATGCGCCCGGAATTTCACCCTGGATCTCCAGCTCAAATTTCTGGCGTATATCGACCAGCACGGCCAAATTCAGACGTTGTAATTCCATAGCCGTCTGAGGCGTCATCTCCAGTTGTTCGTTCTGCAGATCCGGCACCGATGCGCCGTTGTTTGTATCGCTCAATTCGTACTCCTTTTCAGTGCTGGAGAGCGCCAGATTCGCCGTTCGGTCCGGTGCGCTTGTCGGCGAGGCGGAGGTGGACAGTCCAGGTCAGTGAGCCTTTCAGATAACGATGGATTCTTCGTATTCGCCAAAGATTTCGCGCATGGCGGAGGCGATTTCGCCTACGGTGGCGTAGCTTTCGACGGCTTCGAGGATGGTGGGCATGAGGTTTTGGGCGTTGCGGGCTGCTTCGCGGACGCGGTCGAGAGAGGATTGCCAGCGGGCTGCGTCGCGGCGGGCGCGGAGGGCCCGGACGCGCTCGACCTGTTTGCGTTCGAGGCTCTCGTCGATGCGCTGGATGGGGACGCCGGGTTCATTGTCGCGGGTGAAGCGGTTGACGCCGACGACGGTGGCGGCGCCGGAGTCGACGGCGCGCTGGTATTCGTAGGCGGCATTCTGGATTTCTGACTGGACCCAGCCTTTCTCGATGGCGGAGAGCATGCCGCCGTGGCGAGCGATCTGATGCTGGATTTCGTCGACCTGATTTTCGAGCGAGGTGGTGAGGGACTCGATGTACCAGGAGCCGGCGAAGGGGTCGATGGTTTGTGCGACGCCGGATTCGTAGGCGATGATCTGCTGGGTACGGAGGGCGGTGCGCGCGGCTTCCTCGGTGGGCAGGGCGAGGGCTTCGTCGAATCCGTTGGTGTGGAGCGACTGCGAGCCGCCGAGGACGGCGGCGAGGGCCTGCAGGGCGGTGCGGACGATGTTGTTTTCCGGCTGCTGCGCGGTGAGCGTGGAGCCGGCGGTCTGGGTGTGGAAGCGCAGCATCCAGGAGCGCGGATTTTGCGCGCCGAAGCGCTCGCGCATGGTTTTGGCCCAGACGCGGCGGGCGCAGCGGAACTTGGCGACTTCCTCAAGGAAATTGTTATGGGCGTTGAAGAAGAAGGAAAGGCGCGGCGCGATGCGATCGATGTCGAGGCCGGCGGCGAGCGCGGCTTCGACATAGGTGGCGCCGTTGGCGAGGGTGAAGGCGACTTCCTGCGCGGCGGTGCAGCCGGCTTCTCGCATGTGGTAGCCGGAGATGGAGATGGTGTTCCATTCGGGGGTGTTTTCGTTGGCCCAGGCGAACATGTCGGTGATGATGCGGAGGGCGTGGCGGACGGGATAGATGTAGGTGCCGCGGGCGATGTATTCCTTGAGGACGTCGTTCTGGACGGTGCCGGAGAGCTTGCCGATGTCTGCCCCGGCGCGTTTGGCGGCGACGACGTAGAGGGCTAGCAGGATAGAGGCCGTGGCGTTGATGGTCATTGACGTGGAGATTTTGTCGAGGGGGATGCCGTCGAAGAGGCGCTGCATGTCTTCGATGGAGTCGATGGCGACGCCGACCTTGCCGACTTCGCCGAGGGCCATGGGGTCGTCGGAGTCGTAGCCGATCTGGGTGGGCAGGTCGAATGCGACGGAGAGGCCTGCGGTGCCGTTGGCGAGGAGGAATTTGTAGCGGCGGTTGCTTTCCTCGGCGTCGCCCATGCCGGCATACTGGCGCATGGTCCAGAGGCGGCCGCGGTACATGGTGGGCTGGATGCCGCGGGTGAAGGGGTATTCGCCGGGAAAGCCGAGGTCGCGGTCAGGATCGAAGTTGAGGGCTTCGAGGTCGGCGGAGGTGTAAACGTGTTTGGGCGAGTCGGCCATGGGGAACTGAAAAGTTTAGCAAGAAGAGAATTTGCGCGCAGCAGTTGACGGGGTGCGGCTTCTATCGGTTCTTGCGGTGGGCGCGGCTATGCCGGCTGACGCGAATGAAAGAGCTGACGGTGAAGTAGAAGAAGATGAGGGTGATGAAGGCGTAGAGAATGAAGCGATGATGGGATGGGCCGCCTGCCCAGTCGTCGCGCAGGCGCCAGACGTTGCCGCCGAAGAAGACGGTGAAGACGCCGAAGAAGAGCCCGGTAATTTCCAGCCAGAGGATGCGCGAGGCGTGGGCGAAGGGCGTCCAGACGGCGTGGCCGAAGCGCCGTGAGCCTTCGCCGAGGCGGCGGCCGCGTTCTTTGTAGACGGGGGCTTGTTTTTCGACGTGGGCCGTGGTGCGGGCCGCAGTTTCTGCGGTCTTATCGCGCAAGACTCGCCCGAGGAGGCGAGTGCCTATGCCCACGGTGCGACCGACGCGATTTGCTTCCATAAAAAAAGTTTAGAGCATTTTCAGTTGGACTCTGCATATGCAGGCATCGCAAAGCAAGGGCGGAGTTGTCGGAATGAGGTGTTTTCGGAGCTACCGTGTTGTAAATCCGGGACGCTAAGATGCTCTTGTTGCGAACAGGAAGGCGGCTGGCGCGTGGCGGGCGTTGCACGCAGGAGTTAAGGTATAGGCGGGTGGCGGTAGTTGTCACCGCCGCAGGAAGAAGCGAGGTTTGTTTTGGATCAGACACTACGGCAGCTCATTCAACGTCTTGGAGAAGCCATCCACGACAGCATTTCGGACTCGGAGCAGATTGCGGGTGTTGTGCAGCAGATACGGGATCACGGATTCGACGTGCTGTTGATGCTGGAAGCGACGATTGGGCTGAACGAAGTGGAGACAGCGGATGGAAAGCAGGAAGGAGAAGCTGGAGCCGAGGGCGAAGGCAGTGGTGCATTCACGGCGCAGGACGTGCATTTCCTGCGGTCGCTGCGAATCGCGGTAGAAGGCGAAGAGCCGGAAATGTAGCGGCTACGTCACGTGTTGATGCAGCTGTGTTAAGATTCGGCGCGATCAGGAACCAGGCGCGCAGGCGGGGGAATTGAATCTGCCTGATGCAATGGGGTAGCAGTCTGCAACCAAAGGGGGAGGGCCCGATATGAAGGATACGCTGGGAGTGCTTTTGGCAGGAGGGGCGGGCGAACGGCTGTTTCCGCTGACCCGTGATCGAGCAAAACCTGCGGTGCCATTTGGGGGGCAATACCGCATTATCGACATCACTCTTTCCAATTGCATCAACAGCGGTTTGCATCGGGTTTACATCCTGACGCAGTACAAGGCGCTGTCGTTGAACCGGCACATCCGCGAGGGGTGGTCTGGTGTGGTGGCGCAGGAGCTGGGGGAGTTTATTGAGATTCTTCCGCCGATGCAGCGTGTGAGCGCGAACTGGTACATGGGGACGGCGGATGCGGTGTACCAGAATATTTATTCGATTGGCTCGGAACAGCCGAAGCACGTGCTGATTCTGTCCGGCGATCACATTTACAAGATGGACTACGGCAAGATGCTGGAGCAGCATAATGCCTCGGGCGCGGACGTGACGCTTGCGACGCTGCAGATTCGTCCGGATGAAGTATCGCGGTTCGGGGTGGTGGATGTGGCGCGCAGCGGGGAAGTGCGGGGGTTTGTCGAGAAGCCGAAGACGACGGAGCTGCGCTCACCTTGGAATTCGCAGATGGTGGATGCCTCGATGGGGATCTACCTGTTCAACACGGATGTGCTGCTGCCGGCGCTGATGAAGGATGCGGAGAATCCGAATTCGAAGCACGATTTCGGGCACAACATTCTGCCGGACATCCTGGACAAGTACAAGATCTACGCCTACAACTTTGTGGACGAGAACAAGCAGGAAGCGCTGTACTGGCGGGATGTGGGCACGCTGGACGCTTATTACGACGCGAATATGGACGTGGCGTCGATTTCGCCGATATTCAACCTGTATGACAAGGGGTGGCCGATCCGGACGCGGGTGAGGCAGTATCCCCCGGCGAAGTTTGTATTTGGGGAGCCGGGGCGGACGGGCAGCGCTGTGAATTCGATTGTATCGGGCGGGTGCATTATTTCCGGCGCGCTTGTGCGCAACAGCGTGCTTTCGCAGGATGTGCGTGTGAACTCGTATTCGGAGCTGGAGAGCAGCATTGTGTTTACACACGTGAATATCGGGCGGCACTGCCGGATCCGGCGGGCGATCATTGACCGCGACGTGCACCTGCCGGAGGGAACAGTGATCGGCTATGACCAGGAAGAAGACCGGAAGAATTATTTTGTGACGCCGAGCGGCCTGACAGTGGTGACGCGGGATTACTCGCTGTATGAGAATCCGGTGTCACGGGACTACCTGCCGGACCAGAACTGAGCGGTTTCTTAGGGTAACTTGTTTAAGAAGAAGCGCTTTGCCATGGGGTTGAGCGCTTTTTCTTTGCAGGGCGCCGGGAAAATAGGCAAAGATCGGTATAGACAACTTTGTTCTGAGAAGGCCCGTAAGGGAATTCTGGAACCAATCGGCAGCCATCTGCGTAAGAGGCTGCATGAGCACGTTGACCTGGGATTTGCGGAACATGAGCTTCTGGCCTGAGAGCACGAAGCGGGCGCAGTCTCACAGCCGCCTGGGTGGAAAGACCGGGCAGACGGAACGAACGGCCGAGGCGATGCTGCATTCCGCATCTGATCCGAGAGCGATGGAAGCGACCATGCACGTGGTGGTGCAGCGGTGCATCGATGGGGATTCGGGCGCATGGACCGAGCTAGTGAAGGTTCATCACCGGAGGGTATATGCGCTGTGCTACCGGTTTACGGGGTCGGCGAGCGACGCCGAGGATCTGACCCAGGATGTTTTTCTGAAGGTTTACGGAAATCTGAAATCGTTTGATGCGGCGCGGGGAAGCTTTGAGACGTGGATCACGACGCTGACGCGGAACCTGCTGGTGGATCACTTCCGGCGGTCGAAGCAGCAGCGAGTGACGTCGTCGATGGATGAGGGCTGGAACGAGAGCGACGAGCAGCCACTGACGGAACGTCTGTCACAGGGCGGTCCGAATCAGCACGACCGGGCGGTACAGAAAGAACTGGAACAGATGGTGCAAGCGGCGCTGGTGAAGATTTCTCCGGAGCTGCGCGAGGCGGTGATCCTTCGCGATTTGCATGATATGGATTACAAAGAGATTGCACAGGTTCTACGCGTCCCTGAAGGAACTGTGAAAAGCCGTATCAGCCGTGGGCGCGCGGAACTTGCGCGCGTGTTGCAGCGTAATAAGGGACAGGTGGTTTAGCGATGGCGGACAAGCATCCATTTGAGAACAAAACGGTGGACGGCATTCGCTGCGAGGAATGGGAGGCGTGGCTGTCCGAGAGCCTGGACGGCGAGCTTCCTGAGAGGGCGCGAGCAGCGTTTGAGGGGCATGGGAAATCGTGCCCGTCGTGCAGCGAGCTGCTGGCGCATGCCGCGCAGGGCCGGGAATGGATGAGGTATCTGCAGGAGGAGCCGCATGTGCCGCCTGCGCTGGTGGGCAAGATTCTGGATCAGACCACGGGAGCAGGTGGAGTGGCAGTGCTGGCGGGGGCGGTTCCGGTGGCGTCAGGGCCGGCGGTGTGGCAGTTGTCGATGCGGCGGAGCTTCCAGGAGACGCGGCTTCTGATGACGCTGGCGATGGCGTTCTTTTCGATCACGCTGACGTTGAATCTGATCGGGTTGCGTCCGGGAAACGTGAAGCTGCAGGATCTGTCGCTGTCGTCCCTGGAGAATGCGGCGGTGAGGAGTTTTTACGGCACCAAGCAGAAGGTGGTGTACACGTACGAGAATCTTCGATTCCTGTACGAGATGGATTCGCAGCTGCGAGAGATCAGGCAGCATGCGTTGCCGCAGAAGGCCACGAAGAAGGGCGCGAGCGGCGGAGCAAAGTTGGGCGAGCCGCCGGTACTGACTGGCTCTCAGTGGGCGGCGAATCATACGGTGCAGCCGGGCGAGGAAGTCGCTCGGGCTGACGATGGGAAGGTAGTTGTGAACGGGCCAAGGCAGGAAGACAGAAAACAACAGAAGGCGGAAAGGAGCAGGGCATGAACTGCACGAATCATCCCGATCGACCTGTAGCTTCCTACTGCCAGAATTGCGGCAAGGCGCTATGCACGGAGTGCGTCCGGCCGGTTTCCAGCAGCGTTTATTGCGAACAGTGCCTGGCCGAACGGCTGGGTCAGGGGCCAGCGGTGGCTGGCGTAGCAGGCAGCGCGGTGCCGATGGTGCCGTCCGCACCGAATCCGGCGCTGGCGACCGTGCTGGGATTTATTCCCGGCGTGGGCGCGATGTACAACGGCCAATATGTGAAGGCGATTGTGCATGTGCTGGTGTTTGTGGCGCTGGTGGGCATGGCGAACGCCCATGGCATCTTCGGATTTTTCATTGCGGCCTGGGTGATCTACCAGGTGTTTGACGCTCACCATACGGCGCGGGCGCGGCGATTCGGGATGCCTTTGCCGGATCCGTTTGGGCTGAATGATCTGGGCAACCGTATCGGGATGCCGAACTCGCAAGCGTATATCCCCCCGATCGATCCGATGACGGGGCAGCCAGTTGCGGGTGGGGTTCCGCCGACGAGCATGGGTGCGAATCCTGCCACCGGTGCGGGATTCCAGCCGGGAGCGGTGCCAGGTGCGGCAGGCTTTGCGCCCGTCAGCGGACAGGTGCCCGGGGAAGTGCCACCATACGGAGCTTATCCGCCGTATGTGCCGGTAGACGCCGCGGGGAATCCGATGCCGCCGCCGGATCTGCGGAGGGCGCGGCGGGAGCCGATCGGGGCGATAGTGCTGATCGGACTTGGGATGCTGTTTCTGTTCAATTCGCTGGGCA
Organism: Acidobacteriota bacterium; assembly: GCA_021791875.1. GTDB lineage: Bacteria > Acidobacteriota > Terriglobia > Terriglobales > Acidobacteriaceae > Acidobacterium. The sequence goes on along the minus strand of JAJYVU010000003.1, from coordinate 34,757 downwards.
TTTTCCGATTTAACTGGGTGGGACGCGGCTGGCCGCTGATTATTATCGGCATCGGCGTGTGGCTGCTGATTCAGCGGACGCGGGGGATAAAAGGACAGGCAGGAGGCCGGCAATGAACCAGTATCTGTTACTACGACGTTTGCGGGGTCCGTTGATCCTGGTAACGATTGGGGTCATGGCGCTGCTGGACCAGTACGGAGTGCTTTCGTTTGGCCGAAGCTGGCCGCTGATCCTGATTGTGATTGGAATTCTGATGCTGGCGGAACGTGTGGTGCTGGCACAGATGCCTCCACCGCCGCCGGGAGGGTTTTATCCGGACGGGTGCATGCCGATGCCACCTGCCGCTCCGACGCAACCCGTGGCGGGGCAGACGGGCAGCCCATTTGCGGGGCAGTCGCAGGAAGAGAGGAAATACTAAGCCATGGGCACGAATCCTCCGTACGATCCTCGTTCTGCGGCGCGTCAGGCAAGGGACTACGCAAAGGCGCAGCGTGCCTACTGGCGTTATTATCGCGGGTCGTGCCGGCGGTCGATGGTGCGGCCGATCGTGCTGATATTGATTGGCGTTGTGGCGCTGCTGGTGGAGACGGGGCGGATTCCGGCGGGCGTTTTCTGGAACTGGTATGGACACTGGTGGCCGGTGCTGCTGATCGGACTGGGCGTGCTGCTGCTGCTGGAGTACCTGATTGACCGGCAGAATCCATATGCAGGGCGCGGCGCCGGCGGGCTGGTATGGCTCGTGATACTCCTGATTGTGATTGGCGGGAGCGTGCATGGGGCGCAGAACTGGGGCTGGTTTGGTCCAGACACGAACAACTTCTGGAACATGATGGGCCCACAGTACGACCACACGGTGCAGATGGACCAGGCTCTGAGTGTGCCGAGCGGTGTCACGCCGATCGTAAATATCGATGATCCACGGGGCGATGTGATGGTGACGGCGTCGACGGATGGAATGATTCACCTGCGTGGGCACCAGGTGGCGCACACCTCATCACAGGACCACGCGAACCGCGCGTTTAAAGAGACGAAGCCGCGGATTGATCCGACGAGTTCGGGCGCGAATATCGTGGTTCCCGCAAAGGACAACACGAGCGTGGATCTGACGCTGGAGCTGCCGGTGGCGGCGGGAGCCGTGATCAAGAGCGGTCACGGCGATGTGACCGTGGAGGGCCTGAACGGCAGCGTGGACGTGACGGCAAGGCATGGCGATGTGAGGTTGGATGACCTGGGCGCCAATGTGCACGCGAAGATGCAGAATGGTGACTTTTCCGCGCATGATGTGAAGGGGCAGGCGCTGGTGGAAGGCGCGGGCGGTGATGTGACGCTGTCGAAGATCGGCAGTGATGCTTCGATTCGTGGGGAGTTTACGGGCGACGTGCATCTGGAGAAGGTGAACGGAGCGGTGACGTTCCAGTCGAGCCGCACACAGATTACGGTGCCGCACCTGGTGGGTGAATTGACGCTCGACTCGGGCGACCTTGGGATGGATCGGGCGAGCGGCCCGGTTGTGATCAAGGCACGAGCCAAGAACATGGACCTGAGCGCGATTGCCGGCGATTTGCAGGTGACGGACAGCGATGGCGACGTGAATGTGTCGACAGGGCTGCCGCTGGGCGCGATCAAGATTGAGAACCGGACGGGCAGTGTGCGGCTACAGGTTCCGGAGAATGCCAGCTTCCAGATCACGGCGAGCACGAGCAGCGATGAGAGGCTGAATTCGGATTTTCCGCTGACAGCTTCCACGTCAGGCGGAACGAAGATGCTGAAGGGGCAGGTTGGCAGCGGTGGTCCGAAGATTGAACTGACGACGACTCACGGCAGCGTGGAGATCAGCAAGGGGCCGACAGCGACGCCGGGTGCGATGAAGAGCCAGGCGCCGCATTTCAAGAGCCAGAAACCCGTACACCCAACCGTTCAATAACGACAGATTCGATGCGTGCGAGCACCTGATCGAGTGTGAGCTCGGTTGAATCGATGACAATGGCATCGGGAGCGGGACGCAGCGGGGATTCAGCCCGGTTGCGGTCCCGCTCGTCGCGTTTGCGGAGCTCTTCGTGGAGAGCTTCTGGCGTGGCGGCGGCCGATGGAGTTTCCAGATAGCGGCGCTGGCTGCGGGCTTCGGGCGAGGCGTCGAGGAAGAACTTGATTTCGGCGTCAGGGAAGACGACGGTGCCGATGTCGCGGCCTTCCATGACGATGCCGCCGTTGCGGCCCATGGCGCGCTGGAGATCAACCATCCAGGAGCGGATGGCGGGGTGGACGCTGACGCGCGAGGCTGCCTGAGTGACAGCGGGGTCGCGCAGGGAGGCGGTGACGTCGACGCCGTCGAGCAGGACGCGGTTTCCATCGGGGGTTGGCTCAAGCGCAATGGTGGTGGTGCGTGCGAGGGCCTTGAGGGCTTCGGGGTGGTCGGGGGCGACACCGGAGTCGAGAGCTTTGCGCGCGAAGGCGCGATACATGGCGCCGGACTCAAGATTGAGCAGGCCGAAGCGGGCGGCAAGATGGCGCGCGACCGTGCTCTTGCCGGCTCCGGCAGGGCCGTCAATGGCGATGATGGGCTTGCGGGCTGGCGTGGCGTCTGTCATCTATTCGGGGCAGTCCTTTCGTGCCTGTCTGTCATTCGGATTCAGGCAGTGCGCCGCGCGGAAAAGTTACTCCGAGCGGCGTGGTTTGCCCGGGCCGCGGGGTTTCCCTTTCCCAGGTCCTTTCCCCGGGCCTTTGCTGAAGTTTTTACCGAAGCTTTTTCCGGGAGCTTTGCCGAAGCCTGATTTTCCGCCGGGTTTGCCGTAGGACTTTTTGGGGCCTGTGCCGGTGGTTTTTCCGAATCCCTTGCCGGGGCCTTTGCCGAAGCTTTTGGCGCCGGGTCTGGCTCCAGATTTGACTCCGGGTTTGGAGAAGCCGCCGGGTTTGCCGAAGGACTTGCGGGGCGGACGCTCGGAGGATTCTGCGTCGCGGTGGGGGCGGTCTTCGCCGTCGCGAGATTTGCGGAAGTCGGGGCGGTTGGCATAGGGCTTTCGCTCGCCGTAGGGTTTGCGCTCGCTGCGTTCTCCGCGTGCGCCGTAAGATTTTCGCTCGCCGTAGGGTTTGCGTTCTCCGCTGCGTTCGAATTTCTGGCCGAAGGGCTTGTGCCGTCCGCCGGATGTGGATTTGCGGAACGGAGGGCGATCTTCGCCGGTAGAACGCGGTGCGCGTTCTGGGTGATCGGATTCGGCGAAGCCGGAGTCTGCTTCCGGGCGCGGTTTGCGGAATGGCGGACGGAAGCCGCTTTCGCTGCGGGGTTCGAAGCTGCGCCCCTCACGGGGTTTGAAGCCGCCTTCGCGGCGCGGTTTGAAGCTACGCTCGTCACGGGGTTTGAAGCCGCCTTCGCGGCGGGGACGGAATCCTGTTTCGCTGCGTTCGGGGCGGCCTTCCCGATCGTCACGGGATGGGCGGTTGTATCCGCCTTCGAACCGGCGGGGCTTGAATTCGCGGCGCGCAGCGGGGCGCTCGGAGCGCCGATATGGTTCGCGTGGTTCGGTGCGCGGCGTGTACTTGTGGATGCGTTCGTGAGGCTCGTGACGAACGGGAGTTACGTGTTCTGACACGCTTTCGATTTCTTCCGCGGTTGGCGCGGGGGCTTCGGCGGGCTGGGGCGCAACGATCTCAGGGAATTCGGGCAGTTCCCCGGCAACGTAGTAGAGCGTGTTGGGGCCGAGGGGAATGCTGGAGAGCTGGCGCGTGGACACGAGCGCGTGGAGGACTTCGCGCAGCCTGGAGCGCGAGGCGAGCGGCGACAGGAAAGATGCGGCTTCATCCTCAGTGGCTGCGATGGCCGAACGCAGGTAGTCGGCGAGGAAGAGCGAGAGCGCTGCACTCTGGGCGGTGGTGGTTCCCTTGGTGCACTCCCTGGGGCAAAGAGTTTTGGCGAGCGCCCAGGTGGTTTCGCCGTCGTGATAGCGGGGAAAGACACGGAGGGTGCCCCAGAGGTCGATGAGGGCGCGGCGTATGGATGAGTCGGTGACTTCGCGACCTACGCCGGAGCGGATCTGGTCGGCGGTGAGCTCGCCCTGCTCGTCGAGGAGCTTCCAGACGCTGATATTGAGGGGCGAGGTGCGGCCGCCGGGCGCGGCTTTCCATGCGCGGTCGCCGCGCAGGGAGAAGAGCCACGGGAGGCGGTCGCGAGCGATGAGAAAATCGGGTTCTTCGCTGAGCGTGCCGAGCAGGTTGAGCGGAAAGACCTCGCCAGTGGTGAAAAGGCGACGGGCAAGCGAGAGAGCGTTTTCGATATCCGGGCGCGCGGGCGTGTGCTCGAGCCTGCCCATGCAGGCTTCAACAAATGTGGGGCTGGGTGCGCGGAGCTGCTGGCGGCGCGGGAGAAAAAGAAGAAAGCCGGTGGTGGCGACCCAGGATGCGGCTTCTTCCAGGGTAAGAATGGGTTCGGCATTGTGATGCCAGAGGGCGGCACGCGCCTCGATAAGCTGCTGCGATGTCAAAGAAGGTCCTTTACAGGGAAGGGGACGGTACAGATAGCTGCCAGCTTTTGGCCATTAGCTTTTAGCTGGAAGCGAACGGCCAAGAGCTAAGGGCTAAAGTGACTAGATGCGCTCGAAAGCGCGCTGAATGTCCTTCCATGAATATCGTAAAGCAATTGGGCGGCCGTGGGGGCAACTGGTGGGATGGGCGGTGCGGGCGAGCTCGGCGAGGAGCCATTCCATGCGCTGGATGTCAAGCGGGAAGTTGACCTTAATGGCGGAATGGCAGGCGATCGAGGCGGCGATGCGGGTGCGCATGGTTTCGAGATTTTCCGATTGAGCGGAGTTGCCAGCCTGTTCGAGGACCTCCATGAGCATGCGCTCGAGACGTGCGCCTTCGAGGCCGACGGGAGCTGCTTTGACGGCGATGGTGTGGGGGCCAAAGGGTTCGGCTTCAAAGCCATTGCGATCCAGTTCGGCGGCGATTTCGGCGAAACGGACCATCTGCTCGGGGAGCAAATTGATAAGCATGGGCATGAGGAGGCGCTGGCGATGGACGCGCTCGACCTCACGCTCGCGGAGGATTTTCTCGAAAAGGACGCGTTCGTGGGCGACGTGCTGATCGATGATCCAGAAGCCCTCGTCGTTGACGGCGAGGATGAAAGACTCACGGAGCTGGCCGAGGGGCTTGAGGGATGCGAGCGAGGTGAGGTTGGCTTCCGCGCCGCCGGGCGGTGGAACTGGTTCTTCGGAGTGCTCGTGACCGCAGCTTCCGCCGGGAACGATGACGGCGGAAGCTTCCGTAGCCTGCGGCAGCGGGGATTCCGGCGTTGCGGCGGTGGGTCCGACGCTGGGCGAAAAGGCGTAGCGAAGATTTTCCGCAAGGGCGAAAGGCAGTGGTTGAGCGGAGGGTTGCTGGGCGGGCTGCGTGAGGGTGAAGGCGGCGACTTCAGGATCGGCGGGGATGGGTTCGGAGTCCGTGACGGGGTATGCGGAATCCTGCATGGGCTCGCCGGCGGGCAGAACGGAGGAGACGGGTTGGGAACCGTGGAGCGCGGCGAGGAATTCGGCGGTGGGACGCGCTTTCATGAGGGTGTTGCGGACGGCGTCGCGGACGAAGTCGTGGATGACGGTGTTCTGGCGGAAGCGGACCTCGGTTTTGGAGGGGTGGACATTGACGTCGACCTCATGAGGCGGCATTTCCAGGAAGAGCAGGGCGACGGGAAACGAGGTGGGCGGGATGATGTTGCGGTAAGCCTCGGTGATTGCGTGGAGCACGAGGCGGTCGCGGATGAGGCGATTGTTAACGAAGATGTAAATGGAATTGCGGTTGAGCTTTTGCAGGGCAGGCTTGGAGACGAAGCCGCGTACGCGGAGGAAACCGGGGTCAGGCGGCTGATAATCCTGATCGCGGCGCCATGGCGGCGGCTCGGGCAGGCCAGCGCGGTCAAACGGGCGCTCGGCGGCGACGTTGATGAGTTGCGAGAGGGTTTCGGCGCCGAAGATCTGGAAGACGCGGTCGGCCGGGCTCTTGACGGGCGGGGCGAGCAGGAGGGTTTGCGTGGCGGAGTGCAGTTCGAAGTGCTTGTCAGGGTGGGCGAGCGCGTAATGGGTGACGAGGGCAGAGACGTGGGAAAGCTCAGTGCTTTCAGCCCGGAGGAATTTGCGACGCGCAGGGGTATTGAAGAAAAGGTCTCGAATGGTGAAGGTGGTGCCTTCGGGCGCTCCGGCGTCTTCGACGCGCTGTATTTTGCCGCCGGTGATTTCAATGAGGGTGCCGGAGGTTTCGCCGCGGGCGCGGGTGGTCATTTCCAGGCGCGCGATGGAGGCGATGGAGGGCAGGGCTTCGCCGCGGAAGCCGAGGGTAGCGATGGAAAGCAGATCGTCGCTGCTGCGGATCTTGGAAGTGGCGTGGCGCTCGAAGGCGAGCATGGCGTCGTCGCGGACCATGCCGTGGCCATTGTCGATGACGCGGATGAGCTTGCGTCCGCCGCCTTCGACTTCAACGCGGATACGGGTAGCTTCGGCATCGAGGGCGTTTTCGAGAAGCTCCTTGACGACGGAGGCGGGACGGTCCACGACCTCGCCGGCGGCGATCTGGTTGGCCACCTGATCGGAAAGAACGCGAATGCGACCCATGGGAAGAGAGTATAAGAGGCGGTGGCCAGGAGTCAGGAATAAAGCGGCCAGTGGTGAAGCGGCCAGTGCCCCAGTCAAGCCGGAAACCGGACTTGAGTGGGGCACCGTGGATTCAGGGGGAAATCAGGCTTTGGTGGAAACCGGCTCAGGGTGCTGCTCGGCGGTGTGATCCGCGGAGTGTTCGGGAGCCAGATCGCCGATGACGTGGAGGCGGAGGAAGTTGGTGGATCCGCTGAGGGTCCGGGTGCCAGCGACGATGCCGAGGATGTCGTGGCGGCCGGCATAGCCGCCTTCCAGGATGACCTGTTCGGCCATATCGACCATTTCTTCCGTGGTGGTGGCCTTGGTGCAGAGAATGGGGCGCACGCCCCAGAGCATGGCCATGCGGTTAATGACCGGTTCGACGCTGGAAAGCGCGTAGATGGGCGGCTTGGGGCGATACTTGGAAAGCTGACGGGCCGTGGTGCCAGTTTCGGTGAAGACAGCGATGGCGGCGACGTCGAGGTCGTCGGCAGCGTGCGCCATGGATTCGCAGATAGTTTCAGGAATCGAGAGCTTGAGGTGATCGGGCCGGGCTTCGATATTGCCGCTATGCAGGTTGCTTTCAGTTTCCGCGACGATACGGGACATCATGCGGACAGCTTCGACGGGGTACTTGCCGGCAGCGGTTTCGGCCGAGAGCATGACCGCGTCGGTGCCGTCGTATACGGCGTTGGCGACGTCGCTGGCTTCCGCGCGGGTGGGGCGCGGGTTTTCGATCATGGATTCCAGCATCTGCGTTGCGGTGATGACGGGCTTGCGATAAGCGGCCGCGCGGCGAATCATGTGCTTCTGAATGGCGGGGACGCGCTCTGGAGGGACTTCAACGCCGAGATCGCCGCGGGCGACCATGATGCCGTCGGCGACTTCGAGGATGGAGTCGAGATTGTCGATGGCCTGGGGCTTTTCCAGCTTGGCGATGAGCCATGCGCCGGTGCCGGAAGCCGCGATGCGGTCCTTGACGAGCTTAACGTCTTCCGCGGTGCGGACGAAGGACAGGGCGATGGCGTCGACGTCGTGTTGGAGGGCGAACTCGAGATCGATTTCGTCCTTTTCGGTCAGCGACGGAACCTTGACGGGGATGCCGGGCAGGTTGATGCCCTTGTGTTCGCCGAGAGTCCCGCCGTTGAGGACGGCACACTCGACGTCTTCACCGTGGATGGCGGAGACGCGGAGTTCGATGAGGCCGTCGGAGAGCAGGATGCGGTCACCCGCGGAGAGATTTTCAGCAAGGGTGGTGAAAGTGGTGGATATGACCGTCGCGGTTCCGGCGATGTCGCGGGGGGTGATGGTGAGCGACTGGCCGGCCTTGAGCTGAACCGGGATTCGATTCTGGAGGCGGCCAGTGCGAATCTTGGGGCCCTGCAGGTCGGCGAGGATGCAGACATGCTTGCCTTCGGATCTGGAGACGGCGCGCACCATTTCAATGAGCTTAAGTTTTTCAGGATGTGTGCCATGCGAGAAGTTCAGGCGGGCGACGTCGAGGCCGGCGCGAACCAGTTCACGGAAAACATCGGCATGCGAGGAAGCAGGTCCCAGGGTAGCAACGATCTTGGCGCGGCGTGGCTTGTGAGCCGAATCAGAGCCGGCATACGAGAAATTCATCCATCCCCCAATACTGAGCGGCGTCTTTCAGGATGACGCCAACGAAATCATTTTAGCGGAAGCGCGGGGTGGTCTTCGCGGGCATCGGCCGCATTTGCGGTGGGAACTTTTGTCTGGGGTGCGGTGTTGCGTGCGTGAGGGTGTTGCGTGGAGGGTTTGGCAGGCGTTTGCGGGGTAAAGGGTTCGGTGTCGAATTCGCCGGGCTCGGGGCGGTCGATGCGATAGACCTGGGCATTGAACTCCGCGCCGTAGAGGATGATGAGGGAAACCATGTAGAGCCAGACGATGGTGGCCACGCCCGCACTGAGCGAACCGTAAACGAGCTGATAGCGTGTGGAGCGTCCGACGTACCAGCCGAAGAGGAGGGTCGCGAGGAACCACATCGCGGTGGAGAGAAACGCACCCGGCAAAACGTGCTTCCAGTGGCGGCGGCGGGGGATGCCGAAGTGGTATAAGGTGGCCAATACGACGACGCTGGTGAAGAGGGCGATGACCCAGCGCGTGGCTCGCCAGAAGAACAGGACATAAAAGCGCAGCGTATGGCCGGCTTGCAAGATCATCCATTCTTCAATGCTGTGGCCCAAGGTGACAAGCGCTGTGGCGAAGAACATGGGGATGAGCATGCCGGGGACAAGCGAGATGGCAACGAGCCGCTGGCGCCAGAAGTTCCACGCGTTGCGGGGGAGACGGTCAGCACGGCGCAGGCCTTCCATCAGGGCGAGCATGAGGCTCATGGCGGCGAAGAACGTAATGGTGCAGGAGATGATGACCAGATGAACGGATCGTCCGCGTCCGGGACTGAAGTAGGCCTGGACGAGGAGCATGGTATCCGGCGGAAGAATCTGGCTGACGGCGTAGCGCAGTTCGCCGAGGAAGCTAGTGCCTTCGGGTGCCAAGGCGAGGAGCGCGGTGATGGCAAGCAGCGTGGGAAAGAGGCTGAGAATGCCGGAATAGGCCGCGGCTTTGGAGTTTTGAAATGCACTGTGACGAAAGGCGTTCCAGGCGGCCTGCTTGAGGTCATTGCTGAATCGCCGGAGTGAACGCCGCAGCTTTTGCATGGCTGGCATGGGCTGCGATTACCTCACCGGCTTCCACATATCGAGGAAGGCCGTGACGGCGTCCAGGCTGATGCGGCTCATGTTCTCAAACTGGCCGCCGGTCTGGCTATAGAGGAGCCGTCCGCGTGAACTGAGAACGGCGAGCGCGGGCACGCCTTTGTGGATAGGAATGTTGTATTTCTCCGCGAGGTCGAGGTTGTGGGTGTAGAGCCCGATGTTGATATCGACCAGGATAAAGTCCCTGGCGAGCAGGCCGGCGTTGGGCGGCTCGTGGAGATAGTAGTCGAGCACCTTGCAGTCGCTGCACCAGTTTCCGCCGAAGTCGACAATGACGCGCTTGTGCTCGCGTGTGGCGTCTGCGATGGCGTGCTGAATCTCACCGGGCGCCACGGCTGGGGGTGGATAGATGACCTTATGAACCTCGGCAAAGTAATAGCTGCTCATCTGGGGCCGCGCCATCGGGGCGGAAAGGCCGAGCGCGAAAATGAGGGCAACCAGTGCCGCGATACGAGTGCGTTGCATGTTTCCCTCCCCTGAAAGCTGTGACTCACTTTAAGGCCAATCACGTTCCAGCGAATCACAGCCTCCGTCGGACAGCGTTGGTTCTTCGCCATTTAGAATGCCATATCCGCGGGGCTGCCGGAGCAATGAGCATCTGTTTTTCGTGGCGAATGACAGAAGACCGCGTGCATGGAAATTCGGCGTGAAACGAGAGTACAAGTTTAAGATACCGGCAGGAATAAGAGGCTATGGCAAATAGGATTGTGGTTCCGGAAGCAAAGGGACCGGCGACGGCGCTGCTCTACAACGACTGGTACCCAGCGATGCGCAGCGAAGGGCTCCAGGGTAAGCAACTGGTGAAGCAGACGATCATGGGCATACCGCTGATTTTGGGGCGGCGCGCGGACGGCAGGGTGTTTGCGATGCGGGATGCATGCCCACACCGCGGGATTCCGCTTTCGTGCGGGTGGTTCGACGGCGAAGCGGTGACGTGCAAGTATCACGGATGGGTTTTTGAACCGGTGAGCGGGCAGTGCATGGAAATTCCCTCGCTGACGAGCCGGGACACATTTCCGCGGAACCTGCATGGGACGGCGTATCCGTGCGAGGAGCGCGACGGGTATGCGTGGGTTTATTTTCCGGAGCCGGGCAGCGGGCGCGCGCGGCCGGAAGACGCTGCGCTTGCGCCGGTGCCGGAGGTGCCTAAGTTTGGCGAACGCTACCGGAGCGCGCACCTGACGGCCGAGCTGCCGTGCAACGTGGACCACGGGATTATCGGGCTGATGGATCCGGCGCATGGGCCATTTGTGCATCAGTCATGGTGGTGGCGCAGCCGGAAGAGCATTCACGAGAAGGAAAAGCATTTTGAACCGATACCGCAGGGCTTCAGGATGACGGCGCATGCCCCCTCAGGCAACAGCGCTCCGTATAAGCTGCTGGGTGTGTATGGCGAGCCGGTGACGACGACGATTGATTTTGTTCTGCCGAACCGCCGATTCGAGACAATTCGCTGTGGAAACAAGTGGTTTGCTAGCCTGACGACGGTGACGCCAACCCAGCCGAACGCGTGCCGGATTGACGTGGCGGCGGCGTGGAACGTGTTTTACCAGGTGCCGCTGGTGCTTCCGATCGCGAAGTTTTTTGGCAGGAGGTTTGTGGAACAGGACCAGGTGACGATGATTCAGCAGGCGGAGGGTTTGAAATATGATCCGACCCTGATGCTGATTGACGATGCGGACCGGCCGGCGAAGTGGTATTTTGCGCTGAAACAGGCAAGGCTGGAGGCCGCAAAGACGGGCGAGGCGGCGCGGCATCCGATGGACGGCCCAGTGACACTGAGGTGGCGGAGTTAGAGCATTTCCCCTATTACTGTGAACTTTCTGAATTCAACCAAGCGCAGCTTTTGTTGACAGAAAAGCCGCGCAGGGCATTTTCGCTCCGGGATATACCTACGGCAAATTCGCTCTAGGACCTAGACTGACGGGCAGGCCATCGGGGGATCAGCAAGAAGATCGCTTCAGCCGGAATTGCAAGCAGAGCCCATGCGATCCAGGCGAACGCATGAAATTCGCGGAAGGATCGCACCGCGTGGATGAACTCGATGGAGGCTCCGACTGTGGCGCCGATGAAAGCGGCGAAAACGAGTCCGGCGATCCACCAGCCCAGGCGTTTTTCCGCGCTGTAGATGAGGGAAATTCCGAGGACAAAAAAGAGCAACCCGATGACCACCAGGGATGCCAGAAGCATGGGGCCGGTCGCTGCCCAGCGGTCGGGTGTGCCAGCGGCGTCGAAGTGAACGGGGAAATTGGATGCGAGGTGGGGAAAAGCAAGGCAGAGCACCACGCAATAAAAGATTCCGAGCGCTGCGGGCACGACAAATGCTTGCCAGATGCGAGGTTTACGATCTTGCGGCATGAGGATCCCTTCCAAGGTGGATGCGCAGCGGCGGGCGCGGGGATGCCGGCTGCCGCGGGCGAACAATGCGGATCGTCGCGGGCCGGCTATGCACCGGTGGATTCCTCATCTGCCCAGAGGCATTCGGCGCATATGTGGAGTTGACGTCCGAGTTCGAGGAAGCGGGTTGTCCATTCGTTGGCGATTTTCGGATCGGAGCGAGTCCTGATAAGAGCCTGATGCCAGAGATTCTGAGACTGCCAGATGCGGGTGTCGAAAGGAAACAGGTTCAGAGCGCGGGCCAGGGTGAGAGCTGTTTCGGCGTAATCGGTGCTGCCGATGTGGTCGAGGAGGGAAATCATGATTTCCTTCATTCGGTTCCCGGCGAGGTAGCCGAGTTCCTGGCGGTCGAGCTCGATCTTGTCGGATTCGGCGACTTCGAGGAGGGCGCGAATCTTGACAGAATCGACGGGATCGCCGCGCAAGGCATCGCGAAGGCCGACATTCACAGCGAAGTTCGCCGCCAGCAGCAGAGCCTGAGGCTTGGGCAAGTGGCTCTGGCTGAGGAAATGTAACAGTGACGCTTGTGTTTCGTAGATGGCGGAGATGCTGGCTTCGATCTCAGTCAGGGTGGACTTCAGAATGAGGCCGAGGATGCGGCGCTGCTCGTCCTGAAAGAGCGAGGTGAGTGAGAAGGTGCGCGTGGGTTGCGGTTTGCCGTCGGGGCCCGGTTCGGCGAACTGACGGTCGATGATGCGAATAGCCTCCGCAATGTCAGCGCGTGTGATGGCGCCCTTGAGGGATTCACAGAGCGGATCGTAGGTTGGCTCAAGGGCGGCAGTCCAGCGCTTGACCGCGGCGGTGAGATTGTGGTCGCCGAGATGGAGGACGGCGAAGACAACAATGTCCGATTCTTCTGTGATTTTCGACGTGATGCTGCCTCGGCCGATGACCATCCGGGCGTGGCCGGAGCTGAAGACATCGTGGGCGTGACGGCAAACAGAGTAGCAAAAGACGGTTGTGTCGTCTGTATAGGTGGTGAAGACCGAGCTGATGGCATAGTGGGCGGCGACTTGCTTGAGGCCGACTTTTTGCGGCTGAACGAATTTGCGGTAGACGCTGCCGCCATTGCCGATTTCGGGTAGGTTGCTTTTTGCCTCCGCGAGGCGGCGAATGAATTCTTCTTCGAGGTCGGCGGCGTTGGGACCGAAGAGTTCGGCGGCCAACTGCAGGACGCGGCTGGCGTAGGCGACGATCTGCACCGTTTCGATGCCGCTGATTTCGTCGAAGAACCATCCACAGCTGGTGAACATGAGCAGGGAATGGCGTTCGAGTTCCATGAGCTTGAGCGCGGCGACGCGGGACTCGGGTGAGCGGGCCTGGGGGATGAATTCGGTGAGGAAATTGTTGATTGCAGTGAGGTTGTCGCGGTGATTGGAACCGTTTCTGGCGAGTACGACGTTGATGTAACCGTTACGGGCGCGATCGAGGTCGAAGCCGAGAGAAAGAGCGGCTCGCTGGGCAAAGGGCGCCATGGAGTCGCGCAGCCAGTCGAGTGATTGGCGCAAGGGGGTGCGCCACTGCTGTGACCAGCCGGGATGGGTGTTGCAACCGCAGTTGGAACGCCAGCGCTCGATGCCGTGGGCGCAGCTCCAGGAGGTGTTGTCCTCGATTTCGGCATCCCACTGTGGCGGGAATTTCTCGAGAAACTCGCCGTAGTTGGTGAGCTGGATGCCTTCGGCCTGCTCGACCTCCTGCAGCATCCAGGCGAGCGCCATGTCGCCGTAGCGGTGATGATGGCCGTAGCTTTCGCCGTCGGTGGCGACGTGGACGAGCTGGGGATCGCGGGAATCGGCTGAGAATCCGGAAACGAGGCGATTGTAAAAAGCCTCGCCGCTGTTGAGGAGCCCCTCGAAGGCGATGGCGCGGGAGCGGGCACCGTCGTAGAAAAAGGCCGCGATAGATCGTCCGCCAGGTAACTGGATGCGGTAGGCGCGGGTGGTGGTGACGGCATCGCCCGGAGTGATGGTCCACTTGGCGAAACTGGCAGGGGCGCTGCCTTCCGCAACGATGGGGATGATGCGCTTGCACTGATGGGGGGCAAGGACGACGAACTTGAGGCCGTGCTCGGCCATGATGTCGAGGGATTCGAGATCGACGGCGGTTTCCGGCAGCCACATGCCCTCGGGATCGCGATTGAAACGGGCTTTGAAGTCGGCGATGCCCCAGAGTACCTGGGTGGTCTTGTCGCGGCGGTTGGCGAGCGGCAGGATGATGTGGTTGTAGGCCTGCGCCATGGCCGATCCGTGGCCGGAGAATCGGCGCTGACTGGCGGCATCGGCGTCGAGGATGGCGTGGTAGACGCGCGGGGTGTTTATTTCCAGCCAGGAGAGCAGCGTGGGGCCGAAGTTGAAGCTGATGCGGCTGTAGTTGTTGATGATCCGGGTGATCTGGTTTTCCGCGTTGAGGATACGGGAGGCGCTGTTGGGCGCATAGCACTCGAAAGTGACGCGGTCGTTCCAGTCGTGGAAGGGAGCCGCGGAGGGTTGGATTTCGACGGTTTCGAGCCAGGGATTCTCGCGGGGCGGCTGGTAGAAATGGGCGTGCACACAGACGAAGCGGTTCTCCGAGGCCATTTTCGAGAAATCTCCTGCCTACATTGTTGCTTAGAAGCGTGTTTGGACGCACGGGGCTAGACCGTGCCAGATCGCAGACCCCGGATTATGCGAATGGGGTGCTGGATTTTCCGGCGAGGTCGCAGGCTCGCCAGAGATACCAGCTTGCAACGGAACGCCATGGCTCCCAGCGTCGGCCGCGGCGGGCGAGGTCTTTCATGTCGGCAAGCATGGAAGCGTCAAAGGGTTTGGATTTGGGCAGGCGATGGAAGGTTAGCGCAAAGCCTTTTCGGATGCCGTAGTCGGTTAGGGGGAGCACGTTGGGGCGTCCGAGGCGGAAGATGAGGAGCATTTCGACGGTCCAGGGGCCGATGCCGCGGACGGAGGTGAGACGGGCGATGATTTCTTCGTCAGGCATGCGACGGATGCGTGCCAGAGTGGGGACGGTGCCGTCGAGCGTCTTGGAGGCGAGATCGCGAAGTGCGAGAATCTTGCCTTGCGAGACGCCGGCGGCGCGAAGCTGATCGTCGGAGGCGGCGAGCAGGTGTTCGGGGGCGGGGTGGTATTCGCCGAAGGATTCGAGCAGGCGCTTAAGGATGGCCGCAGCCGCCTTGCCGTGGAGCTGCTGGTAGATGATGGATTCGAGCAGGGCCTCAAAAGGCGAATGTTGTGACTTGAGCCGGAGGGTGAATGGGCCTGCGGCGGCGATGAGTTTGCCGAGGCGGGGATCGGCGTCGGCAAGTTGGCGGCAGGCGAGTTCGGCATCGTAACGTACAGGGCGGCGGCCATCGGTCATGGACGGAGTGTAGAACAAGACTGAGGCGCGTTGCCGGAGCGAGAGTTGAAAATGCTTAGGCAGGTTGTGCGCAGGAGCGGATATGAGCGAATTGGGAGAGCGCGGATTTTTTCTGGCTGGAACGGAAACGAAAGGCGAGCGATGGATTGAGGTGCGGGCTCCATGGGACCAGCGTGAGGTGGGCAGGGTGGCGCTGGCCAGCGAGGAGCAGGCGTGGAAGGCGGCGCGGCTGGCTGCGGAAGCGAGCGCGGCAATGACAGGGCTGCCTTCACAAAAACGGAGCGAAATGCTGCACGCGGTGGAGCGGGCGATTGAGGCCGAGAAAGAATCCCTCGCAGCCGTGATTATTGCCGAGGCGGGGAAGCCGCGTAAGGCTGCGCTGGGTGAAGTGGATCGCGCGGTGCTGACGTTTCGTACGGCAGCTGAAGAAGCGTTGCGGCGTGCGGGTGAAGTGATGCCGCTGGACTGGGCTCCGGGCAGCGAGGGGCGCTGGAGCATGGTGCGGCGGTTTCCGCGCGGGCCGGTGCTGGCGATAACGCCGTTTAATTTTCCGCTGAACCTGGTAGCGCATAAGCTGGCTCCTGCGATTGCAGCGGGATGCCCGGTGGTGCTGAAACCCGCGCCGCAGACGCCATTCACAGCGATTCGGCTGGCGGAGTTGATTTACAAGGCGGGCGAGGCAGTGGGGTGGCCACGGGGCGCACTGAGCGTGCTGCATGTGGACAACGAACTGGCGCGGAAGCTGGTTGAGAAAAACGAGGATATCCGGCAGGTGAGTTTTACCGGCAGCGCCAAAGTGGGCTGGGAACTGAAGCGGATTGCTGGAAAGAAGTCAGTGTTGCTGGAACTGGGCGGTAATGCTGCGATGGTCGTCGCAGGCGACTGGCCGGATATTGCGGGAGCGGCAAAGAAGACCGTACGCGCGGCGACGGGGTACGCGGGGCAGAGTTGCATTTCAGTACAGCGAGTGTATGTGGAGCGGCCGATTTTTCACCGGTTCATTGAGGCCGCGGTGAAGGAAGCCGAGGCGCTGCGGTGTGGAGATCCCGCCGATGAGGAAACGGATGTTGGCCCGCTGATTCGGCCCAGCGATGCGGAGCGGGTGAGAGAGTGGGTGCGCGAGGCGGAAGCGGGCGGAGCGATCTTGCTGGCGGGCGGCGGGCATCGGGAATCCGTGGTAGCGCCGGTGATTTTGACCGGGACAAAGCCGGGCATGAAAGTGCTGGACGAAGAGGTGTTCGGGCCGGTGATGGTGGTCGAGCGGTTCGAGGATTTTGAGGAGGTTCTGGCAGAGGTCAACCGGTCGCAGTATGGCTTGCAGGCGGGATTATTCACGCGCGATGCCGGGAGGATCTTCCAGGCCTACGAGCGACTGGAAGTGGGCGGCCTGGTGGTGGGCGATACGCCGACGTGGAGGATGGATCCGATGCCGTATGGAGGGGTGAAAGCGTCGGGGATGGGGCGCGAGGGGATTCGCTATGCGATGGAGGAGATGACCGAACCGCGGTTGCTGGTCATGGCGCTATAGAGGGAACGAGTTTGCCGCGGCGATGTTTTGGTGTCGTCAACGCGTTGTCAGCATGACAGGATGGACGCGAGGTCGTGGCCGGTAGGATGAAGGGCATGAGTGGAGCGGCCGATGTGACGAAAGCGGATGGACTGCCGGCGGAGATCAGGAAACTGACGGAAGATGCTCGCATGACGGTGCGTCGTGCGGGCGTGCCGCCGGCCGACGGGAAATGCGTCGTCTACTGGATGCAGCGGGCGCAGAGGGCGCTCGATAATCCGGCGCTGGATACGGCGATCAAGATTGGCAATACACTTGGGTTGCCGGTGGTGGCGTTCTTTTCTGCGATATCGAATTTTCCGCATGCGAATCTGCGGCACTACGTGTTTCTGAACCAGGGGCTCGCGGATATCGAAGCAGATATGGCCGAGCGCAACGTGACGTTTTTGGTGCGGCGCGCGCCCAATCATTCGCTCGAGAGGTTTCTGGACGAAGTGCAGGCAGCGATGGTGATTGGAGATGAGAATCCCTGCCGCGAGCCGGAACGATGGCGGAGGGTGCTGGCGCAGCGGCTGAAGTTGCCGTTCTGGACGGTGGATGCCGATGTGGTGGTTCCGTCGAAGCTGTTTGCGAAGCATCAGTACATGGTTCACATCCTGCGCAAACGGATGGAGCCGCTGCTGCCGCAGTATCTGGCAGCACAGCCGATCGTCATGGCGCAGAAGTCGTGGCCGAGGCCGAAGGGATTCGAAGCTCTTAACGTAACGGAAGATATTACAAAAGGCTGGCGCGATTTTGACCGGTCAGTGAAGCCGGTGGATTCGTTTCATGGCGGGACGCGTGCGGCACAGAAACTGCTGAAGGAATTCGTAACAACGAAGCTGGCAAACTATGCAACGATGCGGAATCATCCTGAGGTGGATGGGACGAGCCGGTTGTCGCCCTATCTGCATTTTGGACATATCAGCCCACTGACGATTGCGCTGGCGGTAGAGGATGCGTGCAAGAAAGGCCTGGCGACGCAGC
Organism: Acidobacteriota bacterium; assembly: GCA_021791875.1. Classification (GTDB taxonomy): domain Bacteria; phylum Acidobacteriota; class Terriglobia; order Terriglobales; family Acidobacteriaceae; genus Acidobacterium. The sequence goes on along the minus strand of JAJYVU010000003.1, from coordinate 17,124 downwards.
AGGCTAAGGAGGGCTATCTGAATGAGCTGATCCAGTGGCGCGAGCTTGCGGTGAACTTTGTGAAGTATGTGCCGCAGTACGACTCGATTGAATCGGCGCCGGAATGGGCTCAGAAGACGCTGCGGGAGCATGCGGGAGATAGAAGGAATCCGGTCTACACGCTGGAGCAACTGGAGCATGCCGAGACTCATGACGAGTTATGGAATGCGGCGCAACGGCAGATGCTGCATGCCGGATGGATGCATAACTATCTGCGAATGTACTGGGCAAAGAAGATTCTGGAGTGGACGCCATCGCCGGCGAAGGCGTGGGAGTTTGCCGTAATTCTGAATGATAAGTATTTTCTGGATGGTCGCGATCCGAATGGTTATGCGGGAGTGGCATGGGCGATTGGCGGCGTCCACGACCGGCCGTGGTTTGAAAGGGAGATTTTCGGCACGATTCGGTATATGTCGGGTAACTCGACGGGTAAGAAATTTGACTCGAAGCGATATATTCGCCAGATGGAAGAACTGGCGGGAGCCTGAAAAGTCTGCAAACGGAAGTAATGTTTCGCAGCTTTGTGTGCGCCTCCATAATCAACCCTGACAAATCTGTTTTCAGCGAGCGGTCGCAGGCCTAAGTATGGACTGCGACACTGCGTCATGACTGCAGCGATGCAGATTCATGGCGTGTGAGTTGATCTGTCTCCTTATGTGTAAGAAGGAGGCGCATGGGAGGAACCCTGGTTAGGCGCGGGCGACGTAACATGCGCGGTTTGACGCTGGGGCTGGCGTTCTGCCTCTCGGCGGCGGGCTCGGGGCAAATGATGCTGCCTCGGCAGACGAAGAATTTTGGCGCGGTAGAGGCGCAGAAGAACGCAAGCAAGTTCCTCGCGGAACGCGGCATCCCTCAGTTGCCGCGCGGAGAAGCGGCCAGAATGTATCTGGCCGCTTTGACGAAGCTCGCCAAGGCGCAGGCGACGGCATCGGTGACGGGCAGCGGAACGTGGACACCAGTGGGGCCGATGCAGGTGCTTACGAGCCGCTTTGGACTGATCGCAGGGCGCGTGACAAGCATTGCAGCGGACCCTTCGGATACGAGCGGTAATACGGTGTATCTGGGCACAACGGGCGGGGGCGTGTGGCGCTCGACGAATGCGGCCGGGCTTCCCGCGGATGTGACGTTTCAGTCGCTGACCGATACGACTTCCGCATATTCTCCGCCGAGCCCGTACTCGCTGAGCATTGGCGCGATCACGGTGCAGCCGGGCGGGACTGGTGTCGTCCTGGCGGGAACGGGCGATCCCAACGATGCGACGGATTCGTATTACGGCGAAGGGATTTTGCGTTCGACCGACGGTGGGCAGACGTGGAGCCTGATTCCGCACGCGGACCTGAGCGGGCCGACGGAGGCGCTGGGATTCTACGGTGACGCATTCGCGGGATTTGCGTGGAGCACGGTGAATCCGGACCTGGTGGTGGCGGCGGTTACCGATTCAGCAGTTGCTTTCGTGGAGGGGGCTGTACCGGTTCCCGCCAACAACGTTCTGGGGTTGTACTATTCGACCGATGCGGGTGCGACGTGGACGCTGGCGACGTTGAGCGACAACGGCGTGGCATTTGAATCGCCACAGCTTGATGGGCAGGGCGGCGGAAACGCGGCGACAAGCGTGGTGTGGAATCCGGTGCGGCAGATGTTTTTCGCAGCCATTCGTTACCACGGCTATTACGAATCGCGCGACGGCGAAAACTGGACGCGACTGGCGAATCAGCCGGGCGCGAATCTGACGACAGCTGCGTGTCCGGCCGATGTATCGGAGTCGGGATCGCCGGGCTGCCCGATCTATCGAGGGACGGTGGCGGTACAGCCGGCTACCGGCGATACTTTCGCGATCACCGTGGAGGCCAATGATGAGGACCAGGGATTGTGGCGGGATGTTTGCAGCGCCGGAACTTCGGGGTGCGCGAACCCCGTGGTGCAGTTCAGCCAGCAGATTTCTGACACAGCGATCGACGCCAGCGACGGCTCGGGCAGGATATTGCAGGGAACCTACGATCTATCACTGGCGGCGGTGCCGTGGGAGCAGGACACGATCGTGCTGGTGGGTACGCGGGATCTGTATCGATGCTCGCTGGCGCAGGGGTGTGTATGGCGCAACACGACGAATGTGGATGGTTGCGCGGCGGCAGAGGTAGCGCCTTCGGAGCATGCCATTGATGCGACCTTTGGGGCGCAGGGGCTGGTGTATTTCGGTAATGACGGCGGTTTGTGGCGTACGACGGATGTGGTGAACCAGACGCAGGCTTCATGCGGGGCGGATGACGCTGTGCATTTTCAGAATCTGAATTCGGGGCTTGGATCGCTTTCGGAAGTGTCCAATTTTGCGGTGAGCGCGAGCCAGCCGGATGAGATGCTGGCGGCGCTGGGCGTGGCTGGCACTGCCGGCACAGGTGCGCAAAACAGTGTGTGGCCGCAGGTGCTGGACGGAGAAGGCGATCGGGTGGCGATTGATCCGGCGAATGACAACAACTGGTTTGCGACCACGGATACGGGCGTGGCCATCAGCGAGTGTACGAACGGCAGTGCCTGCACGTCGGCGGATTTTCAGCCAGTGGTTGATGCTGCCCAAGTGGGAGCCGGTGAGGCATCGCAACCGCTGCCCGCAGACTGGATGCTGGATCCATTGGATTCGACGCAGATGGTGCTGGGTACCTGCCGTATGTGGCGCGGAGCGGCGGATGGGAGCGGGTGGAGCAGCGCGAATCAACTGAGCACCATGCTGGATGGCGTACAGCAAAGCTACTGTGACGGCAACCAGGTGATCGAGAGCATGAGCGCAACTGCCAGCGGAACGACAGGCGGGGAGCAGATGTATGCCGGAATGACCGGTAAAGATACGACAGGGCTTGCGCCCGGGCATATCTTCACGCAGACAATTCCGGCGAATCCCACCGGGCCGGTAACGTGGACCGATCTGACAGAGAACCCGGTGACGAATATCGCAGGCCAGACGCGATTCAATCCGGATGGATATGCTGTCTCGAGCCTGTATGCCGATCCGCACGACGCTACGGGAATGACGATCTACGCGACAGCAGAAGGCTTTCCGACCGGAGCAAATCCGTTCGGAAGCCTGTACGGGTCGACAGATGGCGGTCAGGATTGGCAGAACTTATTCAACAATTTGCCGAAGGCGCCGGCAAACAGTGTCGTGGTGGACCCAAACGATGCGCAGATTGTTTACGTGGCGACCGATGCCGGGGTCTGGTACACGCTGAACATCGCAGCCTGTGCGGATTTTTCGCAGCCGTGCTGGAATCCCATGGGGACGGGGCTGCCGTATGCGCCGGTGACGGAATTGCGAACGATCAATGAGGGGAGCCAGTCGTTGCTGGTGGCGGCGACTTATGGCAGAGGGCTCTGGGAGATTCCGTTGTTGACGGCCGGTGTGGCGGGGACTTCTGCGAGCGTATCGCCGGCGACGTTGGATTTCGGCAGCCAGCAGGTGCAGACGGTGAGTGCGCCATCGACGGTGACGGTGACAGTGATTGGATCGCTTGACCTGCACGTGACAAGTACGACGGTGGCGGGCGATTTCAGTGTGGGCTCGAACAGCTGCACGGGAACAGTTGCAGCGGGAACAACTTGCGCGGTGGATGTGAGCTTCGCGCCTACGGCCACTGGGGCGCGAACGGGGATGTTGACGATCTTCGGCAATCTGCCAGGGGGAGAAGTGACTGTCCCGTTGAGCGGTACGGGGACGACACCCGCGGCGGTGACGCTGACGCCCGCGTCTTTGAGCTTTGGGGTGCAGTTGATCGGTACGACATCGACGGCTCAGGACATCACGGTTTCAAATACGGGTTCCAATGTCGCGACGATTTCGCAGGTGTCCGCGGTGGGGGATTTTGCAATTTCGGCGAACACCTGTGGGGACTCGCTAGCGGGCCAGAGCGGATGCACGCTGTCAGTTGTATTCAAACCAGTTAATTCTGGCACCAGCTATGGGTCAGTGACAGTGACAGACAGCGCAGGAACGCAGGCGGCGCAGCTTTCCGGGACGGGCCAGAGCCCGGCAACAGATACGATTTCGCCGACGAGCCTGACCTTCGCGACGCAGCAGATCGGGACGACGAGCGCAGCCGAAGCAGTGACGCTAACGAACAGCGGCGATGCATCGCTGACGAAAATTCAGGCGGCGGGTACGGGTAATTTTGCGGTGGTGAACAACTGCGGAACGTCGCTCTCGGGGCACGCCTCGTGCACGATGGAGGTGAGTTACGTGCCAGCGCAGGTTGGAGCGGAATCGGGGTCGCTGACCGTGAGTGATGCGATTGGTACGCACACAGTGACGCTTGCGGGAACGGGCGAGGCTGGGCCGAATGTGACCCTGGCGCCGAATCCTCTGAATTTTGGGGGATATGGAGTGGGGCAAACGGCCCCGACGCAGACGGTGACGCTGACGAACAACGGAAGTTTTGCAATTTCCGGCATTACGGCTACGACGAGTGCGGGGTTCACCGTAGTTTCGAACACGTGCAGCGGGACAATTGTGGTGGGTGGCGCCTGTTCGCTGGGGGTAAGTTTTACGCCGGCTGCGGCTGGGGCTGCGTCAGGCACGCTGAAAGTGAGTGTGTCGAGCAGCAGCCAAACGTATACCGTGCCGCTGAGCGGGTTTGGGGATGACTTTACGCTGGCGGCGACTACGGGCACGTCACAGACGGTGACCAGCGGTTCGACAGCGAGCTATGGTCTGAGTGCGACGCCGGTGAATGGGACGACAGGGGCGATCCAGTTCAGTTGCTCGGGCGCGCCCGCGGGGGCGAGCTGCGCGGTAACGCCTTCGCAGGGGGCACTGGATGGGAAAAATGCTTTCGATGTGACGTTGACGGTGATCACGGGACAGACGACTGCGAAGGCGGCTCCAATGAAGCGGCTCGGAGGGTGGCCGGGAGCGGTACTGTGCATGACGCCGTGGTTGTGGCTGGAAGTGTCGCGGTGTCGCAAGAGAGGCAAGCTGCGCAGAGGGGTGTGGCGTGCTGGGATGGTGCTGGTGGTGGTGGGCTGCGCGTCGGCGATGAGCCTGATGGGGTGCGGCGTGAAGGCGAGCGGCGGCACGACGTCGACTGGCAGCGGGAACGGTTCGGGGACGATCCAGACGACACCTTCCGGGGCTTATCCCATCACGGTGACGGCCACGATGCCGGGCGTACAGAAGACCTTTCCCGTGACGCTGACGGTGGAATAGGCCGATTGGCGAGGGTTTCCACGAGAAGTGGAGGCGCGGGCTGCTGTGGCATGCCGCTGCCATCAGGGCAGCACGATACACTGGTGAACGAGGCGGGACCGCCGCTTCGTTTTCTTGCTTATGACAGAGAGAGACGCAGTTTCCCTTGAAGATGTCCGCCGGGTGGCGGAATTGGCCCAACTGGAACTGAGCAGCGACGAAGAGACGCGGATGCAGCGGGACTTGAGCGCGATCCTGGGCTATGTGCAGCAGTTGAACGAGCTGGATACGGCCAAGGTGGAACCGCTGGCCCAGATTGCCGCGCTGCTGCATGGGGCGGAGCGAGAGAATGCTTCGCTGCGCGAGGACGAGGTGCGGGCATCGCTGGAGCGGAAGCGGGTGATGGCGAGCGCTCCGGTGGCGGATGAGAGCTACTTCAAGGTTCCCAAAGTGATTGAGCGGTAGGGGCGGAAAGAGACTGATGGCCAAGAATACGACTCAGAAACTGTTTACGGATCCGGTGGTTGCGGGGTTGCGCGCAGGCGAGCGAAAGGCAACGGTGCTGCTGCATGAGAGCCTGGACGCGATCGATGCGCGGAACAAGCGGGTCAACGCCTATCTCTCCGTGGCCCGTGAGCATGCGACGGCGCGTGCAGCCGAGATTGATGCGATGGCGCCAGCGGAGCGGGGCAAACTGCGGCTGGCGGGACTGCCGTGCGGCATCAAAGACGTGCTGACGGTGGAAGGGCTGCCGGCAACGGCGTCGTCCAGGATCCTGAAGGGCTACCAGCCGCCTTACACCGCGACGGCGGTGCAGAAGCTGATCGATGCGGGCGCGGTGATCGTGGGCAAGCTAAATTGCGATGAGTTCGCGATGGGTTCGTCGAATGAGAATTCGGCTTACGGCGTGGTGCGGAATCCGCATGGCGAGGATCGCGTGCCGGGCGGGTCGAGCGGAGGCTCGGCGGCGGCGGTGGCAGCGGGGATGGCTCCGGTGACGCTGGGAACGGATACGGGCGGATCGATCCGGCAGCCGGCGGCATTCTGTGGCGTGGTGGGCGTGCTGCCGACATATGGGCGTGTGTCGCGGTACGGTCTGATTGCGTTTGCCTCATCGCTGGATCGCGTGGGCCCGCTCGCCGGGAATGTGCGCGACGCGGCCGAGGTGCTGGGTGTGATTGCCGGGCATGATGTGATGGACGCGACTTCGTCAACGGCTCCGGTTCCGGATTACACGGAGGGCCTGGACAAAGGCGTGAAGGGGATGCGGCTGGGGGTTCCGGCTGAGTACTTCGGCGAGGGGCTTGACCCTGAGGTGCGGGAAGCGGTGGAGGGGACGATTGCGCGGCTGAAGGCCGAAGGGGCCGAGGTGAAGCCGATTTCGCTGCCTCATACGCGATATGCGGTGCCGACCTACTACGTGATTGCGACGGCGGAGGCGAGCGCCAACCTGGCGCGGTTTGATGGGGTTCGGTATGGGTTTCGCGCGCCGGAGGCGGAGACGCTGGCCCAGATGTACCGCAAGACGCGCGATCTGGGATTTGGCGCGGAAGTGAAGCGGCGCATCCTGCTGGGGACCTATGTGCTGAGTGCGGGCTACTATGACGCCTACTACAAGAAGGCCCAGCAAGTGCGGCGGTTGCTGGCGCAGGACTTCCTGAATGCCTTTGCCGAGGTGGATGCGATTGTGACTCCCACCACGCCGACGCCGGCGTTCAAGATTGGCGAGAAGTCGGATGATCCGCTGGCGATGTACCTGGCAGACATCTACACGGTGACGGCGAACCTGGCGGGTATTTGCGGGGCTTCGGTTCCGTGCGGCGTTTCGAAGGACGGGCTGCCGATCGGGATCCAGATCCTGGGCAAGCATTTCGACGAAGCGACGGTGCTGCGCGTGGGACAGGCCGTGGAGCGGTTGCAGGAGACGGCATAGGACTTGGCCGCACGGGGACTGGCCGTCCAGGCGATCGCGGCTTCGCCGCAAAAACCAGTTTTGCGTATATTTTCAATGGGTTGCGGGCAGATTCTTTGAGGCAAGCGGAGAAAAGAGCTTTTGCCGACCCCGGTGGTTTTTGTGGGTAAGTTGTTGATGTTATGGGGTGGAGTACCCGTTACTGAGTTATAAATCCCTGGTGTTTTTGTTGGGAAGTGGTTGAATCTAAAGGGTGGATAACCCTTTATCGGCGATTTTTCTGGATATCTCACAAAGAAGGGCAAGAAGAGACGGGAAAAGCGGCTGGACTCCGGCCGCTTTTTTAGTGCTGCTAAGTTCAGGATATCAATTTGAGGGGTAATTCCCGGCAAAGTTACTGGGTGAGGGGTGTGGGCGGCTCCGAGATGTGCTGAGGGGAAGTCTTGCCTTTGGAGATAACTGAGTCGCGAGGATTTTCTGTGGGCAGCAATAAATTGCAGTAACCGTTCGCGATGCGAAGTCTTCCCACTTGATGAGTGGGTCTATTCGAGGCACGACATCTGCCAGCCGCTGGGCCTCGAAAATGTTGCCGGGCTTTTGTATAGGCTGAGAGGCTCATACGCTTCAACCTGAAGCAGGCACCCTTGAGATTCCATGGCATCATCTGTTCCGAGTTACGCAGGAACGACTGAGCTTGCACCGGCAAGCCGGAATATATCCTGGTCGGGTATTTTCGCAGGGACGTTTCTTTATCTGGCAATCGAAGCGACGTTTGGGGCTCTGGCCTCGGCGATTTTCGCTCCGGGCATGCAGGCCACGAACCCCAGGATGACGGTTGGCGCCGGCATCTGGATGATCGTGTTGACAGGGTTCGCCATGTATTTTGCAGGGCGCCTTGCGGCACGGATTGCGGGCGCGGCAACGCGTCCAATGGGGATGCGCATGGGCGTGGTCACCTTTGGTATGTCGATTTTTTCGACCATCCTGGTGATTGGGATGATGCTGGGCGGCAGCGGCGCAGAAGCGGGGAGCGTGGCCAGCAGCCAGAGCGAGCCGCGCAGAGTGGCATAGTTCGAGAACAAAAGAAGCCGCCGGTGTATCACCCGGAGGAATGCCTACGAAGCATTTCTCCGGGCGAATGCATTTGTCCCGCGAAGGCTGATCTGCAGGATGAGGTGTGCGGTTACTGACCGGGCGGGGCTACGAATTTTGCGAAATTCATGAGAACGATGACGGCAAGCAGGATTCCGATGACGATCGTACTCTGGGCATGCAGGCCGTACTGTTGCCAGGACTGGTAAAAGACCAGCCCGACTACGAGGCACAGCAAAGTGGGCAAGTAGGCGGGGTGTGTGGCGAGATTCTTCCAGCAGAGGCTGACGAAGATGGCGACGAGGAATCCGACAAAGAGGAATTTATCGGAGCCCGAGATGGAATTCTGGACCAGAAGTAAGTAGAGGGCGGCTCCTCCGACAACGCAGAGGGGAACGACGCGACCGGCAATCCACCGAAACAGGGACATCTGCTTGTACCTCAGCTTTTTCGTGATTCGCTTGTGGCGTGTCTGTGGACCTCGCACGCTTCATCGGGCGAACATCCAAGGCGCCCTACCGGGCGGCTGATGGCCGGAGGAGTCAGGCCGGGCAGCCGATCAGAGCTGGGACAAAGTCAGATCGGGCGGGTTTTCACACCGCCTGATTGGAGAGATTGTACGGCAGGTGGGAGGAAGTTGTGGAAATTGTTTTGCAGAGAATCGACGCACCCAAGTATGGAGCTTCCGATGGAGAGATGAAACTGCGGGCTCCTCCGCTTCGTTGGCACACCTTACGGTGAGCCAACAAAGGTCGGAATGACAACATCGTGGCGGGTCGGAGTGTCCCATCGGAATGACCAGGTCGTTGGGATGTCAGATGCTTCCCTGATGCATGTACTAGGTCGGCGCTTTGCGCCGATATGGTCCCACACTTTCTTTCTGAAAAGCGCGGAAAGAAAGTATGGGGCACCGGGATTCTCTTTGATTTGAAATGGGCTACTCGTCCTGTTCGCGGAGGCGGGCGAGGACGCGGAAGTCTTCGAGGGTGGTGGTATCGCCTTTGAAGTCTCCGCCGGAGGCTAGTTCGCGGAGGAGGCGGCGCATGATTTTACCGGAGCGGGTTTTGGGGAGCGCATCGGCGAAGCGGATTTCTTCGGGGCGTGCGAGGGCGCCGATTTCCTTGGCGACCCAGGAGCGGAGTTCTTCTTTGAGCTCGGGCGAGGGTCTGTAACCGGACTCAAGGGTGACGAAGGCGGAGATGGCCTGCCCTTTGAGTTCGTGGGGGCGGCCGACGACGGCGGCTTCCGCAACTTTGGGGTGCGAGACGAGAGCGGACTCGACTTCCATGGTGCCGAGGCGGTGTCCGCTGACGTTGATGACGTCGTCGACGCGACCCATGAGCCAGAAGCAGCCGTCCTGGTCCATGCGGGCGCCGTCTCCGGTGAAGTAGGAGCCGGGAATCTCAGACCAATAGGTTTTCTCGTAGCGTTCGGGGTCGTTGTAGATGGTGCGGGCCATGGAGGGCCATGGCTGGCGGATGACGAGGAGTCCGCCCTGGCCGGCGGGGACTGGGCTGCCATCGCGGGTGACGACTTCGGGCTGGATACCGAAAAAGGGGCGGGTGGCGGAGCCGGGCTTGGCGGCGACGGCGCCGGGGATGGGGCTGATCATGATGGAGCCGGTTTCGGTCTGCCACCAGGTGTCGACAATGGGGCAGCGGTTCCGGCCGATGACTTCGCGGTACCACATCCAGGACTTGGGGTTGATGGGCTCGCCGACGGTGCCGAGGAGGCGGAGCGAGTCGAGGTTGTGCTTGAGGGGGTGTTCGTCGCCTAGCTTGATGAAGGCGCGGATGGCAGTGGGCGCGGTGTAGAAGATGGTGACCTTGTGGTCGTCGATCATCTGCCAGAAGCGGTCAGGCGCGGGGTAGGTGGGTGCGCCTTCGTACATGAGGGTGGTGACGCCGTTCTGGAGGATGCCGTAGATGACGTAGGAGTGGCCAGTGACCCAGCCGATGTCGGCGGTGCACCAATAGACGTCGTCGGGTTTGAGATCGAAGATGAGCTTGCTGGTGAGGTAGGTTTGGACGGCGTATCCGCCGGTGGTGTGGACGAGGCCCTTGGGCTTGCCGGTGGTTCCGGAGGTGTAGAGGATGTAGAGGGGATCTTCAGAGTCCTGTGGCTCGGGCGGGCACTCGGCGGGGACGCGGGAGACGAGCTCGTGCCACCAGATGTCGTGGCCGTGCATGAGGATGTTTGAACCGGTGCGGCGGTAGACGATGACGTTTTTGACGGAGGGGCAGTGGGGGACGGCTTCGTCGACGGCGGCCTTGAGCTTGACCTCGGTGCCGCGGCGCCAGCTTCCGTCCTGGGTGATGATGGCGACGGCCTGGGCGTCGTTGACGCGGTCGACGATGGCATTGGAGGCGAAGCCGCCGAAGATGACCGAGTGAACGGCGCCGATGCGGGCGCAGGCGAGGACGGCAATGGCCAGCTCGGGCGTCATGCCCATGTAGATGGCGACGCGGTCGCCCTTACGGATGCCGAGGGATTTGAGTCCGTTGGCGAAGCGCTGGACCTGCTGGTGAAGGTCGCCGAAGGTGAGGCGGCGGACTTCACCGGGTTCGCCTTCCCATAGGATGGCGACCTTGTCACGCTTGCCTTCCTCGACGTGGCGGTCGACGCAGTTGTAGCAGAGATTGAGCTTGGCCCCGACAAACCATTTGGCCCAAGGCGCGTTCCATTCGAGGACTTGAGTCCAGGGCTCGAACCAGGGGAGCTCGCGGGCAATTTCCTCCCAGAATTTTTCGGGCTGCTCGATGGACTGGTTGTAGAGCGCCTCGTACTGGGCGAGGGATTTGATGTGTGCGTGGCGGGAGAAATCCTCAGGCGGAGAAAAGACGCGGTCTTCGCGAAGAGTGGAGTCGAGGTTTTGCTCGGGGAGATTGGTGGTCACAAGTGCCCTCTCGTTCGATAACTTATTGCGCCACCGACCAAGGTAATTTCTTGCAACCGGCTCTGGCAACCGGGCGCGGGTGGATGGGAGAAGGTAGACTGCGAATCGAGGTGAGAAATTGCAGAGCGAGGAGATGGCTGGAGTGAAGATTCTGGGGGTGATTCCGGCGAGACTTGGTTCGACGCGGCTGCCGCGCAAGGTGCTGAAAGAGATTGCGGGCGAACCGATGGTGGCGTGGGTGTATCGGGCAGCGAAGGCGTGTCCGCAGCTGGAGCGCGTGGTGATTGCGACGGATGCGGACGAGATTATGGACTATGCGCGGGGGCACGGGATGGAGGCGGTGATGACTCCGGCGGATTGCGCGAGCGGGACGGACCGGGTGCATGCGGTGTCGCGGGAGATCGAGGCAGAGATTTACGTGAACATTCAGGGCGATGAGCCGCTGCTGACGGGGGAGCATTTGTCGGCGCTGCTGCAGCCATTTTCGCGGGTGGAGGTGCAGGTTTCGACGCTGGCGGTGCGGTGTCCTGCGCATGATGTGGGAAATCCCAACGCCGTGAAGGTGGTGACGGCGAAGGATGGGCGGGCGCTGTACTTCTCGCGGGCGACGATACCGTTTGACCGTGACGGCGTGGGGTTTGCGGGATATTGGAAGCACCTGGGCGTATATGCGTACCGAAAGGCGTCGCTGGAGAAGTTCGCGGCGCTGGAGCCGGCAGAGCTGGAGCAGGTGGAGCGGCTGGAGCAGCTGCGGCTGCTGGCGAATGGGGTGGATATTTACGTGGCCGAGGCTCCGGGAGACACGATTGGGGTGGATACGGAGGAGGATCGGCTGCGGGTGGAGAGGATTTTGCTGGGGCGGAAGTGACTTGTTCTGAGGCGGGTTTAGTTGTGTGGGGCGAGCGAGAACTGCAGATCCCTTCGCTGCGTTCGTTCACCTTGCGGTGAACGAACTTCGGTCAGGATGACAATTTCTTTCTTATCGACTTTCAACGACGTTTCGCAGCATCGTTCTACACGGTGAGTTCGGTGCCTCGGGATTCGCGGCCGAGACTGGTGATGATGGCGAGGTAGATGGCGACGATGAGGACGGTGACAGCGAGCATTCCCCCATAGGAGTGGAAGTGCTCGGCAATGCTGGCCTGGAGGAAGATGTTCCAGGACATGAGGAGATTGCCGAGCTGGTAGGCGAGCCCGGGGAAAGTGGCGCGGACGGGACCGGGCGAGAGCTCGACGAGATAGGCGGGGACGACTCCCCATGCGCCCTGCACCATGAACTGCATGAGGAATGCGCCGGCAGCGAGCGTGTAGGGTGAGTGGGTGAGCGACCAGAGCGGGATGGCGGGGAGGGTGAGCAGGACAGCGAGGAGGATGGCTTTCTTGCGTCCGATTTTTTCAGAGAGCGCGCCGAAGAGGATGCCGCCGAAGATGGCTCCAATGTTGTAGACGATACCGATGTTGCCGGTGACACGCGGTGAGAAGTGGAGCTGCCTCTGCAGGAAAGTGGGGTAGATGTCCTGCGTACCATGCGAGAGGGCGTTGAAGCCGGCCATCAGCAGGATGAGAAAGAAAAAGGTCGGAGCGTAACTGCGGATGCCGTTCCACCATGAAGCGCGGGTCTGGTTGGTGGGTTCTGGACGGTGGGCAGAGCCGGGCAGGCGGCTGCGGGACCAAGCGGGGGATTCCTCGACATTCACGCGGATGTAGAGGACGACCAGAGCGGGAAGCGCGCCGAGGATGAAGATGCCGCGCCAGCCAATCGCCGTGCCATGCCAGTGGAGGTGGGTAAGGGCGGGATAGACGGTGGCATAGGCGAGCGAGGCGAGGAGGTATCCGACGGAGTAGCCTTCCTGGAGAATGCCGGAGAAGAATCCGCGGCCTTCGCTGGGGAGGGATTCAAGCGCGAGGGCGGCGCCGACGCCCCACTCACCGCCCATGGCGATGCCGAAGAGGGCGCGCAAGATGAGGAGGGTGTGGAGTGAACCGGCAAAGGCGCAGGAGACTTCCAGGATGGAGTAGCACGCGATATTGAGCATCAGCGTGGGCTGACGGCCGTAGCGATCGGCGAGGTAGCCGAAGAGGATGGCTCCCAGGGGACGGAAGGCGAGCGTGAGGGTGACGGCGAGGCCTACGTCAGCGATGCTCGAGTGGAAACTGGTTGCGATGGCCGGGATGATGAAGACGAGGAGGAAAAAGTCGAAGGCGTCGAGCGACCAGCCGAGGAAGCAGGCCAGGAAGGTGTGGCGCTGACGGGGAGTCAGGGATCGCAGGGACTTAAGCATGGCAGCGGCTTCTGACGAAGGGTATCAGAAAGCCGCTGGGAGGATGGGAATGCATGTGCTACTTGATGGGAACCGGGATGCCGGCGGTCGCCTGCTCGGAATTGAGGGGCTTGTCGAGCTGATGGTGGAGGCAGTAGAGGGCGAGTTCCAGGCGGTCGGAGACACCGAGCTTATCGTAGATTTTGCGGAGGTAATTCTTAATGACCTGCTCGGTGGTGCCCATCTGGAAGGCGATTTCCTTGTTCCGTTTGCCCTGGGTGATGCAGGCAATGATGGCGAGTTCCTTGGGCGACAGGCGTGGCTGAGAGCGGGGATTGGTGAGGGCTGATGCCTGGGAGCGGTAGGCCTTGATAACCCAGTTGACGGATTGATTGTCAATCCAGGTTTCACCAACGGCGATTTTGCGCACACAGCGGACGAGGAGGTCAGGCGAAATGGAGCGAGGGATGATGCCGCGAACACCCCGGCGGTAGAGCTCGACGGTGTGCGCTTCATCGTTGGCAGATGTCTGGACGATGATCTTGAGGCCTGGGGCCAGCTGGACGATTTCCGGAATGCCACGGGATGAGCCAGAGAGAAGCCCACCCTCGATCAGAAGCACGTCGGCCGGATATTTCCCGACGGTGTCGAAGAGCTGCTCGATGGTATCGACCTGGGCGACTACGTCGAGGTCGCTCTCGAGTGCGAAGACCTTGCGCATACCTACCCTATAGATGGCCTGGGAGTCGGCCAGAAGGATACGGATGGCTGCTGGCGGTGTGTCAGCCGCGGGTTGGGGGACTTGTGTGGTTTCGGTGTTTTCAATCGGTCGTGCTGATTCTTCCGTCGGTTTCATGTGAAGTTCTCTACTGGAAGCGATAATCGTGGATCACGATGGCTGAATAGTTATGTCCATTTTCCTCGTAGGAGCGGATTACCTTCCCTTCGCCTTGAATGGCCGCCGTGACATCTGAGCCGATGACGCCGGCAGGGATCTCAATGAGGAAGTGAACGGTGGAACCGGTCGGCAGAAGAGTTGACATTCGAAAGAGTGCACCACTGGAGGAAAAATTTTCCGTCTCGGCCGTACATTCCAGTCCGTCGGCCATGACCCGTACGGGGAGGTGGACAGGGAAGCGCACTGCGCTTCTGTCGCCTGATGCCAGCTCTTGTTGCATTTCGCGACCTAGGTCCGTCAGCTCGTGCATTGGGTGGCCCCCGGTGAGAAGTCCTTCAGCAACAGGGCGATAATAGCACCCTGTCACCGATGAGATTACGTCTGTAAATTACCAAAGTTTACTGGATCGGCACACATTGTGAAAGAAAAAAAGTGCCGGATAGTGAATAATTTTTGACTCGTTCGGTGCCTGCCGGGCGACCAAAGGGCGTGTAATTTTTAGTTTGTTTATGAAACAAAAAATGGATAAGCTGTCACCCGTTACCTTTGGGATATGGCATTTGAATGTGTCTGGCAGGATGCTGAAGCAAGCCGCGGAGCCCTGACGAGAGGGTGCCGGAACGCGGAAGCTGGGTTGAGCCTGAAGCGCGAATATCATGCTGCTGTCGCCGATAACGAGGTGAACTGGACGAGATATCCGGGAGCAAGCTGACTTTAAGTCGTGAAGCCGAAGATCCGGTGCGAGGATTGCTGGATGGCAGGAATTGGGAGCAGGGCGGACGCTCAATCAGGTGCAGTGGTTCGGGAGTTCCGGGCTGTGTCGTAGAGGTGATAGGGATGATTAGACGAAAATATAGAAATCCTATTACCGAAGTTAGGCAAAGTTAGGTTAATATACTCGCGATCGTGGTTTCTGGGGCCGAGGTGGGGCTTGCCAGGGCCGACGGTCCGAGGCGGTAAGCGGGTTTGAGTCAGCGTTCAGACAGCTCGCTGGAGATTACAGGACATGTACAACGCATTCTTAATCCTGTTTGTGCTGGCCACTTTGGCGGTGTACTACGCGTACTGGCGTCGCAAGCAGCACCGGATGAGGGCGACAAACTGGGAATGGATCGCCTCGCAAGTGTCGTCGAACAGCGAGTTCAATTTCGATACGCTGTCGCGCCGTTATCTCTATGAAGACGGCATTGATGCGACGCCGGAAACCGTTTGGGAAAAGATTAACGGCGTGATGGGACTGTGGGCGATGTATCGCAACGCCGGACTCTTTCTGCAACTGGTGGAGTACGCGACCGACCACGGTGCGGAACCACCGGAAGAGCTGCTGGAGAGCCTGCGCGCGGATGCGATGCAGATTCGGATGGCGGTGCTGATTTCGATCGGGAAGTATGTTTCGACCTGCTCGCAAGTGGCGGCCCGGGTGAATGCGTATCGCGCGGCAACAGCGTACAGCAGCATGCTGGCGCACATGACGAAGCTGTTCCAGAACCACTCGACGGTGCTGTTCCCGAGGTTTCTGGAGTGCATGTAAAACAATAAGCTTTTGACAAGACAAAAGGCGCTGGGCCGGATGGCAACAGCGCCTTTCGTGTTTTGGTGTGGGCACCCGGGTTATGGGTTGGCCTGGATGTAGTTGTCGATGCGGGCCTTTTCCTCGTCGCTAAGGCGGAAGGTCATGGCTGGGATGATGCCATCGACCTGATCTGGCCGGCGGGCGCCAACGATCGCCGCGGTGACGGCCGGATTGCGGAGGGTCCATGCGACGGCGACGACGCCTGGCTCGACACCGTGGGGTTTGCCGATTTCGCGGAGCAGTTCGGCGAGCTGAAGGTTGCGGGTGAGGCGCGGCTCGACGAAGTTGCGGTTGTTGCGGCGCCAGTCGTCGGCGGGCATGTTCTGGATGCGCTCGGCGGTCATTTTGCCGGTGAGCAGGCCGGATACCATCGGGGAGTAGTTGATGACGCCGATGTTTTGATCGAGGCAGAAGGGCAGGATTTCGTCCTGCACGGCGGAATTGATCATGGAGTAGGGCGGCTGGAGCGAGGTGATGGGGGCGATTTTCTGGACGCGCTTCATCTGTTCGACGTTGAAGTTGGAGACGCCGATGTAGCGGACCTTGCCTTCCTGCTTGAGTTTGGCGAGGGTCTCCCAGCCTTCCTCGATTTCTTCTTCGGGGATGGGCCAGTGGATCTGATACAGGTCGATGACGTCGACCCGGAGACGGCGGAGGGAGTTTTCCAGCTCTTCGCGGATGGATGCGGCCTTGAGGCTGCGGTGGATTTCGCGGTTCGCGTCCCAGCGCATGGAGCACTTGGTGAAGATGTAGGGCCGTTTGCCGGACTGCTTGAGGGCCTGGGCGACAACTTCTTCGGAGCGGCCGAGACCGTAGACGGCGGCGGTGTCGATCCAGTTGATGCCGAGATCGAGGGCGCGCTGGATGGCACGGATGGAGTCGTTGTCATCCTGGGAGCCCCAGCCGAATTGCCAGTTTCCGCCACCGATGGCCCAGGCGCCAAAGCCGATGGGGGTGAGTTGAAGGTCGGAGTTGCCGAGCTTGCGCAGTTCGACCTGCGCGTGCGAAGGACTGGATGTGGTTGCCATGGGTAATGGATGCTCCAAATGTGGGCTGCGTTTCAGATTGCCTGTGGATTGCGTGGGAGGCCCCGATGCAGCGGAATTGTGGGATTCCGCGCTGGAGGCTGGTTGGGAGGTGGTTGCAGGCGTCTTGGCGGATTTTCTTCGGGAGGCAGGGGATTTGGCGGCTTTTGCTTTGGATTTGCGGGTGGATTTTTTGACAGTGCGGGGTGGTTTGGCGGGGGCTTGTACACGAAGAAGCTGGGCAGATTTTTTAGCGGC
>JAJYVU010000030.1 GCA_021791875.1 Acidobacteriota bacterium | reverse complement strand
CCGCCCTTCTTTGGCTCCAACTACGCTTTGACAACGCAGTTATGCCATGAAATGACGGCCTTTCCAATCACTTTTCTTCATTCCACCCGCCGCTCTCGACAACTTGCCTGTGAGAAATGAGGGTTAGCGCATCCCGCTGGAGACCGGCCTTCTCATACCATCTGTTAACGTCAGGCGGCTTCTCGACAGCCCCGGTCAGTGGAATTCAGCAGTCCAGCGTGTTCGAAGTGAATCGATGAGGAAGGAAAGACTTTGGCTCGGCCGACTTCGTCTATGACCCAGTTGCAGCTGCAGCCGTACTCCGGATGCGGCCAGGAAGGCCATCCAGGGTGACGCATGGCCACGCTGAAAAGCAAACCTGAAGAAGCCTGCAGAGAACTGACTCGACACGGAAACGTATGTCGAGCAGCGAGTCGCTATATACAATGCCTTTACTGCTCCAGGAGAGCGCTCCGGGAGAACCAACGCAGTGTCTCACATTGAGGAGTGTGTCGCTTGGATATCCGCCCCAGACCTCCCGGTTCCTACATCGGGGAACTTCCCGATATGTACAAAATTCCCCACCTGGCGACGAGTATCACGGCGTTTGTGGGGCGCGCTCCACTTGGCCCGGTCGACGAAGTGCTAACCTGCTTCAGCTTTGGCGATTTCGAACTTCATTACGGCGGGCTGTCGCTGAACTGTCCCATGTCATATGCGGTGCGGGACTTTTTTAATCAGGGCGGTTCGCAGGCGGTGATATGCCGTTTGTATGAGCCCGGTCCGGGAAGTGCGCAATCTGGCGGCGAAGGGCCGTTGCTTACTGTGCCAACATATCTTGGTGACCGGGACCGGAAGACCGGCATTTATCTCCTGGAAAAGATTCCAACCTTCAACCTGCTGTGCATTCCTCCAGACCAGCGGTTGCTGGATACAACGCCAGTTGCGCAGCAGGATCTGGACAATAGAATTCGTCGGGCGGCGGCAGCTTACTGCGTCGAGCGGCAGGCAATTTTCATCGCCGATCCTCCGACGATTTGGGAATCTCGCCTGACACAGGGCAACATTGCGGCCATTGCACCAACAGATCTCGGCATCACGGGAGAAAGTGCCGCATATATCCAGGCGGAACAAAACGTGGCGGTCTACTTCCCGCGCGTAATTGCAGCGGACCCTCTGCTCAACAACAGCCGGTGCCTCTTCCCCGCCTGCGGCATGATCGCCGGCGTGATCGCTGCCATGGATTTGTCGAGCGGGGTGTGGACATCCCCCGCGGGAATCAAGGCCGTACTCCAAGGCATCGTCAAGCTGGCTGTGGACATCTCCGACGCTCAGAACGGAGAGCTCAATAAGGTTGGCATCAACTGCCTGCGGTCATTTCCGGTCGTTGGGCCGGTGGTTTGGGGAGCGCGCACCCTATGCTTGGATGGCGAGTACAAATATCTGGCGGTGCGGCGGCTGACACTGTTTATGGAGAGCAGCATTTATGAAATGACGCAGTGGACGGTTTCCGAATCGAACGATGCATCCCTCTGGTCACGGGTATGCATGTCGGTCAATTCTTACCTCGCTGAACTCGCGTACCAGGGAGCTTTCTACAACTACCGGGTCTCGTGCGACGCGTCGACAATGACGCGGGACGATATTGAAGCCGGACGTCTGATAATTCTTGTGCAGTTCGCCCCTGTGTATCCCCACGAATTCATAGCGTTCACCGTTGAACGAACCGTGAAAGGCGCTGGCAAACAGGACTGACGCGAGTCTGCCCGCTCTACGACTCACCGAAGCAAATGCCTCTCAGCTCACACAACGGGCACTGAAACTTCCACTCATCGTTATCAATCATAACCGGGCAACATACCCATGGATAACTAAGTGGAGAAATGCTCACTGATGGCCAGTTACGCTCGGCCATCAGAACCGGTCATATAAATACTCTTCGGCCCAATAGCGATTGACACGAGTGAAATGCGCGATGAGCGCATCGTAGACGAGTAGCAAACCAGATCCTTTCCCACCTGGATGTGCGGCAAGGCCTGCTCTCGTCAGTCCAGAGGCAGGCGAGAGCAGCGGTCCGCGGACGCCAGGCTCGGTTTTCAAAGACTGAACACTTGCAAACAAACTCGGCATCTTTTATGTTGTCTGTGACAACACTGGAGGAGAAATGCAGTCAACCTTCGTTGAGCAGATCAGAAGATTTAATCGCTTCTACACGCGGGAGATCGGCCTCCTGGCCGAGCATCTGCCAGCGAGCGAATTCACCCTGGCTGAGGCTAGAGTGCTCTATGAGCTGGCGCAGTCAAGGGAGCAAACTGCAGCCGACATCATCCGGACTCTGGGAATGGACAAGGCTCACGTAAGCCGGATTGTGGCGCGATTCCAGAGAGCGGGATTGCTGAAAAGCCGCGTCAGTCCCAGGCACGGGAAACATAAGCTTTTGTCGTTGACGGCGACGGGCAGAAATGCGTTCCGGAGATTAAATGACGGCACAGAAGCCCAGATCGAGTCTCTCCTCAACAAAATTCCGCCTAGGAACCGTGAGTATCTCGCGAAAAATATGGAGGAGATCCAGCAGCTTCTTGCAGCCAGGCCCGTGTCGTCCGAAGATGTACAACTCCGATCCCTGAAGGTTGGTGATCTCGGATGGATTACGCATCGGCAGGCAGTTCTCTACCAACAGGAATATGGCTGGGATTGGACCTACGAGGGACTCGTTGCTCAAATCCTTGGTGACTTCGCTATGCACTTTGATGCCACTCGTGAGGATGCGTGGGTCGCGGAACTCAACGGACAGGTGGTGGGTTCAGTCTTCCTCATGAAGAGCCAGGACTCGCAGATCGCGAAGCTGCGGCTGCTCTATGTTGAGCCTTCTGCGCGGGGGCTGGGAATCGGCTCGCGCTTGGTCGGGCGATGCATTGATCGTGCACGGGAGCTGAATTACCGCACACTGACCCTCTGGACGAACGACATCCTCGTGTCTGCGCGGAAGATTTACCAGTCCGCCGGATTCAGGCTGGTGGAAGAAAACCGGCATCAGTCCTTTGGCAAAGATCTTGTTGGGCAAACGTGGCGGCTCAATCTCAGTGACAGCCAGGGGAGCCACGTCTAACGCATCGGGTCTCGTCTCAGATCTCAGTTTGTGCCCAATCGCCAGTGCGCTCATCGAACTCCGATTTGGATGGGAAAGCACCCAGGATGTGGGGAGTATTTGTGCTGAAGTTCGCTCAATGGAAGTCATGCGAGCGGACGGCGAGCATCTGGCTGGAGAGGGAGCGTAGGCGAGTGGCTTTGACGTGGATGACGCCGTCGACGTTCTGGAGGGGGCCTTCGGCGAGGAGAAACTTGCTGCGGGTGACAGTGAGGCGCTCGCGTTCGAATAAGTCCGGCGTGACGATGACGTTGGCGATGCCGGTTTCGTCTTCCATGGAGATGAAGACGAATCCTTTTGCCGTGCCGGGGTGCTGGCGGGCGATGACGCAGCCTGCTGCGCGGACGTATTCGCCGTGGGGGTGCGTGTGAAGCTCCTGCGCGGTGAGGATGTTTTCGCGCCGTAGCGCCGGGCGGCGATAGGCCATGGGGTGTTTGCCCACGGTGAGTCCCGTGCCGGCGTAGTCGGCGACGAGGCGTTCTTCTGTATCCATAATTTCGAGGGGCAAAGATGCGGAGTCTTCGCGCAGGGCCTGGTTGTTGTGCTGGAGGAGTGGACCCTCGGGTTTGCCGGCGCGTTCGATCTGCCAGAGCGCGTCACGGCGATGCCGGATGCCGTCGATGGAGTTGAGCGCTCCGGTTTGCGCGAGGAGGGTGAGCTCTCTGCGATTGAGTGTTGTAACACTGGATACCAGATCCTCCACGGAGCGGAATGGGCCTGCCACCGTGCGGGCGAGTGTAATGGCTTCTGCCGATTGCCGGCGCAGACCCTTCGCGTAGCCGAGGCCGAGGCGCAGGGAGAGGCTGCCGTCGGATTCATGCTCGAGGGTGCAGGGCCAGGCGGAGCGTTGTATGTCAATCGGTTTAACGCGCAGGCCGTGGCGTTGCGCGTCTTTGACGAGCACGGCGGGCATGTAGAATCCCATGGGTTGATTGTTGAGCAGGGCGCAGGTGAAGGCGGCGAGATATTTCACTTTGAAGTACGCCGAGGCGTAGGCAATGAGCGCGAAGCTGGCGGCGTGCGACTCGGGGAATCCATAGAGCGCGAAGGAGGAAATCTGCTGGATGATTTCTTCCTGGGTGGCGGGCGCGATGCCGTTGGCGGTCATGCCGGCGCGCAGGTTGGATTCGAGATTCTTCATGCGCTCCCACGAGCGGCGCATGCCGACGGCGCGGCGCAGCTCTTCGGCTTCCGCGCCGGAGAAGTTGGCGACCGTCATGGCGATGCGGAGAAGCTGCTCCTGAAAGAGCGGCACGCCGAGGGTGCGCTTCAGCACGGGTTCTAGCGATGGATGCGGGTAAGTGACGGCCTCCTTGCCTTGGCGTCGGCGCATATAAGGATGCATCATTTTGCCGACGATGGGCCCCGGGCGGATGATGGCGACCTGCACGACGAGGTCGTAAAACTTTTCGGGGTGGTTGTGCGGCAGCGACGCCATCTGCGCGCGGCTCTCCACCTGGAACATGCCCACAGTGTCGGCGCGTTGGAGGGTGCGGTAGACTTCCTCGTCCTGCGGCAGGTGGGCGAGATCGACCGGCTCGCCGTAGTGTTGGGGGACGAGTTCGAGGCAGTCCTTGAGCACGGCCATCATGCCGAGTCCGAGCAGGTCGACCTTGACGAGGCCCATGTCGGCGCAGTCTTCCTTGTCCCACTGAATGACAGTGCGGCCGGGCATGGAAGCGCGTTCGATGGGGACGACGCTGTTGAGCTGGCCCTGGCAGATAACCATGCCGCCGGAGTGCTGGCCAAGATGGCGCGGCAGATCCTGCATGCGCATGCAGAGCTCGAGGTACTTGGCGATGCGCGGGTGGTGGAGGTCGAAGCCGGCGTTCTGGAAGGAGTGCGCCATGGTGTCCGTAGGGCCGCGCCACTCGAAGTGGCTGACGAGGCCGGAGAGGCGTCGGAGGGTTTCGGCATCGAAGCCGAGGGCCTTGCCGACCTCGCGCGCGGCGGACTTGCCGCGATAGGTGATGACGTTGGCGGTCATGGCGGCGCCGAGTTCGCCGTAGCGCTGGTAGACATACTGGATGGCCTGCTCGCGCTTTTCTTCCGAAGGCAGGTCGAGATCGATGTCGGGCCACTCGCCGCGATTTTCATTGAGGAAGCGCTCGAAGAGGAGTTCCATGCCGACCGGGTCGATGGCCGTGATTTCGAGCGCATAGCAGACTGCGGAGTTGGCCGCACTGCCGCGTCCCTGCACGAGAATGTCGTGCTGCTTGCAGTACTGGATGACGTCCCAGACGATGAGGAAGTATCCGGCGAAGCCGAGCTTTGCGATGAGAGCGAGTTCGTGCTCGACCTGCCTGCGGGCGCGGGCGAGAAGTTTGGCGTCGCGTTTTGGTTTGTAGCGGCGAAGGACGCCTTCTTCGACGCGCTTGCGGAGGAAGCTGTCCATGGTTTCGCCATCGAGGACGGGGTAGCGGGGGAATTCGTAACCGAGATTGTGCAAATTGAACTGCAGGCGCGCAGAGAGCTCGGCTGTGTGGGCGATGGACTCGGGGATGTCGCGGAAGAGCGCTGTCATTTCACGGGCGGAGCGCAGGTGGCGCTGAGCGTTGGCAGAGAGAAGGCGACCTGCGCGATCGAGTTCGACGTGGTGGCGGACGGCGGTGAAGAGGTCGAGGATTTCGCGGTCGTATGCGGTGGCGTAGCGCACGCCGTTGGTGGCGAGCACGGGAAGATGGAGTGAAGTTGCGATGCGCAGCGCAGCCTGGTTGCGCCACTCCTGCTCGCGGAGGTGATGGCGCTGGAGTTCGATGTAGATGTTTTTGCGACCGAAGATGTGAGTGAGTTGCTCGACGACTTTGCGCGCGGCCTTTTCTCCGCCATGCATGAGGGCTGCGGCGAGCGGGCCTTCGTCCGCTCCAGTGAGACACACGAGGCCGGCGGCGTATTGCTGCAGATCGTCGAGTGTGGCCGCGCCTTCCTGCTTGGTGGTTTCGCGCAGCTTGCATTGCGTGATGAGCTGGCAGAGATTTTGATAGCCCTCGCGCGAGACGCACAGCAGCGGCAGGCGTGCTGGTTCGACGGGGTGCTGATGCGGTAGCCACGCCGGCGGCGTGAGGCGTTGGCCGAGGGCGGAGACGGAGATTTCCGCGCCGATGTGCGCCGTGATTCCGCCGCGCTGGGCGCTGGTGTGAAAGCGCGCGGCGCCGTAGAGGCCGTTGCGGTCGAGCAGGGCCATGGCAGGCATTTCCAATGCAGTGGCGCGTTCAGTGAGGGCTTCCGGCTGCGATGCGCCTTCAAGAAAACTGAAGGCGCTGGCAGCGCGCAGCTCCACGTAGCGCTCAGTCATAGAGCGCCACCATTTGCCACTGGTTGTCGATGAGGTTGCGCACCAGGCAGCAGCAGAGCATGGGGCCGCTGGGGATGCGGGCGACGAGGTCCCACTGCTCCTGTCCCCAGAGCGTGGAGGTCCACCAGTTGCCGTCGCACTTCCACGGGCCGTAGGCCTGCTCGACGGTGTAGCGCTGCTGGCGAAACCAGAAGGATACGGGCTGTGTGCGATGCAGCGTGACGGAGACGGCTTCCGGCGGGCGCAGCATGCGCTGGATGAGGCGGGTATGCGTGATGACTGGGTCCGCGGGTCTGGCGGAGGCGGTCGCGAAGGGCTCGACGCGGAAGGCTTCCGGCGCGTGGGTGTCTTCGAGCACGGCACGGCCTACGTTGGTTTCGCCGACGAGGGCGCGGAGGCGAGCGAGTGCCACGTCGAGCCGGGATGCCTCGGGAGCCTGCGGCGAGAAGAGGCCGAGCTGCTCCTTGCTGGTGCTGCCGGGTTCGGCGTAGAGCGCGACGGCGACGATGGCGGCCTGCGGAGGGTGCGCTTCCAGTTCCAGATGGAGCAGCTTGAGCCAGAGGGGCTTGTCGGTGGAAGGCAAAGCAGGGCGAACGGTGAGGGTGTGTTCCGCGTCGCACTCTAATGTAAGTGTGATGGTGACAGATGCGAGCGCGACAATCTGAGCCCTGGCGCGGAGGAGGACGGGGTCGAGCGTCATGCCGAGGACGAAGAGCAGGGAGTCGAGCAGCTCGACCGGCGTGTCGAGTTCGATGCGCTCTTCGAGGGGGGAGACGGGTTCTGCTGGCTGGAAGAGGTGCGGATGCTCGCCGCGCGCCAGTTGGCGCAGGCGTTTGCCGTCCTGGCCGATGCGGGCGATCAACTCGTTCTGCGGCAATGTGGCCAGCATGCCCAGCGTGTGAATGCCCCACAGGGCAAAGGTGTTGGCCTGATCGGCGGTGAGATCCAGAACGCGCAGGGGAAGCGATGCCAGCGCGGCGGCTTCCGTTCCGGGCGGGATGATCTGGATTGCGTCGCGGCGCGAGCGGCCTTTCGCCAAGCAAATCGCAGCATACAGATTGCGGCTGACGGTGACGGAGGCCGCGACGCCATGCGCTTTGATCTGATCGAGCAGGTTGCATGCGAGGTTTTCTGGCGAGCCGAAGAGTTTTTCGGTTCCGGCGATGTCGATGCCGAGGATCAGCTCGGTGCCTGCGCTGCGGTCTTCGATGCGCGGGGAAAAGATTCCGGCGCAGGCGAGCAGCATGCTGCGCGCGGCGGCTTCAGCCTGCTGCGAGCGCGTGAGGATGGTTGCGGAGGGAAAGAGCTCGACTTCGACACGCGTCATGCCGGGGCGCAGGCCAAGCTGGCGGGCGCGCGTGTTGAGGGAGCAGATCTGCTCCAGTGGAGGGTCGCCCTCCATCACCACGGATGGCTTTGCGTGCAACTCGGGATGCAGGCGCAGCAGTGCCTGCGCGGGAAATTCTTCTGCATAAAGGCATGCGTATTGTTCCGGGCGCGCTGTCATGGCTCGCCTGCCCATGCGGCGCGGCTGGTCCAGTTCGTGGTTCGGCGGGTAGGGCGCGCGCTTTGCGGCGGCTTGCGGAATGGGGTGACGTTTCTTTCCGCAGATGCGAAGCGTCGACGTGCGACTTCGACAGAGACCTGAAGGCCGGTGAAGACAGTGGGTTCGGCTGTGATGGATGTTGCCGGCTGGAAGCGCAGCAGCAACTCGGCACTGCTTTTGGCGCAGGAGGTTTGCGTGAGCAAAAGGATGCAGGCCTGGGCGCGTTCGGCAGCGGCGCGGTAGCGAAACCAGGTGGCGAGCGGGATGCGGCTGACGTGCTCGGGCGCGACGCTGCCCATGTCCAGCACGATGGCGCTGAAGCCGCCGGCCTGCAGCAGCAGGTCGCAGGCGCGAAGGGCCTGTTCGAGCGGGGTCCAGGGGCTGGAAGATTTTCGCCGGGCCGGGCGGCGTTGTGGCGCGGGCTGTTCTGGCTTCGGGCCGGGTTCAAACGCTTTGCACGTGGGCCTGTTGGGCGGCTGCGGCTCGGCGCAGCGCGGCGCAAAGAGACCGCTGACTCCTTCGGCAAGCCCCTTCACTTCCTGCCGGGGGTGGTTGCCGTGGCCTCCGCCGTGCAGGCCCCGGATGATTTCGGGCGGGGTGAAGCATTGCTTTGGCAGGGCGAAGTGGTTGCTGGGGCGCGGCTGCGGGTTTTCGGCTCCGCAGCGCACCCATAGCATGCGGGAAAGGCTGACGCCTGCGGCGGCGGCGGAGAGGGGATCGAGGGCGTTGCCGGTGTCGATCCATGCGCAGAATTTGTCCTGCGTCTGGTGCGCCAGAAATGACAATGCGACGCCGGTGCGCCCGGAGCATTCCGGTCCGCAGAGCTCGCTGATGGCGCCGATGGGCAAACCGCCTTCGAGTGCGGCATCGAGCGCGACAATACCGGTGGCGGCGACCGGACGAATGAGGCGGGCCGTGGGTGTGAGTGCCGAGGGGATTTTGTGGGCTAGCGCGGACTCGATTTGCAGTCGTAAGGCAGAGGCGGAAGGCATGGCATTATCTTCGCCATATATTCGCCTTTTATAGAGGGGGAATGTCAATCAACCGTTGCACATCGGGAGGTGCAACCTGCGGCTAAGCATCTGAATATATGAGGTAAATAATTCTCTTTGGAGTAGGCTGCCAGTATGTGCGGACGCTATCGACGCCGGTCTGACAAACAGCGCATTGCCGAGGCTTTTGACGTGGGCATGGGGCTGGACGAGTTATATCTCGACCCGCAGGATGACATTGCGCCGGGGTCGGTGCAGCCGGTGGTGCTGAAGAATGCAGACGGCGCGCGGCAGATCGAGATGATGCGCTGGGGCTTCAAACTGCCGGACCGCTTCCTCTTCAATGCGCGGTCCGAGGGCGTGGAGACGTCGCGCTTCTGGAAAGAGTCGTTTCGGCAGCGGCGGTGCCTGGTTCCGGCGGACAGTTTCTACGAGTGGCAGAAGGTGAAGAGCGGCAAGAAGCCCAGGTATGAGTTCGAGATTGTGGGCCGGCAACCGTTCGGCATGGCTGGCATCTGGGCGCCGTGGAAGAATCCGAAGACCGGGGAAATGGAGCACACCTTCGCCATTTTGACGGGCGAGGCGAATGCCGTGATGCGGCCGGTTCACGATCGCGAGCCGGTGATTATTGAGCCGCGCGACTATGCCGAGTACCTATCTCCGCAGCCGAGACCACCGGCGCATCTGCTGCGCATTCTGCCAGAGGAAGAACTAAACGGCACTCTGGTTAGCGCATAGAACTTGCAAAGAATTACTGAGCATAAATCCATTTGACCGAAGCCGCTTTGCGGCGAGCCAAATCGGGCTCGATGAGTGGTAAGGGCTGTTCACGTCAACGCACAGCGAAGATCCATCTTGTGGAGATTGCATGGCGACTGGTGGACTTTCGTAATTTTCCTTGCCAACCGGCTTGAGCGCCACGCTCAGTCCAATGCGCGCCGAGTTCGAACTACCACTCACAGCTCGCGAATCGCAGTCAGAGGGTTTCGGCGCATCGCTCGATGTGCCGGAAAGTAGCATGCCAGCAAAGACATTGCTCCCAGAAGCGCGATGACGGAAACCATGGTGACTGGATCGTGGGCGCTGATTCCGTACAACTGCCGGGCGATAAGACGTGTCAGCCCCAACGCAAAGGCCAGTCCCAGCGCCATCCCAATGCCCGTCAGCCACACTCCCTGCAACAGCACCAGTCTCAGCACGTCCACACGGGAAGCACCTAGAGCCATTCGTATTCCGATCTCGTGGGTCCGCAATTGGGTTCGGTATGCCACGACTCCGTAGATCCCGGTCACCGCAAGGACCAGCCCGATTAGCGCGAACATCCCCGCCAGGGTGCTCTGTATAACGGCGAAACTGCTCGCCATCTGGGTACTCTCCCGCATAGAACGCACATCGAAAACCGGCAACCGTGGATCGATTTCATGAATGGCGTGCTCCACCGCCGGCGCCAGGTCGACTGGATTCCCGTCTGTTTTCACTTGCACTATGGTCTCGTTCCCCGGGTCCTGGAAAATACTCAGATAGACCATCGGCTCCGGTGACTCATTCACGA
The DNA here is from genome assembly GCA_021791875.1 of Acidobacteriota bacterium. GTDB lineage: Bacteria > Acidobacteriota > Terriglobia > Terriglobales > Acidobacteriaceae > Acidobacterium. The sequence goes on along the minus strand of JAJYVU010000030.1, from coordinate 28,633 downwards.
AAGTTTGTGTTGAATTCCTCGCAACGCCGACAACCGTGAAAAGGCTGCCCGACACCCTGAGTCTCTTTCCCAGCGGATCCTGCCCTGGCCAGTAGCGCCTCGCCGCGGTCTGATTCACGATGATGACTCTCGGGGCCTTTTCATCGTCATTCAGAGTAAACTCGCGTCCTTCCAGAATGGGTATATGAAGGGATTCGAAATACCGCGGGCCCACCTCGGCATCCTCCACCAGCAAAGATTCATGGGGGTGCGGCACATACCCTTCCGGATACGCATCGCTCCTCTTTTGGATCAGGGTCATCGGAATCCAGTCGGTAAGAGTCGCAACCTTCACGCCGGGCAATGCCGACACGCGATCAAGTATCTTGTGCCGGATCAACTGTGCCTCGTCGTTGCTGTAGCCGGCGATATTCAGCCCCACGGACGCAGTGAGAATGTGGTCCTGCTCAAATCCGGGATTCGCGGTGGCGAGATTCCGCAGCGTTCGCAGGAATAGCCCGGAGCAGATCAGCAGTGGAAGGGAGAGCGCAATTTGCGCCACCACCAGCCCGCTGAGCAATTTCCGGTTATGTGAGCCGCCCGAAATGCTTGCAGATTCTGCCTTGAGTACTTCAGCGGCCGGCGCCTGGGACGAACGCCAAGCGGGAAGAGCGCCACAGAGCATCGCGGCTAACATGGAAAATACCGCAATCCCGATCACCACCTTAAGGTCCATGCTCCCGTTGAGTATGAGGGGTATCGAGTTTGTCGGAAAGAACCATGCGAATGTCTTCGATGTCCACGATGTCAATAGAAGCGCCACGGCTCCCGCGACGATGGAAAGCAAAGCGCCCTCCAGCATCATCTGCCGCACCAGTTGAATTCGAGTCGCCCCGAGAGACTGCCGGATCGCAAGCTCGCGCCGCCGGGAAACGAACCGCACCAGCGTGAGCGTCGCCACGTTCGCGCTGGTCAGCAACAGCACCACGCCGGCGAAGGCCAGTAGAATGGGCAGTGTCGCCGCCATGTATCCGTTGACGCCGAATGGCGAACGCCACATGGGATCGAGCGTGATTCGGTTATCGCCGAGATGCTGGTCCGGATACGCCGCCACAATGTGATGCATCAGGATATTCAGATCCTGCGCTGCCTCGCCACGGCTTACGCCGGGCCGCAATCTTCCTATTACGATCAGCCAGTCCGAGTCGCGATGGGTCATTCGCCATACATCCGTCCCGAGGGGATTGAGCGTTATCCACAGATCGTCACGCAGCCCAGGAGCTGCTCCGACAAACCCCTCCGGCGCCACACCGATCACCGTCAGCGGATGCCGGGCGACCTCGATCGACTTGCCCACAATTGCCGGGTCTTTGCCGTAACGCGTCTTCCAGAGCGAGTAACTCAGTACCACGTTGGGAATTGCACGGGCCTCCTCTTCCGGCAGAAAGAAACGCCCCAGCAGCGGCTTGATGCCGAGCACATCGAAATAGTTCGCCGACACGTTCGCAACATAGACAGGCTTCGGTTGCGCACCGCCAGTCAGCGAGGTCCAATCGTTATGATATGCAAGTATTCCGGCGAAGGAGTGGTTCTGCTCGCGCAGATCGCGATAGTCGAGATACGAGAAAGGCGGAGTCGGAGAGAAGGTTCGTTCCCCCCGCTGCAGGCTAACAAGATCGCCCGTGTCTCGCGCGCCCGGAATCGGACGCAACATGGTGCCGTCGATCCAACTGAATACGGTGCTGTTGGCGCATATAGCTACGGCCAGCATCGCCGTCGCGGTGATCGTAAAGCCGGGGCTCTTGCGCAGTTGCCGCAGCGCATAACGGACATCCCGGCCTAGTTGTTCAAGCCAGGCCTGGCCCCACGTGTCGCGCGTCACATCCTGCACCAAAGGAATGTTTCCGAACTCCCGCATTGCTGCTTGTCGCGCCGTCTCCGCCGTCTCGCCGCGCGCCACTCGATCTGCTATCGCCATCTGCAGATGAGCATCGATCTCTTCCTGCAATTCGCGCTTGCGCCGCTGGAAACCGAAGCTCGGGAACCACTTCATCACTCACACTCTTCCGGCTTGACGTACATCACCGACCCAATCGCTTCGACAATCCGCTCCCATCGGCCCAGATCCGAGGCCAACTGCTTTTTCCCCTTGGCCGTGATTCGGTAGTATCGGGCTCTTTGCTTGGCCTCTGACTGCTTCCACTCAGACTTCACCCAACTCTGACGCTCCAATCGATGGAGAGCGGGATACAGCGATCCAGTCTCCACCTGAAGCACATCTCCGGATCGCAAACGTAACGCCTGGACAATGCCATATCCATGCTGCGGTCCCCATTGCAGCGTTTGAAGAATGAGCATGTCCAGTGTTCCCTGCAGCAGCTCAATCCGGTTCTTATACTGGTCTCTTTCGTTCATAGTGTAGACACTCTACTCCAATGGGGGTAGAGTGTCTACTTCATTTTGAATAGCGCATTGAGCAGCGTTGCCCACTCAGCAGATTTAAAGGTACGTCAGTTATGAGGACGAAAATTGGTGATTCTGCACTGGCGCTAAATCGCCGATGCACTCATCGAGGCAAATGTAGCTACCGGAATGTCGGCGAGTGTCCAGGTTTCCGCCTGCAGTGCCGCCGACGGAAACTTGGAACAGACCCCGTTTAAGGGGACCTATCCAGTCGAACGGACATAAATCGCGGTGGATGAGCACTTTGCCCTGCTCTTAAATACTCGGCGGGGGGCATGATTCCGCATACCTGTCTGTTCGGATTGCTTGCAGTTGGGGTGAGTCGCCGGACGTAATGAGCGTGATCTGCGATGCGTCCATGCCTTTGCAGGAGATGCAGGAGCCCTTTACTTGGCGGGTCCAGGAGCGCTCTCCACGATGATTTTCCGCCATGAATTGCGCTCATATTGTAGGCTTGTACTTCATCGCGACATTTGGCGACATTCGGGCTCAAAAAACAACGCACTCAGATCCCAGATTACTTATCTGGAAATCTGTAAGTTGCAGAGCCTTTACCAGGGTCGCAATGAACGGGGCAAACTACCGATGGTTCGCTGCACTCGCAATTACGCATTCATCCTGCTCTGCATTTGTATCTTCCTCAGTTCCTCCCGGTTCTGCGCTGCCCAGGATTCACCCGCAGTCAACCACGTCGGTCTTTCAAGCCTTTCGTTTGCGCATCCGTCGTCTGCAAAGCAACGGCAGGCTGCAGGCAGATTCCTCGGCTGGAAGTACGCAGCCCTCGCGCACCAGGATACTTCCCAATGGATCCGGCCTCAGTCCATGGCTACGTGGAAGAAACAGCATCTTCTTCAGCCCACTGTTACGCAGCCACTTGCCACATCCGCTGCTACTACGTCTTCTCTCCAGGGCGCCAGCTTTGCGATGCCGCCGCATCTGCCAACTGGCTTCATCCCCACGGCCGTTGCCAAGGGTGACTTCAATGGCGACGGCAAAATGGACATCGCCATCAGCAATGGCGGCGATAACACCATCTATGTATATCTCGGCAAAGGCGACGGCACGTTCTCTACTCCCGAGGTACTCTACACCAAGGGACAATCCCCCGACTGGCTCACGACTGCACGACTTCGCACCGGTGGCCCGCTCGATCTGATCGCGGTGGATAGCGATAGCAAACAGGTGGAAGTCTTTCTCGGCAACGGCGACGGCACATTCCAGCCATCGACTATTGTTGCCACGCTCACCCAGACACCCACGTTTGTCCTCGCCGGCGATTTCAACAAAGATGGACACATCGATCTGGCTGTCGGCCTGGTCGTCGACCCTCAAAGCACCGAACCGCAGTTCCAGGTGCTTTTGGGCGATGGTACCGGAGCATTCCCCTCGACGATCACACCACCTTTGCTCAACAACACCGGCACCGCTCCTTTACCCACAACCTGGATGGCCTCCGGCGATCTCAATAATGATGGACAGCTCGATCTTGTCGTCACGGTCGCCTATGCCGGAGCTGTTGCCTACGTCAATCAAAACGGCACAAGCTTTGTAAATGGAAATGTATTTAACCCATCCGATACTGCCGCTGCTGTTGCGCTCGGCGACATGAACGGCGATGGCTGCCTGGATGCTGTCGAAACCGGCACTTACGGACTGCTGACCATCGCAAAAGGCAATTGCGACGGCACTTTTACTCAAAGTGGGCCCACTGCAGAGTTGGGAGATGTTGATTATGCCGTCAAGGTGGCCGACATCAACGGTGACGGCAAGCTGGATGTAGTCGCCTCTTCTGCATTTACTACCTCAGAAGCAATAGCGGGAATTGGCGCCTACGGTGGCTATTTAGTATCTGTTCTCGACGGCGATGGCTTGGGTAACGTGAGTCCCGCCGCCATTTATCGTGTTGGACCGGAGGCCTACGATTTTACCGTCGCCGATCTCACCGGCAGCGGTTATCCCGACATTGTCACCATAAGCACCACAGAAAGCACCGCAACACTGCTTGCGAACAACGGAAGCGGCGGCTTCGGCGCCACTCCCGGCGAAACTACCGGTTACCTCGGTGGCGTCACCAATCAACCCATATCCACGAGCACCCCGCAAACGGTCGATGTCAACGGCGACGGCAAACCAGATATCGTGATGATTGAATCCGGTAAGAACAGCACCGTGCCCAGCCAGGTCACCACCCTGCTCAACGATGGCAACGGAAGCTTTTCGCCTCCCGAGCGATCCCCCATTACGGTTGGCCCGAATGTGCCATTTCCGATTTTCACCGTCGGCAAATTTCGCAGCACTTCCTCCGCCGACCTCATTTACCTCAACACCGACGTTTCGCCCCAGGTTGCTTTCATGCCCGGGAACGGGGACGGCACTTTCGGAACGCCGGTTACCCTTGCCACTCTTCCCGCTCCGGTCCAGGTGGTCAGCGGAGATTTCAACGGTGACGGCAAGCTTGACTTTGCAGTGGCTGGCTACACAACCATGGGAGGCTACTCTTCGCTCGAACTCGACGTCTTTCTCGGCAATGGCGACGGCACCTTCCGCCATCTCCCGCCTCAAACCTTTCCTTCATTAACTAATATCCCCATCCAGCAGCTCATCGCCGGAGACTTCAACCACGACGGCAAGCTCGACCTGCTCATCGGCTACAACACCAACGGTGGCTGGGTCACCAGTGGCGACGATCTCGACCTCGCACTCGGAAATGGAGACGGCACCTTCCAGGCGCCAACCACATTGATGCGACACTTCGGCCCCGTCGCCGTGGCGGACCTGAACCATGATGGGTACCTAGATTTGATACAAGCCAGAAATCCGGCTGCCAATACAACGCAGGATGCCCTCACCGCCGCAGGTGGCGCCTTCATCGCGCCCGCGGTCACCGTTTATCTCGGTGGCGGTGGCGGCACATTCACCAAATCCGCGACTTATTCCGCACCCGGGATTGCCATCCCTTCATACGCCCCCGCTCTGGTCGGCGACTTCAACGGTGACGACAAACTCGACATCGCTATTCCCTATGTGCAATCCACCCTCCAGGCCTCCTTCGAACGGCGGTTGCAGATATATCAAGGCAATGGCGACGGCACTTTCACGGCGGTTGGCATTCCCTATCAACTCCCCGAGTTGGACCTTCCTGTTGTTGGCGCGGATTATCTCGGCAACGGCTTCACTGATCTGCTGGATGTCATCGGCTCCACATCCTCAGTCAATATCCTTCCGGCAAGCCTGTCTTCTGCTCTCAACATTACCGCGGACTCATCACCGCTCACCGGCTCGCAAGGCACCGCCACCGTAACTCTGGCACTGCCTCCTGCATCCAGCCAGACTGTGCAGCTAACCAGCAGCGATCCAGCCGTCACGCTGCCCAGCAGTCTCACCTTCTCTGCCGGTCAAACGCAGCAGACCTTTTCCTTCACTATCGGCTCAGGCTTCGATGCCTCTCACGTTCTGGCAATCACGGCCAGTCTCAACGGACAAACAAGTACCGCCTACTTCGCCAAGTCCAATCCCGATCTCACTCCCGGCGTAACAGCTTTGGTCGGCACCGAAATCACCGGAACGTCCTCGGTCGCAACCGCACCCGGCGAATCCATACCGCTCATCTTCACGCTCCAAAGTGTTGATGGCTATTCCGGCACCTTCACCAACTTCAAGTGCGCTGGAATGCCATCCGGCACGCAATGCACCTTCGCGCAATCCAGCGTCGTTCTCCTCCCTGGCGGATACGCGCAGGTTGCCTTCAACATCAGCACAAGTTCCTCCACGCCCACTGGAACTTACCCCGTCACCATCAGCGCCAGCAATGGAGTTCTCACTCCATCCGCAGATATCACCCTCGGCCTCGGTGGGTTTTCCCTCAGCGTCAACCCAACTACCATTCCAATCAATGGCTCCGGAGTTCCCAGCACTACCGTCATGGCCAACTTCACAAATGGCTACAGTCAAACGGTGCAGCTCAGCTGCACGGGCCTTCCCTCCGGGGCCAATTGCACCATTCCCGGTGTACTCTACCCGAACAATACCTCCACCACGGTCGAAGTCTCCGCCTCCAACGTCGCGCCGCAGGACTACGGATTCCAAATAGTCGGCACTGCCGGCAGCGTCACCTCCAGCGTCAATGCTACACTCCGAGTCTCCGGTTTCAGTGCCTCTATCCAGCCTTCCTCTGCTACGGTTATCGCCGGACATACGGCAAATTTCACTGTCAACCTCACCTCACTGAATCATTTCAGCAGCAGCGATATCTCGATCTCCTGTCAGTCGACTGCCAACGTCACCTGCAGCACCCCAAGCCAGTACGCCTCCCTCAGCGATGGAGGCACAACCTCTGTCACACTCAGCGTCACGCCGCAGGCATCCACCACAGCCATGACGCACGCCCCGCACTCCCGTCTGCCCTGGGCTCCGGCACTCGCCTGTATCCTATTCGTCCTTGTACCTACCAAACGCTTCAGAAAGCGGTACGGCCTCTTCCTTTTCCTCCTGGCTTTATGCATCTCTAGTCCCCTGGCTTGCAGCGGTGGAGGTGGAGGCGGTGGAGGCTCAGCACAAACCTTCAGCATTGCGATCACGGCGCAATCCTCTACGCCCTACTCCAATTTGAATGTTTCGGCTGGCACCATCACACTCACCGTGACTCAATAGCTCTCTCGAAACCACAGCCGGGATACACTAACAATCTCGCTGGTACAAATTACCAGGCAGGCCACTGATGAGGTTTTTCAGGCATCGTTCGCGCCCGGCTTTCCCCATCTCAAATCGAATATAGGTAACCGGGAGGTTTACGGATGAAGATTGCGATCATCTCCGATATTCATGCCAACCTTGCGGCGTTGCGGGCATTTCCAGAAAGCGATTGCGACCAAGTGTGGTGCCTTGGCGACCTTGTGGATTATGGTCCAAATCCCCACGAGGTTGTTCAAGAAATTCAAAGCATCGCGTCGATAATCGTATGCGGAAACCACGATTACGCTGCCGGTTTTGGAGCCGATCCTCAATGCTCCCCTCCATATCGCCACCTGGCAGCAGAAACGCTGCGCTATACAAGGAGTGCTTGCACACCTGAAGATCTCCTTTTCCTGAGAAACCTCCCCAAATCCTGCGAGACTGCCCTTACATCTTCGCACTTCTATCTCGTGCATGCCGCGCCGTCTGATCCTCTATTCGCCTATTGCCCCCACGAGTCCGACCGCTGGGCTCAAGAAGTAGAAAAAATTAATGCTGATGTGCTCCTTGTAGGGCATACACACACTCCATTTATCCGCAATGTCGGAAATACCATCGTGGTCAACCCTGGCAGTCTCGGCCAACCCAAAACAGGACGCCCTCTCGCCTGTTATGCCGTTTGGGAAGACGGTGAAATTTCTCTAAAGGAGTATGCCTACCCTATCGAAGAGACTATCCATGCGATTGATCAGATGCCGATCAGTAAAGAGGATCAGAAGCAACTCATATCCGTGCTCATGACCGGGGCTATTCCAGCAAAGAACCCGGAGCCGATCGCGCCACACAACGATTCCTAAAGGCACACGGGGAATTGCTGGAGAGAGTTTCCGAAGAGACGCAGCGCTACGCCCTCAAGAACGAGGCCCTGCGGCGACATCTTGCCAGCGACGAAGAGCGCAGCGTCGCCCACCTCGGCTTGCTCCTGCTGGCCGACTCTACCTCAGTTTCAGCGCACCCCCTCTGCCAGACCGCATGCTCTAGACCGCGGCAACTTCATGCTTTCTGCGTCCCCATCAGGAAGTCCAGGTGAAGCACGTGCGCTTTCACCTGATCCTCTGTCCTGTACTTCTCCATCCGAGCCATCTTCAACATGCGCAGAATTCCTCCGGGATTGCCCCCGCTCCATTCCACAATGGAGTGTAGCGTCGCTTCAAGATTCCTCGCCTCCACTCCCGCCCGGATCGCCTCCTGCCTGGCAAATTCCAGCGCAATCGGCGCGGGGAGATTCTTCAGTTCCAGTCGCTCCGAACGGTCTGCGCACATCGGCTGCAGTGCCCCAATGTCTTCCATATGCGGAGACCGGGCAGCAAAAATAATGGACCGCTGGTCGTAATCACTGAAATCCTTGATCAGGCCCGTAACCACGCGGGACGGTCCAGCCACATGATCCAGCACCAGCACGAACGGAAACTCGGTCAACGCGCGCCGAACAATTCCCTTCAATGAAGGCGTGCTAAGCGATCTCGTGCTCTCCGGTAAACGCAGTTCGCGCTTTTTGAGCGCGCGCAGCCCCTCGAAAAGAGCCTGCAGCGCGTCTTTTGGATTACGGAGATGCGGCACATATAGCGAATACGGTTGTGTCTTCGCAAACGTCTGCAGAAGTCGAGTTTTCCCCACTCCTTCAGGGCCGAATACCAGCATGGATTTGCGCTTCCTCACCTGCGCCTCCAGCCGCGCCAGTTCTTCTGATCGCGCTATAACTGCTACATACTCATCATCTGGCAAATGAATCACTCTTTCCGCCATCCGCATCCTCGGCAAGAAACCGCTTTCACTTGGAAGCGCTCGTAGCTATCCCGATAGATATGGCATAGAACTAACCTCGCCTGGACTCAGCCAGAATCGAAGCGCACTGCTCAACCGCTGCGTCAATTTGCGCTAGTTCCTCTGCTACCATTTCGTCCGCGATACGATTCGGTGCCAACGCCATTTTTACCGAATCCATAACGAACTTGATGGCCTCAGTGAGTTGCTTTTCAAAAAGGGCGATTTCCTTTTCTACTCTTTCCAGATAGTCGTATCGGATGCGTCCCGCGTTGCGCCGCAACTCCATCTCAAGTTCTTTCGTCATCCTGCGAAATATCATGTCCCGCTGCATTCGCCGCGGCAGTAGGAAGATCAGCTTCTCTTGCAAAAACTTGAACGTCGGTTCCGTGTAGTAATAGACCCCGCTTTCCACGGATAGCGACGCTCGAATGTTTATAGGAGAAACCGGTACGTCAAAAAGCACACCAACCACCTGTTGGAGCGTTTGCAGAATGTGACTCGCACGCGCAATCACCCTATCAGACAAGCCAGAAAGGTCGCGGCGAATGCGTTCGTCCTCCTGGATTCTCCAGTCTTCATAAACTCTCGCGATTTCGCCACGAACGAACTCATCGAGCAACGCCCCAAGCTCTTCTCTCGCTTCCCTTGGATGCTCACGCTGAAATGTGCCGAATCGTGCCTTTACCCCTGGAGTTGCCTTCTGGATGTGGCGTTCTAGATCTTCCTCGATCCGTTCAACCACGCTATCCATTTCTTTGTGCAACAAGTGTTGCAGATCGCGAAAGTCCCGCTCGGCATTCCCCAGCGCAGATTCAACCTGCAACCTTACGCTCGCAAGCTCTGCACCGTTCATGGCACGGGCACGATTGCCCATGCTCGCCGCGAACCGCAGCGTTTCAGCAATCCGTAAGACATCCTGGCCTACAGACTCCAGCAATACCTGTTCCTTCTCTTCGGTGGCCAGGTATTCCAGCCGTTGGGCAATCCCCACAATTCCGCTGGCGCGCTCCGGCGAGCAAGCGGATCGCAGGTCATCCAGTGCGTATCGAGCCGAAACCGCGTAGATCTCCGGACCTGCGATTCCACATTTGTTGGCAATCTCGCGCCGCAGAAAAACAAGTAGCTCTTCCACTTCCCCGGCAGTAGCCATATCCGTCTTATTCACGACAAATAGCAACCGCGGAACTTCGCGCCGAAGCACCGTCACAAACTCCGACTCAATGGCCGTAATCGGCGGGTCCACCGAAAGCACCACAACCGCCGCATCAACTTCCCTCAGATAATTCTCTGTCGTGGCGGTGTTGTGCGCATGGGTAGATCCGATGCCCGGCGTGTCCACCAGTTCAATCCCCAGCCGAAGCAGGGGCGCAGGCCACAGCAGTTCGGCGGTCGCAACCTGCTTGCGGTTCCCTGGATTCATCGCCTCGGTAATGTATTCAGCCAGACGATGTGCCTCTATTTCCTCTGCTTCGCCGGACTGATAAATAACCTTTGCTGCTGGAACAGCGTTATAGCGCACCTGCGTAATCACGGACGTCAGAGGAAGAATCCCTGTCGGAAGGATTTCATCGCCCAGAAGTGCATTGACAATAGAACTCTTGCCCCGCTTCATTTGGCCTACTATCGCCAAGTAGAACCGGCTGCTCATCAGCTTTTCAGAAAATCCCGATAACTCTTCGTCCGCGCCCTTGAGACCTCGTCGCTCAGCGATGGAACGCAGAGCACACATCGCGCGAATCAAATCCGCTTTGCTCGTCTGCGTGTCTTTGTATCTTCGCTCGATACACTCGGCCATGGCGGATCACCGTCAGACACTCCCTAAACTCTCGGCAGCACCTCTGGAATACCGAATTACATCCACGCTCGAAATCGCAATCAGCCCTTCCTCCACCATCTCATCCAGATGCGGGACAAGCTTTGCGATCTGCTCTTCCGTATCAATGATGCTCAGCATCATTGGGCCATCATGTGAAAGCTTCCAATAGCTGGAATGCTGGATGCGCGTACTGGTTCCATATCCTTCAATGCCCCGATAAACGATAGCGCCAGCCAGGCCCAGTTCCTGGCATTTCAACACAATGGCTTCATAGAGCGGCTTTCCATGCCATTTATCACTCTCGCCCAAATGTATGCGAATCATCCGAGCCTGAAATTGTTCTTTCATCGTCGGCCTCCGTCTATGCCCGCTCTTCGCTATGCTTCACAGGCTCGTCGTGGTCCTCAATCTCCAGTGGGCGGTGGGCATACTTTATGATCTCCACATCCGACATCACAACCAGCCCTTCCTGCACCATCTGCTCCACGATCGGCAGAAAAGCTCGGAGCTTTTCCTCAGTGTCAATTGCAGAAAGCATGATCGAACTGTCGTGACTCAGATGCAGCGGACTATCTCGATGCATCCTGCGATGCGCGCCATATCCAAGGATCCCGCGATACACCGTGACCCCGGCAATATCATTCGCGCGCATGGCCTCCACCAGGGCCTGATGCAAAGGTCTTTCCTTCCAACGATCCGACTCGCCGACATAGATGCGCATGCTCTGCGCCTTGCCTTCTATCTTTACGTGCTCCGCAGGAACAAGCTTCTTCACCTTGGATGGCTGCGCAGGTTTTGCAACGGTCGTTTCCTGTATCTCGATTAACCCGCTTCCCGCCAACTCCTCCAGTTTCCCGAGCAACTCATTCACTTTTTCTCGGGACTCGATGAATTCGATCTTCAACGGAAGATGGTCGGAAATCTGCAAAAGGTCTGCAGAGTGCAAATGATGATCTGCGCCAAATCCGGCAACCCCTTTGAGTACGGTCGCCCCTGAAACTCCACGGAAGAATAGAAAATCTAGAATTCTTGAGTAAGAAGAGACTCCATGGCGTCCGGACCCTTCACTCAGATAGATGGATACCTTCACCGCTTTTCCTGCATGCAGCATTTGCTTTCTCCTTATGCCCTGAGTCCACGATGCGCAACGAGAAATTCCGCTGCGTGTCCTACTGCTCCCCATCCGGTCCGATTGTGGTCCGGATCCCATTCGTCCCGAAGATGTTCAAGTTCCGAGTGAAGTTGGCGACGGTAGCGCTGCATCATGCTGTCTATTTGGGATGCCATGGTAGGCGGAAGCTTCGATCTCAACTTCATCCCGTGAGGGATACACAGCGCCGGCTTCGTTTTCAGCCACTCGACAACCGAGGCAGACTGCACGCAGCTGACAAACTCCCGAATCCGAAGATCCTCTTCCTCCGCGATCTCCCTGCAAATGTCGCAACCTGCGCCCATGTCGCCGGGGACGGCCATCTCACTTAATAGCTTCATGAATATGAGGGCCGCTTCGTGAGCATCTTGTACCGCCGCAAGTCCCCAGACGTGAAAATTGCACAGGCAATGCAGGTTTCCCTCCGACTTCGTCTGGAGACACTCTGTCTGGAACTCCTTCAGCAGTCGGCAGAATGGGCAACCCGGCTCCTGAAGAGCCGGCAGAATCGAATGATAAACCGTATGCTGCCTGTGCTTTCTCATCTAACCTCCTCCATGATCAGAATTTCGTATCTTTACGCTGAACCATGGGGGCTCTCATAACATTGCCATTTATTTCATCTCCTATCCCGGGCACATAATCCTCGGGTCATGCTCGTTGGGCGGCTATGTCCGTGTTTACCCCGGCGCGCCAGTTGCGGAGCGACTCCAAATCTCTTTGCACCTGCCCCCTATCCTTCGATTGCTCCTCCATGCCGGTCATCCGATGGATCTGCGCGCGGTAGGTATCGGCGTATGACCTAACGACCGCATCCATCCTGGCAATGGCCCTGTCGCTCCATTCTCTTAGTGCGTACCCGTAACGTCGAAGTGCCTCCTGTAGCATCGAACCGGCATTCTCTTGCAGACCGCGATGCAGCGCGCTGCGAACGGCGCGTCGGCCCAGCCACCTCCATCCGCCAGCCCCGACACCACCAGGCAGTTCCGCCAACTCAAACCGTGGCAAGTCACGTAGTCCACTCTCTAGCTCCTCGGCAGACGGAATTTCATCGTTACGCAATCCCTCCGCAACGCCCTGCAAGCTAAGTACCGTCCTCTCGACCACCTCGCGTACATGGCCAATTTGCGAATTCAATCTCTCTCCGACAGCATCACGAATCCACTCATCCAACAACCGTCCCGCGATCGCATCTCCCGGATGCAATTCATACCAGCCCACGCCACGCTCAACCACACTGTCCATCACCGCCTTCGAAGACTCGCCAAGCTCCAGAAAAGCCCGGCTGAGATTTCTTCCGAGCTCGCCCATCTCACCCGTCGCAACTCGCAACTGCGACTCCAACCCCGCAGGATCCACTGCCGGCTCCGGCGCCTCTCGGCTTTGTCGGTTCAGAATCGTATCCAGCGCGGCCATCACCGAATCCTTCAGAGTGCCGATCTTTCGCGCAACAGACGCCTCACGCAGGGTCTGCGCTTGTCCAAAGCGCGGCAGAAGCTCCTCTTCAAAAAATCGCTCTAACAGATCACTCTCCGCCGGAACACAACTCACGGGATGGACCTGCACCATAATTCCAAGTTCGCTCTGAATCTGTTCCACCACATATGCAATAGCCTCTTGTCGTTCTCCCCGCGCAAGCAAATCTGCCTTGCTCAATAAAACGAGCGATGGAATGCCAGCCTCATACAAAAGGCGCAGTGTCCCAATGTCTTCTTCGTTGAGCGTATTCCCCGCATCGATCAAAAGGAGGGCTAGATCGCATGCGGGCAAATAGGCCAGCGTTTCTGCGGCGCCTTTTTTGGCCAGCGATCCAAGTCCAGGCGTATCCACCAGGACAATCCCCTTTTGCAGCCTGCTGGAAGGAACATCCACCAGCGTCTTCACCACGTTGCGTAAATTCCCGGGGTTGCCGCGCTCCGTAACTACATCTGCCAGTTGTTCGACCGCAATGAGCTCGCTACGCCCACTGCCGTAAGTCACCTCAACACGCAACTTGGATCCGTAACGCAATTTCGTCGGTACTGCTGTGATCGGATTCACGCCGACCGGCAGAACATCTGTCTCCAAAAGTGCATTCAATAGCGAGGATTTACCACTGCTTACGCGCCCAAAGAAAGCCACTTCGAGGTTGTGATCCTCCAACCTCTCGGCAAGAGATGCGATACGCGAACGAAATTCCACCAACCCTTGCCGCGTGACGATCTGCTCAATCCTGCGCAGTAGAGCCAGGTCATAGCCCGTCTTCTCCAGCTTTTGCAATCGCGACTCCAGGTCAATACTCAGCTCCTGCCGCAGGTATCGCTCCATCTCTTCCACCAGTGACCGAAGCTCATGCACTACGCCGTTCAACTCATCGGTCGCATCTTCAGGGACGTCACCGGAACCGCGCATGTAATGCGGACGAAGCTCCTCGACTGCTATATCAACGAACGCGAGATTCGTCAGCACCGCTCGGGTTGCCGGGATCTCCGGCTTCGCCGGCTTCATATGCTGCCACTCCAGCGCGCGCAGCAGTTGTCTGCGCAACCGCCGTATGTAATCCTCAATCACCCGTGTCTGGGCAGGAGCAATGTCAACTATATGCGTCCGAAATGGCGACTCAGAGGCCGTCTCGTGGAGAATATGTTCGACGCTGCTCAGCAGCTTGTCGATGTGCTGACAGGTGCTGAGCAGGCGATTCCTCTGCGGACCATTCAGTTCCCCAGGAAATCGCTCTCGACTTTCGTCATCGCGCTCGAACATATTCGCTCCACGCCGTTGCCATCCGTTGTACATCGCCTCTGCTGCCGAGAGAACTCGCAGCCGCAGAGCCAACGATTTATGCCTTCACCGGTTTCTTCCAGCGTTCATATACCGAGGCGCCCGCATAGCGTGCCCTCCCACCGAGTTCTCTTTCGATTTCCAGCAGGCGATTGTATTTCGCAATGCGCTCGCCGCGACTCGCAGAACCCGTCTTGATTTGCCCCATGCCCGCAGCCACCGCAAGATCCGCGATGCTGGTGTCGTCGGTCTCTCCGGAGCGATGCGAAATCACCGCGCCGTAGCCGTTCTCTCGCGCAAGCTGAATGCAGTCCAGCGTCTCGGTGACCGTTCCAATCTGGTTCAACTTGATCAAGATCGCATTCGCAATGCCGCCTTTGATCCCCTCCCGGAACAGTGCCGGATTGGTCACGAAATTGTCGTCGCCTACAAGCTGAATCTTGCCGCCAAGCTCCCTTGTCAGCTTCTGCCATCCGTTCCGGTCATCCTCGGCCATCCCGTCTTCGAGCGACCATATCTCTGGATACTTCTTCAGCCAGCTTCCCCAAAGAGCAATCATTTCGTCAGAACTCTTCTTGCTCTTATCGGACTTCCAGAACTCATACGCCCCGTCCCGGTACAACTCGCTGGCTGCGGGATCCAGCATGATCACGATATCTTCACCCGCCTTATAGCCAGCCTTCCCGATCGCCTCAAGAATCAACTCGATCGGCTCTTCATTCGACTTCAACTGCGGAGCAAAACCGCCTTCATCGCCCACCGCGGTGCTGTAGCCCTTGGCGTTCAGCACGGCCTTCAGCGCATGAAAAGTCTCCGCCGAAGCACGCAGTGCCTCGTGGAAATTCGGAGCCCCAACCGGCGAAATCATGAACTCCTGGAAGTCCACGCTGTTGTCCGAATGCCTGCCACCGTTCAAAACATTCAGTCCCGGCGTCGGCAATAGATTCGCATCCTCCTTCACCAGGGCTGCATACAATGGCAGGCCCCGGTCTACCGCCGCCGCGCGCGCAACAGCAAGAGAAACGCCAAGAATCGCATTCGCCCCCAGGCGCGCCTTGTTCGGCGTTCCATCCAGTTCGCAAAGCTTCTTGTCCAGCGCCCTCTGATCGTTCGCGTCAAAACCGCGAACCGCTCGCTGGATTTCATCTTCCACGTGGCCCCTTGCCTTCAATACGCCTTTACCGCCGTAGCGCGACTTATCTCCGTCGCGCAATTCCACCGCTTCACGCTTGCCCGTCGATGCACCGGAAGGGACCTTCGCCGTTCCCTTTACACCATTCGATAGCGTCGCCGTGACAGAAAGAGTCGGATTCCCGCGCGAATCCAGAATTTCCAGTGCTTCCAGTTTTGCAATTTCAGACATGCCATCCTGCTTTCTCGACCTCGGGGTCGCTGGTTGCTACAACGTCCTGCACTTCTTCACGATGATTCGATGCACGGAAAAAGACATGCTGCGCAGCATCTCCGAAAGTCCGGAAATAACCGCTGTGAATACGTCCCGTTCGCGCACCTATCATCCGGCACACCATCGAGTTTTTTGTCGAGGATCGCCAGTACAGACAAAACTCCTGAACTGG
The DNA here is from genome assembly GCA_021791875.1 of Acidobacteriota bacterium. Taxonomy (GTDB): domain Bacteria; phylum Acidobacteriota; class Terriglobia; order Terriglobales; family Acidobacteriaceae; genus Acidobacterium. The sequence continues at coordinate 12,390 of JAJYVU010000030.1, read as the reverse complement.
GGGGATCCCCGCCAGGAGTCATCATCTGTCCGGCTCAAGAGAGAAGGACAGCGGTTAAAGGTGAACTCCCTCACCTTTTAGCTATCTACCAACTTGATATGCCGAAACGTCACGTCCTGTCAATGACAGTCCGAACATCTCACTCGTCTCGGTTTCTCCCGACGTGTTTCAGCATGAAACGTATTCCTGGATGTGGGATGCTTGCTGCGCCCTATGAACTTGACAATCAAAATGCAAAGACGCATGATGCTTCCAAGCAAAAGTCGCGCCGGTGATGAAGTCCACCCCTAACCGCCTTCATGGCTGATGACTCCTACCTGTACTGGAGGGTCATGCCATGAAGAAGCACTTAAGCTCCGCACACTCAATCCCTGTAATCCCAAACGCTCCTTCTCTGAAGACTGCGGCATTTTCTGTGCGGAGGACTGCGTGACACTGCCTGATATCGCTCTCCAGGTTCTTCAGGTTCTCGGCGTACTTCTTCTCGCACCCCTGCTGCAGGGCTTTATCCACAAAGCAGAAGAGCGGGTGCAGCGCAGCCGCGGTCCAAGCATCTTCCAGCCTTACCGCGACCTGTGGAAGCTCTTCCATAAGGAATGCGTCGTCCCAGACTCCGCATCGTGGATCTACTGGATCGCTCCGGTCATAGCCTTCACAGCCATGCTCATCGTTCCCCTGCTCATTCCCGTACTTACGGACCGACCGCTTCCGCTTTCCAACATGGGCGACATTCTTGGCGGCGGCATGGTGCTCACGCTCGGCTCCTTCGCCATCATTCTCGCCGGGTTGGACTCGGGCAATGTCTACGGCGGCATCGGATCAAGCCGTACCGCCATGCTCGGCATTCTCGCTGAACCGACGCTCATTCTGGTTCTCGTCGGGATCAGCCTGCTGGCGAAGGCCATGCTCCCTTTTGTCGTCAATCATCTACTGCTTAGCAGCCTGTCCGTCTATTGGAGCCCCGCGCATATCTTTCTCGTGCTCGCATTCTTCGTGCTCCTGCTTGTCGAAACGGATCGCTTGCCCATTCATTCCAGCACTCATTTCGAAATTTACATGATCGATGAGGCCCGAATCCTTGAGTATTCCGGCCCACTGCTGGCATTGCTACGCTGGGCCTCCATGATGAAGCAGTTCATCCTCTACACCATCTTCTGCAATGTCTTCTTTCTGCCCTGGGGACTTTCGCAACTCGGCACGCCCCTCGGACAAGCCGGCGCAATCACTTCGCTGCTTCTCAAATTCCTTTTGGTCGCGCTGCTGGTGGTGATCGTTGAGACCACGCAGTCAAGACTGCGCTTTTACCGATACCAGGAACTGCTGGCGACCGGATTTCTCCTTGCGGTCCTCGCCATCGTGTCCAGCCAGTTGATAGGGGGACTATAAATGTTTCTTTCTCATATCACGTCCCTTCAGGCATCTGTTTTCAGCTCGCTTGCCATCCTCAGCCTCCTGCTCACCTTCGTCATGCTCGGCTCACACTGGCTGCGTAATTACGTCTACGCATTCGCGGTGCAGTCCTGGCTCATTGCGATTCTCTCAGCATGCGTCGCCTATTTTGGAGGATTCCCGGAACTGTATATGATCGCCGTCATGACCGCCCTTTTTCGTGGTCTCGTCCTACCCTACCTGCTCATCCGAATCGTAGACAGGCTCAATGTCAAACGGGAGATTCACACCGTTCTTCAATCCAGCTCCAGCATGGTGCTCGGCGCACTGGCTGTCATGTTCGCCTATGTGATTGCAAACCACATCAACCAGGAAATGCTGCCCGCGGCCCACATCGTCGTTCTCGCGCTTACCGTCATGCTTTCCATGAAGCTGCTCGGATTTCTCATGCTCTCTGTGCGCGACGAAGCCATCAGTCAGATCCTCGGGCTGCTTGTTCTTGAAAATGGAATCTTCCTCGGATCGCAGATTCTGGTTCCCGGTATGCCGCTTCTCATCGAGATCGTTATCCTCTTCGATCTACTGATCGTTGTTGCATGCTTCGGCATGCTGGTGCGCTACCTGGTCGTGCACGCAGGCACCACCAGCAGTCGTCAACTCAACCGGTTGGTAGGCTGATGACCATTCCCGCATTGCTGCTGCTCATCATGCTCGCCGCGCCAACCGTGACGGTCATCCTATCGCTCGCCCTGCGATACCCCCGTCTCGCCGAATATAGCAACCTCGCGGCGGCCATCATCAACTTCATCCTCAGCTTTCCCCTACTTGTCCTGGCTCTGCGCGGACCCATGGTCTTCGCCCACGGCTATGTCCTGCTCGATCTGCTCGGCGCATGGGTCATCCTCTGTGTCACAATCGTCTACTTGCTGTCTTCCATCTACGCCATCGGTTACATGAGACTGCTGGATGAAGAGGAACGCCTCCCGCTCTTTTATGCCCTCTTCTCCGGCTTTGCGCTCACCATGCTCTTGGCCTGTGTCATGAATAGTGCGGGCGTCTACTGGATCGCCATTGAACTCACCACCTTGGTCAGCACCTTCCTGGTAAGATTCGAACGGGCTGCCGAAGGCACTGAAGCCGCATGGAAGTACATCATGGTCGTTTCAGCCGGCCTCGCCCTTGCTCTTCTCGGAACTTCCTTCTTTTACTGGGGCGGCTCTTCCGTGCTGGGACAAACCTACGCCATGACCTGGGCCAACCTCCTTCATTGCGCGCCCTCTGTCTACCCTCCTCTCGAACTCGTTGCGTTTCTCCTCGTCCTCGTCGGTTATGGAACCAAGGCCGGTCTGGCCCCCATGCACACCTGGCTTCCGGATGCCCACAGTGAATCCCCCGCTCCCGTTTCGGCCATGCTTTCCGGCGCGCTCCTCAATACCGCCATCCTTGGCATTGCACGCTATCTCGGCGTCGTCAACAAAACGGCAATCGGCTACATGGCCCACCTGGCAGTGGTATGCTTTGGCATTTTCTCGTTCGTCATCGCTGCCCTCTTCATCGTCCGGCAACGAGGAGTCAAACGCCTCATGGCCTATTCCAGCGTCGAACACATCGGAGTTCAGGCTCTCGGGCTGGGCTTCGGCGGCGTCTATGGGGTTGCCGGCGCCCTCTACCATATGCTCAATCACTCTCTCAATAAATCCCTCATGTTCTTTGGGGCAGGCAATGCCATGCGCGCCTACGGAACCAAGGAGATTCCTGAAATCAGGGGTGTACTCAAGACTTTTCCCGTCACCGGAACCCTGTGGCTCCTGGGCGCCGTGGGTATCGCCGGCGCGCCGCCCTTCGCGCTCTTCCTCAGCGAATTCACCATCCTGCGCGCTGGCATTGCCGGCCCCTACCGTTGGGCGGCATTGCTGTTCATCATCTTTCTGATTGTCATCTTCATCGGATTCCTGTCTCACTTCCGCGACATGTGCTTTGCCGGGGACGTCACACCCGCCGTGCATATCTCTGGCATGTTCTGGCGCAGCCTGCCCATGTGGCTGACATTTGCTCCGCTTCTCATTCTTGGACTTTGGTGGCCTCATGAACTCTGGTCAATCTTTACAGAAATCTCCGCAACCATGTTTGGAGGATCAAGATGACCGATGCGAGCCGGAACACTCCTTCGCATGGCATGCAAGGCACCGTCCAACGTCTCGTCTGGCCGCATTCCGTTCCGCAAGCTTGCGAAGAGCTTATACAGGCGGGGGCCCGTCTGCAGATGGCCTATGCATGGTTCCCCCGCCCCGGTGACGCACCGGAAGTCCTCTATCTCGCAGATAAAGGCCCCCATCAGCCCTTTGAAATCCTGCGCTGTACACTGCCGCAGGATCAGCAGGAATTACCCTCCATGGCTCCCCGCATTCCATTGCTCGGATGGTACGAGCGCGAAATGCACGAGCTGTGCGGAATCCATTTCAAAGGTCATCCTGAACCGCGCCCGCTCGTTCTCCACGAAGGCTCCCAGCCTCCGTTTCCGCCCTTGGATCCGCGATACGAACCCACCGAGCCCATGCCCTATACCGAATCCCCATGGGATCTTCCGCCCCTCGAAGGCGGTGACGTTCAGATTCTTCCCTTCGGCCCCGTTCGCGCCGATGTTCTCGAATCGGCCCAGATTCTCTTCTATTACATTGGCGAAGCGATCCTGCACTGTCATCCCCGCCTCTTTTTCAAGCATCGCGGCATGGAAAAGCGCTTCGAAGGTCTCACACCACAAATGGGCGCATTGATGGCCGAACGCATCTCCGGCGTTGACAGCATCGCGCACACGCTTGCTTTTTGCCAGGCCGTCGAATCCGCCTGCGCCTGCTCCGTTCCACCGCGCGCCTTGTACCTCAGAACCATCCTTGCCGAACTGGAGCGGCTCTACAATCACCTCTACTACCTGGGCCATCTTTGCCATACCACCACGCTCAAAGTCGGGGAAGCCCAGGGAAAGCTGCTCTCAGAACAGTGCAAACAGATCAATGGCCTGTTCACCGGCAGTCGATTCCTTCGTGCGCTCATCACTCCCGGCGGACTGCGCCGCGACCTCGACGTCTCCTCCCTTCCATCGAAACTGCACGCTCTCGAACCCGAGATCGATCGCTATATGGAACTACTCGAACAAACCAACAGCCATCTCGACCGCCTCATCACCACAGGTCATCTGCCAGCGCAAATTGCATACGACCAGGGCGCCACAGGTCCCATCAAGCGCGCCTCCGGCATCACACACGACTTGCGTTCTGATCACCCCTACGCCGCATACGCCGAGCTCCCCATGGAAATACCCGTCAGAAGCGAAGGAGACGCACATGCCCGCGTCCAGATTCGCATACAGGAGATTCGTAACAGTCTCGCGCTCATTTTCACCGCCGTCGACCGCCTTCCCACAGGACCCGTCATTTCTCCACTGGATCCCGTTCCCTCCGCAGAGGGTCTGGGCTGGTGCGAAGGCACACGCGGCTCCATCTACTACTGCGTGCACTTCGACCCGCAGGGGCGCTTCGCGCGGGTCAAGATCAAGTCCTCGTCATTTTCCAATTGGCGCGTCTTCCCCTTCACCGTGCACGACACCAACATGATGGATTACGCCATCAACGAAGCCAGCTTCGGTCTCACCATGGCGGGCTGCGACCGATAAAGGAAGTTGACATTATGCCATTGTGGACGCTCTTTGGACTGAATCGCGGACTGGCCACCACACCGTGGCCCAACAAAGCCGATGCTTCCATGCAGCCCGGCGTACTCGGCCTGCCCCAGTACCATCCGGAGCAATGCAGGGAAGACTGCCGCGACTGCGCCGATGCCTGCCTGCCGAAGGCCATCACCATTGCAGACCGCAATCTTCATCTCGATTACGGCAAATGCATCGGCTGCCAGCTTTGCACCGAAGCCTGCCCCAGCCAGGCCATGACTCCGTCCAACAACTGGGCCTTCGGCGTCCGCGACCGCAAGGATCTGGAGTGGACAGACGCACTCAACTCTCCCCTTGCGCGGGAATTGAAAAACGGTATCCTCAAGCACTTCAAACGCAGCCTGCACATTCGTCACGTCGATGCCGGATCCTGCAATGGATGCGAATCGGAACTGCAGGCCCTGAACAATCCCTTCTACAACCTCCACCGGCTCGGTATCTTCTTCACGCCCTCTCCTCGATTCGCGGATCTCCTTCTTGTCACTGGTTCGGTTACATATGCCATGCGTGGTCCGCTCCTCGAAACCTGGAACGCTATGCCCGAACCCCGCTGGGTCATGGCCACCGGCACTTGCGCCGTCTCCGGCGGCATCACAGGCGGCGGATACAGTTGCGCTCATGGCCTCGAAGGCATTCTCCCGGTAGACGTCTATCTGCCCGGATGCCCGCCCAATCCCGCCGCCATCATTCAGGCGCTGCTCCTCTTGCTCGACCGCACCGGACAGAAAGTCCACGGAGGCCGCTATGCAAGTTGATCTCCTCCGCATTACGGCGCTGGTCTGGATACTCTCCGCCATCATTGCACTCTGGGATCCTCGCGCCATCCTTGCCCGTATCGGCATCTCCCTTGGCTGCCTCACCGGCATCGCCGCCGCCCTCCAGGGCATGATCTTCACCTCCCCGAGACTGTCACTCGGGGTGCATCTAGGCGACACTGCCGTTACGTTCCACCTCAACACCGCCGCCTCATGGCTGTTGTTTTTCGGCCTTATTCCTACCTTCTTCGCGGCTGCGCTGCGCAGTGGAAAATCAACCGACTGGCCCGCGAAGCGCTGGTTCGCCGCCCTGGCCTTCACGCTCCTGGGTGCGCTCGGCGTACTCGGCCTGCAGGACGCCATCTCATTCCTCGTCGCATGGGAGGTCATGAGCGTCGGTGGAGCAGCCATGATTCTGAGCGAAAATGCGTCTTCCTCATCTGGCAAGTCCACCATGTTCATGCTGGCGTTGCTGGAAGTCGGCGCAGTCGCCCTGCTCCTCTCCTTCCTCCTGATCGCCACTCGCACCGGTTCCTGCGATTTCGCCACTTTCACCCTCGTGCCCTCAGCTTCCACTCCCCTCACGCTGCTGCTGGCATTGCTCCTGCTGATCGGCTTTGGGGCTAAACTCGGCGTCTTGCCGTTCTATGAATGGTTTCCCGCAGCTTATGGTTCCAGCACCGGAGCAACCGGCCTGGTCTTCTCCGGCATTGTCCTCAATGCAGCTTTCTTCGCCCTCGCGCGTGGCATCCTGGGCTGGCTCCCACACCTCGGCTTCTGGGCAATGACCGCTGCGGGAATCATCGTCCTCGCAGGCGTCCTCAGCGCGATCCTCGCCATCTTCATTGCATTTCAGGAAGAAGACTGGCGGCGCATGCTCTCGCTCTCCTCTGCCGAAAATGCATGCATCTCCGTAGCCCTTCTTGGCATGTCATGGCTGCTGCTCACCGCAGGTCTTCCACAACTGGCAGCTATGGCCTGGATCGTCAGCCTGCTCCATCTTGCCGGCCATAGCCTCGCCAAAGGCTCGCTGTTCCTCACCGCCGACGGCGTATCCTACGTCACCGGCAGTTACGATATTCGCCAATCGGGCATTCTCCGCAATCACTCTGTCGTCTTCGGCATTGGAGCGCTCTTTGCCGCAATGAACCTTGCCGCGCTTCCGCCCCAGGCCGGATTCGTCAGTGAATGGTACGTCTTTCAAACGCTCTTTCGCGGAATGCAAGTCAGCGCTCTCCCCGCCCGACTCACACTTGCCATCTCCGCTGCCGGCATCGCCCTCGTCGCCGCTGTCGCTCTCGCAACCTTCGCAAAACTCTTCGGCGTCGGCCTGCTCGGCAATCACCACGAGCACAGCCGCCACCTTTCTTCCGCCCGTTGCTTCAGCATCTTTACCCTCGGCGTCCTGATCCTGGCGCTGGCCGTGGGCATGCCTTGGTGGATCCACGCACTCGCTGCCGGAAGCTCGCGGCTTTTCGGCATCAATGCCACCGCCAGCATGCAAAAGGGGTGGCTGCTCGTCCCACTCAGCAGTTCCTTTGCATTCATTTCTCCCACCAAGATGATCATCGCCGGACCATTGCTCGCGCTTTTACCCATCGGGCTCTTTCTCGTCAGCCGCCGCACCCTCCGATTCCGCCGTGTGCCCATCTGGTCTGGCGGCCGACGCGAAGACACGCGCCAAATCGCAACCACTTCGCTCGCCTTCTCCAATGCGTTGCGCACTTTCTATGGCTTCATTTACGGGCCAACTCACAACCTCGAACGCGAATACGACCACGGCCCCTATTTTGTAAAACGCCTCATCTTTAATCAGGAAGTCGCGCCCATTTTCGGCCCGGGGCTGTTTTCGCCCATCGCAAAAGCCGTTCGCCGAATTGCGGAAACTGTCAGCCGTCTCCAATCCGGCTACCTCAATTTCTACAACGCCCTCATCGGCATCCTTCTCGTCCTCATCCTTGCTCTGGCGCTGTTCTACCGATAAACGCGTGTCCGTCTCATCCGCCTGCTCGAAATCTCCCTCTCTGCTGTTCTCCGAAAATCCGGTTGTATAGATCCCCTCTCGCCTTCCGCCGACTTCCCGGTGTCTCCGGTTATACGGCTTCCCTGCTCCGGCGATTTCGCGCCGGGGCGAGGAGGGTCTCTCCAGTTGCTCAACATCACCTTGTCACCGTGCTGTCCCTACCAACCCCGCCGAAGTGACTGGCCGCATCAGTCCATACGACACGCCATGCTGCCTTCGCCCGAAAAGTGAGGGCTCGGCCTTCGGATTTCAGTACTTTCGAGGCCATATGGGTTTACTTGCGTTACGGCCCAGTGACTCGCTCACCATCCTTGACGATGGCTTTGTCAATAGGCTTCAGGATCGTCAGTTTCCTTCCTTCCTGCTATTCAAGCTACGGGGCTTTGGACTTTTACCCCGGTGGGACTCTCACCCACTGGTTGATGCCGGCCTTCACTGGACGCACACTTTTCATTACCTATCGGAATGTGATCTCCAAATTCGGCTCCGGAGTCGGCCCGGCCGGTATTCCGAAAGGGGTCCATCAAACGCCGTTTGCGGCGGCCCTTGCGGAACAGATCAGGCCTTGAGAGTTGAAGGCAATGCGTTCCGAAAGGGTATCGCACCAAAGAAGCGCAAACCGCTGAAAACAAGCGCTGCCAAAAAGGGACGAGCGAGTGCTCCGAAAGGAGTGGGTTTTATTACACGTTCCACACAACTCATTCACTGATGTTCAGAACCGAACCCGCTTGAAGCTATACACGATGCCGACGCTGGACAGTAAAAAGGGGATGCCCCATCTGGCCGCTGCGCTCGGTTGGAGCACAGCGGCCAAGGATCTTTATTGCCGCTTGCGGTTGCCGGCTCTCTTACTTGGTCACGTCGAGATAAACAATTGCTGTATGCGACGATGAACCGCTGGTTGCCGTCACTGTTACCAGGGATGCTCCAGGTGCTGTGTACGGCGGCGTCGACCCGCAGCCAACTGCGCCAGAGATCACGGCTGCTGCGACCAGTAATATCAGAAACACTCTGTATTTTGCCGTCAGTTTCTTGCGCTGCCAGAACAGGAGACCGCCGACGAGCAGTCCCGGCAGCCAGAAGATGCCTGCCAGCATGACCCCGTCAGGATTACCGCGATGAATCATCGCCACCGTGCCGGTATTCGGCCCCTTGGTGGTGATTGTCATCTGGTCTGTCTGCTTTGCATTCGAGCCGTCTGCCGTCAGCGACGCGGGCGAGAACGTGCACTGCGAGTTCGCCGCCAGCCCGCTGCAGGTGAACTGCACCGACCCCTTGAACCCGCCGACCGGGTCAAGGCTGATGGTCACATCGCCGGTCTGTCCCTCTTTCAACGTCAAGGTGTTCACATTCGTTGTCAGGCCAAAATCCGGCGCCGTCACAATCTGTGCCAGCGGAGCCGAGGTCGATTCATCAAAGTTCACATCGCCCTGGTAGACAGCCGTGATCTGATGAAGCCCAGCCGTCAGGCTGCTGGTCGTGTACGTGGCAGTCCCTATGCTGTTCAGCGGGCCCGAGCCCAGTACCGTCGAGCCGTCCAGGAACTCGACCGACCCAGTCGGCGTACCGGTTGTTGCGCTCGTCACTGTAGCCGTGAAGGTTACGTTTGCGTTCAGGTTCGCGTTCGCGGTCGAACTTGTCAGGGAAACCGCGCTACCGGCCTGTGAGACTACCAGGGTGCCATCTGAAGTCGTCACCGCGTAGTCGCTCAGATCCGTACCCGTCACGCTGGGAACAATCGGATACGGACCGGCACTCGATGTTGCCGTCGCCGTGGTTGTAAAGCTCTCGCTAAAGGTATTGCCATTCACCGTGCCTGTCACCGCACCCGTAAACGCCGGGTTCGCCGTCCCGTAGACCTTCGTTGCGTTGTTCGCGGTGACCTTCAGTGGCGCAGGGTTAACTACCAGCATGTTGCTCGCCGTAACAGCGTCGTAATCCATATCCGCAGCCAGGCTGGCAACTATGTTATACGGGCCGCCGGAAACGGACAGGCCCGCCGTCGGATACGACGCCGTACACGTAAGCGGGCTGGTTGCGCCGGTGCAACTGGCCGTCACCGGCGAGCCGCCATTCAAAGTAAAGCTCACCCCGCCGGTGGGAGCCGCCGTCCCTGTATAGACCACATTCGCCGTCATCGTGGTCGCGGCGGTACCGTACACCGTCGATGCAGGCGCGACCACCACCGTTGCGCTCAGTGGCAAGCCTGTTTCGCTGAACGTGGCGCTGGTGGTCGCTCCTGTCACCGCCGTCGTTCCCGTCAGCGCGCCACCCTGCGTCGGCGTCGCCGTGGTGCTGGCCTCGCCGCTGCTGTTAGTGGATGCAACCGCGGGACTGAAACTCAGCCCCGTTCCGCTGAACGTCACCGTAGCGTTCGGCACCGGGATGCCGCTGCTGTCCAGCACACTGACCACAACAGGATTGGCAAACGCCGTGCCGATCACCGCGCTCTGCCCGCTGCCGCTCGTCGTGGTCAGGGTGGTCGCCGCACCGGCAATCTGCTCGGTCATCGATCCGCTCGATCCTAAGTCATTCGTATCGCCCGAGTACACCGCCTCGATCGTATGCGTGCCTTCCGCCAGGCTGCTGGTCGCGTACGCCGCCAAGTAAACGCCGCCGCTGTTCTGCACCGTCACAGGCTTGCCCAGAGCCGTCGTCCCATCGTAGAACTGCACCGTCCCGGTCAACGTACTCGAAGTGGTGAAGGGCGTTACCGTAGCCGTAAACGTGACGTAGCTGCCCACGTTCTGCGGATTCACATCCGCCACCACCGAAGTCGTGGTGCTCAACGGCTCCACCAGGAAGTGATACGCTTCGACATTGCTGATCTCCGGCGAGTTCCCAGTCCCATACTGGGAACTGCTGTTCTGCCCGCCTTCATTCCCGTAACCCACGTAGTAATAAAGCGTATGGAAGCCCAGGCTCTGCTGGCCAGGAGCGATGCTGAAACCGGCCGGATTGCTGCCCGAAGTGCTGGTAGTCGCCGTCTCGCTCCATTGCCCGCCATCCACCGAGTAATACAACTCCGTTGGTGGAGGGTTGGTCGCCGTTACCCCGCTGTATGCGCTGCTCGTGCTGAAGGCGCTCGTTGCCTGCACCGTGAAGCTCGGCTGGGTGTTCATCGTCTGGAAGACGTTGTTCGATGTGCCCGTCGTCAAAGCGTCCGACACCCCCGCGGCCGTCAGCGTGATCGGTACCGGCTGGATGCCCTCCGCATCGATCACCGTCACGCTGCTGCTGGCGCTATTCGCGACATAGACCTTGTCCGTCACCGGATTCACCGCAACGGCTGCTGGCTGCGAGCCCACACTGACCGTGCTGGCCGTATTCGTCGCCCCGTCGATCACCGTCACATTGTTGCTGCTGATATTTGGGACATAGGCCTGGTCCGTCACTGGATTCACCGCCACAGCATCCGGAACCGAGCCCACCGTGACCGTGTTGGCAACTGTATTCGTCGCACCGTCGATCACCGTCACGCTGCTGCTGGCGCTATTCGCGACATAGACCTTGTCCGTCACCGGATTCACCGCAACGGCTGCCGGCCCCGTGCCCGCCGCGACCGTGCTGGTCGCATTCGTCGCTCCGTCGATCACTGTGACGGTGTCGCTTCCCCCATTCGCGACATAGACCTTGTCCGTCTCTGGATTCACGGCTACGGCTACTGGATTCGAGCCCACCGAGACCGTGCTGGTCGCATTCGTCGCTCCGTCGATCACCGTCACCGTGTTGCCGCTTTCATTCGCGACATAGACCTTGTCCGTCTCTGAATTCACCGCAACGGCTTTCGGGCCGAAGCCCACCGTGACCGTGCTGGTCGTATTCGTCGCTCCGTCGATCACCGTCACCGTGCCGCTGCTGCCTGGGTTTTGGTTCGCGATATAGACCTGGTCCGTCACTGGATTCACCGCAACGGCATCCGGCTCCGAGCCGACCGTGACCGTGCTGGTCGCATTCGTCGCTCCGTCGATCACCGTCACATTGCGGCTACTGTAATTCGCGACATAGACCGTGTCCGTCACTGGATTCACCGCAACGGCTTCCGGCTGCGAGCCCACGCTGACCGTGCTCGCCGCATTCGTCGCCCCGTCGATCACCGTCACCGTGTTGCTGCCGCTATTGGCGACATAGACGTTGCCCGTTACCGGATTCGTCGCACCGGCAAAGGGATTCGTCCCCACCGTGTCCGTGCTGGCAACTGTATTCGTCGCCCCGTCGATCACCGTCACGCTGTTGCTGTTGGAATTCGCGACATAGACCTGGTCCGTCACAGGATTCACTGCCACGGCATCCGGATTCGCCCCCACCGTGACCGTGTTGGCCGCATTCGTCGCCCCGTCGATCACCGTCACGGTGCCGCTGAAAAGATTCGCGGCATAGACCTGGTCCGTCACCGGATTCACCGCAATGGCATCCGGCGCTGTCCCCACCGCGACCGTGCTGGCAACTGTATTCGTCGCCCCGTCGATCACCGATACATTGCCGCTACTGTAATTCGC
>JAJYVU010000108.1 GCA_021791875.1 Acidobacteriota bacterium | reverse complement strand
CTTCATTTGCTACAAAAACCGGACATTTTCACTTGCTAAGAACACGACCAGAGCTTCAGCGCAGCACCTGCTCCCAGGGAATCCGATAAACCGCGATGAGGATCAGTCCGAAGACAATGGCTTGCGCTAACTCGGTCTTTCCCAAGCGATGAATTCGCAGCGGCGTTTGGCCTCTACGAAACGACCATATGGCTCCTCGCAGCAAAAGCGGCAAGAAGGCAACGAGCGCCAACTCCGGCGACCACCCCGTCCATGCCCCTGCAAGTATGGCCAGCACCGTAACCGCCTCGCTTGCCAGGAAGATTCGTTTTCGCTGGAGTGACGAAGAATTTCGGGCATCGCGTGCCTCACTGATACGGAACTGGACATAGAGAATTTGGTTCGCGGCAAACAATCCATTTAACAGCCAGAGGCCGACCGCCAGGTCCCCTGTCTTTCCCGCTGCAACGATATAACCAATGGCAGCTGCAAGCGTCATTCCGAACGCTGCGAGTATCTCTGCCGTCAATCGCCAGGCTCTCCCGAACCGCTTCACCACGGCCTGCAACGCAAAGAGGCCAAACGCGGCAACGGCCGGCATCCAGATCAGCCTTACCGCTCCATCCAGCCACAGCATGGCGCCGGCGAATGCACCAATCAAGATGTATCCCGAAGCTGCCGTCCTCACCCAACGCCATTCCGCTTGAGTTCGTGGTCGCAAGTGCGACTTGGGCATCGAGTTCTCGATGGGCGTCCTCAGGCAGAAGGTGGCGATCGCCGCAAGCGTCAACCACAGTAACGGAACAAGATTCGCAGCGGACAACAGTCCAACGGCGGCCCCGGTAATCAGAGAGACGAGCAAAATCCCCCACGCGCCGTGCTCGCGCGGCCACACCAGCGCCCAACGTCGGACTGGAGAAACCTCATGCCAGGACCACAGCATAAGTGGTTTGTAACCTCGTCCCTTGCCGGCTTTTCGGCTTTGAGTATCGATGGCCGAATTCATTGGGCATAAACCTCCTCCATGGCCCCGTCAGCGAACTGCAGCAATCGGCGCTCGCCTTCGAGGCTCCGCACTCTCTTCAAATCCTGCGCAACTTCAAGCGTGTCCGAATAGCGATTGCCGTCATCGCACACAGCGAAATAGCGAATGTGCCCGAAACGTCCGGAGAAGTCAATCCAACATTCGGCGACATTTTGACGGCCTTCGCGGAAGGCACTAAGAATGCGCTCTACAATTTGCCAGTTGGAAACGGGACCTCACATAACACCGTCCCAAGTTCTCGTTCCAATTTTGCTGTTTCAACGGGGTGGAAACCTACGTGTAGTTTCACTATGCATCAGCCATAACGAAGCGACGCCGCCCAGATCTTGCCTCCTGCAATTGATCCTTTTCAGAACAATTGCCTCCACTCGTTCTATTTTAAGGCGATGAACCATGGCATCAACGCAGCGGTTCATTTCATGATCACCCTCAGGGCATGTCCTCATTTACCACGAGTTCGGCATTGATATCGAGACCGGTACCCGCAAACGGAGTCAGTGTGGAGACTGGACGAGTTGGAAGTGAGCGCGCGAATTCATCACTCGTGACTTCGCAGCCAATACAGTACCGGTATTCGTGGGCTTCGCTAAGACGCAGTCTCTCAATTGCGGAAACATCTGAATTGTGGCATGGCATAGGCTCGATCATTATGGCGATCATTGGGACTTGTACTCTTTAACTCTTACACCGCCGTCGATTTCCGCGCCGGGATGGACGATGACGCGGTCGCCGGCTTTGAGGCCGGCGGTGACTTGCCAATCGGCGGCGCCGCGATGGCCGATCTGCACGATAGTTCTGTGGGCTCTGCCGTTCCTGACGAGGAAGACGGCCCAGTCGTTCTGGAAGCGGAAGATGGCGCTGGCGGGAACCTTTAGGACGTCGGTGCCCTGCCAGACGATGACGCGGACGTTGACGTGATAAGCGTCTTCGAGGCCATCGGTGGGTCCGGTTGGATCGCAGATCACATTGACTCTCTGCTCTTCAACTCCGAGAGCCGAGACCTTGGTGAATCCGCCGGGTTCGACGAGGCGCACGCGTGCGGGAATATCCATGTCGCCGCCCCAGTCAGTAATCAATGCCGGCATTCCGGGCCTGATGCGGACGGCGTCGCGCGTGAGGAAGTCGGAGACGATTTCAAGCCGCGGCGTGAATCCGATTTCCAGAAGGGGCATGCCTGGGGTGACGACGCGCTCGCTTTTTTCATAGAGCCGGAGCACGCGGCCAATGACGGGAGAACGAATGGCGGTGGGGAGATTGGAAGGTCCACTGTGATAGACGAGCAGAGCGGATTTCGCTTCTTCGACCTGGGACTTTGCGGCGTGGAGCGCTGAGTCGGCGGCCTGCGCCTGTTGGCCGGTGATGGCGTCGTCGGTGGCGGCCTTGTCGCGGGCTTCCTGCGAAATGATGCCGTGCTGAAAGAGCTGGCGTGCGCGAGCCAGGTCTATTTGTGCCTGCGCGTAGTCGGCGTTGGCGCGCGCCGCGAGTGCTTCCGCTTGTTTCTGGCTGGCACGCGCCGTTTGCAGCCGCGCTTCGAGCACGGCCTGTTGTCTTGGGTCAATGGGTGCGGGATCAATCCAGGCGACGATTTCGTTTTCCTTCACGGTGTCGCCCGCATCGAGATGGATCCTGCGCAGCTTTCCAGCGACGGTTGCAGCAACGATAAAGTGGTCGTGCATGCGGGTTTTGCCCTCTTCTTCCACGGTTTCCTGCAGGCTTCCCTTGGCAATGATGGCGGTTTCCACGGGCACAGAGGCTGGACGGAAGATGTATGCGAGTGCCGCGCCGAGCAACAGCGCGATAAGGAGGAAAGCGAGTTGCCGTCGCCGTTTCATATCACTCCCTCGACTTCAGGACAGAGATCATGTCCAGGTGCGCGATACGGCGGCCAACGAGGACGCCGGAGAGAATTGCAGAGAAGAGAACCATCAGGAACGCCCAGGCGTAGCTGGTAGGGCGGACGACGAGTGGCATTCGATACAGTTCAGTCTGGAGACGGGCTGCCATTTGGGCGCACAAACCGTAGCCAGCGAGAAAACCGAAGGGCAGGGCGAAGAGCGTGATCAGGGCCTGCTCACCGAGCAGGATGGAGGTAATCTCCTGCCGTGTAAAGCCGAGGATGCGGAGGGTGGCGAGCTCGCGGGCGCGTTCAGAGAGCGCAATGCGCGCGCCGTTGTAGATCATGCCAGCTGCAATGATGGCGGCGAAGAGGATGAGCGTTCCAAGCGAGAGTGCCATGCTGCGGTTGATGGTGTCGCGGAAGCTGTCGACGGTGGTCTTCTTGACAGCGACGGCGGCGACGGCGGGGAGGGTCTTGAGGCGCTGGTAAAGCACCTGTTGCCTTGCCGCGTCGACCTGAAGATAGGCGCCAGAGATGGAGTTGCCTTCCAGCAGGATGCGGTTGAGCGCGTTGAGTTCCATGTAGGCGGAGGTGCCAAGCGGCTCGTCGACGAGAGCGGCAACGGGAAGACTACGCACGAGTCGGTGCCCTTCGAGGACTTCGACCTGAACAGATTCGCCGGGCGCAACGTGAAGCAGTTCGGCGAGTGTAGTGGAGAGTATCAGGCCGTCGGGAGGCATGAGCGCCTGCCTTCCCTGCTGGTCAATCATGAGCCGCATGCGGCTCCCGGACGCGAGGCCGAGCAGGCTGGTTTTGCGGGAGCGATGCCGGAAGCGCAGGCGCACGGGCACGGCGCGAAACGGTTCAGATGCGATTACGCCGGGCAGGTGAGCCAGTTCCTGGCGGACGCTCGCGGAGCGCGCCTCGTTGAATGTGACGGTGATGTCTTCGCGCTGAGTGTCGCGAAATTGTAACTC
The DNA here is from genome assembly GCA_021791875.1 of Acidobacteriota bacterium. Lineage (GTDB taxonomy): Bacteria > Acidobacteriota > Terriglobia > Terriglobales > Acidobacteriaceae > Acidobacterium. The sequence goes on along the minus strand of JAJYVU010000108.1, from coordinate 4,997 downwards.
CATGATGCGATCGAGCGAGTCGAACATGCCGAATTCGACGACGACGATCATGATGGCGGTGCAGATGGCAAAGGCCGAGGCAAGGGCCCTCCACGGTCGCCGCTCAAGATTGCGGACTATCATGCGGAGAGCGGCGGAGCGGACGCGGACGTTGAGCCTGTCCATGAGCGTGGGGCTGAACTGCTGCGGAGACTCAGGACGCATGGCCTCGGCAGGCGGAAGCGCGGCGGCGCGCAGAACGGGAGCGAGCGCGCCGGCGACGGCTGTGACAGCGCAGATAAATCCGGCCCAGAGGAAAATGCTGAGCTCAGGCCGGTAAATCAGAATGGGGAAGCGGTAGAACTCGGCATAGAGCTTGGCGAGACGGATGCCGAAGGCCCATCCGACGATGCAGCCCAGCATGTAACCGACGGACGCGATGAGAAGACTGAACTGCACGTAGTGCGTGGCGATCTGCCGGCTGGTAAAACCGAATGCCTTGATGACGGCAATCTCTGAGCGCTGCATGTTGACGAGACGGCTGAACGAGAGATGCACGAGCATGCCCGCGACCACGAGAAAAATGGCCGGGATGATCATGGCGCTGATTCGATTTTGAGAGATTTCGTCGGAGATGAATCGATGCGAGATCTGGTCTTCGCGTCCATAGGCGCCAAGACATCCATAGCGGTCGAGGATACGGTCCATGGAGGCGATGACTTCGGGTTCGCTGGCGTGGGGCCGAAGCGATACGGCGATCGAGTTGAAGGCTCCTTGCATGTCGAGGGCGGCCTGCAGTGCTTCGGGTGACATCCATAAGACACCGAAGCGGCGGTTATCGGGAAAGAGCGAGGCTCCGCCCCGAATTTCATAAATGTATTCCGGGGAGAGCGCGATGCCGACGACGGTTAGCTGCTGCCAGCGTCCGTGGATGATGGCCTGAAGAGTGCTGCCGAGATGCAGATGATTTGCAGAGGCGAAGGCTTCGCTGGCGATGACCTCGTTGGCGGCGTGGGAATCGATGAATCTGCCGCTGCGGAGGAAGAGTTCGTTGAGGGCGCCGCTATCCTCGGCGGGCATGGAGATGAGGCGGCCCACGGCAGGCTCCTTGAGGCCAGGAACATTCAAGGTAACGTCCATGACCACGCGGGGCTGCACCTGGGCGACGCCCGGGATTTCCCGAATGCGATTGGCTACCCAGTCGGGCGCGCGCTTGAACTCGGCAAAAACATCGGCAAAACGGTAGCGCGCGTAGTAATCGGCCTGCGATCGTAACAGTGACCGATACATAGAGCGCATGGTCACGAAGGCGGCAACACCGCAGGCGATGACAAGAATGATGGCGATGGCCTGGCCTCGAATGTGGAGCAGGTCACGGACGAGTTTGCGACCGAGCATGGCCATGGGTCACCACTCCAACTCGTCGGGCCGCGATTTTCTGACGTTGCGCGTGATCTCGGTGATTTCTCCGCTGCGGAGACGGATGACACGGTCTGCCATATCTGCGATGGCAGTGTTGTGAGTGATAACGGCGACGAGGGTATGCAACTCCTGATTGACATGGGCGAGAACGTCGAGGATAAGCTTTGCCGTAGGGTAATCGAGCGCGCCTGTGGGCTCGTCACAGAGTAAAATGTCAGGCGTTTTGGCGATGGCGCGCGCAATCGCGACGCGCTGCTGCTCTCCGCCGGAGAGTTGCGACGGGAAATGGTTTTGGCGCTCGGTAAGTCCGACGAGGCGCAGGGCTTCGCGGGGGTCCATGGCGTGCTCGGCAATCTCAGTGACGAGGGTGACATTCTCCAGCGCGGTGAGACTTGGGATGAGGTTGTAGAACTGGAAGACGAAGCCGACGTGCTCGCGCCGAAACTGCGTGAGGCCCGCATCACCGGCCTGGGAGAGCCAGTGATCGCGAAATCGGACATCGCCCGTTGTCGGCGTATCCAGGCCGCCCATGATGTTGAGAAGCGTGGATTTCCCGCTGCCCGAAGGGCCGAGAATAACGATGAATTCGCCGGCAGCGAGATCGAGACTGACGCCGCGCAGCGCAGTGACGGTGACATCGCCGGTCTGGTAGATTTTCGACACGGATTGAACGTGGAAAACCACCTCCGCTACGCTTGCGGTGTTGTGGGGTACTGTCGCCATCGCATCCCCAAATCCGGCATGGATGTGCCTGCCTAATGGTTTGGAGATTTCCGCGAGATTCTCTGTGATGAACGTCACCCAGACAGTACAGATCAACCCTCTGGATTATGAAGAACTAGTCTTTGTCCCATAAATAACTAGCATTATGAGCCGATTCGGAATATGCATGAGCGTGCCGACCGGCCGTCCCAAACCCTGTCTGAAGTTAACTGCAGAAGAGCGTGAGGAACTGAACGGATTTGCTGGTTCGCGCAGCCTTCCGCACGCGCTGGTTTCGCGCGCCAAGCTGGTGCTATGGTCGGGCGATGGACTGTCCAACGCGGAAATCGCCGAACGCCTCGACTGGACTGGACTGGACTGCCACAGCAGATTCAATCTTCCAGAAGCTGGCTAGACTCTGTTCACGTATTTCCGCGACAGAACACTGGGAGTGACTTAAGCTCTCATACTCGTCCATCCGGAAACTCCTCCTTGTGTGCTTGGCGGCTCACGATTGGAGTTTCTTGGATGGACTCCCGAACATGTCAGACTTCTACTGCCACCCCGGCAAAGCCGGGCGGACTCCCGCTCGCCCTAAACTGCCACCTGGTCGAATAGCTCCACCGAGTCATCGGAAAAGCGAACGATAAAGTATTCCAGCAGTAAAGAGTTTGGATCTGCGGTAATGCGCAGGAATCCTGGTTCGTCTTGCTGAAAGTTGTTCAGCACAACATCGCTGAGGGTCGTCTGAAACGGCAATTGTACGTTCAGTAGCTTCCTCTGCATCTTGTGCATGCTGCGCGCATCGTTCGCATAACCGCCCGCGCCGGCTACGATATATGGAATTTGTTTCCCTTCCAACGTCCTCGTAAACCGTTGATAGTTGTGTACATGACCGGAAAGCACCGCGTTCGGCAGACGGCCCGAGGCCTCGATCGCGCGGTCAATCGCTATCAGGATTTCAGGAGTTCCTCCGTGCGCGCCGTCCAGCGAATAGGGTGGATGATGCACCGCGATCAAGACCTTGGCATCGGCCGGTGCTGTACTCAATTGCTGCTCCAGATACGCCTGCTGCTCACTTCGTCCGCGCGCGTCCAGGCTGCCTTCGACATTCGAATAAAGTCCGATGATCGTCACAAAAGGAGCATGCAATGTCCAGTAGCAATAGGGCTGCGTCATGGACATGCGGTAGGGCGTCACATGCTCTGGCGCCGGAGCACAGAAATTATTGAAAAATCCATAAAGCGATGGCTCTGTATCCCTGGGGTCCCCCCAGTGCACGCGAGTATCGCCGTCATGGTTGCCCGGTATGGCGAAGATCAGCGCGGGGTAGTATTGATACGGCTCGTAAAATTCTTGCTTGTATAGCCGCTCCTGACCGTTGTAGTAAATCACGTCGCCAAGTACATAGTGGAAACGCGGCAGGCTTTGTGGACTCGCCAGCTTGATCTGGTCCTCCATGGCGGTTGCCAGCGCCTCTTCCGTCGCCGTTCCATTGATGCCGCCAATATCACCGACGCAATGAAAGACGAGCCGTCCCTCATCACGAGCACCCTGCGCAGCGTCTGGATCGAGAATATCCAGCGATACAGAGTACTGATTCGGCGGAACGTACGGAATGGGAATGAAGCGCGTGTACTCTTTGAGCGGAGCGACTGGGTCACCGACGGGGCGGCGAGGTTTGCCTACCTCGTTGTGGCGGGTCAGATGCGGTGCGATGGCGCGGGTTTGAAGCATTTGGGGGAATCCTCCTTGCTCCCAGACTAGCCTGTCGCGGCAGCGCGGAACAATGCGCACCGCACCACGAATGCCCGTCCACCAGTATCCATCAACTGTTCCGTGGATACCCGGGTATTGCTCTCATGGAAATCGGGGATGGGTTCCGAGCGAGATCTTTGACTGACGCGAAAGAAGTTCGCGATTTTTCCTGTCCTAACAAGACCTCTCAGGGAACTCCGGCGGAGGATTCAGCACAAATTCACTGCTGTATGACCATGTCTGAATGCGCAGCGAATCTCACGGTCAGTGCGGGTAACAGCGGAATATGCATGCTGAAGGGATAGCTCACGCTGATTTTTACGAGGCAGCCATCGCTGTTTGGGACCGAACATCCGGTCGTGGAACCGCTGAGCTTCTTACCCGGCCATGACGCATTGACGGTGATGGAATCTGGATTCACGCCAGGCGGCGCGAGCCCTTTTACATAGTTCTGAATATCGGCCGCTGTGGCATTGCAACCATAACTGCTCCTGGTTGCGCAGGCTGAGGACCTCCAGTGGGCGCCGCGCACGATGGCGTATTGTCCAGCCTGTTGTGCGCTATAGGAAACAAACTCGTATGTGTACAACGCAATGCAGAACTCTGCCACGGCAACGAGCGCCGTCAGGAGGATAATGCACGTGATCGCGAATTCGGCCAGGGTGGCGCCAGCTTCATTGTGTCGCAGGCCTTTCACGATGTATCGCAGTTTGTGAGTCATGGGGGGCTCATTGTGCAGTGGGAAGGGTAACCGTGGACCCAAGATTGTACGAGGACTGAAGGCCAGGCCAGGGAATGAGCGCTTTATACGTAGTCCTTGCGGTGACGCTCACATAGTAAGTTTCGCTTGTGCCGCTGGGACACGAAGGCGTTACTGTGCAATTAGGCGTCTGGCTGGAGCCGTTGCTGCATTCGCAACCATAAATTGCCGAAGCGTTGATCCCCGGTACGTCCTGTGCATCCTGATCAGCGGCCTGGATCATGCCTGCTGTATCGGTGGGGTTTTGCGATCCATAAAGAGCGCCCGCATCGGCTGCTTTTTGCAGCGTGTTGGAGTAATACAGGGCGACTCCGAGATCGACAGCCCCGGAAAACAGCGCGAGCAACACGAGCAGAATGACAGCAACCTCGATCAG
>JAJYVU010000107.1 GCA_021791875.1 Acidobacteriota bacterium | reverse complement strand
CCCTCGCAAAACCTCCTCCGCTCGGCCTCAACACACTATCTGGCCCTCGCTACTGCTCAAAAAGCACCGGCAAACGAAAACACGTCCCTAATCACGCACCGGAATCAGCACCTGTGAGAAATGCGGGTTAGATATGGAGGCGGAAGTTTGTTGTGCCGCAGTAGATTGTCCGAAGACAAGAAGGACACATAACAGGTGAACTGCAAGCTTCATGGGATTCACCGTTTCTAAACCAGTAATTTGGGAGAGTGAATCATACTCTAGCACGCAGAGATAGAAACTATAAAGATATTAGCTACGTCTGCGCGCAATCCCTACCACTCCATCGCGTACTGCGAGCTATTCTCCGCTGCGGCAGCACGCGGTTCGCTGGCCAGCTCCAGCACCAGCCGCTCCAGCACCAGGCGCTTGTCCGGCGGCTGCGAGCGCAACTCCAGATCAGCGCGCGCAATCAGCCGCAAGGCTCGCGTCAGCTCCCGCCGCGACTTATACCGCCGCGCCTTATACCGCCGCGCCTGTCGGATCAGGTCCTCGGCCGCGAACGGCGGCATCCTGAACCCCTGCCACAGCGCCTGCCATATCGCGCGTGAATCCCGTACATTCTTCTCAAGAATCACCAGCATCTGCCGAAATGTTCGCGCCAGCATGTACAGGTGCCCAATTGCCGAATCGTCGCCGCCATCGGATGCATTCAGCAACCCATGCAGCAGCGCCAGCGCCCGCGCCTTGTCCTTGGCCGAGATTGCGTCCGTCAGCTCATACAGCGACCGCTGCTTCGCCGCCAGCACCATCGTCTCCACATCGCCCAGCGTAACCTGCCGCTTCTCTGCCACGTACAGCACCAGCTTTTCCAGCTCGCCCGCCACCAGCATCATGTCGGCGCCCAGGGCGTCCACCAGTTCGCGCGCCGCGTCGCCGTCAATTTGTACCTGTCGCTGTTTTGATTCCGCCTGCAGCCAGCGCAGTGCGTCGGCCTCGTCCACACGCGCCAGTTCCACCATGCCGCACCACTCGCCCAGCGTCTCGCGCAGCCGCTCGTAGCGGTTCTTGTCGTCCATATCCATCCGGCGCGGATCGGCCGGGATGTGAATGTGATCCGCCACAAACAGAATCAGCGCCTGCGGATTCGGCGACCGGAAATATGCCTCAATCGCCGCAAATTCCTCTTTCTTGGCGCCGCGTGTATACAGCGTCTTCACGTTTCGCACAAACAGCACCTGAAAGGGCGCCATCAGCGACGGCGTGCGCGCCAAATCAAGTGCCTCAAAAATATTCGTCTCGGCCAGATCGAGTTCGGAAAGGCAGAAGTCGCGCATCTCCGGCGGTACCAGCGCCTTTAGAATCGCCCGGCGGCAGCGCTCGTACAGAAACACCTCGTCACCGGCAAAGACATAGCCGGGACGCAGCCGGTTCTCCCTCAGCTCCGCCAAAAACCGCTCGACGGATGCGAATCCTGCGCCCATCAGAAGGACTCCAGAATATCCGACACCGCGGACGACGCGAAATCATTCGCCAGTCTCCGTTCCGCTGCCGAATTTTCCTGAATAAAGCTTGCCAGGTTCTGCGTCTCCTCGTACTGCTCACGGAAGCGATACGACGGATTCCGGTACAGAACCTTGTGGTTGCGGCCCGTCAGCGTGATGCTCGCGGTAATGGTCACCAGAAAGCTCGACGAGCGCCCCGTCGTGTTGTCATAGGTCAGCGGAACCACCTTGAAACCCGTGATCTCCCCGTGCAGCGTGGCATTCGCCTCCGGGTCCGCATGATCGACCACGCGCCACGTCGTCCGCGCCGTCAGTTGCCGGATCACGGCCTGCGTAAAATCCGTATCGACCTTGTAGGCATTGGTGTGATTCACAAAAATCGGCACCGCCACTGTCTGTACGTTTTGCGGCAACTGCGCCGGCGTTTCCATCACATGATAGGCGCAGCCGCTGGTCAGCAGCAGGCACAACGAAAGCAGAACGGGCGCGAAACGGAACATGCTGGACCTATTGTCGCATCGCGCAGGTTGGACATTCTGCACAGTCGCAACTTGCATCGCCCGCTCGCCTAATCCGAACTGCCCGTCTGCGCGGCGCCGGACGACGGCACTTTCAGGTTCAACCCGGGAGCCGGCTTGGACGAACCTTGCCCGCTTCCGCTTTGCCCATTTCCGCCATTCCCGGCCGGAGCCTCGCCCGGTAGCCGGTACGGGGCCTTCAATCCGCTCTGCGCAGCCTGAATCGTGTCGGGCTGCCCATCCTGGAACAGCAACGCCTCCTTGTACTGCGCAATCGCTTCTGGCCGGTGGCCGTAGACGTCGTCAATCCGCCCCAGGTAAATATGCGACCAGGCTTCCAGCCTCGGATTCTTTGAGAGTTCAATCGTCTTGTGAAATGCCGCAATCGCATCCGGAATCTTGCCCTTCAGCAGATCAGCGCGCGCCAGAATGTATTCGGCGCGGTCCGGATGCGCCGTATGATCCGACAAGGCCTTCTCGGCAATGGCCGAAGCCCCATCCGGGTTGCCCTTTATCAACTCTGATTCCGCATTGTCCAGCGCGTCCGGAGCCGGCAGTGACTGAACCACAACGTTGGAAGGCGCCGCGGCAAACTGAATGTGCATGCTCCTGATCTTCCCGATTTCAGACGGCACATCCATGCCGTACACCATCGGGCCGATGCTCTGAGAGAGCGAAGACGGCGAGTGCTCAAAGCCAATCAGCTGCCGGTAAAAATACTCCGTCAGGATGAACCCCTGTTCCAGCGCGTGATTCACAAACTCCTGCCGCACCGCCGCCACCTTCCGCAGGTACGCCTTCCGCTTTCTGAAATCCACCGCATCCTGGCTGCGCGGTGCATTCCGCGGGATGATATACACAGGAACTCCCGTGTCCATCGTGCGCGCTTCAATCGCCTTCACCAGGCACTCCACAATGAAAGCCGTAAGATCGTTCTTGAAGTGAAATGAAAGCGGCGCATCCTGCACCATGTTCAGAAAGGGCCGCAAATGATCCATCGCACTCGCCCGCGCATATAGCAGAGGGTCTATCTCGAAGTGCAGGTATGCATCGCGCACGTCATTCAGGTTGATCTTGCCCGTCTTGGTCGGCGATACCACCACGATGTAGCGCCCGTCATAAATGCGCGCATTGGTGTCATTCGGATCGAACAGCGGCTCTACCACCACCTCAAAGCGGCTCGATGAATAGTTGTTAAGCGGCTCCTTCAGATAAATATCCGTCCTCAGCGTCATCTGCGAAACCGGACCGTGAAGTTCGCTTACGTCCTTGTCATAAGCCAGGCGGTTATTCACCCAGATCACGTGCAGTTCGGCCGTTTTCACAAACTCCTTCAGCAGAGGCAGTATCTCCTCCACCCCCATCGCGTCCGGAGGCAGTTCGTGCATCGGAACGCTCAACCTCAGATCCGGTGGCGGCGTCAGAAACAGCCCCAGAGAGATGTACTGGGCGAGATTCTGCGCCGAGTTTCCGAACTGGTGTCTGTCGATGAAGGCACACAGCTTGTCGCGCAGCGCGGTCGCCTGCGTCGACCCGGCCAGATCCTGCGCCACCTGCTCACGAATCTGCATCCGCAGCGGCTGCGAAACCGATAAGCCGTCGTTGTAGCCGCAGGCATTCAGCACGACGCCGATATCAAACATCGCTTCGCTGGTTTCAAGACTGATCTGTGGACCACCCTCGGCAACCAGAGACTGCGTCGCCTGCGAAGTGTCGTTCGATTGCGCGATAGCGGGAAGGGCAAAGAGCAGAGCAATTGCAGTGACAATACTCAGTGAGGAACGGCGAAAACAGTCAAGACGTAGCATAGCGAGGAACTTTGCTCACTAGTCTATGCATGGTCTGCGACCGATGCAACGCAGCCGCCCGAACCGCTGCCCATCAACCGTGTACGGCCACGCCTGAAAACGAAATCAGCGCCACGCCGCATACCGGCTGCCCATAGAGCGTTGCCGGGCGAAAGACGCTGAACAGCAGCAGGTTCTCAATCGCCGCGCGCGTCTGTGCATCCCTTGGGCCGGCCACAATCCGATAGTCGTATACCTCTCCGTGGCCGTTGACATAGGCTTCCACCACCACGGGCTCTCCGCGGCTCAGCAGAACGCTTGTGCCCTCAGTGCTCGCATACAGAAAATGCGGCGCCGTCGCTGTACCAACCGGCGAATCCCCCGCCACAGCCTGAGCCGGGGCCGCAAATGCCCCAATCAGCATGGCCACTGTGCCAACCAGCAGGATCGAGCTCACCAGGCCCGCCGAGGCCTGCAGCAGATACGGCTGAATTGAGTTCTCCCACCGCACTCGCGCCAGTTCCAGCATCTTGCGCGGCGTACGCGTGCGCTCCCGCGAAATCGCGACCCTTAGACGGAGCGCCAAATCCGCCGGCGCCTTCGCCGGTCCTATTTCGTACAGCGCATCCTGCATTTGCCGCCATTGCGCGAACTCCTCGGCGCATTCGCGGCAGACACCGAGATGGCCCGCAACCTGCTGCATCTCTATGCCTCGCAGCGAACCATCCAAATAGCTCGAAAACCACTTGCGAATGGAGCGGCAGGAATTCATCTTGCCTCCTCAGCGGACTCAAGCAGACCAGGAGCAGCAGAAACCGGCTTCCGCCGCGCGGCTTCCACATAAGGCGCAAGCCGCTGGCGCAACTGCGCGCGGCCGCGCATCAAACGGGACTTCACCGTCCCGAGGCTCGTCGCCAGAATTTCGGCAATCTCCTCGTACGAAAAACCTTCAATGTCCCGCAAAATCACCACCGAGCGATACGGTTCAGGAACCAGCCGCAGCTCGGCCTCCACCCGTGCCGTCACCTCGCGCTGGGCGGCCATATCAAAAGGTGTGTCACTGTCATCGGCGAGCGTGTCCTTCAGGCTCATGCCCTCGCCTTCGGCCGAATGCGCCACTTCCGTCTCAATCGTGATCTCTCGTTGCGAATGGCGCGACCACCACCGCCGCTGGTTGGAGGCTTCATGCAGTGCAATCCGGTAAATCCACGTCCTCAGACTGGCATCCCCGTGAAACTTCCCAATTCCGCGGTAGATCTTGATGAAGATCTCCTGCGTCAGATCGGCCGCATCCGCTGGATTCGGGATCGTGCGCGCAACAAGACTGTAAATAGGCTGGTGATATTTCGAAATCAGCCACGCAAAAGCTTCCTCTGAGCCCTCACGCAACTGCGAAATGACGGCGGCTTCTTCCGGGTGCGACCCGATCGCGCTTGCTAAATTTCCCACGGTGGTTCCTGCGTGCAACTTTCAACCCCCATACACTAACAGGAAATCGCTTTCATTGACTTCCCCGTTAGTGTTTCCAGTCACTTAGCCACCCCGCGCCGCCATCGACACGGAGCCAAACCGGTAGAGTCCACTTCGTCTATTCCATGTAGACACCGGCACCACGAGGAACGTTCCGGAAAAATTGCTCTGCCGTGGCATTTCCCGGACATGGCTCCTGCTCCGGCACAATCCCGTCTCTGATTCGCCGCGATTTCCACGCCGCTGACCTCATTGACGAATTACCGCCACTCCCTGAAAATAAAGAAAGTCAACGTGGGCCTGTGGCGCAGTTGGGAGCGCGCTTCCATGGCATGGAAGAGGTCATCGGTTCGATCCCGATCAGGTCCACCAAATCCTTCAAAATCAATTGCTTAACCGTTGTGAACGGCAATCCAGCTCAGGAGATTGACCGCTTCCATGGAGCACCGTTACGAGCAATTCATCCGCGAAAAACAGCACCTCTGCAACGTCTCCCCGAGCACAATCGAAGGCTACAAGTGGGCTTGGAAGGCATTTGAACCTGCCCTCACTGGTCGCAGTTGCGTGACCAAGCACGAAATTCTGCAGCGCGTTCAGTCATATTCACGGTGGTCAGGGGACATGCGCTCGGGTCGTTTCCGGTTCTCCGCAAGTCGTCCATTTGATCCGGCGAATTGAGCGGGCACGCACCTTCACTCCGCAATCGATTCTCCGGACCACTGACCGTACTTTGATCAGGCCGCCAATGGAGAGGTCGCAATCTCGATTGCACGCGGAAACAGGATATTGTTTTCGAGATGGACGTGCCTGTGTATATCTCGCTCGAATTCGCGTAGCCCGTCGAAGAAGGCTTGATAGGTCGTGCAGGCGTCTTCGGGTGGAACGAAATTACAACTCAGGCCACGAACGTCGGCCAGAAGAGTCCCGACAGTATCGTGTTCAGCCATGAGCAGTTCCAGCGAGTTTCCAATGGCAGTCGGAGATTCGGCGTTCCGAACCTCTTCGCTGGCCATTTCCGCCTCAAGAGTCACGATCATCGGGAATACGACAACCTCCTCTTCCACCAGGTGGTCGGTAAGCTCGTCGGCCAATTGAGCCAGCTTCGATTGGATCAGCACCAGTTCCGGGTGGGTGCCCCCATGCCGGTTGACTACTTTCGCAGCCAGGCCTGACAGCAGCGGCAGTTCTTCCTTGCAATAGGCGTGATGCGTTCGAACGATATGCTGCATCAGGCTTGCAAGGCTCTCCTTCGTCCAGTCCTCTGTGTGAGCGTCGCCATGCCGAGACGCGACTTCGAGCGCAGCAATAACCATCTCCACGTCGAGTTCCTTTGCCGCACATGCTTCACCGAGTGGTTTACCACCTCCGCAGCAGTATTCGATTCCAAATTGTTCGAAGACCGATATTGATGAAGGCTTCGTCTGTGCAATCTCACGAACTGTTTGTGTTGCGGCTATCATGTCTTCCTCCTTCAAGCGCGTTTGATCCTAGTGTTGCGGCATTTGTGCGCGAGGACAAGAGTATGTTTGTACTGCAACGAGAGATAGAAGTAAGTTCCGCACAAGGGATGTTCTGGATTCCCGCTCAAGCTCTCCTGCGGTAGCCACCGCCATGGAAGTCCAGTCCAATCACTCGTCATTTGCAGCGAAATATCCGTGGAGGGCAACGTGTTGCGATATAAATCGTAATACGATATATATGAATTATGCGAAAAGAAACAATCGTCGGTTCGGAGCCCGAAGAATTCGAGCGCGTTCTGGCTCAGCTCGCGAACTTCCGATATCTGTTGCGCAAATTTCTGCGCTTCAGCGAGAGCGCGGCACGCGGGGTCGGCATTACCCCGCAACAGCATCAGCTCATGCTTGGCATCGCGGGCTTTACTGACACCGGAAAAGCCACGGTCTCCGAGCTGGCCGAGTTTCTTCAGGAGCGCCATCACTCCGTTGTAGGTCTCATCGATCGGGCTGCTTTGAGCGGACTCGTCCGCAGAGAAACGGATCCGTCTGATCGTCGTGTTGTCCTGGTTTCGCTTACACCCCGGGGGCGATCCATCCTGAAGCGGCTATCGGTGCAACACCGGGATGAAGTCAGTCGGATGCGCGAGGAACTCCTGAGATTCGCGCGTCAAAGTGCAACCGAGACGTCGCATAACCATGAATCGGCTCAAAGAACAGCCCATGAAGCTCATTCCCGCATAACAAATCTATGAACGAGACTCGGGGTTGGCGACGTTTCGTCCGGCATCCGCTTCTGCGCAAATACACTTCGCTCATCCGTGCAGACCTCAGCGCCGTATATGCCCGTGATCTCCAGAAGTGGCTGGTCATCGCACCCATCATCGGTGCCATCACGGGACTCGTCACCACAGCCATTGCGGTCATCATCTTGCAGCAGATGTGGCCACCTATCTTGCGCTACTATCTTGCACATCATTGGGCGATCGTTCCGGGGCTGGTGCTGGGATGCCTGATCGCAGGCCTCATCATGCAGTTCCTCACGCCCGACGCCAACGAACACTCGACGGAAGAGATTATCCGTTCGTACCACGAGCATCAAGGGCACATCAACATGCAGCCTCTTATTCCCAAGCTGCTTGCCGCAATTGCTACGGTCGGATTGGGGGGCAGTGCCGCGCTGGAGGGTCCGAGCATCTACAGTGGCGGCGCAATAGGTTCCTGGATGTGGGCGCGCTTCAGGATGCTGCGGAGATTTCGCCTCGACGCCCGCGACCGGCGCATCATGCTCATCTGCGGAGCCGCGGCAGGAATGTCCGCCGTTTTTCGCGCGCCTTTTACCGGCATTGTTTTCGCGTTGGAGATGCCGTACAAAGACGACCTTGCCCACGAAGCTCTACTCCCTTCACTCATTGCATCGGTCGTTTCCTTCATGACGCTCGCCTCCTTTCTCGGGAGTGCTCCGCTATTCGACTTCGCAACGGCCTCATCTTTTACTCGCAAAGACCTTGTCTGGTGTGCGCTGCTCGGCCTCATCATCGGGCTACTGTCGATGGCATTCGTCATCACTTTCCGGCGAGCGCGATCCTTCTGTATCAAGCTTGGGTGGCCACATTGGCTGAAAATGGCTATTGGCGGCCTGTTGACCGGATTCTGCGGCGTACTCTTTCTGCACTTCTACAATGGCGGGCTCGTCCCGCTCGGGCCCAACTACGAAGCGGTCGGAATTATCCTGTCGCATGCACACAGCAGCCTTGAACTGGTCTCGTTCGGCATCCTCAAGTTGGCGGCCACGGTCTTCACCCTCGGGGCCGGTGGCGTCAGCGCGATGTTCGTGCCCCTGTTCCTCACGGGAGGAACGTTCGGGATGGCGTTTGCGCAGTCCGTCGCCCACAGCGCCACGCCCGCTCTCTATGCGGCTGTAGGTATGGCATGCTTTATTTCTGCCGGGTACAAAACGCCCCTCGCAGCAGTCGTCTTCGTGGCAGAAGCTACCGGTGGGCACGCATTCATCATTCCCGCGCTCATCGGATCTGCGGTGGCATATGCCGTCTCCGGCGATGCCTCGGCTTCTGGCGACCAGCGGCTCCACGAAGCCGTGAGGGTTGCAGACCTGAAGGCACTCCCGATCAGAGAAATCATGCATGTCGAAGTGGTCGCCATCCCAGCCAATCTCA
>JAJYVU010000002.1:103718-126640 GCA_021791875.1 Acidobacteriota bacterium | reverse complement strand
ATACCAGTTCAGCGTGATCCCCGCTCCAAATAGCTTCGACTTGTGCGAATACTCCAGTTGGAACGTATGCGGTTTCGTGTCCGTAAACGTCACGTCGAAGACCGGCATCCTGCTCGAATGATGCGGCGCACTCTCCTGCGTCGCACCCGACGACACCTGCTTGCCATTGATCCACAGCGTGTAGGCTTCCAGGTCATTGCAGGGCCAGCAATGGGACCAGCTGACCTGCATGCGGTACGTCCCGGGCGTAGGCGCCTGAATCGTGCCCGTCCAGCGCACGCTGAAGCTGTTCGCCGGCACGCCCGGCATCGGACTCGCCGCATCCCAGTCAAAATTGATCTGCTTGTCCACCCTCGTCACCACCGGCTTTCCGCGGAACGACGCATTCGCATAGTACTGCGCCTTCAGTCCATCCACCATCGAGCCATTGCCCGGATGGAAGCTCGTCCGCGGCATCGGAATCGGCAGCCGCGTGTCATACGACGAGCCCTGCGCGTACAGCAGCTTCGCATGCGGAAACGCCGCCGCAATCCCATCCACCGGCATCACCGGGTCCGACGGAGTCCCGTTGTAATTGCCTTCCAGAGCCGACAACTCCGCTGCGTTCGGGCCCACCACCGCAATCGTCTGCACGTTCTTCAGCGGCAGAAGGTGGCCCTCGTTCTTCAGCAGCACGATCGAGTCGCGCGCATCCTTCAGCGCCAGCGCCCGATGCGCCGGCGAATTCACCTCGCGGAACGGAATCTTCGTGTAGGGCACATCGCTCGGCGGATCGAACATCCCCAGCCGGAACCGCGCCGTAAACAGCCGGTCCACCGACTGGTCAATCGTCTTTACGGAGATCAACCCTTCCTTCACCGCCTCCGGCAGCGCCTTGTAGGTGTCGCCGCAGTTCGTGTCCGTTCCTGCCTTCACGCCCGCCGCCGCTGCCTCTGCCGCAGTGGCCACGTAACCGTGCGCCCCCGGCCGGTAAAAGTCTGAAATCGCTCCGCAATCGGACGTGATATAGCCGCCAAAGCCCCACTTGCCGCGCACCACATCAGCCAGCAGCTTGTTCGCGCAGCTCGGAACCCCGTTGATCGCGTTGTACGAGCACATCATCGAGTCCGCATGGCCCTCGGTAATCGCCGCCCGGAACGCGGGCAAATACGTATCCTCCAGATCGTGCTGCGTCACCACCGCATTGATCTTGTGCCGCATCGGTTCCGGACCGTTGTACACCGCAAAATGCTTCGGCGTCGCAATCGTCTTCAGGTACTTCGGATTATTCCCCTGCAGCCCGCGCACATACTGCACGGCCATTGTCCCGGTCAGAAACGGATCTTCCCCGTATGTCTCCTGTCCGCGGCCCCAGCGCGGATCGCGCACGATATTGATGTTCGGCGCCCATAGCGTCAGCCCGTAATAAATGCTGTGCAGGTTGCGCCGCATCGCCCATTCGTACTTCGCCCGCGCCTCGGTCGAAATCGTGTCCGACATATTCCTCACGTCCGCCGGATCAAACGTCGCAGCCATGCCGATTGCCTGCGGAAACACCGTCGCATATCCCGACCGCGCGATCCCGTGCAGCCCTTCGCTCCACCAGTTGTACGCCGGTACCCCCAGGCTCGGAATCGCAGGCGCCTCGTTCATCATCTGCGAGACTTTCTCTTGCAGCGTCATCCGCGAAACCAGTTCATGCACCCTCTGCTGCAACGGCTGATTCGGGTTATCCCACGGAAATTCCTTCTTCGACTGCGCGATGCCCGGCATCGCAACCAGTCCCATCAGGCAAACCCCTGCCGCTGCCCTCACGGCCCGGCGGCATAGCGTTGCATTCACTCGCTTCATGGCGCTCCTTCTTATCTCTAACTCTTGTTCCATCATGCAGGAACAGCAGGCAATGGTCGCCCTTTGGCGACAAAACCGCTCTCAGTAATTCGATTTACCACCGCCAGCCAAATTATCCCGTCCACACGCGCCCCCGTCAAACGCCGCCTGTGCCTCGCGCGCCCAAATTTCCCCTTCGCCTCGACAACGCTGCCCGCCGGCGCGCATCCTATTCAATTACAAGACCTTCCATGCAGCCGTCCTCGATACCAAACAGGATTCCATCGCTCATCCGGCGCATTCGCGCCCGCTTCCAGCGCACGTACTACTTCTTGCGCGGAAGCTATTGGCTGCCTCACGTACCGCTCTCTCTGCTCCTCTGCCTCGGCGGCTGGTGGATCCTCGACAACAAATTCGGCAGCTCTTGGCAGATCTACGTCCATCAGCTCGCACAAGGGCAGTTCAATCTCCCGCCGCGGCTCTTCCCCTCGCTCTTCATCGGAGGCGGCATGTTCGTCATGGGCCTCGCCCTGCTCTGGCGTTCCCGCCTCGCATGGACCATGGCTATCCTGCTGGTCTCCCTCGGCCTCGTCAACACTCTCCTCATCGTTCAGGCTCATGAAGAAGCCATGCTGGGCTACTTCGCCTTCGCGCTGCTCCTGCTCATCTGGAACTACCGCCATTTCAGCCGCTCCAGCGTCGCCGCCAGCACTCTCTTTGCCGTCACCTCGGTGGTCATGCTCCTCACCTATGCCACTTTCGGCGCATACTACCTCGGCCAGGGCTTCCAGCCCCATATCACCGACCTTCCCACCGCGCTCTACTACGCCATGGTCACCATGAGCACCGTCGGCTACGGAGACATCACGCCTCACACCCTCAAGGCGCGCATGTTCACCATCTCCGTCATTGTTCTCGGTGTGGCCGTCTTCGCTACTTCGCTCACCGCGGTCATCGGGCCTCTCGTCGGCCAGAACCTGCAGCGCATCCTTAACCGCAAAGGCACTCCCATGCATCGCGAAAAGCATTTCGTCGTCATCGGCAACACGCCCCTTGCCGTCAACACCTGGCGCGAGCTCGCCCGCCGCGGCCGCCACGTCACCCGCATCGTCCGCGAGCAGCCCGAAGAAGGCCTGCCCAAAGACGTCGACATGGTCGTCGGCGACCCCAGTATGCTCGACGTCCTCCGCGAAGCCGGCGCCCACCGCGCCGAAGCCGTCCTCGCCATGCTTGCCGACGATAGCGAAAATGCCTTCACCATCCTCGCCGTCAAGGAGCTCAACGGCGTCGCCCGCACCGTCGCCGCCGTCAACGACGCCCGCCACCTCAGCCGCGTCAAGCTCGTCCAGCCCGACGTCGTCATCGCTCCCCAGGTCCTCGGCGGCGAACTCACCGCCATGTTGCTCTCCGGCGAACAGGTCACACCGGAATTTGTCATGGAACGCGTTTTCCAGAATACCCAGACCACTCCCAAAAACTCTTGATTTTACAAACACTGCAATGCACGCTCTCGGAAATCACCTCCGGAGACTTGCCAGTGATGGGGATCACCGCAGTATCATGTTTCAACAGAGGAAAGTTTTACCAACGCCGCATCCTCTCTCGTCCTAAGTTCCGCGGCCCTGTGAGGGTTTATGTCTCTTCAGTTGAGAGTGAATCGGAAAATCATCCCGGTGGATGCTGCTCCGGACACACCCTTGTTATGGGTTTTGCGTGAACACCTCGGGCTCAAAGGGCCGAAGTTTGGATGCGGCGTCGGTGCCTGCGGGGCCTGCACCGTCATCATCAACGGCATCGCCACCCGCTCCTGCATCACCCCCGCGTCCGCTGCGGTCGGTGCGGACGTCACCACGATTGAAGGCCTCTCGGCCGACGGCACACACCCGCTCCAGCAGGCTTGGCAGCAACTCGACGTTCCCCAGTGCGGCTACTGCCAGGCTGGTCAGATCATGAGCGCTGCCGCCCTGCTTCAGCACACGCCCCACCCCACGGACGAACAGATTAACGACGCCATGGACGGCAACCTTTGCCGCTGCGGAACCTACGCCCGCATCCGCGAAGCCATTCACAAGGCTGCCGCCGCGGCAAACTCTACGCAATCTGGCTCCAGCGCGTTTCATAAACCCGCCGCGACCTGAACGGAATCGAGCGAGACCCGCAATCGAAGCGGGGCTCGTCCGCTCCCATAGGTCACGGATCTATTTTTGAAACACGCTGCAAGAACCGTAACGGAGGATCTTCCCGTGCAATTCACCCGGCGGCACTTTTTGAAAATTGGCGCTGTGGCTGGTGGCGGCCTCGCCATCGCCCTCTACGATCTCCCCTGGTCGGATATTCGCCCCTTCGCTGAAGTCTACGCCGCGGGCGGACTTTCCCCGCACGCCTTCGTCCATGTTCATCCGGACAATACCGTCACCATCATGTCCAAGGACCCGGAGATCGGCCAGGGCATCCGCACCTCGCTGCCCATGATCATTGCCGACGAACTTGACGTCGACTGGAGCCAGGTCCATGTCGTCCAGGCCGACCTCGACCAGGCCATCTACGGCCCCCAGTTCGCCGGCGGCTCCATGGCCACTCCCATCAATTGGGAGCCCATGAACATGGTTGGCGCCACCGGCCGCCGCCTCATGATCCTCGCCGCGGCGCGCCGCTGGGGCATTCCCGCTGACTCCTGCACCACCTCCGGCGGCCACGTCTACGACAAGGCCGGCAATCGCTCCTTCACCTACGGCGAGCTCGCCGCCGATTGCGCCAAGCTCCCCGTCCCGGATGCATCCAGCATTTCCCTCAAAAAACCCTCCGAGTACCGCATCATCGGCGAATTCACACCCGGAGTCGACAATCCCGCCATCACTACCGGAAAGCCTCTCTTCGGCATCGACGTCACCGTTCCCGGCATGCTCTACGCCGTCGTTCAGAAGTGCCCCGTCTTCGGCGGCACCGTCAAGCACGCCAACCTCGACGCCATCCGCCGCATGTCCGGCGTTCGCGACGCCTTCGTCATTGCGGGCGATCAACACACCAACAATCCCGCCATCGAGCCCGGCATTGCCGTCGTCGCAGACACCTGGTGGCAGGCCCAGGCCGCACGCCTTTCGCTCAACGTTGACTGGGACACCACCGCCGCCTCGCCCACGGCCCCGGAACAAAGCACCGAATCCTTCAACCAGAAGGCCGCGGAGTTGCTCCCGCAGCAGCCCAGCTATAACCTCCGCTCCTATGGCGACCTCGAAAGCGCCTTCCGCGCGCCTTCCACCAGGGTCATCGAAGCCGACTACGCCTATCCGTTCCTCGCCCACGCCACCCTCGAGCCCCAGAACACCGCCGCCCGTTACCAGGACGGCAAACTCGAAATCTGGACCAACAGCCAGGCTCCCGCGGGTGGCCGAGGCCAGGTCGCCAAGACCCTTGGCATCAGCGAAAGCGATATCACCGTCCACATGATCCGCGCGGGCGGTGGCTTTGGACGCCGCCTCCGCAATGAATATATGGTCGAAGCGGCTTGGATCTCCCGCGCCGTCAAGGCTCCCGTCCACGTCCTCTGGTCGCGCGAAGACGACTTCACCCACGACTCCTACCGCCCTGCCGGCTGGCATCACCTCAAGGCTGGCATCGATGCCCACGGCCGCCTCACCGCCTACAGCCAGCATCTGGTCACATTCGGTGACGGCAAGAGCGTTGAATCCTCCGCTGGCATCGGACCAAACGAATTTCCCGCCGGCCGCGTCCCCAACTACCAGATCGGCTACTCCACCATGCCGCTCTTCCTGCGCACCGGCCCCCTGCGCGCTCCCGGCTCCAACGCTTACGCCTTTGTCGGCCAGTCTTTCCTGGATGAAGTCGCCCACGCAGCCGGCCGTGATCCGGTCGACTTCCAGCTCGAACTCCTGGCCAACACGTACGATGGCGGCGGCGATCGTTACTACCTGCCCGAGCGTCTGGCCGACGTACTCCGTCAGGTCGCGGAGGAATCCGGCTGGCGTAAACGCAAGAGTGGCAATGGGCAGGGCTGGGGCATCGCCGCATACGCCTGCCATCTCGGCTTCTGCGCCCAGGTCGCCCACGTCAGCGTCGACTCCCAGAACCGCGTCCGCGTCCATGAAACCTGGTCCGTCACCGACGTCGGCAGCCAGATCGTCAATCCCTCCGCTGCTCGCGCACAGGTCGAGGGAGCCACCATCGAAGGCATGGGCCACACTTTCGTCGCCGTCACACTCAAAAACGGCACCGCCCATCCGACCAACTTCCCCAACTATCCGCTGCCCCGCATGCACCAGACCCCGAAGATGAACATCTCTTTCCGCATCACCGAGTATTCCCCCACCGGGCTCGGCGAACCGGCGCTACCGCCGATCATCCCGGCCATCACCAACGCCATCTTCGCCGCCACCGGCAAACGCATACGCACCCTCCCGCTCACCCACAGCGGCTTCTCGCTCGCTTAGAGAAGTTCTCTGTATCAGCGGCACTGCAGCATGAAGCTTCAAGCGGCCTGTTCC
Source organism: Acidobacteriota bacterium (assembly GCA_021791875.1). Classification (GTDB taxonomy): domain Bacteria; phylum Acidobacteriota; class Terriglobia; order Terriglobales; family Acidobacteriaceae; genus Acidobacterium. The sequence goes on along the minus strand of JAJYVU010000002.1, from coordinate 120,329 downwards.
TCACGAACAGGCCGCTTTGTTCTTGCTGCGGAATCGCCCTCGAGAAGCGATTCCAAGCCTACACCGACATCCAGGAAAGGCTGCCGGCGCCTCGCTCTACCGCAGCCTGCTTCCTGTCCGCTCCTGCTTGGTGAAGGCAAAACCAAAGCAGGTGCATCCCGGAACCGTCGCGCTCCAGCTGTCGCGACCACCGGGATCCCGGCGCTCCGCAGGCTGGCGCGCGGCCAGCAGGAAGCGGCAACCCTGAAACCTACTCAACAGGGCATAAAAACTCTGGTTTTGCTCTAGACTAAAAACATCGGAGAGGTGGCCGAGTGGTTGATGGCTCCGGTCTTGAAAACCGGCATACCCGCGAGGGTATCGTGGGTTCGAATCCCACCCTCTCCGCCATAAACTCTGCCTAACTCTCATTGATTCAGTAATATGCTGAAGAATCTGCGACTTAGAATTGTCGGGCATCTGACAATCTGCGTGCAGAATTTACGAAATTTACAGCCTGTACGGCCTCTACCCCTCGAAAATCCGACAATCCAACAACGGGAGTTCGTTGGTATCACGCGCACAATCGCCTAGTGCCAGAGCTCTCGAGCAATCGCGCCTGAGGTCACTGCACTTTCTCTCCGGCGACAGGAGCAGCCAGGGGTTGTGAGCGCGCCAAGTGGCACGAAGTGCCTGCGAGAGCAGTCTTCGTGTCGAGTCGGGATTTTCAAGGGATTTTACGACCCTTTTGGACCGCCAGCATATCGTCTTCTCAGGCCGTTTTCCGGCCGCTGAGACACTACGCTCCTTGTGGGGCCAATCGCTTGCGATTCATGTAGAGGTTGACCAGGGCGAAAGCTGCCAAATGCCACTGGTGGTTCTTCACGATTCCTCGATAGCGCACCTTGGTATAGCCGAAGACGCGCTTCAAGATACGAAACGGCCATTCCACCTTGGCCCGCACACGCGACTTGGTCCGGTTCTTGCGCCTCTCTTGTTTATCCACTTCGCCCTTGCCATTTTTGACTCACCGGTTGGTCATATCCTGTGCATCGGGCCCTGCCGTATGGATCGCTTCTGTCTGCCCCTGATAGCCGCCGTCGCCCCAGACCTTTTTCCGCGCCATGGAGTAAGTCAGGCAACGCATGCTTGTCATGCACCGAGACCGCCGGTGTGCAGACCGAACGCACAATGTCTTCCTTGCTATCCACGCCGATGTGCGCCTTGGCTCCGCAGTAGTATTGGTTTCCCTTCCGGTCTGATGCATCTCCGCGTGGCGCTCCTTCTTGCTGTTCCTGGTCGAACTGGGCGCGGCGATGATGGTGGCGTCAACAATCGTGCCGGTCGAGATACGGATGCCATTGCGATCCAGAAATTGGTTTGCCGTGTCGAAGATTGCGCCGCATAAATCGTGGATTTCAACCAGATGGCGGAAGTTCAGGATGGTAGTCTCGTCCGGCACTGCCATCCTCCCCAGGACTACGCCGGCAACGCCGCGCAGTACGGGCGATTCGCAGAGCGCATTCCCGGCGCCGGGGTCCGACAGGTTGGACCAGTGCTGCAAAAAGTAGATGCGCAGTATCGTGCCGAGCGCAACCGGATGACGCCCTTTGCCCGCCTTCGGATAATGAGGTTCGATCAGACCTTCTAACTCGGTCCAAGGAACCACGGCCTCCATCGTGTTAAGAAACTGTTCCCCGCGGCTGACCGGCACATACTTCTCAAAGCTGGGCTGACAGGCAAAGGTTGTCTGGCGCATCGCGTTCTCGGTCCACTTATTGCATTAGACGGAACTCACGCACCTTCGGGACTTGATCAGAAGCTCCCCAATAAAAGCGGACACCGAATCAACCCTCGCCCCTTGGTCAACGGGAAATCTTCCGACGCTTACAGTTCCACTCAGCGCCCCCAGAACTGCGTCACCTGCTCATGCATCGGCTGTGGCGAGGAGGGCACGGCGTTGAACATCTCCTCCACTGGTCCCGATGGAGAAGACAGCATCAATTTCGCGCCCTGATCTGTCACTACAGAAAACGCGGCTCACCGCTACCTGACTTCTATTTACGACTGTAGTACTGCCTAGTGTACTGGTGCACACGCCCTTGATGTGGAAACCCGCGTTACGCAACGCTAATGGGCTGTTTATGCTCCATTAACGGAGCCGACTGTAGGGTTGCATGAGGAGTGGCGGATATATGCATATAGAGCATATTTGCATAGAGATGGCCACGGTACTCCTTGCGTGCAGTTCCATCGGCTTCATGCTATTTGTACTCAACAAATTCCATCGTGAGTCACAAAAGGTCAAGCAACATCGTGATAAAACATGGTCTTCTTAGCGAGAAGACGGCCCACAGCTATTGATCGCCAATGTCCGATTTTTTGGTGAAGGGGCACGGAAATCTGGTGTTGCACGATCAGCTGTGTCTGCGGAACACAACGCAGACACACCTCATCGGGTTCGTTATGGAGATATATCTGTGAAAGGTATCGTAATCGCAACAGCTCTTCTGGTAGGAAGCGTTGGCATTTCAGCGCAGGCTCAACAAAACACGGCTGGCTCGCCCCCTAAACCGGCAGATGCACGCACTCGGACGGTTCTGCCACAGACTGCACTGGAACCGGCCGCAGCCCCCCTTAGTTCGCCGGCCATCACAGGCCCTCTACAAGCTGCGCATCCCATCACGTTGAACGGCGGGCCGTTAGGAAAACTGTACCTTGACGGCGTACTTAGTGGAATGGGCATGGTTCAAGGAAGCCACGTCGCGGGCAATAGCTCCTCGGAAGCCGCGCTCTCTGACGGCCAGATTTTCCTGCAAAAAGCAGAGGGCTGGTGGCAATTCTACGTTCAGGCAGGAGCATACAACATCCTTTCTCTGGGTGCGCCGTTTGTTGCAACCGGCAAGCAGGTCAATGATCTTTATGGTCCGGTACCTGTTGCTTATCTGAAGCTCGTTCCGGCGAAGAACGCCTCCATTGAAGTCGGAGCGCTGCCCACTTTGATAGGTGCAGAGTACACGTTCGATTTCGAAAATATGAATATTGAGCGAGGCTTGCTATGGAACCAGGAGAATGCAATCAATCGTGGCGTTCAAGTGAATCAGTCGATCGGTAAGCTTGCGTTGTCGTTTAGCTGGAATGATGGTTATTATTCAAATCGCTACTCATGGCTCAGTGGATCAGCCACTTATACAAACGGCGCACAAAGCTTTTCATTTGTCGGAATGGGAAATCTGGGGCATACCGCATTTCAAACTATCGCCACGCCCGTACAGAACAACAGTGTTATGTATGCGCTAGAGTATGCATATACCAAAGGGAAGTGGATCATTCAACCCTATTATCAATATACCGATGTGCCGTCTGATTCCTCGATTGGCATCATAAAGGGAGCCACAACCCAGGCAGGAGCAGTTCTGATAAGCCGTACTCTGGGTCACGGATTTTCACTCGCTGGCCGCGGCGAATATATCGCAAGTAGCGGAAGTGCAGCCGAGAACGCGCAGAATTTGTTGTACGGCCCGGGCAGCTCCGCTTGGTCTGCCACGATAACGCCCACCTACCAACGGCAGCGTTTCTTCGTACGCGGGGAAGCGTCAGTCGTTCACGCGACATCCATTACGAAGGGAGATGCCTTCGGCACAGCTGGTACAAATTCAAATCAAGCGCGCGGTGTTATTGAAATTGGCTTTCTGTTTTAAGGACTCCCTGAAGAACTCCCCGATCCACAGCTGTGGTGGGTAATGTGGAGTGGAGGAGAAGATCGCGCATGCGGCAGATGACGTTCGCCCAGCAAGCGGAGTTTCAGCGCGATTCGACGAAGACCCGTCGGGAGCAGTTTCTGGAAGAGATGGATGCGGTGATGCCGTCGGCCGGGTTGTTGGCTTTGGTCGCGCCGCATTATTCGAAGAGCGAGATGAGCCGCAAGCCTGTGGGGCTTTAGATCATGTTGCGGGTTTACTTTCTGCAGCAGCGGTTGCCGGATCGAGAGCTTCCTCGGCTTCGTCCACCTTGCCTGCCCTCACATGCTGCTCGCATATTTATGAGGCCAGTTCTAGCATCTACAACTGCAGTATTAGACGCTTGAGGAAGTGACAATGCGGGTCAGGAATGCCCATGCGATGCGCGCACCGCTCTGTCTGCTACGACGGTAACGCGAATACCTGTCGCCCTCCGCACGATCTGCAAAACCGGGTCATTCGTCCAGAGATGAGCCCAAGGAAGGATTTTCGGCCGAGCAACAAGAATATGTGTGATCTGATTCCGACGCGAAAAACTTAAGATCGTCTCTGCTACGTCATCTCCTTCAAGGATTCTGGTTTCGATGTTAAGATTCCGGGCAAATCTAAGATGACGCTCGATAGCCTCCTGCACGCCCCTTAAGGATTTAGATCCCTTTCGTTGAACTACCGACACAACAAAGCAGTCTGCGTCAAGATAGTCAGCCATCCGGCGTCCTCTTCTAATCAGCATCGCGCTCGCAGGATACTCAGTAACATAAACCAGAATTCGATCCAGATGCCGCTCGACAATATCCGAGGTATGCCTATCTCCTCGCGATTTGATTGCCTGAACGGTATCCTTAGATTCCAATTCGTGCGCAGTTTGACGCAATGCAAGCTCACGAAGAGCTGTCAATGTGGATTCCTTGAAGAAATTATCGAGTGCGCGTTGTGCCTTGTCTAAGGGGTAGATGACTCCCCGCCTAAAACGGTTCAGCAACGCGCCCTCAGTTGCGTCGACCATAATGACCTCTGCAGCGCTCTTGATGAACCAGTCCGGCACAGTCTCGCGCATCCGTATTCCGGTGATGCGGAAAACATCATCGTTGAGACTCTCGAGATGTTGAATGTTCATATTGGTCATCACATCTATCCCTTCGTTGAGAATGACCTGAACATCTTCCCATCGCTTTGCTCGCGGTGAACTCGGAACATTAGTGTGCGCAAGCTCGTCGACAACACAAATGGCCGGGCGTCTTTTCAATATGCGATCGGTGTCCATTTCCTGAAAAACAGCTCCACGATAAACGCAGGTTCGAGTAGGTATCATCTCAAGCCCTACGGTCTTCGCAATCGTATCCTTACGCCCATGTGACTCAAAATATCCAATCGCCACATCTTTGCCTTGACGACGGAGCTGCTGCGCATCCTCCAACATGCGAAAGGTCTTTCCTACGCCTGCGGCATAGCCCAAATACAGATGGAGAGAACCACACCTCGTTTTTGAGGGGTCCTCGTCGCCTCCATCAACTCTCGGGGAATACAACGACATCGATCCCCTCCGCAGCCCGGATAAGGCGGGCGGGCACGTCACCCCGAAGGCGGGTCCACGCACCCGGAATTACAGAACCACGACCGACAAATATCTGAGTAATGCCTTTCTGGCGAGCATACCTGAGAATGCCTTCGACAGGATCGCATCCACTCAGCAAATGGATTTCCGCGCCCAGCTCATTCGCGAACTTCAAATTTTCTGCAAGGACGTCTTTACCGTCTTTCGATGCGTTTCCCGGATCGAGATAAGCTACATGAAATTCTCCTTGAAAGCGGTCAGCGTTACGGCGCCCGCTCTCCAACATCCTCCTGGCTATCGAGCCAGTCGTGATATAGACTAGGATGCGTTCCTGAACACCCCAGGTGGGATCAATACCTTGTGCTCGTAGATAAGCTTCAAGCTGACGGTCAACAATCGAGGCAGCCACAAGCAGCGCAAGTTCCCTGAGTCGAGAGAGCTTGTGCTTTTCCGCCAGCCGCTTTGCAGGATCCACAATTTCATCGAATGCACTTTCTTCAGAGGGCGCATCCACGACTGTGATCTCATCTACACTGTTCTCCAAGAAGGACTGAGGGATGATGAAGTCTGCACGCCTTCCTGTGATGCGTTCGATCTCTTGCTGGAGTATCTCCAGATACTGAATATTGACAGTGGCCAACACAGAAATGCCCGCATCGAGAAGGCGCTCCACGTCTTGCCAGCGATGAGCATGCAGGGCACCTGGAGGATTGTCGTATGCCAAACCGTCAATCACTGCTGCTCCCGGCCGACGCTGAATCACCGCTTCTAGGTTGATGACCTCCGTATGGTCCATTTGGACCGTCGGGATCGCTTCGAGATGTTTGAGGATGGCTTGAACTACGGGGGGATAATTAGGCTGCAATGCAACTATAACGACGTCTTGTCCTCGCTCGCTCCGACGACGCGCCTCGTCTAGCATTTGAAAAGACTTGCCGACTCCACTCGCGTATCCCAGGAACAACTTCAATTTGCCGCGTTGGCGCCTGCGTTCTTCCAGCTCTATTTCTGAAAGCAACTCGTCAGGATTGCGACGATGATAGGCTTCGGGCATTTGATTCTATTGCATCCACGCCTTTCGAAGAATGTTATGCAGGGCCCGTGCACCACGGGCGTCCGGTAAGCTTCACCTTCGACATCTCTACAAGATGAATGCTTGCTCCGACCATGGGCAGTCTCGCGCAGCCGCAGGCCATAGCCCATACTGCATAGATGTTTTGGAGGAACCCGGACTGCGAAGAGTGCTGGATGCTGTCCTGAGAGCATCGGGAGTATGCTGATCGTTGATGTCGTAAAGAAGCACATCGAACTAATGTTTGCCTACCATGTCCGCCCTCTGTTTTAACACACTCAGGATAAGGCGAGCACATGTTGACAACCCTCTTACGATTGCTACACATCGTCCGTGATCTCCGAAAACAGCGCCCTACATCTCACTCGAAGGTGGGTCACCGAGTACCCGCCTAGGCCACTACTCATAAGATCGTTTTGGCGGAGTACCATTTTACTTCCGAAACGGATATTTCTTATTCAGCGCCAGGTTCAGGAGCAATACATTAACCCTAGGCTCCCCAATGAATCCGAGAGACGGCTTGGTCGTCGCTTGAGCAATCAACGTTCGCACTTGATCCAGGCGGATATGGCGAACCTTCGCCACCCGTCCCGCTTGTAGATATGCATTCGCCGGGCTGATGTCCGGATCCAACCCTGACGCAGATCCAGTGACTGCGTCTGCTGGGATCTGGATTTTGGGAGTGAATATCAGCGGCTTCTTTCGGTCATTGAACGCTTCGATCAGCTTTACATCATCGAGCTTACCCTTTGCGTTTTCGAACTGGCTCAGCGGCACTGAAGATGTATAAGGTATATTGTTTTCCACGCAATAATGGACAATGCGGTCTTCAATCCCATCGAAACTAACAGTCTTTTTCCCTGCGCTATCGGTAGTGACAGCCCCATACAACAATTTCGCACTGGTCGGACCAAGATTAGATCCGCCGCTTTGCGTCGCGTCGTAACCGCTCCCGGCAGACGATGGCCGCGGATGGAAATACTGGGGCTCAGTAAAGGATTGACCGATAAGACTTGATCCCACCACTTTTCCGTCCACAACGACAAGGCTGCCATTGGCCTGTTTGGGAAATATCGCCTGCGACAACAATGTCATCACTGCAGGGTATCCCAGCCCGAGCACGATAGTAAGTACCAGCATCAACCGCAAGCCTGGTAGAAGTTCCTTCCTCATGGTTCACTCCTTTTATGCGAGGTGAAAGACAGCTAATAGTCTGTCGATCATCCATATTCCTGGAAATGGCGCAATGATCCCGCCCAGGCCGTAGATCAGCAGATTTCGAGTGAGCATCCGGCCAGCAGTGACCGGCTTGTAGTTCACTCCGCGCAAGGCCAGTGGAATTAGCACAATAATAATCAGCGCATTGAAAATGACAGCCGAAAGAACGGCACTTTCAGGTGAATGCAATCCCATGATGTTGAGTCGATTCAAAGCTGGATAGATCGGAGCGAACATTGCGGGAATAATTGCGAAGTATTTGGCAATGTCGTTCGCGATTGAGAATGTCGTCAGGGAACCACGAGTCATTAGCAGTTGCTTACCTATGGCGACAATCTCGATCAGTTTTGTCGGGTTGCTGTCAAGATCGACCATATTTCCTGCTTCTTTTGCCGCCATCGTACCCGTGTTCATGGCCACACCTACATCAGCCTGGGCCAATGCCGGGGCATCGTTCGTTCCGTCGCCGGTCATCGCCACCAAGCGGCCTTCGGCCTGTTCTTTTTTGATATATTCGAGCTTGTCTTTTGGCGTAGCCTGGGCCAGAAAATCGTCGACACCTGCTTCATGAGCAATAGCAGCGGCCGTCAAGGGATTATCGCCAGTGATCATGACCGACCGAATGCCCATTGCTCGTAGCGACGTGAGCCGCTCTTTCATCCCGCCTTTCACAATGTCCTTCAGGTGAATAATGCCAAGGATCTTTTTGCCATCTGCTACCGCTAAGGGCGTACCGCCATTTCGAGATATTCCGTCAGAAATGCGAGTCAGAGACTCGGGCACACCACCACCGAGCTCCGCGACGAACTGGGCAATTGCCTCTGTTGCTCCCTTGCGCAAGTTGCGGCCATCGATATCCACACCGCTCATCCTTGTATAGGCCGAAAAGGGAATGAAGTCTGCTTCGTGCTCACTCACTTCACGGCCCCGCAAGTTGTACTTCTCCTTTGCTAGAACGACCACGGACCGCCCTTCAGGCGTCTCGTCTGCAAGGCTGGACAATTGAGCGGCATCCGCTAGTTCCGCCGCACTTACCCCCTCGACGGGAATGAATTCAACTGCTTGCCGGTTACCAAAAGTGATCGTTCCAGTCTTATCGAGAAGCAGAGTATTGATATCGCCGGCCGCTTCAACAGCCTTTCCACTCATAGCGAGAACGTTGTGTTGCATCACACGGTCCATACCCGCGATCCCAATCGCCGAGAGTAGTCCCCCGATTGTCGTCGGAATCAGGCAAACAAGCAATGATATGAGCACAGCAACACTAGGCATCGAACCGCCTCCAACTGCTGAGATCGAATACTTAGCATATGGGGGCAATGTCGCCACGGCTAAAAGGAAGATGAGCGTCAAACCCGCAATAAGAATATTGAGCGCAATCTCATTCGGAGTTTTCTGCCTGACGGCACCTTCAACCAAAGCGATCATACGATCGAGGAATGTCTCACCCGGGTTTGATGTTATTCGAATGGTGATCCGGTCCGATAGGACCTTAGTACCACCCGTTACGGCACTCCTGTCCCCGCCCGCTTCGCGGATGACAGGTGCGCTTTCGCCCGTAATTACTGACTCATCGACAGTCGCTATTCCTTCGATAACCTCGCCATCACCTGGAATGAGCATGCCGGCTTCGCAGAACACGACATCGCCAGTTCTAAGCGCCGATGCCGACACCACTTCGACCCTCTTATCGGGAAGAACCTTGTGCGCTGTCGCGTCCGACTTGGTCTTCCGAAGAGTATCGGCCTGAGCCTTACCTCGTGCTTCTGCCATCGCTTCCGCGAAATTCGCAAACAGGACCGTAAACCACAGCCAGAGGGATATCTGAATATCGAAGAAGATGTCCGGCCCCTTCGTGAATGCGTCCTTGATGACAAACGCGGTGGTTAAAGCTGCCCCTACCTCAACTACAAAAATGACTGGGTTCTTAACCACGTGCCAGGGGTTGAGTTTAAGAAAGGACTCCTTTGTCGCCCTCTTAAGGATCTCAGGATCAAAGAGTGGCCGAGCCCGAACGCCCTTGGAGATCAGCGCTGACGACTCGTGTTCGGGAATCTCAGTCTTGTGTTCCGAAGGTCTGATTGGCGCATTAAACGGTGCATTAATCATACATAGGCTCCTTGGTCCCAATTCGCGATCAGAACACTTTACCGCTCAGCATTTGAAAATGTTCGACGATGGGGCCGAGAGATAAAGCTGGAAAATAAGTGAGTGCGCCTATAAGCACGACGGTCCCGATCAAAAGAATCACGAAGAGGGTCCCATCAGTCGGCAACGTACCACTCGTTACGGGAACCATCTTCTTCTTTGCTAGGCTCCCGGCAATCGCAAGCGCTGGAATGATGAAGAGAAATCTGCCCACGAACATGTCAATAGCTAATGTCAGGTTGTACCAAGGCGTATTAGCATTGAGCCCCGCAAAAGCACTTCCATTGTTCGCGGCCCCGCTGGAGTATGCGTACAGAATCTCCGAAAACCCATGGGGTCCATTGTTATTCGTGTTTGCAGTCGTCGGCCCTGGCGGATTCCAGTATCCGCCGCTTTTGAATTGAGAAACCGAGCTTAAGGCAGTAAATAAAAGAATGCATAGAGACGTGGCCAAAATCGCGATGATCGCCATTTTCACTTCTTTCTGTTCAATCTTCTTGCCAACATATTCCGGGGTTCGACCAACCATGAGTCCGCCAATGAACACCGCGATGATCGCGTAAAGCAACATGCCGTAGAGGCCGGCTCCAACTCCTCCAAAAATCACTTCGTCAGTCTGCATGTTAAAGAGCGGAACGAGACCTCCAAGCGGCGTATAGCTATCGTGCATGCTGTTGACGGCCCCACAGCTTGCATCAGTCGTAACTGTTGCAAATAGCGTTGATTGCACAATGCCAAATCGAACTTCTTTGCCTTCCATATTCCCCCCAGGCTGCGTGCCTGTATAGGAGGAAGCAACCCCCATGTGCTCGATAATCGGATTCCCGCGCTGTTCGGCCCAATAACAGACGAACACACCTACAAAGAAAAGTACCGACATCGCCGTAAAGACCGCCCACCCTTGTTTGGTATTCTTCACTGCTTTGCCGAACATATAAGTGAGACTCGCTCCGAGCAAGAAGATCAGGACCATCTGCAGAACGTTGGAGAGTGGCGTCGGGTTTTCATAGGGATGGGCTGAATTCGCGTTAAAAAATCCGCCGCCGTTCGTTCCCAGCATCTTGATCGAAAGCTGTGAGGCGAGCGGGCCCTGTTCAATCACCTGCCGAGCACCCTCCAGCGTATGAGCTGTTACCGGTCCGTTAAAGTTCTGAATGCTACCTTGCCAGACGAAAAAGAGCGTCGACAGCACACATATTGGCAGAAGTATATAGAGAATGCAGCGTGTAACATCAGCCCAGAAATTGCCAATCGTCTTCACAGTGTGACGGGCAAATCCACGAATCAGCGCAACCGCCACCGCGATGCCAACTGCCGCCGAAACAAAATTCTGTACGGCCAGCGCAGTCATCTGTGTCAGATAGCTCATTGTTGTGTCAGGCGAATAGGACTGCCAGTTGGTATTCGTCAGGAAGCTGATCGCTGTGTTGAATGCCAGATCTGGTGTCATCGCCGTCGCAAACGACGGGGCGTGGGGCGTTGAAAAGTGCAACGGGTTCAAGGGCAAATAGCCCTGCAGCCGCTGTATGAGATACACGAAGAGGAAGCTAAAGATACTGATTGAGATCAGCGATCCTGAATATCGAAGCCAACTCTGTTCCTCATCGGGATGAATCCCGCTGATCCTGTAGATCAGGCGTTCGAGCGGCCCCAGAACCCGATGCATGAACGTGCGCTCCCCCTCGAAGACGCGGTACATGTATGTCCCAACTGGTTTCGTGAGCCCAACGATGATCCCAAAGAAAACAAGTATCTGTAAAATTCCGACAAATGTCATAGCGTGACCTCAGAATTTCTCCGGTCGCAGCAGAGCATAGACCAGATAAACAAATAACAATACCGTGAGTACTGCTGCTATTGCGTATTCCATGCAATCCTCCTACAGCCGCTCTGTAACTTTTGTGAATGCCCAGAGCAAGACAAAGAATGCGATCGCCATTGCGATATAGAAAAGGTCCAACATAGATCACCTCGTGACGGGCGGATGCTTCAAGATTGATTCCGCATGACGGATGCGCAGTGACACTGTATCGATGATGAGGAAAGATGCCGCCATAAGGCTTACCTCGATCGAGAAGAGCTGTGCGCCGGATGACAGCTGACGATTAACCAGTTTTGACTTGATGGAACGCAATAACTTCTCGACGGCTTGGGGCGGTAGCTGCGGCTCTGGCTCTAAGGTGATGGGCGGATCACCGAACAGAAAGATAGAGACCTGCGTTCTAAAACTGCGACCCAATAGCGTAAAGGTACGTAACGACGCCAATACCTCCTCACTATTAGCAAGAGTCGTAATAGATGCAATGGCAGAGGAATTCGGTCTATCCTGAAACCCGAGATTCGATTTCAACTGGTGCGGTGCCGTTTCCAGACGTGTTCGAATTTGCGACGTCATGACAGTTTCTCCTTCCAGGACTGCACATCTTTCACCAACCCATCGCAGCGGCCGTCAATATTCACGAACATTGACCATCGCAGTCCTGTGTTCAGCTCCGTTAACAATCGCCGGGCGACACTTGCCGGCGCGTGGCACCGCGGGCCGCCATTTCGAACATCTGCCTGACCTTCCGCATCATGAAGATGAAGGAAATGGTGATAATACGATGACACCGAATTGTGACTCTCAAAGAATAGAGTTTCCGCAATCCATTCCGCGTAATCGCCTGGTGGGCTGGCGATGAGATGACGGGAGCCGCCACTGGTCGCCCCCGAACAGGTCGACGAGTTGAGATGAAGAGCAAGCTGCGTCGCATGGATCAACCCCGCTCCAAGGGTTTCGTGATTCCGATCTAAGCGACCGCTCGGCGTGAATACGTGATCCGCACGCCAACCTGTTCTGGAAATAGCTTTGACTCGCATCGATCTGATGCTTATGCTGCCTTCAATCGGCTAAACAGCGCATAAACATCACGTAATGCTCAAATAAATTGGGTGCCGTCAGAATCCGCGATACCTCACTTTCGAACTTGGAGGCCTACTGCGGAATTTGAAAGCGATACCCTGCCCAGGCATCTGTGACAAGAAGAGTTGGCTTGGATGGATCGGGCTCGATCTTCTTTCTTAACCGGTTGACGAATACTCTTAGGTACTCGAGTTCGTCGCCGTAATCCGGCCCCCAAACAGCCTGAAGCAATTCGCGGTGAGTAATAGTCCGGTTCGGCCGCGCAAGAAAGTAAGACAACAAATCGAATTCCCGCGCAGTCAACTTCGAGGTGTGCCCACGCGCCGTGGCTTCCCGCGAAGACAAAGAAATGTGCACACCAATATTCGCCAAAGGCTGCAGATCAGATTGCCCCGGCAACTGCGGCAAACGCCGCAACGTGGCTCGGATTCTTGCCAATAGCTCGGGCATGTTAAAAGGTTTAGTGATGTAATCATCGGCACCCGCATCAAGTGCGTCCACCTTTTGCCGCTCCATGCTATTCACGGTCAGCATGATGATGGCGGTGTCAGATCCTGAGCGAATTGTCCGGCAAGTCTCCATGCCCCCCATGCCTGGCATGTTGATGTCGAGAAGCACAAGGTCGTAAGAGTCACTGTGAAGTCTCTGTAGTCCCTCTTCGCCAGACCGCGCATCATTCACCTCGTAACCATGAGCTGTCAGTGTCGACCGCATCACACGGCGTATCTGTGGGTCATCATCGATTACGAGGATTTTTCCGGCACTCATGACTTCCCGCCTCCCGTTGCCACGGGCATAGCAAATGAGAATTGCGCACCCTGTCCGGGTTGACTTGATAAGCCGATATTCTCTCCATGAGCCCGCATGATCTCACGCGCAATGGCCAAACCCATTCCCGTTCCTTTTAGATGCTGCTGGCGCTTGCCCCGGTAAAACTTTTCAAATACTCTCGCCTGCTCCTCTTCAGCGATCCCCTGCCCCTGATCGGAGATCTGCATGATTACCTTTTCGCCTGCGAGGTAAGCCTCAATCACTATAGGCCTGGACGGCGGAGAATACTTGAGTGCGTTGTCGATCATGTGCGTTATGACCAGCTGAATCAATTCAGCGTCGACACAGACCATTGGTAGATTGTCAGGAACGGACACGGTAATCTTGCGCTCATCGATCACGGATTTCATCTGCCGGAGAGCACGGCTCACCAACGCGAGAGGGAGGCGCTTACTCAGATTGAGCCGAAATTGGCCGCCTTCAATGCGGGCAAGTTGTATGGCGTCGGTCACAAGCTTTGAGAGACGATCCGCCGACTCATCGACGATGCTTATCAATTCCCGCTGATGCGCATCCAGTGCGGGCGAGGGCAAAGAAAGCAGGTCAGTTGTAACAGCTTTAATCGAAGTCAAAGGTGTCTTGAACTCATGAGCGATCGCATCAAGCAATGTTGATTTCAGTTCTCCGCTCTGTCTCGCTACCTCTGCCCGTGTTACCATTTTTTGCGACTCGGCGCGTTCTAATCCGATCGCCACCAGGTTTACGAGGGAATGAAGTGCAGCGTCCGAGAAAACCCCATCACAAACGGCAAGACTTCCGATCGATACACCACCAAGACGAATGGGAGTAACAGTCAGCGCGCTATTTTCGTCGCGAATCTCAACCGATCGGCTTGCCGACTCGCGAAGCATCGGCGCCAAACTAGCCTCCGAGAGTCCCGCGACGCAAGCTTCGTCTGAGTCGCGCACATACAGCGCGAGCGATGGACACTCGCACGTCTGTATGATGTGACGGACGATCTGCTTCGCGATCGGTTGTGCAGGATCAGTCGAGAGCAGAGCGCGACTCAGGGAATACAGTGCCTCGACCTCGCTCCGGCCAGCCTCCGCTTCTTTTGTTCGCCGCTTTGCGCGCGCAGAGAGCTGGCTCGCAGTAAGTGATGTTACCAGAAATGCATACAGCGCAATAAAATTATGAGGGTCCGAAATCGTGAGTGTTCCGATTGGTGGCAGGAAGAAGAAGTTGAAACAGAGCACCGCTGCCAAGGAGGCTATAGTAGACTCTACAATTCCTCCTTTGGTCGCAATGAATAGCACGGCGACCAGATACAGAAATCCCACAGCGGCTGCATTGACCGGAACCAATCGAAACAGGACAAACGTGATCGCGGCAACAATGAAGAGCGACGCACAAATGCGTAAGCTTAGCGAGCCTAGTCTGCGAGGCAGGAAACCACGAATCGGGTTAATCCCCTTTCGCTGTTTAACAGAGCTGAAAGCCCATGCCATTCTGCTCCGTACGTTCATTCCCCGTAGAGAGACCATCTTTACACTGCCGATCGTTCCAGCGCCCTTAGACATCGCGTAAGCAAAAGCTCCGGAAACACAATCTCAGTTTCTGACATTGTCGCCTTTATCCTATAGCGTCCTGAATAAACGTCACATAAACAGCAGCACACTACCTGAAAACCCCAGGTTCTGCCCGTACGGGCAAAGGCACACGCTTGAATGGAATTCACATCAAGAGAATTAAGTGTCGCTGGAACAGCAAATTCCGTCCTCAAATTGTAAGCGCTGTGTCCCTCGCGCCTTCGTCAACGGGGAAACTTCCGACGCTTACCCTAAACCTCCCAATCCGCGTTCACCTTGTACATCCGGCCACCGTACGAAAAAATTGACACACCCTATCGAAAAGGACGGACAAAAAGGACGCCAGTTCAAAATGTTTATGAAATGCGCTCTGGGCCGTTGTGCATATACAAGGCATACCAGTTCCGAGCTCAGCCGGTGCGCCCCCCCTTATAGGGCTGCTTCAATCCGATACGATTCTCCTGGCTGCGTTTCGAATGAATACACACCGTCATTGCGCGCAACATCTACGGCCTTACCATCTCGAATCCGTGTCACTCGAATGGACGATTCCTTCCACGGCCCTGCGAGACGAACTGGTCTGCCCTTCTCGCTAAGGAGCGAAACATGAGTGACTCTACCGCTCTCATATGTGGCGCTGATGAGAAAGGCGCCTGCCGCCCGCAGATTCTGAAACCGTGCCGAACTAAGTCCCTGGGCATTCGGGAATAGTCGGATCGTTCCTGAATAGCTTTGCAACATGCACTCATTCAAAACCGCCGGCAGCGCGAAATTCTCACACCACACACCCATCCGCATCATGAAATCGAAATTCATGCTTTCTGCGTAACGTCCTCCAGCCTGTCTTACTCGGTCATTCGCTATGCCATCCGGCAGGCTGCAGTACGCTACTTGTTCCTTAAACCAGTCAAAGTCCAGGATCCCAAGCCTCGCGCGAATCAGGGGTTGAAACACCAGGTCATTACCACCCTCAAGACGAATGGTTTTTGCTGTGCGAATTGCAATGTCCAAGTCCGGCGACTTGCTTCCAATACCAATTTCCTCCCCCGGAAAAACGGGGGCAAGAGTAATGGGCACGTTGTAGACATGCTCCAACGGCGCATTAAGCACATCCAGCCAGACTTCTCCGTAAGGGCCGTCAGCCTTGGGATACGCTGCGAGATTCTGTTCAATCTCCTTCCAGCGTTTCGCATCGCTTTCATCCACGCCAAGAACCTGGGAGGCCTCGACCATCGCTCGCATCAGAAACTTGGTTAAGGCAAGATCGAGAATGCAATCCTTATTCAGTCGCTGATTAACCGTAAATCCCCAGTTCTCGGACGAGACAGTAGGAACGATGTGAAACTTGTTATCCGGTCCCTTTGTGACGTACGCTGTCAGAAACTCTGCTGCCGCCCGTAATAACGGGTACACCCGCCGCAAGTACGTTTCATCCTGCGTATACAGGTACTGCCACCATAGGGCTTGCACCGTCCATGGCGTCATGCTCACTTGGTATCCCCATGGCGGGACAGGATAAGCCACACTTTGATTCGGGACGGGATAAGACGATATCGGAAAGAAAGCACCTGGAAGCTTGTACTTATCCTTTGCGAATTTCTCAGCAATTGGCATAAGGTTTTCGCACAGTTCCACGT
>JAJYVU010000002.1:0-103708 GCA_021791875.1 Acidobacteriota bacterium | reverse complement strand
ACGGCAGGTTCATATCAGCATGATTGCTGGAGAATATACCCCAATACACCTGCTGGCAGTTGTAGTCCAGATGATAGTCGCTGTGCCAGGCTGTGCCGATGTCGCCGCTATGCCAATTTGCAAAGAGTCCCGGCGCCGTCCGGTGCTTTCTCAGGCAGCAGGCAAGAAAATATTGGTTGTGATACCAGATTCGCTCGAGCTGTTTGTCTTCCAGTTCAATGGCAGACTGGGACCAGTAGTCCCGCCAGTTCCCTTGTGAATCCTTTTGGACCGCCTCAAAGCTGCGCGAGACAACATCAGCCAGTTCCTTGTCGACGTATGCCGCAGTATTCAATTCTTCAGGGCCATACTGGATATCTTGCGGAATCGACACCCAATTCTTCTGGTGGATGGAGGAATCCTCTTTCTCCCGTTTACGCAAAAGCAGATCACGCGGAGTCGCAATCAATGCGTCGATCCGAAATGGCTGTGCCGTCTTGGAACTCAGAATGACGTCGGTTGTGCGTTCCCCTTTGTTGATAGACCAATTGCCGGTAATACGCCCCTTGAGCGAGAAATTTCTGTCTTTCGCAGATTCTGGAGGAAAGGGCTGCGATTTTGTTGGTCCGATCGCCGGAAAATGCTGGTGGCAAGTAAACGTAACGTGCTTCGCCCCCGCGTGGGTTGCAACCTCTGGCAGCGGGAGAATCGCGTGATCGACCGCTTGATCTGAATCCACAGCTGGAATGTAGAAAACGGACCCTAGCGGAATATCATCCGCGCTATGCGCGCACACCGCTCCTGTAGTCCAATCCACAAAGCCGGCAATTTGCGCAGCACGCGCCCGCTGACGCAGCGATTCAATTTCAAGGTCCACTTGAAATAAGCCGTTTGCGGGATTCAGCGAATAACTCTTCACGCGTACCCAACGCGGGTCCCAGTTCATCCAAAGCGTGCCACACGGCCACGGACGCGGCCAATTTTTACTGTAGGAGCGACTCACCGTCTCTGTGTAGTGCCGGAATACTTCGGTGTGGCTTTCGAGATAAAGCATATCCGGCTTGCCCATCCGGATCGCCTCCTCGCTGGCCAGTTTCCATAGCTGGAGAAGCTGATCGAATGGCAACACTGAGTCCACTGGATCTTCACTCACGCGAATATCCCAGCAGTCGCTCTTTGCAATGTGCAATCCAAGCGCATCCGGGCGTACCTCCGCGCATACGCCCACATCTCCGTTGCCGAGCAGCATGCCTTCAAAAAACGATGGTCCCGGAAGATTCCACTCCATCATGTGGCGCGCTGCAATGGAAAACGCGTCCAGCTTCTGACCACGCGGAGTCGAGGTAGTCCTTGTCTCTGCGTTTGCACTGCGCAGGCCCTGCGCAACTGCCGCAGACGCGAGAGTAGAAGTCTGCAGAAATTCTCTCCGCGTTGTTTTCATTAAGCTCTCCCCAAACTGATCTTGCCGCTTGCGAAAACTGCCCTTGCGGCGCGGCCGAAGCGGCGGCGTCAGTTCTGTTGCCGGCGAGTCACCATCAGCAGATGTTCACACGCCAATACAACTTCCTCCCGCTGGTTGAGCGCTTCGCATAACTCCACAACAATTCCATGCCGCGGTGACCTAGGAGAATCCCGCTTTCCCTTAATTGTCAGCCGCACATGCAAGGTATCACCTATATAGACGGGTTTAATAAATCGAAGTCGGTCATATCCATAGCTGAAAGCTTCGGGATTCACCTCGCCAGCCGTCATTTCCCCGGCTCACTTCAAGCTTGCTCCTGTGGTCGCCACCAAAATGGTCGTCTAGCATCTCCCTACTGATGGCGCATCGTATTCGCTGATCCCTGTCGAGCCCCCCAGAACACGACAACATCGCACCCGCTATCATAGCGTTCTTCCGGCGCGAAGAATATCATTGCCGGCCTTCCCACGCAGCGTGCCAGGCAGCAAATTCACTTGGTCGGCCCCCCCAACCCCGCGATATTTCCCTCATGCAGGCCGAGCAGATCCGACTCAGCTATTTCTCGGAACGCAGCGCGGTCTTGCGCTTCGATGTGGTCCTTGACTCAGCTTGCGATATAGGTGCCTGCCTGCTTCCGGTCCATTCGTCGCCGCACCACGACGACGAGAAGACCTGCAGCTTTTGTTTGCATACGAGCCTGAAGCTTCGCCGCGATTTGCAGGCGCTTCGCTTCGGCATCCGCCGCCTTCTTTCCAGCAGGCTTGCAGGTCGTCCCGCCATCCTCCACGCGGATCTCAAAAGGGAAGTTCTCGCCGATGGCTTCAATCGATTTTTGGCCAGTCTTAGGATCTTCGAACTCGGCAAATCCGGAGCGTACACGGCCGGTCGTGCCATACACGGCGAGCCGCCGAATCCAGGTCGGATCGGAGGGACCCTTGAAGCGAACCATCAGGGTAGCTTTGGACATCGCCTGTAGCTCTTCCAATCAACCTAAACCCGACAAAGACCCGACAACGGAAATAAGTCGCTCTTTTCAACGTTAAGCTGGGAATCCCTCCCTCTCCGCCAGCTTGTCTTTGTCGCGAACTCTGCCGGCGCCACCTGATTCAGGCTCGTGTGAGACCTTCGTTCCTTGTCGCAGACTTATTGCGGACTTGAACCTCCAACATCGCGCTCATCTCCGCGCTCCAGAAAAAACCCCGCCGACTGATGTCAGCGGGGCCGTCTGAGTGAGTGATTCAGCCATTCGCACAATGCGCGCTCACGAGCCGAGCAGTACAGTCACGCCACCGTGGCGACGAACACCGCAGTGTCCAGCCCACATCGCATTAGGGTGATGGCCGGACGCCGCGTTGCCGTGGTGATCAGGCACAACCCCTGCCTGGCTTGGATGAGTACCGCCGCCCATGCACGCACCCGCCGAGAGATTAGCCGTGCCATACAGCGTCACGTACTGCGTAACCGCGCCGGATGGCGGCGTCACCGCAAACTTCTCGGTGACCGCCTGGTTCGCAGCCACCTCACCGCTCATCTGGTGACCGACCGGCGCCACTTGCCAGCCGCCCGGCGCCTTCAGGCTCAAATGCACGTCGTGCAGGGTCTCATTGCCGCCGGCGCTCAGCGAAACGCTGACGATACTGCGAGTGCCCGGCTGGAAGCTCTTCGGCGCGGAAACTGTCACCTGCCGGTCGCCGACCGACTGCTTCATCTCGTAGCGCTCGGTCAGCGGAAGATTGGCCAGCGCCGATGAGTCGCCAACATACACGTAGTAGTTGCCGGCCGTCTCGGTCCAGCCATTCTGTCCCCACCACCACTCGTCGCGCGGCGTGATCGTGAAGTGGACGACCTTCGACTCACCCGGCGCCAGCGTGACGCGCCGGAATCCGACCAGCTTGCGCGGCGGCTCGCCCGTCGACGCAGGCATGCCCAGATAGATCTGCGCGACATCGGTGCCTGTCACGTGTCCGTCATTGGTCACGCGCGCGCTCACTTGGATCGGCGTCACGCCGTCAACCTCATGCTCGCTCACGTCCAGATCGCTGTACTGGAAATGCGTGTAGGACAAGCCGAAGCCGAAGGGGAACATCGGCTGAATGTGCTTCGCCTCGTACCACCGATAACCCACCAGTAGCCCTTCCGAGTAATGCACCTTGCCACCGATGCCCGGAAAGCGCTCTGGACCTGCCGCCGGCACATCGGCAAGTTTCACCGGGAAGGTCACCGGCAGATGACCGCTTGGATCGACTTTGCCGAACAGCACATCCGCCAGCGCCGTCCCGTTGGTCTGCCCCGGATACCACGTGTCGAGAATCGCGGGCACCCGGTCGAGCCAGGGCATCGCAATCGGCGCCCCGGCCTGCACCACAACCACCGTGTGCGGATTGGCCTCCGCCACTGCGCTCACCAGCGCGTTCTGCGCCGAGGGCAGACGCAGGTCGGGCCGGTCGCCGCCCTCGCTCTCCGTATCGTCTGCCACCACCACCACCGCGACCTTCGCCGACTTCGCGGCCTCTACCGCCTTCTGAATATCGGCGTGCACCGTCGACGGCGTCGCCCAGACCAGCTTGCTGGGCGAGCACGGCAAATCGATCTGATACGTCTGCCCCTTGCTGAGATGGACGGCCGCCGAATGAGGAGCGCCTGGAGCATAGATCAGCGTCCTGCCGTTGATGGCGAGTCTCCCGAACCAGTGACTGCACCCAGCGGCATAGCCAAGGATGTAGAGACCGCTCGCCGGAGCCGTCAGCGTCGCCGAATACGACCGGAGACGCTTCTTCGCGGTCTTGCTGGCCGTCGGAGTCGACAGATCCGCCGTCGGAACCGGCATGAGTTGTGCATCGGCCGGCAGGCCCTGCGTATAACTCACACTCGACTTCCCGGCGACCCCTTGGATTCCGGCCAGCGGCGAAACCGTCGACGACGGAATCACA
Source organism: Acidobacteriota bacterium (assembly GCA_021791875.1). Classification (GTDB taxonomy): domain Bacteria; phylum Acidobacteriota; class Terriglobia; order Terriglobales; family Acidobacteriaceae; genus Acidobacterium. The sequence continues at coordinate 99,337 of JAJYVU010000002.1, read as the reverse complement.
TGTGCGCTCCCGCCGCCGCCATAGGTCACCTGCGCCGACGCTGCCGGGCCGATCACGGCGATATCTGCCGATGTCGCCAGCGGCAGCAGGTGACCATCGTTCTTGAGCAGTACCGTGCCGGTTTTGGCGATTCTGTTCGAAATTGCCTGATGCTCCGGCGTCGTCGCCACTGCGGTGGTCGAGCCGGACGGAGGATGGTTGAACAGATCGAAGCGGAACATCTGGTAAAGAATCCGTGCCACCATCGTGTTCAGCACTGCGCGCGGAATCGTGCCATTCGTGATTGCATTCTGCAGCGGCGCGCCAAAATAACGGCTGGATGGCTGCTCCATATCCGTGCCGGCCGCGGCTGCCGAAACGTTGTGGACCGCACCCCAGTCCGACGTGTTGAACCCGTCGAAATTCCACTCGTCGCGCAGCACATCCGTCAGCAGGTAATGGTTCTCGCAGCTGTAGTAGCCGTTCACCGTTGCGTACGAGCACATGATCGAGCCAACCTTCGCCTTGCGGATCGCAGCGCGGAAAGCCGGCATGTAGATCTCGTGCAGCGCCCGCTTTGAAACGATAACGTCGTCTTTCGGCGTGTTACGGTAGGTCTCCTGGTTGTAGGCGTCAAAGTGCTTCACCTGCGCAATGGTGCCTGTGCTTTGGATGCCGCGGATTTCAGCGACCGCAATATTCGCTGCCAGTGTCGGGTCTTCCGAGTAGCTTTCGAACTCGCGGCCCCAGCGCGGATCGCGGGCAATATTGACGGTCGGCCCCAGATCTACGGCAACTCCCTTGGCGGCCTGTTCGGCCCCAACCACCTGCCCGTACTCATAGGCGAGCTTCCGCGAGAATGTCGCGGCGAGCGATGCGCCCGATGGCAGGTTCGTAACGTCCTTCAGTCCATCCCCAACCCCGTTCGGACCATCTTCGAGTCCGAGCGCCGGGATGCACAGCGCGGCATTCGCTGGCTCGTCTCCAACATATGGACGCACGCCGTGGCCTTCAACCATGCTGATTTCATCGGCGACGGTCATTTTCTTCATCAGCATCGCAACCCGCTTCGCAATCGGCAGATGCGGGTTCAGCCACGGACAATCCGCGGCCGTGCTCGCCGGTTTCGGCGGTATCGCATGCGCGGTCCCACACACAGCCGCTCCCAGCGCCACGATCGCAATGGCCGCAAACACTCCTGACCTGGCGCCGTAAATGCACACTTTGATTGCAGGCAACAGATTCCGTTTCCTGGCCGCACGCTCGATAGCGGCCTCGTTGCCGCGCACCCCACAAGCGGGCTGCGCCCGCATGGCTTCATCCCGGTTCATTCTCTTTGAACCCTCCCATATGAAATTTCGAGCTTCGAATTACGCTGAACAACACCTGCCGAATGCGCCTGCAAACCGGCGCGCATCCCTTGCTCAGAGCCAAACGGACAATCTCTTGCTTCTAAAGAATTCGCGCATCCATCCTACCTGATGGCGCCTGCCTTACAAACCGCGCCGGAGGGAACAAGCGCGGCAGCACTCGCCGCGCCCAGTCCCGCCACCATCTCTCTGCGTGAGAACTTCAGGGGTGCTTTCCTGCTCATCGGCAGCGCATCCCCTACTCCGCTTTCACCGTCAGCGTCTCACCCTTCACATTCTGCGGAATCACCACCTCGACCATCCCATGCGCGGCATCGTACCTCGCACCGCTCACCGGCCGGCCGTCCAACTCCGCCTGCACATGGCTGCTCTTCCAGCCATACACCTGCACCCGGATCTGCTTCCACCACGCCGGATAACTCCCCTCCTGCGCGCTGATGTGCAGCGTCAGACTCCCTGGCGCGGCCTCGCAGGCGTAATGCACCCGCAGATAATCCCCGTGCTTGTAGTCGAGCGTCGTGCCGTCATCGTCATACAGCGACCCGTGGCAATCCGGCCCCGGATAAACACGCAGCGTCAGCGGACCCACGGGCGTCTGCATCAGGCTCTCCACCAGCGGCTGCATCGGAATCACCGATCCGCCCTTCGCAAAGACGGGCAGTACCGCCAGGGTCGGCCTCACCTTCAGCGTCTGCAGTCCCTGTCCGCCGGAAACCGTCTGGTTCGTCAGCACCGTCTTCTCCAGCGTTCCCGTATACCCGCCGTTCGCCGCCAGTTTCCCGGTCCAGAAGTTGTACCAGGGCGCCGGCGGAAACGTCACATTGTAGCTCTGCACTTCATCGGGATAGTGCGGCGGAGCCACCAGCAGGTCCGGCCCAAACAGAAACTCGTTCGGCACGCTGTCATCCAGCGGAGACTTGTCCGGCATCGCGTCCGGAAAATCCAGGAACAGCGGCCGCATCAGCGGAATCCCCGTCCGCGATGCATAATCCACCGTCGTGTAGATATAAGGGAACAGCCGGTAGCGCGTTTCAATATACTTCCGCCGGATCGCCTCCTGCGCCGGCCCTCCCACCCACGGTTCCTGCGGGTGTGAGCCCTTCGTCGTGTGATCGCGGTCAATCGGATTGAACGCGCCCATCTCGATCCACTTCGTCAGCAAATCCATCTGCGGCGAACCCGCAAACCCGCCGATGTCGTCGCCCACCATCGTAAAGCCGCTCAGCCCAAGGCTCTCCAGCATCGGCGTGCTCAGTTGCATCTGGTTCCAGTCCGAGGAATTATCTCCCGTCCACGTCGCCGCGTACCGCTGCCCGCCTGCGTAGCTGGAGCGCGTCAGTACAAACGGCCGCTGGTTTGGCTTCAGTGCCCGCAACCCGTCAAACGTCGCCCGCGAGTTCTGCTCGCCCATAATGTTGTGGATCTCCCGCTGCGTCACCGTCCGCGTCTTCCAGCCCGGCCCTTCAATCTGCCCCACCACGTCCAGCGGAATCGTCTTCGTCGGTGTGTTGAACACCGACGGCTCGTTCATGTCGTTCCAGAAACCACCCACCCCATACGAGTAGAACTGCTTGTACAGCCCGCCCCACCACTTCCGCGTGCGCGCCTGTGTAAAGTCAGGAAACACCGCCGGCCCCGGCCACACATCGCCCACATAAATCGATCCGTTCGGATTATGCAGGAAGTGATCGCCCGCCTCGCCCGTCATGAATGGCATGTAATTGCTGTGCGGCAGATACGCCACGTGCAGGTCCGTGATCATCACCAGGTGAAAGTCCTTCTTCTCCAGTTCCTTCACAAATGCCGGAAAATCCGGAAACTTCTTCGGGTCCACCGTGAACGGCCGGTTGTGAATCTGGTAGTCGATGTCCATGTAAATCACATCCGCCGGAATCTTGTCCTTCCGCAGCCGGTCGGCAATCGCACGCACCTTCGCCTCGGTTCCATAGCTGTACCGCGACTGCTGAAAGCCCAGCGTCCACTTCGGCGGCATCGGAATCGTCCCCGTCAGCCACGCATAGTCCTGCTCCACCTGCTTCGGCGTCGGCCCGTAGAAGAAGTAGTACCGCAGCGGCCCTCCCTCGGCGCCAAAGCTGAACTCATTCCGCCGCAGCTTGCCAAAGTCAAACGTCGTCCACCACGTGTTATCCAGCAGAACCCCATACGCCGTGCCCTTCTGGAAGCCCATGAAGTAAGGAATGTCCTTGTAAATGGGATCCGTCCCCCGCTGCCACCGGTAGTGGTCCGTGTTCCACATCGTGAACTGCCACCCGCGCCTGTCCAGCGGAGCAGGCTTGTCCCCCAGCCCGAAGAAGTGCTCATCCTGCGGCATCTTCTCCCACACCGTGTATCCGGTATCGCCATGCTGGTCGCTCTTGTAGAACTCCACCGGCGACGCGCTCTGCATCAGCACAAAGCCGTTGGCATTCGTCACCGTAATCGCCATCGTCTTGCGCGCCACCCGCACCATCAGGTCCTTCGTGTTGAACCCGACCGAGTCCGCGCCCGAAAACGGCGTCACCGTCACCCGCGACGCCCGCGCCTTCGCAAGCACCGCCCAGGACCCATGCGGCGGCATCTGCCCGGTATTGCTCATCGTGAAGCGCAGCACGTCGTCGCGCAGCGCCACCACCCGCAAAATCCCCTGTCCGCTGTGAATCTCAATCCCTGAAGGCAGCGCCTGCGCCGCATCCACCTGCATCATCTGCGGGCATTGCGCCACGGCGCGCGGCCCCGCCAGCCCCAGCAGCATGCAAATCACGATCCCGAATCCAACCTTCAGCGACAGACGCAATCCGTTCACGAGCAAATCCTCCCTCCACATCCTACTGCGCTCGTCCCACCGTTTGCGCACCCCGCGAGAAACTTGGCGGCCACAAAATCCGTCCATCTCACCAGATGGCGCTCCTTTGCATGCAACTTTGTTCAAAATCACCGGATTCCCCGCCCAGGTCCGGTACCCTTTTCTGTATGCTTCGCAAGTGTTGGGGCCTGTTTCTCCTTGTTCTCCTTGCTTCTGTCGCGTGGGCGCAAACACCGGACACTGCGACCCTCCGTGGCCGCGTTCTTGACCCCGACGGCCGCGCCATCCCCAACGCCGAAGTCACCGTCGCCAACACCCTCACCGGCTCCGTGCGCCACATGCGTACCACCTCCGCCGGCACATTCCAGTTCGGCGGCCTGCCCATCTCCGGTGCCTACACGATCCACGCCACCGCATCCGGATTCGCCGCCGGTACCGTCCCCACGCTCCATCTCGTCGGCGGTGTCGCCGCCCAGGTGGACATCCGTCTCGCCATCCCAGGCGGCGTCACACGCATCACCGTCACCGGCCAGTTGGGCTCGCTCCGCACCGACGAGCCCCAAATGGGCGACGTCCTTTCCGCCCGCCAGATCCAAATGACCCCGCTCCTCAACCGCCGCATCACCTATCTCCCGCTGCTCAACGCCGCCAATCGCCCCGCCATCAACGAGGGCGATATCTTCATGAATCAGGACCTCTTCAACACCAACGGCGCCGGACGCCGCCAGACTTGGTTCGAGGTCGATGGCGCCAATGCCAATGACAGCTGGGGCCGCCAGACCATCTTCAGCAATGTCCCCGTCGCCGCTGTCGAGGAGATGACCATCCTTGAAAATTCCTTCTCCGCCGAGTACGGAGCCTCTGCCGGCAGCGTCGTCAATATCGTAACCAAATCAGGCACAAATCACTTCCACGGCATGGCCCTCGGTCTCTGGCGACCCTCCGCCACCGAAGCCGAACTCTCCGGCTTCAACAACACCACGGCCACCAGCGGCAGCGACATTACCAACGACACCCTGGCCCAGGGCGCCGCATCGCTCTCCGGACCCCTCCTGCCCGGTGGACACACGCAGTTCTTCCTTTCCGGCGAATACAGCGCCCAGGACCGCGCCTCGCCCGTCACCTCGCCCGTCGCTCCCGGCAACTTCATCGGTCGCTACCGCGGCGGCCTCGCCTTCCTGCGCATCGACCACGAATTCAATCCCCGCCACCGCATCTTCCTCCGCGAAGACGATGACATGTTCTACGACACCAACCCCAAAGGCATCATCGGCGGCGACACTCTGCCCTCCGTCGCCCGCACCTTCCGCCGCCGCACCTACACCACCGAAATCGGCGATACCTACGTCATCAGTCCTGCGCTGCTCAACGATCTCCGCGCCCAAATGCAGCTCGCGTCTCCCATCACCGAATTCGATCCCGTCATCTACGGCACCCAGTTCATCGTCCCCATCTCAAATGGCGGAACCTTCATGTCGGGCACCTCCCAGCAGGCCCTCCTCCTTAACCACCAGTACTCCATCAACGACGTCGTTTCCGCGGACATGGGCCGCCACCAGTTCCGCTTCGGCGCCAGCCTCATCGCCGCCCACACCGGGGGTGACGGAGAAGAATTCGGCGGGCCCATCTATGACGGTCAGTTCCAGTACAAAACCTGCACTCAGGCCCTCTCCTACTGCGAAAGCTCCGCCTACCTCAACAACATTGACAACGTGCAGACCTACACCCAGAGCTACGGCAACGCCGTCTACACCGTCAACGATTTCCTCTGGGCGCTTTTCCTCCAGGATGACTTCGAGGTCAGCAACCGCCTCACCCTCAACCTCGGCCTCCGTTACGAACAGCAGACCTTCACCGACTCCCGCAACGACTTCGGCCCGCGCCTCGGCTTCGATTACGACTTCAGCGGTCACGGCCGCACCGTCCTCCGCGGCGGCTTCGGCGTCTACTATTCGCAGGTCGTCGACAACTCTGAGGCCAACTACGCCCTCACCGGACCCACCGGCGTCTTCAATTACACCGCCGCTCCCGGCCAGGTCGGCTTCCCCGCCAGTGTCTCCGCCGCACCGCTTCCGTCGTTCCCAGCAGGCGCGCAGGTCCCGTTGCGCAACCTCTACATCCGTCCCGGACGCGCCGGTTACTACAACCATTTCTTCCCCACATCCACGCTCAAGGGCTATCCCTCCGGATTGCTCAACCCCTACACGAGCCAGTGGATCCTCGGTCTCCAGCAGCAGGTCTACCACCACTGGGTCCTCAGCCTCGATTACGTCGGCTCGCGGACCCGCCACAACGTTCGACCGCTCGACCTCGACTCGCCCGCGCCCTTCATCCGCACTGCACAGGGCGAGTTCCGCACCGCGCAGCAGGCCAACTGCACCCGCCCCTACTGGATCGTCTGGTACCAGCAGCACAACATGACCTGCAATCCCACAACACCCACCGATCCCCAGCCGCCCTACAGCGTCATCCTCACCGACGTGAACGACGGCTACGCCAACTACGACGCCCTCGACGTCAATCTCAGCCACCCGTTCGCCAATGGCTCCTCAATGCTCGCCAGCTACAGCTGGTCGCACACCCTCGACAACGTCGACCCCGACGTTCCCAGCCAGAACCCCAACGACCCCAACTTCACCAACCGCGCCGAGTACGGCAACGCCGGCTTCGACCAGCGCAATCGCTTCGTACTCAGCGGCGTTTACGCCGCGCCCTTCCGCATCAGCCTCGGCGGCATCGCCACGCTCGCCTCGGGCCTGCCCTTCAATTACGTCACGGGAACCGTTAATAGCGGCGATCCCGGCGCCACCACCGATCGGCCCGTCATCCACGGTCACATCGTCGGACGCAACACCGGCCTCGGCGGCGCCATCTATGACATCTCACCCTTCATCCAGCGCGACTTCGCCATTCACGGCACTCGCGCCCAGCTCAATCTCCGCGCCGAGGCCTTCAACGCCACCAACCACGCCAACTTTGTCGGATACAGCGGTACCTACGGCAACGGCCCCACGCCCGGCCCCGGGTTCGGACAGCCGCTCACCGGCATCAGCAATCAATTGCCGGCGCGCGAATTCCAGTTCTCCACCCAGCTCACCTTCTGACCACGAAACAAAAAGCCTCCCGTCATTCCGGGAGGCCTGCATTGTCTTGCAGCCTTCAGCAGATATCAGCCTGGCTGTTTGTGAGTTGTCACCCTACTCTTTTCTTGAATGGTCATCGCTGAGCGGAAGCAGCGCGCAGCACTGCCCCAGCCGAAGGCTCTGCAGTGAACTTTCATGGCCTCCATCCCCCGCCAAAGGCGGAGGACGGACACCGTCTCACTTCGCCACCACTTCTTTCCCTACCACTTCAAACCGAAGCTGCCCCTTCAGCGGATCGGCGTCCACGCGCACATGATCGCCGTGCACCACTTCTCCATCCAGGATCTTCATCGCCAGCGGGTCCTGCACCAGCCGCTGCAGCGCGCGCTTCAGCGGACGCGCTCCATACGCCCGGTCATACCCGCTCAGGAACAGCTGATGCCGCGCCGCATCCGTCAACTCCAGCGTGATGTGACGATCCTTCAGCAGCTTCTGCATATCCACCAGCCGTAGATCCACAATGTGCATCAACTGCTCTTCGCCCAGCGGACGGAAAATCACAATGTCATCCACACGATTCAGAAACTCCGGCCGGAAGTGCATCCGCAGCATCTCCATCACCTGCGCCTTCGCCGCATCGAAGCTCGCCTCATCCTTCATCGCCTCCGCGTTCAGCGCCTGCGCCCCCAGGTTCGACGTCATGATCACAACCGTGTTCTTGAAGTCCACCGTGCGACCCTTGCTGTCCGTCAACCGCCCATCGTCGAGCACCTGTAGCAGCGCGTTGAACACATCCGGGTGCGCCTTCTCGATCTCGTCGAAGAGCACCACCGCATACGGCCTCCGCCGCACCGCTTCGGTCAGCTGTCCGCCTTCGTCGTAGCCGATGTAGCCCGGAGGCGCGCCGATCAGCCGCGCCACCGCATGCTTCTCCATGTATTCCGACATGTCGATGCGAACCATCGCCTGCTCGTCATCAAACAGGAACTCCGCCAGCGCACGCGCCGTCTCCGTCTTGCCCACGCCCGTCGGCCCCAGGAAGATAAACGAACCAATCGGACGCTTCGGATCGCTCAGCCCCGCGCGCGACCGCCGAATCGCATTCGCCACCACGCCCAGCGGTTCATCCTGACCGACCACGCGCTCGCGCAGGCGGTCTTCCATCTGCACCAGCTTCTGCACTTCGCCTTCGAGCATCTTTGAAACAGGAATCCCCGTCCACTTGCTCACCACGCGCGCAATATCTTCCTCGTCCACTTCTTCCTTCAGCAAGCGTTGCCCGCCTTCCGCACCTTCCTGCACCGCATTCAACCGCTGAAGCTCGGCTTCTGCCCGCGGCAGCTCGCCATACTGAAGCTGCGCCGCGCGCTCCAGATTGCCGCGTCGCGTCTCCTCGTCCATCTCAAAGCGCAGCGTCTCAATCCGCTTCTTCAGCTCGCTCAGTTGCGTGATGGCCTCGCGCTCCTTCTGCCAGCGCGCGCGCAGGCCCGTCGCCTGCTCCTTCAGCGCCGCCAGTTCGCGCTCCACCACTTCCAGCCGCTCTTTTGAGTTCTGGTCCGTCTCCCGCTTCAGCGCCGCCCGTTCAATCTCCAGCGACGTCGCCTCGCGTTCCAGCTCGTCGATCTCCGTCGGCACTGACCCGATCTGAATCGCCAGCGAAGCCGCCGCCTCATCCACCAGGTCAATTGCCTTGTCCGGCAAAAATCGATCCGAAATATACCGGTGCGACAGCGTCGCCGCCGCCACAATCGCCGAATCCTTGATCCGAACCTTGTGGTGCGCCTCGTAGCGCTCCTTCAGACCGCGCAAAATCGCAACCGTGTCCTCCACGTTCGGCTCGCCCACAAACACGATCTGGAAGCGCCGCTCCAGCGCCGCGTCCTTCTCAATGTATTTGCGATATTCATTCAGCGTCGTCGCGCCAATCGCCCGCAGTTCGCCGCGCGCCAGCGCCGGCTTCAGCATGTTCGAGGCGTCGATCGCGCCCTCCGCCGCACCAGCGCCCACCAGCGTATGCAGCTCATCAATAAATAGGACAATCTGCCCCTGCGAGTCCTCAATCTCCTTCAGCACCGCCTTCAAACGGTCCTCAAACTCGCCGCGATACTTCGCCCCGGCCAGCATCGAACCCAGATCCAGCGAAATGACCCGCTTGTTACGCAGAATCTCCGGCACGTCCCCATGCACAATCCGCCGCGCCAAACCCTCCACAATCGCCGTCTTGCCCACGCCCGGCTCGCCAATCAGCACCGGGTTATTCTTCGTCCGCCGCGACAGCACCTGGATCACCCGCCGGATCTCCTCGTCGCGCCCAATCACCGGATCCAGCTTGCCCCGCCGCGCCAGCTCCGTCAGGTCCTTGGCATATTTCTCCAGCGCCTGAAACTTCGCTTCGGGATTCTGGTCCGTCACCCGCTGCGAACCGCGCACGCTCGTCAGGCTCTTCAAGATCGCGTCATGCGTCGCCCCAAACGTTGCCAGCACCAACTGCGCCCCATCGTTCTTCTGCTGCGTCAGCGCCAAAAGCAGATGCTCCGTCGAAACGTACTCGTCCTTGAAGTTCTCCGCTTCCTTGAATGCCTGTTCAAACACCTTGTTCAGCGCCGCCGACATTCCCGGCTGCCCCGACGCGCCGCTCACCTTCGGCAGCTTTTCGAGCGCTTCCTGCACCTTCGCCTGCAACTGCGCCGTCGGCACACCCACTTTCTCCAGCACCGGAACAACAATGCTTTCCTTGTCCGCCAGCAGCGCCGCCAGCAAATGCAGCGTCACCAGCTCCGGGTTCCCGTGCTCGCCCGCAATCTGGCTCGCCGCCTGCACCGCCTCCTGCGACTTCACCGTAAACTTGTCCCAACGAATCGCCATGTTCACTCCTCAATTGCCTTCCATCTCTTTGGAAGCCGCCCGCAATCATCTCGTATGCAAAATTTCAGGCCAGCGACCTCGCACCGGAGCCGGCCTTCCAGGGCAGGCCGGTTTCTGCCTGCCCTGCCGGACTCACGGCCGTTAGCCGCTGGCCATCTCGATTTCACTCCTCATTCCCCATCCACTCTCTCTACTCTGGGGACTGACAACTGACTACTGTCGACTGCCTTTACGCCGCCGTCTTGCCTTCCACGGCCTTCGATAGCGCCCCGCCTACCTGTACCTTGATCTGCTTCGGCTTCGACTCTTCCCGCTTCACCAGCGCAATCTTCAGCACCCCGGCATCATAGCTGGCGCTCACCTTCCCGGCATCCACCGTGTTCGGCAGTGCAAACGACCGGAAAAAGCTCCCATACCGCCGCTCAATCCGGTGGAAGTTCTCTTCCTTCTCTTCCTTCTCGAACTTCCGCTCACCGCGCACGCTCAGCGTGTCGTTCTCAATCTGCACGTCGAAGTCCTCCAGCTTCATCCCCGGAACTTCCAGCTTCAGCACAATCTTCTGGTCGTCCTCGTAAATATCGACCGGCGGTACAAACGATGCAGCCGTCACCACATCCCCTTCACCACCACCTCGCGTGTAGTCCTGAAAAAGCGAGTTCATGCGGTTCTGCAGTGCCAATACATCCCGAAACGGGTCCCAACGAGTGATAGCCATAATTCCCTCCATGAAGGACGAATTTCCAAAATAAGACTCCTTGAGCACAGAAGGAGCAGCTTCTTTAGCCCTCGACTCCTGCACTCATCTCATCTGACGCAAACTATAGCATAATGGTTGCATAAAATGTGAGTGACTTTATATCAGTTTCTTGATGGAAGCCATAAACTCCTGACAAATAATTGAAAAATATACGCTTATCCCCACACCAAACACCTCTTCCCACGAAATCAGCCACCGCAAGCAGATAGAAAGGCCGTTTTCGCGGCGAAGCCGCGATTGCCCTGCGGCCAGCACAAATAATCTGCATCATTTCCCACCCCCGTTTGCGTATATCCCGGTGAAGCACCGAGGATCGCATCTTGGAAACCACCCGCCAGGCATTCGAAACCATCGTCACCGAGCATCAGGCGCGCGTCTTCTCGATCGCCTTCCGCATCCTCGGCGACTACGGTGCCGCTGAAGAGGTCGCGCAGGATGTCTTCCTCGAGTGCCACCGCGCCCTGCCCACGCTCACCGGCCCCGATCACCTCACCGCATGGCTCCGCCGCGTCGCCTGCCATCGCGCCACCGACGCACTCCGCCGGCGCGCCGCCCGCGGCGGCCAGTATTTCGAGGTCTTCGACGAAACCCTCATGCCTTCCTGCGAAATTCCGCCGCCCGACTCGCCGCTCATGAACCGCATCGAGCAGCTCCTCTGCACTCTCCCCGAGCAGCAGCGCGCCGTCCTCCTGCTCCGCTATCAGGAAGACCTCGACCCCCCTCAGATTGCCGAAACGCTCGCCATGCCGCTCGCCACCGTCCGCAGTCACTTGCAGCGGGCCATCAAGCTGCTCCGCTCCAAAGCCGAGCGCACCCTCAAGGAGTACACCCGTGGTTGACCGCAACCGCCAATTCGAATCCCCCGATAACCCCGACTTCGACCATCTCGAACTCGAGTCCTCCGATCTGGAAAGCGAGCTGCGCCAGGCCCTCCGGCCCCGCAGCGCACCGCCCGGCTTCGCCGCCCGCGTCATGCAGCAGATCCCGCCCGACGCCCAGCCCGCCCCGCGACTTGCCCCGCGCCGAGCCCGGATCCTGTCGTGGCTCCCGGCAGCAATCCCCGCTCCGGCACGTCTGGCCGCCGTCGCATCCCTGCTCGTCGTCATCCTCGCCGGCACATTCGCCTGGCAGCAACACCAGCGCCGCATCGCTGGCGAACGCGCACGCCGGCAGGTCTTCACGGCCCTCCAGATCACCCACTCCACGCTCCAGCAGGTGGCCGAAAACATCTCCAGCATCCAGAACCGAAAGGATCTCCAGCCATGAAAGCCCTCACCACACTCACCCTTCCCACGCTCGCTCTTGCCCTGCTCACCGCCTTGCCCGCTCTCGCGCAGGGCCCTGTCCCATTCCCCCCCGGACTCGCCAAAAAACTCGCCGCCCGCGCCAGCAACTACACCGAGGTCACCCTCGACAAAAGCACCCTCAACTTCGCCTCCCAGTTCATGAATAAGAACGACCAGAACGACCAGCAGGCCCGCAACATCATCAACGGCCTCAAAGCCATCTACGTCCGCACCTACGAATTCAAGGACACCGGCGAGTACTCCACCGCCGATCTCGACCGCATCCGCGACCAGTTCCGCGGCTCCGATTGGGTCCCCATGGTCCAGTCCCGCTCGCACTCCAAGGACGGCATCGAAATCAGCGACATTTACGAAAAAATTGTCCACGGCGAAACCCAGGGCATGCTCATCCTCAATGCAGAACCCAAAGAGCTCGACTTCGTCTACATCTCCGGCCACATCAACCCATCGGAGCTCGGCGCCCTCGGCGGCAACTTCGGCGTCCCTCAGCTCCACACTCGCGCCGGCTCCGGCCAGAACCACAACAGCACCCACAATTCCGGCGGCAACCAATGAAATACGCCGCCGGTGCACTGATCCTCGCGCTCGCGGCCGTGTTGCCGCTGCATTTCTGGTTCTCCTCGACTGACGGTTTCAACGCAGCCGTCTCCGCCGTCGAGCTGCAGTACCACGCGCAGCCCCAGAGCATCCCGCTCCAATGGTTCGCCAGCCTCTGCGCCACCATCAGCACCGGCGGCGGCGTCCGCCACATGCGCATCGCCGACTTCCCCAACGTCTCCGGCCTTACCAGCCCCGACGATCTCGCGGCCCTGCTTTCCACTCGCCTCACCGGGCCCTGGCATCGCATGGTCCTCAGCCGCGACGGCGCGCACGACTTCAGCCTTATCTATGTCCGCCCCGAAGGCCGCTCCATGCGCATGCTTATCGCCAGCTACGACCATGGCGAGCTCGACATCGTCCGCATGGACCTCAACGGCGAACGCCTCGCCCACTTCGTCCAGAACCCCACCCGCGCGCCCGGCCACCACAACCCCATCCCCGACTAAGACAAGTCCACACTCCAACAAACGAACCCGAGCACCTTACTCCGCCCGCAGCACAGAAAGCAGATCGGTCCGCGCCGCATTCACCGCCGGAAAAACGCTCGCCAGCAGCGCAATCAACGTCATCATCGCCAATGCCAGGGCAAGCACCGGAACATTGGCAGTCGTCACACCAACCAATTCAGCCGTAATGAATCGGTTCAGCACCAGCGCCGCGCCCAGCCCCGCAAGATCCCCCACAAAAATCAACGTGATTGCCTCGCGCAATATCAAACCCACCAGTCCGCCCCGTGAAGATCCCAGCGCCAGTCGAACTCCCATCTCCTGCGTTCGCAAACTCACTGAATACAGAAAAACCCCATACACGCCAATCGCACACAGAATGACTGCAAGCGCCGCAAAGCCACCAATCAACAGCATGATCAACCGCCGAGGCCCAACCATTTCTGAAATCCGCTGGCGCATCGTCTGTATGTCAAAAATCGGCTGGTTCCTGTCTACCTTGCGAACGGCCTCCCGCATCGCTTTTGTCAATGACGCCGGTCTCGTCGCAGTCCGAAGCACGATATCAACGCTGTATGTCGGGAATTGCGCAAACGGCACATAAATCGCCGGTGCAACCGTTGCATGCAGGCCGTTGTACCTCACATCGTTCACCACCCCCACAATCGTGGCAGGCTCAAAACGCGGCTTTTCGCCCCTCGCGCGCAGATACAGGTCGTGCCCAATCGCATTCCTGCCAAACGTCTCCCGCGCAAAGGCGCGGTTCACGATCACCACCCGCTGCGAAGACGCACTATCGTCCTTTGTAAAAGTTCGGCCCTGGATCATTTGCATCCCGGTCGCCCTGAAATATCCCGGCGTAGCGCTCACCTGGATCACCACATGGCCCTGATCGAACGGCGGATCAGGATTGTTATCGGCTGAAAACCGCATCAGCGCCACCCCTTCGAGTGGAAACGCGTTCGCAATCGCCGCAACTTCAACACCGGGAAGCGCCTCCAGGCGTCTTTGAAGTCGCTCTACGAATTGACTGCGCTTGCCGGCCGATTCATACCCATTGCCATACAGAAGCGTCGTCGCCGTCAGGGTATGTGCAGGATGAAATCCCGAATCGAACTGCATCACGTTGACAAAGCTCCGCACCAGCAGGCCCGCCGAAGAAAGCAGCGCGACAGCAATCCCCGCCTCCGCAATCAGCAGGACGTGCCGCAGGAAGCGCTGCCCTCGTCCAGGCGTAATCTTGAGCCCTGCGGTCTGCAGAGCATTCCGCAAGTCTGTTCGTGCACTGCTGACCGCCGGCACAAGCCCAAATAGCACAGTGGTCACCAGCGCCAGTCCCACGGTGAACCCAATCACCCAGCCATTCACTTGCATCACAGAGGCAATCTTGCTGAGTGACTCATGCATGGAATGCCCGAACGGCCGCAGGCCATGCACGGTGATTGCAACACCTCCCGGAAGCCCCGCATGCCGCACAACTGCCGCAACCACATACGCGATCGCCAGACCAAGGCCCGCCGCAAATGCGGAGAGCATCAGGCTCTCTATCAGAAATTGGCGCATGATTCGAAAGCGGGAAGCTCCCAACGCTCCGCGCAACGTCGTCTCGTGCCGCCGCGATGTCGCTCGCGCCATCTGTAGATTCGCCACATTCGCACACGCAATCAGCAGCACTGTGGCAACGCAGGCCAGCAGCAGCAATAGCGGCCTGCGGTCGCTCCCCGTCAGATGCCGGTGCAACGACTCCACAACGATTCTGCGGTTGCCCTCGATGCTGGAATATGGGGCCGGATCATGCAGCGCCCGGACATCAAATAACGCCTGCAGCTCTTTCTGCGCTAGCGCTTCGCTCACTCCCGGGCGAAGCCGCGCAATCGCATGCACTGGGCGCACCATTCCGTTCGCGGCGAAGCTTGTGTCGGGACTCAAATCAGCCGCAACATAGACATCCGGTTCAAGAGCAAAACTGGGAAAACTGAAATGGGGCGGCAAAACTCCAATTACAGTCTCGACTCTTCCGCTCAGCCGGACAGTCTCCCCAACAATCCCGCGATTCGCATCAAAGTATGTATGCCAGATGTGGTTGCTCAGCAAGATCACCGGTGGACCATCGTACCGGTCCTCAGGGGCCAAGAAATTGCGCCCCACCTGTGGCGTCACTCCTAACACCTGCAGAAAGTTCGACGTGATCCCAACCCAGTGAACCCGTACCGGAGTAGCATTTCCCACCAGGTTGGCATCGCCGTTGTTTACCCAACCCGCAAGCTGCTCGAACGATTTCGTTCTCGTTCGGGCCGCCACAAAATCCGGAGACAACGTAACGTCGCTGTACTGCCCGCCTGTCCGATGCGAGATATAAACAAGCTGGCCCGCCTTCGCATACGGCAGCGGCCGCAGCAATAACGCATACACAGCCGAAAATATCGAAGCCGTCGCCCCAATCCCCAGCCCCAGCGTAATCACAGCCGTCCATGCAAACGCCCGATTCCGCTTCAGCTGACGCAGCGCATACCGCACATCCTGCCACCACAGCTCCAGTTGAACCCCCGTTCGCCCAACCCGCACCGCCTGCTTCACCTGCTCCACGCCGCCGCACTCCACCAGCGCCTGCCGCCGCGCCTCCGCCGCCGCAACTCCGCGCGCCATCTTCTCCTCGGTCAGCGCCTCCACAAAACCGCGAATCTCCTCGTCGAGCTCGGCTTCCACCCTCGGGCGATGCAGCAGATTCCTGCACAGCGACTTGGCACGCGACAACAGCCCCATGTCACCCTCCTTATGTCGCCTTCAGCGCATGCGCCATCGCGCGGGCAATCGTCGTCCACTGCTCGGCTTCCACGCCCAGTTGGCTCTGCCCGGCCTTCGTCAGCCGGTAGAACCGCGCCCGCCGGTTGTTCTCCGATTCGCCCCAGAACGAACTCAGCCATCCCGCCTCCTCCATCCTGTGCAGCGCCGGGAAAAGCGATCCCGGCTTTACCTGGAACGTCCCCCGCGTAATCTGCTCTATCCGCCGCGATATCCCCAGCCCATGCAGCTCCCCATCTCCAATCGCCTTCAGGATCAGCAAATCCAGCGTCCCCTGAAGCAGCGTAGTCCGATTTCCTTCCACGTGGCACTCCTATCGAATAACGATATGACTCTGCTCTCGCTTCCTATCGATTGTCAATAGGAAACACCGACCTGCCTTCCCATCAAAGCCGCTTCCACCCTCACAGCCGGCATGCGGACGGCCCGGCCCCGAAGGCACCCCAAAAGAAAAACGGCAGGCTCACGGCCTGCCGTTTCTTCTGCTTCTCTTCAGGATTTACTTCGCGACCGCCGCCTTCACGCCCGCCTGCTCGCGCAGCGCCGCGGCCTTGTCGGTCTGCTCCCAGGAAAACTCGCTCTCCGTACGACCAAAGTGCCCATACGCAGCCGTCTTCTGGTAGATCGGCCGGCGCAGGTTCAGGCTTTCGATAATGCCCTTCGGCGTCAGCTCGAAGTTGGCGCGCACCAGCTTCTCCAGCTCCGTCGAACTCGCCTTGCCCGTCCCGAAAGTATCCACCAGCACGCTCACCGGCTCCGCCACGCCAATCGCGTAAGCCAGCTGCACTTCGCAGCGCTCCGCCAGTCCGGCCGCCACAATGTTCTTGGCAATGTACCGCGCCAGGTACGCCGCCGAGCGGTCCACCTTTGTCGGATCCTTGCCCGAGAACGCCCCACCGCCATGCCGGCCCATGCCCCCGTAGGTATCCACGATGATCTTGCGGCCCGTCAGGCCCGTGTCGCCCATCGGCCCGCCGATCACAAACCGGCCCGTCGGATTGATGTGGTACTTCGTGTTCTCGTCCAGCAGCTCGGGCGGCAGAACTGCCTGAATCACATTCTTCAGAATGTCCGCGCGCAGCTCTTCGGTTGTCACCGAATCCGCATGCTGCGTCGAAATCACCACTGCGTCAATGCGCTTCGGCTTGAAGTTTTCGTCGTACTCCACCGTCACCTGGCTCTTGCCGTCCGGCCGCAGATACGCCATCCGCCCGTTCTTGCGAACTTCGGTCAGCCGCCGCGTCAGCTTGTGCGCCAGCGAAATCGCCGTCGGCATCAGCTCCGGCGTCTCGTTCGTCGCGTAGCCGAACATCATGCCCTGGTCGCCCGCGCCGCCCGTGTCCACGCCCATCGCGATATCGCCGGACTGCTTGTTGATCGTCGAAATCACCGCGCACGTATTCGAGTCAAAACCGTACAGCGCGTTGTCATAGCCAATCGACGCCACCACGCCGCGCACCAGTGCCTGGAAGTCCACATACGCCTTCGTCGTGATCTCGCCTGCGATCACCACCAGTCCGGTGGCTGTCAGCGTCTCGCACGCCACCCGGCTGTAAGGATCCTGCTCCAGGCAGGCGTCCAGAATCGCATCCGAAATCTGATCGGCAATCTTGTCCGGATGGCCTTCTGTGACCGACTCCGAGGTAAAAAGAAATCTCTCCTGTGGCAAAACAACATCCTCCGTCTTCAACTCGCCTGCCGCATCGGCGGCATCCCCGCCGAACTCCATTTCGGTCAGCAGATCGTCCCAGCAAACTCTACCGGTGCAGGCGGATAACCACATGGCCCGCGGCTCAGGGCATTTCTGCCCCCAAATGGGCCATCTCTGATGCTACCTGACCGCTTCCGCCCCCGCAATCGGCCCGCGCTCAATGGCTTCCTCCGGCCCTCCACCGGCCAATCCCGGCCCCTGAACGGATTTTCAAGCCCGGATTTTCAAGCCCGGATTTTCAAGTCCGGATCTCAGCCCCGGATCCATCCCCCGGATTCCGCGCTCTTTCACTGTTACTGTTTCGGATTCTGCGGCTGGCCCTCCCCCGAACTCTGCCCCGAACTTTGCCCCGGCTGCCCGCTCTTCGCCCCGGCCTTCCCCGGATTCTTCAGCTTCTTCCCGTCGAAAATCAACGTCACGCGGGAGCCAAAACGCTTGTATTTCGTATAGGTGATCGTCTCGGTCATGTGCACGTTCTCGCTCAGGTAGCCACTCCCGCCCTCAAAATGCAGCCACCCCGCGCCGTGCGTCCATGCCGGAAACCAATACTTCCCATCCACCTGCTGGTAAAACGTGATGAACGGCAGCGACAAATCCTCCTGCCCGCGCTTCAAGTCATCCGGAACGCTCTTGCCATCCGTCACCACAATCTGGTGGTCCCGCTGGTCCACCCAGATCCGACCGTCAAAATACCGGTAGCCCTTCACGATCCTCTTCGGCGCCACGTCAAACACGTACGTCTCTACCTGGTCCACCTTCTGCCGGCCTACGTACGTCACGTTGTATTCGCCAATCTGCTGCGCCGTCAGCACGAACGGCATGCGGTGGTCGATGTCCTGAAAGTCCGACTCCGACATCATCACGTTCGCGTTCATCAGCGTGCTCGGCGGAGCAAACAACACCTGCTCCACGCGCCTCCCATGCGAATCCTTCCCTACCGCATCCACCTCGTAGTACTCGCCCTTCGGCTTGTCATCGCTGTTCAGCGCTTCCACCTTCGCCGTCCGGACCCAGGTGTAATTTGTCATCGCCTCTGAGAACTGCGTCTCTTTCGCCACAAATTCCCGGATCAGCTGCTTTACCGGAACCGACGGCGGAGCCGGATTCAGCGGCCCAAATCCCGAGTCCAGCGGCATAAACCGCGACGACGACTGCCCCAGCGCACACGGCACCGCCACCGCCGCCAAACCCAGCACACCCGCCAGCACCCATCCCGCTCGCATTCGCCACCCTCGACCCATCACCCCAACCCCTGCTGTCAGAATAGACGCGCCAGCCAGCCTATTAGTGTGGTCTGATATGAGGCGGTAAACAAAATGACTCCTTGGATAGGCAATCAAAAAGCACCGACGACTGAATGGTTCTGGACAAAGTTGGATCGTCTCGTCGGATCCAGCTTCCCTTCTGCATCAAGGCGCTTCATTACGATGCGAAATATCGCCATTGCGGTGCTTTGTCTATTTGCCATTAACATTGCCTTCGATAACTACCTCTTCCAGAAAGGGCAGCTGCCAAAAGCCCAAATTCAATCAATGAGATTCGCGCATAATCCGGTATTTCTCATTCCATACTGCATATTTCTCGCAGTCGGATTTACGTTCATCACCCGGGCGAACGTGAAACCCGAACACGCTTACCTGAAAGCCGGTATCTTCGGAATGCTGCTCGCAGGCCTCCTCGGAACGTGCTGGATTCTGCTCTTTCCCTTAAGCTGAGTCCCCCATGCCCTTCCCCCGCAAACCCCGAAAGCCCCGCGAACCCCTCACCGAAGACGCCCTCTACGAGTACGCCGTCCAGGCTCTCGCCCGCCGCATGCGCACCGTCGCCGAGCTCCGCCGCCTCATGCGCACCCGCGTCGAACCCGGCGAGCCCGGCGAAGCCAAAATCGTCGCCGTCATCGCCCGCCTCCAGTCCCAGCGCTATCTTGACGACCGCTCCTTCGCCGCCGACTACGCCCGCCTCCGCCAGGAAAACTCCCGCTTCGGCAAGCGCCGCGTCCGCCAGGACCTCCAGGTCAAGGGCGTCAACCCCGCACTCATCTCCGAAACCCTCGACGCCGCCTACGAAAACGTCGACGAAGAAGCCCTCGCCCGCCGCCACCTCGAGCGCAAAGGCGTCCGCCAGCCCACCAATGACAAGGAATCCGCCCGCGTCATGCGCATGCTCGTCCGCGCCGGCTTCTCCACCTCCACCATTTACAAAATCCTCCGCCAGTGGAACGCCAGCGAAGAAGCCCTCACCGCCCTCGACAACCTCAACGACCCACCGGCACTCTGAGCTCCCGGCCCTCTCGGAAAACGCCCTTCAAATTCGACCACCTACTCGTTCTGCGGCCTGCCCAGGCCTCTGCCCTGCTTCGTTGGCCCACTCGCTGGCTCGCCGGCTCGCTCGATCGGCTATCCTTTACCTCGTCATGGACGCCGAACTCCTCCGCACCTGGCTCCTCACCCTGCCCCACGTCGAAGAAACCATGCAGTGGGGCGAAAGCCTCGTCTTCTGGGTCGGCGACAAGGCCATCGGAGGCAAAATGTTCGCCGTCGCCAACCTCCATCACGAATCCCGCGCCATCCTCTCCTTCGCCGCCGGCCCCGAGCGCTTCGCCGAGCTTCTGGAAGTCGAAGGCGTCTTCCCCGCTCCATATCTCGCCCGCGCCCACTGGATCGCCATCGAGCAATGGGACACCTTCCCCACACCCGAGCTCAAATCCCTCCTCCGCGATGCCCGCTCCCTCGTCGAAGCCAGACTCCCCAAACGCACCCGAGACGTGCTGGCCCTCCCCGCAGCCCAGCGCCGCAAACTCATCGCCGCCCGCAAAAAGCAACTCGCAAATCAGGAATGAACCAGGGCGCACCTTTGCGGCCGCCAGACGCACGGTGGAAGCCCCGGGCTTTTGAGCATTTTCCCTATGGGTATAGACCGAAGGGAGAATCTCACCCCGGCTTTTCCGTGAAGAAAAGCCGCGCTTGGTTGATTTCAGAAAGTTCACAATCATAGGAGAAGTGCTCTAGGGTCTGTGTGAGCCTGATGTGCCGGGAATTACCCTCAAACTTGGTATCCTGAAACTAAGGACATGCAAAAAAAAACGGCTGGGATCCAGCCGCTTTTTTACGCCCTGAACCAGCCCCAAACCGGGAGCTTTCCAGTGAAAGCCCCCGAAAAACATGAATCCCTCCAATAAAATCAATAGGATACCCACAAAAATAAGGGGTACCCGGTCATTCTTGCAACCAGTCGATTCCATAGAATCAACCACTTCCCCACCAAAAGGAGGGGGAGCAGCAGAGTCTTCTAAGCGCACCACAGAATCGCATACCTATACGATTTCAATCGTATAGATCGTATTGAATCGCACCATTGCCCCGCGCTGCAAGTAATATGATCCAAAAGACTTACAAGACTAATATCCCATAAATAAATGATTCCAAAGGATTTTCCAGACGTTAATCAAACAAACTAAAAATCGCAGGGTACGGCACACCTGAAATGAGCTCCCTCCTCCACGGCACGACCGACCGCTGACTTGCTAACCTTGCAGCAGGAACCCTGATGCTCGAGCAGTCGCTCCCTTTCGACCCGCAAAATCCCTGCTGGGATCTCATTCCCGCCGGGCCGGGAGTTTTCGCACTCTTTGGCAGCGACGACCGCGCCGAGCCCTACCTCAACCGCTCCCCCAACCTGCGCCGCCGACTGCGCCGACTGCTCTCCCCCAGCCCCGGCCACACGAAGCGCCTCGAGCTCGCGGCCCGCATCCGCCGCATCGAGTACACGCTCACAGGCTCCGAGTTTGAAGCTCTTTTCACCCTTTACCAGGCCTCCAACACGGCCTTCGGACCCGACCGCGCCCGCGAGCGCCTCCACCTCCGCCCGCCTGTCTTCCTGCGGATGGCCATGAACAACGAGTTTCCCCGCGTTTATCCCTCCACCCGGCTCACCCTCAGCGCCGCGCCGGACCTCTTCGGCCCATTCCCCTCCCGCTGGCTCGCCGAGCGCTGGCTCGAATCCATGCTCAACCTCTTCCTGCTCCGCCGCTGTCAGGAAGACCTTCATCCCGACCCCAGCCATCCCGGCTGCATCTATTCCGAGCTCAAGAAGTGCCTTGCACCCTGCTTCCAGGGCTGCTCCCCTGAGCGCTATGCCCAGGAGGCCGCCGCCGTCCACGCCTTCCTCGCCACCCGCGGCCAAAGCCTCCTCGCCCAGCTCACCGCCGAGCGCGACGCCGCATCCGAGGCCCTCGACTTCGAAAAAGCCGCCGACCTCCACGTCAAAGTCACACGTGTAGAAGAGGTTATCGCCGCCATGCCGGAAGCCGTCCACCCGCTCCCACGGCTCTCGGGCCTCATCCTCCAGCCCTCATCGCAGCCCCAATCCGTCACCCTCTTCCTGCTCGAATCCGGCCGGCTCGCCGGCCCCGTCCCGTTCTCTACCCATGGCATGCGTCACCCCAACGAGCAATCCAGCTCCTCGTCGCTCTTTGCCCACCCCACCATGCTCGAGCCGGTCCCGCTCGCCGAAGGCCCCGTCACCACCACCCGCGACGAGCTGGAAGCTCGCCTCGAATCAGCCCTCGCCACCCTCCGGCAGTCGCTCGATCGGCCCTCCTCCAGCCTCGTCGCTGATCACCTCTCGCTCTTCCGCCGCTGGTTCTACCGTCCCCAGGCCAAACGCACCGGTGAACTCGTCTTCGCCCAGCCCGACGGAACCATCCCCGCCAAGGCCGTCCTGCGTGCTGTTTCCCGCGTCTTCCGCGCCGCCCAGACCCCTCCGCCGGCCGACAATACCCCCCTCCAACCCGAATCCACCCCCTGATACACTGGCGGCATGGCGATCGACCTGCTTCCGTCCATCCTCGCAGCCGACTTCTCACGACTCGCAGACGAGGTCAAGGCGGCGGAACGCGGCGGCGGCGCCGCTCTCCACATCGACGTCATGGACGGCCACTTCGTCCCCAACCTGACCTTCGGCCCGGCACTCGTCAAGGCGATCCGCAAGCACACCACCATGCCCTTCGACTGCCACATGATGGTCCAGCACCCCGACGAGTTCGTCCCCGCCTTCGCCGACGCCGGCGTCGACTGGATGAGCGTCCACTACGAGGCCTGCCCGCACCTGCATCGCTCCCTCGAGCTCATCCGCGACTACGGCATGGAACCGGCCGTCGTCATCAATCCGGCCACCGCCGTCGATCTCCTCGTACCTGTCCTCCCCATGGTCCACCACGTCCTGGTCATGAGCGTCAACCCCGGCTTTGGCGGCCAGCGGTTCATTCCCTACACGCTCACCAAGATCGGGCAGCTGAAAGAACTTCGCCAGAACATGGGCCTCACGTTTAGGATTGAAGTTGACGGCGGCGTCGATCGTGACACCGTCGCAAGCGTCGTCGATGCCGGAGCCGACATGCTCGTCGCCGGCACTGCCGTCTTTAACAATGGCCGTGCGGAAGAGGAAGCGCGGGAGCTGCTGGCTTTGGCTCGCAAAGCCGACCCGGCAGCGTAAGGTTCAGTAAGGGCGCGCCCGGCAACAGGCGTGCGGTAGAGGTGTTATGAAACGGTTGGTCACAGGCATTACTGCCCTTTGCATCGGAATGGCGCTCTGCGCCCCACCCCACGCCTGGGCTAGAAAGCGGCACAAGCATCACAAGTCGCGCTATTCGGCTGTCAATAAGAACCCGCTCGCGGGTCTCAAAACCGAACAGCCCGATGCACAGCTCTTCGACAAGGCCATGAAGGCCATGCGCAAGGGACGCTACGACGTCGCGCGCCTCGACCTGGAAACCCTCCTCAATGCGTACCCGTCCACTGAGTATGCCATGCGCGCCAAGCTCGCCATCGGTGACACCTGGTACCTCGAAGGTGGCCCGGCCGCCATGCAGCAGGCTGCCGCGGAATATCGCGACTTCATCACCTTCTTCCCCAACTCCCCGGAAGCGGCAGAAGCACAGATGAAGATCGGCGACATTTACTTCCAGCAGATGGAGCGCCCCGACCGCGACCCCACCAACGCATTCAAAGCGCAAAAAGAATACCGGGCGATGATCGAGCAGTTCCCTGACTCGCCGCTCCTGCCCCGCGCAAAGCAAAAGCTGCGCGAAGTTCAGGAAGTCCTCGCCCAGCGCCAGTTTGAAGTCGGCCAGTTCTATGCGACAAGGGAAGACTGGGCGGGCTCCATCGCTCGCCTGCAGACCGTCGCTGACCTCTACCCGCTCTATAGCAAGAGCTGCGAAAACCTCATCCTGCTCGGCGACGATTACGCCAATGAGGCCGCCCAGGTGCAAGGGCTCAAGCTTCCCGCCAAGGCCAAAGAGGAACTGCTCTCCTATTACAACGGCCGCGCCGCCGAGGCCTGGGATCGCGCCGTCACCCATTACCCCATGTCGCCAACCGCGGATCAGGCCAAGGACCGCCTGATCGCTCTCGGTCGCCCCATCCCGCAGCCTACACCGGAGGAACTCGCTGAGAGCGAGGCCATGGAAGCCAGCCGCGTCCCCGTACGTTTCAAGGCGCGTGCTCTCGATATCTTCAAGCGTGCCGGCTCCACGCCGATTGAAGCTGCCCGCGTGGGTGAGCCGACACTGACCGATCCAGCACAGACTTACGCTCCTGCAATCGCTCGCCAGCAGAAGGCTGTCTTCCTGGCGGCACTCCAGGGCAAACCCCTCACCTCGGCCAAGGGCAACGGGACGCAGCTCGCACATACCAATAGCAACACCGTCCTGACGGTGAGCCCCGCGCAGACCACCAGCGGTAGCACCAACGTAACACCGACCGCCACCTTCGAGACTGTTCCTACGGGGAATGCAAGCTCAGGGGGAGATGCGGCAACCGTTGAGGTTGCACCGGTCACCGCCACCGCGAACACCTCATCCGCGAACCGTCCTGCGGAAATCAACGGCCAGCCCATCCCGATCCCGAACAGCACGCCGATTGCCGCTGCCGTTGGCCCCAACCGTCCCGGTGCTCTGCCTCCGGTCCAGAAGCCAACAGCAGGCCCCCCCCAGCAGATCAACGACGTCAAGAATGCGGGCCCCGTCAACATGGCTGCCGCAACCTCGGCCGGCAAGCACAAGAAGAAGGCCAAGTTCAACCGCAAGGAAGAGTCTTCCAGCCGGCATAAGCCCCGCAAGGGCCTCCGCAAGCTGAATCCCTTCTAAGCTGAAGTGCTAACCTCGCGCAAAGGGTCGCCTCGTGCGACCCTTTGTTGTGCCCATGAATAGCCGTGCAATCGTCGCCGCTATACTAGCGGTATAGCCATAACGTCTTTCCTTTCCGCGATCATGTCTGAATCTATGCCCGAAAAAGCCCAGCGCTCCCTGCCCAAAGCCTACGATCCCGCGACCATTGAGGATCGCTGGGCCGAGTACTGGGTCAGCGAGAAAATCTTCGAGACCGCTTCGCCGGAAACCATCGACCCCGCGCGCGCCTTCACCATTCTTCTGCCGCCGCCAAACGTCACCGGCCGCCTCCACATGGGCCACATGCTCAACCAGACGGAGATGGATATCCTCACCCGCTGGCACCGCATGCGCGGCGACGCGGCTCTCTGGGTACCAGGCACAGACCACGCCGGCATCGCCACGCAGATGATGGTCGAGCGCCAACTCGCCACCGAGGGCAAAACCCGCCAACAGCTTGGCCGCGAAGTCTTTGTCGAGCGCGTCTGGCAGTGGAAGCAGCATTACGGCGGAGCCATCCTCGACCAGATGCGCCGCCTCGGTGCCAGCGTCGACTGGTCACGCGAATACTTCACTATGGACGACAACCTCTCCGTTGCCGTCCGCGAAGCCTTCGTCACCCTCCACGAGCAGGGACTCATCTATCGCGGCGCCTACATCGTCAACTGGTGCCCCCGCTGCCAGACGGCCATCAGCGACCTCGAAGTCGTCCACGAAGAGCAGCAGGGCACGCTCTGGGAAATCCGCTACCCCGTTGTCGAAGAACCGGGCCAGTTCGTTACCATCGCAACCACACGGCCGGAAACCATGCTGGGCGATGTCGCCGTGGCGGTCCATCCCGACGATGAGCGCTACAAGCATCTCCACGGCAAAAACCTCCACCTGCCGCTCATCAACCGCGAAATCCCCATCGTCGCCGACACTTATGTCAGCGCCGACTTCGGCACCGGCGCCGTCAAGGTCACACCCGCGCACGACCCCAACGATTTTGCCATCGGCCAGCGCCACGGCCTGCCGTCCATCAATGTCATGGACGACACTGCGCACATGAATGCTGAAGCCGGGCCCTATGCCGGCCTCGACCGCTACGAAGCCCGCAAGCGCATCCTCGCCGATCTCGAAGCGCAAAACCTGCTCGTCGCCGCCAAGCCGCACACCCATGCGGTCGGCAAGTGCGACCGCTGCAAAACCATCGTCGAGCCGCGCCTCTCCACGCAGTGGTTCATCAAGATTCAGCCCCTTGCCGACAAGGCCATCGCCGCCGTTGAGCAGGGCTACATCCGCTTCACGCCCGACCAGTACGCCAAAACCTACTTCGAGTGGATGCGCAACATCCACGACTGGTGCATCTCCCGCCAGCTCTGGTGGGGACATCGCATTCCCGCGTGGCATTGCGGCAACTGCCGCGAAATCACGGTCGCCCGCGAAACACCCGCAAAATGCTCTCACTGCGGCAGCGACCAGCTCACCCAGGAAACCGACGTCCTCGACACATGGTTCTCCTCCGGCTTGCTGCCCTGCTCCGTCTTCGGCTGGCCGCGCCACACCAAAGACCTCGACACTTTCTACCCCACGCAGTTGCTCGTCACCGGCTTTGACATTCTCTTCTTCTGGGTCGCGCGCATGATCATGCTGGGCTGTCACTTCATGCTCGACATTCCCATGCCCGACGGCACCAGGCGCACCCTCAAAGACGCCGTGCCCTTCCGCGAGGTCTACATCCATGCGCTCGTTCGCGACGCCGACCGCCAGAAGATGTCCAAGACCAAGGGCAATGTCATCGATCCCATCGAGATCGTCCAGCGCTTCGGCACCGACGCCGTCCGCTTCACCCTCGCCGCAATGGCCTCGCCCGGCACCGACATTGCCTTCAGCGAAGCCCGCACCGAGGGTTACCGCGCCTTCGCCAACAAAATCTGGAACTCCGCCCGCTTCATCTTCATGAACGTCGAGCGCGCGGAAGAAGCCGGCATTATCGTCGATCCGCAAACCGTCATGGCTGCGCCTATCCTCGCCGCCGATGCGCCGCTCGAAGCCCGCTGGATCGTCTCCCGTCTCCAGTCCGCCGCGGCCGAAGTGAACCGCGCCCTCGACGAGTACCGCTTCCACGAAGCTGCCAACCTCGTCTACCAGTTCTTCTGGGGCGAGTTCTGCGATTGGTATCTTGAGGCAGTCAAGCTCCGCCTCGACTTCCAGGCAGACCCCGGCACCGCCCAGGCCGCGCTCACCACGCTTCTTCAAACCTTCGAGTCCGCGCTGCGCCTGCTCTCGCCATTCATGCCGTTTCTCACTGAGGAGCTCTGGCACGCCTTCTACAACGGCGAGCCGCCCGCAAAATCCATCGCGCTCTCGCCTTTCCCACAGGGGGCGATTGACCCGGGCGGGAACAACATCCATGATCAAATGCTTGGTCTTCAGTTGGTCATCTCAGGCATCCGCAATCGGCGTAAAGAGGTCGGCGTCCCCGAAAAGGAATCGATACCGGTCAAGCTGCTGATATGGACTGGTTCGCATGGAGGCTCGCAAACCTTGAAGGCCAATCACGACATCGTTGAAAAAATGGCACGAGTATCTTCCATCGAATTCGTCCCATTCGCGGATCGCGATGCGGGCGGAAAATACCAGAATCTTGCATGGTACCCGGTTGGCCCAACTGAAATAGTGGTCGAATACAACGCCCAAATTGACATCGCCGCTGAACGCGAAAGATTGACAAAGGACCTTGCAAAGTACGAGAAAAGTGCTGCAAGCGCAGAAAGACAACTGAATAATCCGAGCTTCTTAGAGAAAGCTCCCGTACATATAGTGGATGGATTAAAGAAGCAAAAATCAGAAACGGATTTATTAATAGAAAAGACACGCAAGGCGTTGAAGGATCTGGGATAAACGTCATGGACTGGAAAAGCAAGCGCGTCAGCGCCATTCTTGAAGCCGCTCTCAAAGAAGACAAGGCCACTCGCGATGTCACTACCGACGTCAGCGTCGATCCAGATCTCCGCGCCTCGGCCACCGTCATTGCGCGGCAGGATCTCGTGCTCTCCGGTCTCGGCTGCATTCCACGCTTCCTCGATATTTTTGCCGACCTCGACAATCGTAAGCATCGCCGTTACGAAATCATCAGCCACCCGGAAATCTTCGACGGCGTGCGCGTTCGTGAAGGCCAGGCCATCGCCGTCATTCGTCACAACGCCCGCGTCATCCTTGCCTGCGAACGCGTCATCCTCAATCTGATGCAGCGCATGAGCGGCATCGCCACCATGACGCGCAAGTACGTCGACTCCGTCGAAGGAACCAAGGCCCGCATCCTCGACACTCGCAAAACCGTTCCTGGCCTGCGCGTGCTCGACAAGTATGCTGTCCGCTGCGGCGGAGGAGAAAATCACCGCCTCGACCTGTCGGACGGTATCCTCATCAAGAACAACCACATCTCCCTCGGCGGCGGCATCGAGAAAGTCCTTGAGCGCGCCCACAAAAAACGCCAGCCTGGCCAGACCATAGACATCGAAGTCCGCACACAGGAAGAACTCGAACTCGCGATCAATAGTGGTGCCGAATCGCTCCTCCTCGACAACATGACACCTGCCGAAGTCAAAAGAGCCGTCGCCACCGTCCGCTCTCGCGATCTGCCAATTCCCATCGAAGCCTCCGGCGGCATCAACCTTGAGAACGTCCGCAAGTACGCACTGGCCGGCGTCGACTACATTTCCGTCGGCGCACTCACGCACTCGGCGCCCGCTGCTGATCTCAGCATGCGCATCACAGCGGAGATTTACTAATTCCGTGACTCTGGGCTCCATTTTCGAATCTGCGGCCATCGACGCGGCCCTCAGAAACACGCCCTTCGCCGGTCAAATGCATTTCTTCCCATCCATCCATTCCACCAACACGCATGCCATGGCCGCCGGGGAACACGGCGCTCCGCACGGCAGCGTCTTCTTTGCCGACGAGCAAACCGCCGGACGCGGACGCAGTTCGCACCAATGGCAGTCACCGGCCGGTTGCGGAATTTATGCCAGTATCCTGCTGCGGCCTACCATCGCTCCCGGAGATGCGCTCTGGTTCTCACTGGCCGCGGGCTTGGCGGCGCAGGATGCAATCGCACAGGTCACCACTCTCAAGACCGACCTCCGCTGGCCCAATGATCTTATGCTCGGCAAAAGAAAATTCGGCGGCATCCTCACTGAGATGAATGCCGAAGCCACCCGCATCCGCTATCTGGTCATCGGCATCGGCATCAATGTGTTGCATCCCGCATTCTCACCCGATCTCGCGCCGATTGCGACTTCGCTGCTCATCGAAACCGGCCTGCCCTGGTCCCGCCAGGAAATCCTCATCGCTTTGCTACAATCGCTGCACCGCGAAACATCCGCGCTGTCCGACCCTGCAACCAGCGATGCCGGACAGTCCAGCATTCTCGACCGCGTCGAGGCAATGTCCACATGGGTGCGCGGCAGACGCGTACGCGTCGACGAAGGCGAAGGATTCACCGGAGTCACAGAGGGCCTCGATGCACGGGGCTTTCTACGTGTGCGCACGGCTCAAGGTTTGCGCACTGTCTTCTCCGGCGGCGTGCGCGATTTCTGAGGATGGAGACCACTGATGCTGCTCGTACTCAACGTCAACAACACGAACACTCTCATCGCCATCTACAACCTGCGCCACGACGGCAGCACTGCCGATCTTCGCGCTACTTGGCGCATCCAGACCCGTCACGGTCAAACCGCTGATGAGTACGGCATCCTCATTCGCAGCCTCCTCGTAAGTGAAGGCGTCACCTTTGCCTCCATCCAGGACGTCGTCATTGCCTCCGTTGTGCCGCCCCTCGACTGGACCCTCCGCCAGTTCTGCGAACGCTACTGCACCACCAGGCCGCTCTTCATCGGCCCCGGCGTCAAAACCGGCCTGCCCATCCTCACGGACAATCCCACCGAGGTCGGCGCCGACCGTGTCGCCAACTGTATCGGCGCCTTTCGCCACTATGGCGGGCCCACCGTCGTCGTTGACTTCGGCACCGCCACCAACTTCGATGTCATCTCCCGCAAAGGCGAATTCCTCGGCGGAGCCATCGCACCAGGCCTTACCATTTCTGCCGAAGCACTCTTTGCGCGCGCCGCGCGCCTGCCTCGTGTTGAAATTCGCAAGCCCACAAAAATCATCGGCACCAACACCATAGACAATCTTCAGATTGGCCTCTTCTGGGGCCACATCGGGTTGGTCGACTCCATCCTCGAGCGCATGATCGCCGAACTCGGCCCGGACACAAAATGCATCGCCACCGGCGGCCTCGCCAGCGTGCTCGCCGCGGAGTCCAAGTACATCACTGAGGTCAACGAGCTGCTTACGCTCGAAGGCCTCCGCATCGTCTACGAAAATAACCGCGTCAGCAAAGACCGCGCGCACCCCACTCGCGGCGCGCAGCAGGGCTAGCGTGCGGAACTACTTCAACTACTTCACTGAGATCGAAGAGCACTTCCAGCGCCGCCGCGGCACCCTGCTCCTGCTCTCCACGCTCGACTGGGCGTTGATTGAAACCTGGCGCGATGCCGGGGTGCCGCTCGAAGCCGTTTTGCGCGGCATCGATGCAGCCTTCGACAAGCACGAATCACGCCCCGCGAAAAGCTCTTCCCGCCGCGTCAACGGTCTCGCCTGGTGTGCGCAGGCCGTCATGGAAGCCGCCGAAGATATTCAGCAGGCATCCATCGGCATGGCCAAACCTGCGGCCACAACGCAAGCACAAGGCTTCGAACACCAGCGCATCGCCGCATGGCTCACACAGTGCGCAGACACGCTCGAAGCTGCGCAACTGGAAGGCCTCGCCGCCGAAACCGCACACGACGTCGTCCTGCGCCTGCGTGAACTTGCTACCGAAGCACCCTCCGTCGGCAACGACCTCGAATCCCTCGAACGCAACCTGCTCGTGCTCGAAGAAAAGCTCATGACCGTCATCCTCGCCACCACGCCGGAAGCCGACCTCATCGCCCTCAAGGAAGAAAGCGCACGCGAACTCGCTCCCTATCGCCGACGCATGCAGGCCGTGCAGATTCGCCAGATCGAAGCCCAGTTCCTCCACAAGCGCCTCGTCGACAAGCACAAGCTCCCGCGCCTCAGCCTCTTCTACATGAGCCAGGCATGAAGCTCGAAATCGAAAAGGCCATCTACGGCGGCGCGGGCCTCGCCCGTCACGAAGGCAAAGCCATCTTCGTCCCGTTCACCCTGCCAGGTGAAGTAATTGAAGCCGAGGTGAAGCACAGCAAATCCTCATACGCGGAGGCAAGACTCGCCCAGATTCTCACGCCCTCGCCGCAGCGCGTCCAGCCGGCATGCCAACACTACGGCGTCTGCGGCGGATGCCATTATCAGCACGCGAGCTACGAAGAGCAGGTGAGGATGAAAACTGCCATTCTCCGCGAATCGCTCCAGCGCGCACGCATGGTAGATATTCCCGAAATCGAAGCTATCATTGCGGCACCCCTCGGCTACCGCAACCGGATCCGCCTGCATATCCAGCAAATTCCTTTCGCTCTCGGCTATTTGCACGGGCGCTCGCACAAGTTGCTTCCCATCCGCGAATGTCCCATCGCAGATCCATCGCTCAATCACGCCATGCACACACTCCAGGACGAGTGCGCGCCGCAATTGTCTTCCTGGGCATGTGAAATCGAGATCTTCAGTGATCCCTCCGGCGGCAAGTTGCTCATCAGCATCTTTACGCACTCCGATGCTTCCGCCGCTGCACGCAAACTCAATGACCTCTGGCGCACCCTGCAAGCCGCAGTGCCCACCGTCGCTGGATGCGCCGCCTTCACGCTCCCAAAAGGCAAAGGCTTCCCCACTCTCGCTGCACATGCGGGTGCCAATCACCTCGTCTATACCGCCGCGGGCGAACCCTACTGCGTAAGCTTCGGTTCCTTCTTCCAGGTCAATCATTTCCTCATTGACCACATGGTCGCGGAGGTCTGCAACCATCACGGCGGCGCTCTTGCGTGGGATCTCTTTGCTGGCGTCGGTCTCTTCGCCCGTCAACTCGCGCGCACATTTTCCCAGGTCGTCGCCGTCGAAGCCGCGCCTGCATCTGTAACCGATTTACGCACAAATCTCCCCAACCAGCGCGTCCTCGCCAAAACTACACTTCAATTCCTCCAGAACGCGGCAAACAGACCCGCCGCCACTCCCGATTACGTCGTCCTCGACCCTCCCCGCGCCGGGCTAGGCACGCAAGCGGCTGAGCTGCTCGCAAACATCCGTGCCCCGCAAGTTACTTACGTTTCCTGCGACCCAGCAACTCTCTCCCGCGACCTCTCATCGTTGCTAAAATCCGGTTACCGCCTGCGGAAACTGCAGCTCATCGACCTGTTTCCGCAGACGTTTCATCTGGAAACAATCGCGCACCTGTCGCTCGCCTAGCGCCTCTGTTCCGGCTCTCCGGCAGTGCTCGAAGCTAGCCGGAGGCAAATTCAGCAGTGCCAGATCTCACTGAAACCGGCGACTTTGGCCCTCCAGTTCATCGCCGCATTTCCCCGCCCGGCACCCTATTGGCGCCGATGCTGCTTGCTGCTGCCGGCTTCGCCGCAGGCATTCTCTCTGCGACTTTTTTCTGGCGCCAGCCCGTGCTCCTTCTCATCGCCGCCGTTGCGATGGCTGTCGCCGCCTTGGCTGCTTCCCGTATTTCCTTCCGCCTTGCGCTCATCACGGCATTCCTCTTATTTGCGCTCGCGGGCGCCTGGTGCGCGGAGCTCGTTGTCTGGCCGCAGGCGGAAAACCCCGCCCTGCTCGTGGAATACAGTAACCAGAACCGAGTAGGACGCAAGCCCGCAGGCAAAGACCTCATCGAGGGCGTCGTCGTCTCCGCTGGAGCCGTGCGCTTTTCCGAATTCAAGGCCTTCTACCAATGGAAGCCAACACAGGAGCACAGCCAATATATGGAACTGAAACAGTTACATATTAATGGAGTCGCGCTGCCTGCCACCGTCGGCCTTCGTCTCGGCGTCTATGCGCCGCTCCACGCTCCCTTTCGCGCTGTTCACTGCGGCGAGGACCTTGAATGGAGCGGCAATCTCCATATGCCCGAGGAATATCGAGACCCCGGCGTGTGGAGCGATGCCGCCTACATGCGCCAGCAAGGCATCGGCGCAGAGGCCAGCACCCGCGCCGCGCAATTCACCATCCTTCCCGGAAGAGATATGAGTTGGCGCGATACGGCTCTCTGTCGCATTCACTCGTGGCAACAGTCCGCAGGCGAGCGCCTGATGAACTTTGCTGAAAATCCGCACAATCTCTCCCTTCCTCCATTACTCCGCCTCTCACGCAAAGACGCTTCCATGCTGACAGCCATGGTCACCGGCGACCGCACTTACCTTACCGGCCCTACGCGCACCGGCTTTGAACGGACAGGCTCTTTCCACCTCCTCGTCGTCTCTGGACTCCATCTCGCCATCTTCTCCGGCCTCATCTTCTGGATCTCCCGCCGCCTGCGCCTCAACCGCTTCTGGGCAACCGCGATCACCATCGCACTCGCCTCTGGCTATGCGGTATTCACCGGGTGGGGCCAACCGGTCCAGCGGTCGCTCTGGATGGTCTCTCTCTACCTGCTCGTGCGCCTCATCTTCCGCGAAAAGCAGCGCATGAACGCCATCGGCGTTGCCGCGCTAGTCATTCTCGCCATCCAGCCTGAGGCGCTCATGGATACCGGCTTCCAGATGACGCTGCTCGCCGTTCTCGCCGTCGCCGGCATTGCGCTTCCCATCATCGAGCGCAGCTTCGGGCCTTACCTTTCCGCACTGCGGCGCCTCAACCTGATTCAACTCGATCCGGCCCTGCCGCCAGAACTTGCCCAGTTTCGTGTCACGCTGCGCCTGGTCATCCGCAGCGTGAAGCCGCTCATCGGAAAACGCGCGGCCAACATCCTCGTCCCCTGGTCCTTGCGAATCGCCCTCGGCCTGCTCGAGCTTGTGACTGTAACAGTTACCATTGAAGCCGCCATGACCCTGCCCATGGCCGTTTCCTTCCACCGCATCACCATCGCCGGGTTGCCGCTCAACCTCTTCATCGTTCCTCTGATCGGAATCCTCTTGCCGCTGGCGATCGCGTCGCTGCTGTCCGTGCTCCTGTTGCCTGCGCTGGCCGTCATCCCCATCGCCGCGACGGCATTCCTGTTGCATGTTGTCTCGTACTTCATTCGGTTCTTTGGCCGTGGGCCCATTGGCAACTGGCGCGTTCCAGATCCACTTCCCGTGCAAATCATCGGCTGTCTGCTGCTGTTGGCGCTCACGATGGTCATGCTGCGCTCGCGCCGCCATAGCCTTGTGCTCGGCACCCTCTGCCTGGGGCTCAGCGTCCTTGTGCTCTTGTGGCCGCGCCCCATGAATCACGATCCTCACGCATGCGAGATCGCTGTCATCGACGTCGGCCAGGGCGACTCACTCCTCGTCATCACTCCCGGCGGCAAAACCCTCCTCATCGACGCCGGAGGCCTCGAAAGCAAATCGCCGGAAACGCATTTCAATATGGGGGAGGATGTCGTCTCTCCCGTTTTGTGGTCTCTTGGCATCCGCCGCCTTGACGCTGTCGCTGTCACACACACCGATGTTGACCACATTGGAGGCATGGCCGATGTTATCGCCAATTTCCATCCCAATCAGCTCTGGATCGGCAAGAACCATCCCACGTACACCTACGACGCATTGCTCCGCGAAGCACGCCGCATGCACGTCAGCATCCGCCAGCACTTGGCCGGCGATCAATTCGATTTCGGGAACGTCCATGTCCGCGTTCTCGCCCCGCCGGCCGACTTCGTTCCTACGGCGAAGAACACTAACGACAGCTCGCTCGTCTTGCAGTTGCGCTACAAAGGCACAACTGCGTTGCTCGAAGGCGATGCGGAAGCCTCCAGCGAGCGCCGCATGATTGCCGAGGGCGGGCTGCGTTCCAATTTCTTAAAGGTCGGCCATCACGGCAGCCGCACATCTACCACGCCCGCGTTCCTGGCGGCGGTCCATCCGCAATACGCAGCCATCTCTGTCGGCGCGCGCAACCTATACGGCCATCCCACTTTGCCTGTCCTCGACGAACTGGGCCACGCGCACGTGCTCACCTACCGCACGGACCTCAACGGTCTCACCACGTTCTATCTGGATGGAAAATACCTGCGCGCGTCTGCCAGCGAGTAGTTCACTTGAAGTGAAACTGTGGCCCTCCATGACACCTCCTGTTGTGCGATCATGGTCGCCATCGGAGATCCCACTTCTATGCTTGAGCGATTCGTAGCGAATTGGGTTTATGGAGCGTCGCTGTTTGCACTGTTTTTGCTGGCCCTCGCACCATTACTGCTGCACGGCTTTCCACCAGCCGTCGCCGCAGTCTTTTTCACGCTGCCCGCATACATGCTCCATCAATGGGAGGAACACGACAACGATCGTTTTCGCCTCTTTGTGAATCATTGGATCGGAAACGATCGCCAGGCACTGTCGCGCCTCGACGTGTTTCTCATCAACGTGCCCGGAGTCTGGGGAGTGATCACCCTCTCCCTTTGGCTCGCGGCCACAATCAATTCGGGCTACGGCTATGTCGCAATCTACCTGGTTCTGGTGAACGCTGTCGTCCACATTCTTCAGGCAATCCTCATGCGCCGCTACAATCCGGGAACCATCACCGCCGTGATCCTGTTTCTGCCGGTGGGCGGATACGCTTGGTTCCTGCTGAATCGAGCGGATGCCTCGGTGGTATATAACTCGCTTGGGCTGGCGATTGCCATCGCCATTCATCTTGCCATTATGCTCCGCGTTCGCCTCAATCTGACCGCGCGCCTTACCTCACAACCCATCGAATCAGCAGTCCCGGATCGCAACCGAGAACCACTGTAGCAGCGGCCATCACGCCCAGCGTCACGCGCGTGACCAGCCCGCTGTGAATCGCGCCTGCGTTCGCGGGCACATCCGCTACGAAGATCTGCTTCAGCACCCGTAGGTAGTAGACCAGCGCTACAACGCTCATCAGAATCGCCAGCATCACCAGCCAGAACAGCCCCAGTTGCGGAGCCGCATTGAGCGCCGTACCAAACAACCAGAACTTGCCGAAGAATCCGGCCAGCGGCGGAATCCCCGCCAGCGAAAGCAGAAAGACCAGCATGCACGCCGAAAGGAATGGCGCCCGCCGGCTGAGCCCGGCCACATCCGCGATGCGGTCAATCCCTTGCGCCTCAAGCGCCGCGAGCACACCGAACGCGCCCAGAACGGTGAGCGCATACGTAAAGACATAGTAAAGCAGCGCGGAGGTGCTCTGCGGCGTGTGCGCAATAATGGCCAGCAACAAATATCCCGCATGCCCAATCGCCGAGTAGGCAAGCAACCTGCGCAGGCTGGTCTGCACAAGCGCGGCAAGGTTACCCAGCAACAGCGATAACGCCGCTACCACGCACAGCACCGGCACCCATCCCGGTGCGGCGCCATGCCACATTCCACTTCCCGCGGCGCCGAACACACCAAGCGTGAGCACCTGCGCAAAGATGAAGAAACTGGCGACCTTCGAGCTCGACGAGACAAAACCCGCGCTGATTGTTGGGGCGCCCTGATAAGCATCCGGAGCCCACAGGTGGAACGGCGCTGCCGCCACTTTGAATCCAAAACCGACCACCACCATGACGATGGCAATCATCCACAGAGGATCAGGCTGCAGCGCCGCCACGGCAATCTGCGAGAGATCGATCGAGCCCGACAGCCCGTAGATCAGGCTGATGCCAAACAGCAGAAATGCCGCCGAAATCCCCCCGAATAGGAAATATTTCAGCGCCGCCTCGGTCGAAAGCTGGCTTTGCTTGTCAAAGCCGGTGAGGATGTAAAGCACTAGGCTCAAAAACTCGAGTGCGAGAAAGATCAGCAGAAAATTCTGCGTGCTTACCAGAAACAGCACTGCCACGGTTGCAAATAGCAGCAGCGCAAAATATTCACCAATGTGGTGCGTGAATGCCGTCTTTCCGCCAGCCACCCCCTCGGCTGCCGGCGTCAGCATCGCCTCGGAAAGCAGCACCGTCAGGATGGTCAGTACCAGCAGCGCCACCTGCACCACCCGCGTCCGCCCGTCCATCACCAGCATGCCGTCCGGCAAATGGAAGGATGCCGGACCACTCCCGACCAGCAGCATCGCCGCAACGGAGCCCACGCACGCCAGCAGCGCGGCCACGCCTCTGCGACGCGCGATCGCCGCCCCGCGCAGCACCGTCCCATCGCAGGCCAGCACGGCAAGCGCGGCTACGACCAGCGCAATTTCCGGCAGCGTGACCCATACGAGTTGCGAATAGCTGACCGCGCTCATCGCCAGCCTCCGTTTCTCAGGGCCGCAAACAACGGTGAGTTAAGGCTCGGCAATATCAAATTCATAAGAATCTGGGGATACAAACCAACCGTGACCGTCGCGGCCAGCAGCAGCAGCGAGCCGCATCGCTCCGGCCATGTCACGGCCGCCAGCGGACCATGCTCCGGAGGACCGGCCGCGGTGGCGCGCTTCCCGTCGCTGAAGAACGCTCGCGTCAGTGCGCGCCACGTGAAGCCAATGCCCACCAGGATTCCGAAGCCCACCACGAACACCATCCACGGCATCGTGTGCCACACGCCCACAATCACCTGAAACTCTGCAATGAACCCGCTGAAGCCCGGCATCCCGATCGAAGCCATCGCCGCCAGCGTAAACACCACTGCCACAAACGGCAGCGTTCGTCCCAGATGCATGGTGCTCAATATCTTCAGGTCGCGCGTGTGCGTGCGGTCGTACACCATCCGCCCCACCACG
This sequence comes from Acidobacteriota bacterium, assembly GCA_021791875.1. Classification (GTDB taxonomy): domain Bacteria; phylum Acidobacteriota; class Terriglobia; order Terriglobales; family Acidobacteriaceae; genus Acidobacterium. The sequence continues at coordinate 61,666 of JAJYVU010000002.1, read as the reverse complement.
GCGAAGAGCAGGCCCGCAATCACACCGTGCGAAAACATCTGCAACACTGCGCCGTCCAGGCCAATCTGGCTCAGAGTCATCAGACCGAGCAACACAAACCCCATGTGGCTCACGCTGGAGTACCCAATCACAAATTTGAAATCCTGCTGCACAAGCGCCACGCTTGCGCCGTACACAATCCCCACCAGCGCCAGCAGCGCGAAAACATCCCGCCATGAGCCAAATCCGAGCACGTGGAATCCCCACGCCCCGAGTCCGGCTGGGAACAGCATCATCGCCACACGCAAACAGCCGTAAGCGCCCAGCTTCATCACCACGCCCGCCAGCAGCATCGACGCCGCCGTGGGAGCTGCCGCATGGCCGGTGGGTGCCCATGTGTGGAACGGCCACAAACCGGCCAGCACCGCAAAGCCCACAAACACCAGCGGGAACGCCCACATCTGGAAGTGCACCGGGAACGGATACTTCGCCAGCACCTGCATGTCGAAAGTCTTCGCGCCGGAAACCACCCACGCCGCCAGAATTCCCGCCAGCACCAGGGCGCTCCCTGCAAACGAGTACAGCGCCAGCTTCATCGCTGCATAAGTGCGCTTGCTGGTATCGCCATTTGGCGCCGAACCCCAGATCGCAATCAGGAAGTACTTCGGAATGATCGCAACTTCATAAAACACGAAGAGCAGAAACAGATCGAAGCTCAGAAACACCCCGTACACGCCGCCAATCAGCGCCAGGTAGAAGGCGAAGAACTCTCGTACACGGTTTTCAATATTCCACGAGAACAGGATGCCCGCCGTCGCCGCGATACCCGTTAGCAACAGCAACACCAGGCTGATGCCGTCTGCCGCCAGGTGATATTGAATCCCAAGCTGCGGGATCCACGGCACCTGCGCCACCGTCACAATCGACCCAGGCTCGTAGGCAATCGTCCCCGCAATCGCCAGCCCAAACCCGGCCAGTGCGGCCAGCAGCGCCACTACGCGCGTCACTTGCGGTTTGCTCTTCGGGGTCAGCAGCACGGCGGCAGCGCCGGCAAAGGATAGATAGATCGTCCACGCAAGCATCAGTCAGCCACCTGCGCTTTCCCCGCCTGCGCTTTTCGATGAATCAGCCACGCACCGGAGGCAGCCTCCAGGCGCGCAGCATTGTGCTTCGGAGCTGTTGTCTTGTATGCCTCCGTCGCACTGGTCGCAGGAGTCGTCCATTGAGTCACAGTCCCGGCCATCTTGCCCGCAATCAGTTGGGGATAAAGCCCCAGCACAAACATCAGGGCAATCGCCGGAGCCAGGGCAAAGCGTTCCGTCGTCGAGAGATCACGCATAGCAGCAGGCAACGAACTTGAATTGGTATCTGTTTTAGTTTCCAATTGACCTTTGCCCAAGGGTCCAAAGAACACCTTTTGCAAAATTCCCAGCAGGAACACCGCCGTCAGCAGTAACCCCAGCAGCGCAGCGGTTGCCGCCCAGCCCGCCAGCGGAAAGGCTCCCTTGAAAATCAGGAACTCCGCCGGGAAGCCATTCAACCCGGGCAGCCCAAGCGACGCGAAAATCGCAATCCCCATCAGTCCGCAAAACACAGGCACAATCTTGCGCAGTCCGCCAAAATCTTCCAGGCCCCGCAGACCGCCGCTCCGCCGCTCCAGCAGCGCGACAAACCAGAACAGCGCCGCCGCCGTCAGCCCGTGACTGAAGATTTGCAGCAGCACGCCCGTCAGAGCGGCCGACTTCTCAATCGCCAGCGAGGGATCCACGCCCGTCAGCTTCGCCGCCACGCACACGCCCAGCACGCAATAACCCAGGTGATTCACCGACGAGTATGCGAACGTGCGCTTCAAGTCCTTCTGCCGCCACGCCGCAAAAGCCGGCAGCACAATCGAGGCCACCGCCAGCCACAGCAGCGGCGTCAGCATCTCCTGCATCTGCGCGGGAAAGATCGGCAGCAGAATCCGCAGAAAGCCAAAGATGCCCATCTTCGACATCGCCCCGGTCAGCAGCATCGTCGTCTCGCTCGATGCCTCCGAGTAGGTATCCGGCAACCATCCGTGGAACGGCACCACCGGCGTCTTCACCGCAAACCCCAGAAACACAGCCCAAAACAATATCAGCGCGATATGGCCGCCCGACCATCCGCCCCAATGCAGGTTCTGCTGCAGTGCCGCGGCAAGCCCGCCGTTCTGCGCCATCTGCGCCAGCGTCGTAAAGTCGTAGGTGCCCGTCGCAAGGTAAAGCGCCAGGAAGGCCAGCAGCAGCGCAACGCTGCCGACCATCGTATAGAAGAAGAACTGCACCGACGCCCGCCCGCGCTGCGGCCCTCCCCATAACCTCACCAGGAAGAATGCCGGCAGCAGAGTCAACTCCCAGAAAATGAACCAGTGCAGAAAATTCAGCGCCGTGAAGGTGCCGAACAACCCCGCTTCCAGCAGCAGCACCAGCGCAAAGTACACTGGCCCGTGCGATGCGTTGCGCCACGATGCAGCCAGCGACATCAGCACCACCACCGCCGAAAGCACCAGCAGCAGAATCCCCAGCCCGTCCACTCCGACGTGATACGTCAGCCCAACCGACGGCGCCCATGTGTGCACTTCCTGAAACTGCATGCCAGGTGCCGCGGAGTCGAATCGCGCCCACAGCACCAGCGTCGCCAGCAGAGCCGCAACCGCAATCACGATCGCCACGGCCCGCGACAATTTCTGCGCGCGCTTGAGTATGAGCACCAGCACAGCCCCGGCAATGGGCAAAGCAGTCAGCAGCGTCAGCGGTCCAATCGAATTCATGCCTTACCCCACCACAGAAGCATCACTGCCAAAACAATCAGCGCAATGCCAATCGTCCTCAGATAGGTCTGCACGCGGCCGCTCTGCCAGGCGGCAAACCACCGTCCGCCCGTGGCCAGCTCCCGGCAGCCCAGGTCAAATCCGCCGTTCACCGCATGCGTATCCAACGAGTTGTCGATGTGCCCTAGACCGTTCACCAGCAGAGCCATCAGTCCCGCAAGCCCGCCCAGCACAAATCGGTCAAACACATCGGCCAGAGCTGAACCCCAGCGAACCAGTCGAACCACGGTTACCGCATAGAGCTCATCTACAAATAAACGCCGCCGCAGAGCCCCAAACACCGGCGGCATCGCCTGCTCCAGCCCGTCCGGCTGGCTCGCACTCACTATCGGCTTGCGCCCGTAGAACCACCAGCCCAATCCGAGGCCTGCAAAAACCATCAACGACGAAACCGCCATCAGCGGCAGCAGGCCTGCTTCGCCAAATCGCCCAAAGTCGAGCGTCGTCGTCTGGCCGGTCAAGAAATCGCTGAACCATGGCCACGCAGGAGTACCAACGAATCCCAGGAAAGCCGCCAGGAAGCCCAGAATGATCATCGGAATCCCCATCACCGCCGGGCTCTCGTGCGGTTCGCCATGGCCGTGCGCCGTTGCGTGTCCGTGTGCGGCCGTGGTTTCATCCGCCGCCTTTGCCGCTGCTTCCGCCGCCTCGTCCGCCGTGCGCCGCGAGCCCAGGAAGACGTAATAAACCTGTCGCATCATGTAGAACGCGGTCAGTAGCGCGCCCGCCGTGCCCAGATAAAACGGCCCCAGCGACATCGGCCACCCATGGGCCGCGTGCAAAATCTCATCCTTGCTCCAGAACCCTGCAAACAGCGGGAAGCCGCATAACGCCAGCATGCCTGAGGCATACGTCACGAACGTGATGGGCATGAACCGCCGCAGCCCGCCCATCTTGCGAATGTCCTGCTCGCCCCCGCAGCCGTGAATCACCGAGCCCGCGCCCAGGAACAAGAGCGCCTTGAAGCATGCATGCGTGATCAGGTGGAACATGCCCACCGCTACGCCGCCCACGCCCAGGCCCAGCATCATGTAGCCCAGTTGCGAAATCGTCGAATAGGCCAGAATCCGCTTGATGTCGTCCTGCGCCACCGCAATGCAAGCCGCAAAGAATGCTGTAATCGCTCCAATCCAGGCAATCACCTGCAGCGCCGTGCTGATCGTCCCCGGCGTCACCGTTATGCTCATCAGCGGATATACGCGCGCAATCAGGTAAACGCCGGCAGCCACCATCGTCGCCGCATGAATCAGCGCGCTCACCGGCGTCGGACCTTCCATCGCATCCGGCAACCATATGTGGAACGGAACCTGTCCGGACTTGCCCGCCGCGCCCAGGAAAATCAGCAGCGCAATCGCCGTCGAGACCGCCATGCCGCCAATCGTCGTGTGCGCCACCAGCACAGCCAGCGCGCCATGCTCCAGGCAGCCGGCGCCGTGGTTGTAAAACAACAGTGTGCCGGTGCTCCCATAGAGCCACACCATGCCCAGCAGCAGGCCAAGATCGCCCACCCGAGTCACGATGAAAGCCTTCTTCGCCGCCGCTGCCGCTTCCGGCTTGTGATACCAGAAACCAATCAGCAGGTACGACGTCAGCCCCACCAACTCCCATCCCATGAACAGCAGCAGCAGGCTGTTGGCAATCACCACCGCCAGCATGGCACCGGCAAACAGCGAAAGGAAGCAGAAGAAGCGCGTGAAGTTCTCGTCCTCGGCCATGTAGCCGATGCTGTAGATAAAGATCAGCAGCCCGACAAATGACACCATCACCAGCATGATGGCGGCCAGCGGATCCAGCAGCCAGCCCAGCGAAATCCACTGTGTTCCAAACTGCAGCCAGCGGAAGTTCATCACCTGCAGCCCGGAATTTCCGAGCATCGATGCAAACGCCGCAACCGACATTACAAGGGAGACTCCGAGTGCGCCGATGGCAGCCGTGGCGGCGAGCTTGCGCTGGCCCCGCTTCAAGAGTGCAATGAATCCGGCGGCCAACACGGGGATCGCCGGAATGAGCCACAGGATTCTAATCAAGGCATCCACTCCGCTCGTTCATAAATGGCATGCGCTATCCCTTCAACTCGGTGATCTGGGTGACATTACAGCTCTTCGTGTAGCGGTAAATCGCAAGAATCAAAGCGAGTCCGACCGCCGCTTCCGCCGCCGCCACGCCAATCGAGAACAGCACAAACACGATGCCCGTCAGCGAATGAAAGGGCGACACCGCAGCCAATGCGCCATAGCGCCAGAAGGCAATAAAGTTCAGGTTCGCCGCGCCCAGCATTAACTCAATTCCGGCCAGCACCAGAATCGCGCTGCTGCGCGAGAGCGCTCCGGCCAGCCCCACGCAGAACAGGAATGCCGCAACAATCAAACAGGCAGACAAAGGGTTCATCGCGTTTCCGCTCCTTCCTGCGCCGCCGGGCTCTTTTCACGCCAGGCAAGAATGACCGCGCCAATCAACGCCGCCGTCAGCAGGAGCGCAATCACTTCCAGCGGCAGAACGTACTGCTGCAGCAGTGTCACGCCAATCTCCTGTACCCGGTTCGAAGGCGTTACAGCCGTCGTCGCCATGCGGCTAACGCCGCTGGTCAGCACCGCATGCGCCAGCACCGCAAATACCGCCAGCGCAATCACCGTTCCGGAAATCGCCGACCTTGCCCCCGGCCGCATCGAAACTTCACTGCCGCGCGTCAGCAGAATCGCAAACACAATCAGGATGGCCACCGCACCCACATACACCAGCAGCTGCGCCAGGCCGACAAACTCCGCTCCAAGATTCAGGAAAATGCCGCCCAGCCCGGTAAACGCCACCGCAAGTGCCAGCGCGCAGTGGATCAGCCGGGGCATACTCATCGCCGCGACCGCGGCGGATAGTGTAAGCAGAGCCAGCAGAACAAATGACACTGTCATGGTTACCCTTCCTCCGCGTAGCGGTAGACCCGCTGTTCGATCTTCCGCCCCTGCTCAAGCCCGCGCGCCAGCGCCACGTATGGCACCACGATGATCGCGGCGCATATCAGCCAGCGCAGCACGACCCACAAGGCTCCGCCGGGCAGAAATCGCCACACACCCGCGCAGACCATGTCGATCAGCGCCATCGGCAGCATGAACTTCCAGGCAAAGTTCATCAGCTGGTCCATCCTCAGGCGCGGCATCGTGCCCCTCACCCAGATGAAGACGCCGATCATCACCAGCAACTTGGCAAAGAACCAGATCCACGACGGAATCACCGCCAGAAAACTCAGCGGCGCTGACCATCCGCCCAGGAACAGCGTGATGCCCAGACCGCTCACCGCGAAAATTTCCAGGTACTCGGCCAGGAAGAACAGCGCAAACTTGAAACCCGAATATTCGACAAAGTAGCCCGCGATAATCTCCGATTCGCCTTCCGGCAAATCGAATGGGCTCCGGTTCGTCTCTGCCGCAGCCGCCGTCATGAACAGCAGAAACCCGGCAAATCCCCAGGGCGTGAACACATACCAGTGCGGAAAGATCCCCGTATACTGCGCCTGTTCGAGCACAATCTTTTCCGGAGAAAGCGTGCCGGCAATCATGATGACCGCAATCGACGAGAGAATCAGCGGAACTTCATAGCTGATCATCTGTGCGATCGCGCGCATGGCGCCCAGCAGCGAATACTTGTTGCGGCTTGACCATCCGGCCATGAACACCGCCAGTTCGGTCGCCGAACCAATCGCAAAGAAGAACAGCAGCCCTGCGTCCAGATGCACGGCTATCATGTTGCGCCCCACCGGCAGCACCGCATAGGCCAGGAAGGCCGTCGACACAATCACCAGCGGAGCCAGGTAATGCACCACGCCATCCGCCGTGCGCGGCACAACGTCTTCCTTCGTCAGCGATTTCACGGCATCGGCAATCGGCTGCAGCAGTCCATACGGGCCCACGCGGTTCGGACCGTAGCGGTTCTGGATCCTGCCCAGCCCCTTGCGTTCGAGTACGGTCGTCAGCGCAAACAATCCCGGAAAAACGGCCAGAATCGGCACCACGATCAGCAGTATGGAAACCAGCCAGCGCAGAGGTTCCGGCGTATTTGTAACCGCCCAATGATCAAATGTGACAAATATCTGGTCTACCCGCTCGGCAAGACCCGTCGCCATCGCAAAATATCCATTCATTACGCCGACGGCTCCTTTCCGGCAGCCCCATTGCCCGCTTTGGCGGCTTCCGCGGCCTTGGCTGCTTCCGCCGCTTTCGCAGCTGCCGCTGCCGCGGCCGCTGCGGCCTTGGCCTGTGTCTGCTTCAGTTCCTCAGCCCGCCGCGCATCTGTCTCCGCCGCTTCCATCGGATGGATCTTCTGGTAATACTCGTTCGGTTTCGCCAGCTCCTTCTTGGTCCAGAGCAGCCCGCCAAAGCGGTCATCCGTACTGAGCTCAAATTCCTTGTCCATCCGGATCGCGTCGAATGGGCACACCTCGACGCAGATCTGGCAGCTCATGCACACCGAAACGTCAATGTTGAAGACCTTCGGATAGAACTGCTGCTTGCCCACAAAGTCCGGCTTCTTGTCCGTGCTCTTCTCAATATGAATGCAGCGCGGCGGACATTCCTTCTCACAGATGTGACAAGACACGCAGCGCAATCCTGCCTCGGGATCGTCGCCGTCGTACAACAGGAAGGGGAAATTGCGCGCTGCCTCCGGCAGCGGATTCCGCTCCTCCGGGTACTGCACGGTAACCAGACGATCCTTGTCCACATAACTGCCCACAAAGTTACGTGCGGTTTCGATCAGTCCCTTGACGATGCCTTCGCCCAGCATTAGCGGTCCACCTCGCCCATCACAATATCCACGCTGCCCAGCGTCACCACCACGTCAGCCACGCTCAGCCCAAGGCACATATCTTCCAGAATGGTCAGGTTGATCAGGCACGGCGGCCGCACCCGGTAGCGATACGGATTCATCGTGCCGTCGCTGATCAGGTAAAAGCCCAGCTCGCCCTTCGGCGACTCAATCCGTCCGTAAGCCTCGCCCACTTTCGGACGCAGCCCGCGTACCTTCGTCTTCGGGTCCTGAACCGGCCCGTCGGGGATTTCCTTCAGCGCCTGCTCCAGAATCGCAATCGACTCGCGCATCTCCAGCACGCGCATCATATAGCGGTCGTAGACATCTCCATGCTCGCCCAGCGGGACCCGGAACTTGAACCTGTCATAGATTCCGTAGCGGTCCACCTTGCGAATGTCGTAATTCACACCGCTCGCGCGCAGCATGGGCCCTGTCACTCCGGCGCTCACCGCCAGCTCGCGCGGCAGCACGCCCACGCCCTGCGTACGCGCCATCAGAATCTCATTGCCGCGCAGCAGCCGTTCAAATTCATCCACAAAACGCGGTAGCCGGCCCACCAGCTGGCGCGTCTCCTCCAGCCACTCCGGCGTGCAGTCCACGCGCACCCCGCCGAACCGCAGGTAGTTGCACATCATGCGGGCGCCGCTTACCGCCTCGAACAGATCCAGAATCTTCTCCCGCTCGCGGAACGCATACATCAGCGGCGTACCCGAGGCGCCCATGTCCTGCAGCAGAAATCCAACCAGCGCCGAATGATTCTGGAAGCGCGTCAACTCCGCCATGATCACGCGAATGTATTCCGTGCGCTCCGGCACCGCGATCCCCACCAGCTTCTCCACCGCCAGCACATAGCCCCAGTTATTGGTCATCGAGCACAGGTAGTCGAGCCGGTCCGTGTATGGAATGGCCGCCAGATACGCGGCATTCTCGGCAATCTTTTCGTGATTCCGATGCAGGTAGCCAAACACCGGCTTCAGCCGCACCACGCGCTCGCCGTCCAGCTGCACATCCATGCGGAATACGCCGTGCGTCGAAGGATGCTGCGGTCCGATTGCCACTTCCAGAATCTGCGACTCGTGCTCGGCATCCGGCTTCAGCGTGTGCCGGCCCGCGCCATAGGTCGCGCCCATCTGCTCGTCGAGTCCGATCGCGCTCTCTTCCATCATCGATTTCCCGCTCATTGGCCGGCTGCCCCCTGTTCCGCGCTGCTTCCGGGAGCGCAGCCGTCATCCATCACCGGCTCATCTTCCTCTGGTGGCACATAATCCTTCCGCATCGGGTGGTCGGTGAAGTCCTCCCACATCAGAATCCGCCGCAAATCCGGATGCCCGTCGAACACGATTCCAAACAGGTCAAACGCCTCGCGCTCCTGGAACTCCGCGCTCCGCCAGACCGGCGTCAAAGACGGCAGATGATTCCCCTCGCCACGATTCGCTGTCCGCAGCCGCAGAATCACCGGTCCGTGCTTTTTCTCCATCGAAAACAGGTGATACACCGTTTCCAGGTAACCGGGAATCAGCGTCTTGCGCGTTTCCTCCACCTGCTGCTCTTTCGGCCCGTCCGGCCCGTCAACCACTTTCGTGACCTTCACTTTCTCGGTCACTTCTTTGTCCGGCCAATCCACGCCTGTCACGTTCGAGCAGAAATCCAGCCGGAACTCCGCATGATCTCGCAGAAACGTCGCCGCCTCCACGGCGTGCTCATGGTCCAGCAGCAACGAGTGCTGCGCTGACGGACTGCCGTTTTCCACCACCGTCGCCTCGCAGCCGGGAACACCCTTTACCAGCGCCGCACGAATCGCTTCGGCCGAAACATCAACGCCCACCGGATCTATAGACGGACTGCTCATGGCAACACCTTGAATGGGCTCTCGGGCCGCGGCGGAAAAACCTCGTCATTGTGCGTTGGCTCCAGGTCATGCGAACCAAAATCCGGCACCGGATACTCGCTCGGCGTTTCCGCCTTCAAGTGCCGCGCGCGACCCGCGCCGCGCAGCTGCTGCGCATCAATCTTCTTCTGCAGCGTGATGAAGGCATGCAGCAGCGCCTCGGGCCGCGGTGGGCAGCCCGGAATATGCACATCCACCGGAATATAGCGGTCAATGCCCTTCAACACGTTGTAGCCATCGCGAAACGGCCCGCCTGAAATTGCGCAGGCTCCCATCGCGATGACATATTTCGGCTCCGGCATCTGGTTATAGAGGCGCACCACCTGCGGTGCCATCTTTTTTGTAACCGTACCGGCTACTATCATCAGGTCCGCCTGCCGCGGTGAGGGACGAAATACCTCCGCGCCAAATCGCGCAATGTCGTACCGCGCCATCGAGGTCGCAATCATCTCGATCGCGCAGCAGGCAAGGCCAAAGGTCAGCGGCCACACCGAATTCTTACGGCCCCAGTTGTATACCTCTTCGAGCGTGGTCGTGAAGATCCCATGCTTCGAGAGCTCGACTTTCAAATCCTTCAGTTCCTGCTCCATCACTTCACTTCCCATGGAATTTCCGCGCGCCTGGCGCTTGCGGTCAGGCCCATGTCAGCAGCCCCTTCTGCCATGCCCAGATCAGCCCCTCAACCAGCAGCAGCAGAAACACGAGCATGGCGATCGCCGCTCCCATGCTCAGTCCGGTAAACGCGACCGCAAAGGGCAGAAGAAAGATCGCTTCCACGTCAAAAATCAAAAAGATAATCGCGTAGAGATAGTAGGCTGGATCGAACTGAATCCACGCATCGCCCTTCGACTCCAGGCCGCATTCGTAGATTGCGTTCTTTTCAGGACCCGGCTTTTTCGGAGAGAAATACAGGGCCCACAGATGGGCCAGCGCCAGCGGGGTAATACCAAAGGCGACGGCCCCGATCAGGAGCGCGATTACCGTACGCCACGGATGCTCAGGCATCTTCCCCCTTCCACAACGGTGACTCCGGTACAGCGTTTACAAACGGCCTTTGCTGTCCGGGAAAAATAATACTCGCATTTTTCAATTTGGTGACATGTGACGCAGAGCACAGGAGTGATATTTTTGCCACGGGTACTCTAAACGACTCATTTCCCTCGCCCCGCGCGCTTCTCTGCACCCCCGGGAAACCCGGATACATTGACACTGCCTCTGCCTGATCGAACCATGGACCTGCATCAATAATGGAAGAAGATTGGGAACTGCTGATTGGAGGCGCGGGCCGGAATCGAACCGGCGCATAAAGGTTTTGCAGACCTCTCCCTTACCACTTGGGTACCGCGCCTTGGGAAGCAGAGACCTGGACTATCTCCGCAGCCGGTTCAGAGGTGGGACCGGCTGGAGCGGGAGACGGGACTTGAACCCGCGACCCTCGCCTTGGCAAGGCGATGCTCTACCACTGAGCTACTCCCGCTTGAAGTACTACCTGAGTATATCGGGGTGCCGAAAGCCGGTCAATGCGAGTAGCTTGCGCCCATCTGGCCACCCCGGAAACCCATCCCCGGCCCGCTACCACACATGGCCCGTGATCCGGCCATCGCCCTTTTCCACACCGCGAATCTCCCCATCGCGCATGTGAATGATGCGGTCGCCAATGCAGGCCGCTTCCGGATTGTGCGTAATCATCAGCACCGTCTGCTTGAATTCCTGGTTAGACTTCCGCAGCATCTGCAGCACTGCGTCAGAATTCTCCGTGTCCAGATTGCCCGTCGGCTCGTCGGCCAGCACGATCGCCGGCCGCGTCACCAGCGCCCGCGCAATCGCTACCCGCTGCTGCTCTCCGCCCGACAGTTCCGAGGGCCGGTGGTCAAGCCGCCCCTGAATCCCCAGCAGCTCCGTCAACTGCTTCAGGAACTCCCTGTCCAGCGGCTCCTTCCGGCCGGATATCTCATGCGCCAGCTCAATGTTCTGCCGCGCCGTCAGCGTCGGCAGCAGGTTGAACTTCTGGAAGACAAACCCGATCTTCAGTTTGCGAACCCGCGTCCGTTCCCCATCCGAAAGGGCGGCAAAATCAACTCCATCGATCAGCACCCGCCCGCTGGTAGCTCGTGTCAACCCGCCAAGCAGATAAAACAGTGTGGACTTGCCGCTGCCCGAGGGCCCGACAATACTGACAAATTCACCGGCATCGACCGCCAGCGACACGCCGCGCAGCGCTGTCACCTGGATCCTGCCCGTCTTGTAAATCTTCGTAACCTGCTCGGCCGCTATGATGGACACCATTTGATTGTAACTGCCGCCCCCTTCAGGATGCGGCAGCCGTTTGCACCGCCTGCGCCGCATGCAGGTTCCCCGCCGGCTCCAGGTAGCCCGGACGCGTCACAGCCTTCCGGGGTCCTCGCTTGCGCGCAATCATCACCCGAATACGCTCCAGCATCTCCACCGGCGAGCATGCCCCCTTCGGCAAAAACGCATCCGCCCGGTTCGCGCGTTCAAACGCCTTAACTGTACCGCTGATCAGCATCATCGGCACCTCCGGCGAGTGCTGCTTCATTCGCCGGATCATCTCGTTGCCATCCATCTGCGGCATCACCAGATCGCTCAACACCAGGTCGACCCCGCCCTGTTGCAGAATTTCAATGGCCGTTGCCCCGTCTGTCGCGGGGATCACCCGGTAGCCACGTGTCTCCAGCAGAAACTTCCTCACCGCCAGCGCCTGTTCATTGTCGTCTACGCAAAGAATTACTTTCTTAGGCCTCATAGGCTGGACTCTTTCCCTTTCCTGCTTCGCGAGCACGGCGAAGCGGATCCACAGCGGTCGCCGTCCAAATGACGCCGCTCTGTGCGGTTACTACCAGCCCGCATTCGGACCCAAGGCAGAATCACGGCAAAAAAGAGACAAGTATCCCCGCCGCGCGCCGGCAGAGTTTTCCACATGGGAAAGCCTCTACCCGATAACGCGCGTTGCCGTCTTCTGGATCGGGCCAGAATGCGGTGAGCAGTCGCGCCCTGCATGGTTGCCTGCGCTCCCGGACCGCGCATGCTCCGGGGTGCTCCTCAAAGCCAAAGCAGATCATCGAGAGCGTTCATGCACGCGCTCTGCTCAAACTCAGTTTTTAGGTAAATCAGCGAAAGTGCGAACTTCGTTTCCTTGGATCGCTTGCCAAGAGTACGAAGCTCGTCCCGCTGTGTAAATGGGGAACAGACAGCGAAGAGAAGCACAATTTTTCACTGGAAATTTCCGTAATTCTGTCGACGCGCTGTTTCTCCAGCGTTACAGCGCTCGCCGCTCTGTTGAAACTATGTGAATCGCTCAAGGAAAAACCGGCCTCTTGCTACGAAAACAGTGCAGCCCGCCACACGCACTTCGCTCACCCTTCCGTCTGTGAGCTTCGCGCGTCCAAAAAGCTCGCTCGGCCGGTGGATCGCCATCCCCTGCCGAAAATGAATAGTCTTCTCCGGAGCTTCCACTCCATTGCCCACCAGGTAGGCCGTTGCGCAGCCCGCCGCCGAACCCGTAGCCGGATCCTCCCCGCCGTAAAACTGCATCCGAGCCTGCCAAATGCCCTCGGCTTCGCGCGCAATCGCGTATAAAAACATCGCACCCGTCGCCTTCAGCGCCTCGGCCTCCTTCGCCGCATTCAGCCGCATGTATTTCAGCTGATCCACGCTCCGCAGCGGCACAACGCAGCACCGCATCCCTGTCGAAACCGTCTGCGGAGCCAGATCCGGCGAAATATCCCATGCATCCAGCCCCAGCGCCGGCGCCACCACCTCCCGCGCGTGAAAGCGCCCCAACTCAGCCGTTGGCTGCGTCATTTCTCCATGCAAGGCCTCATCACTGCTTTGGAGATCGTCGAACTCGACCGGAACCACCCCGGCGTTTTCGTCCAGACGCACCGTGCCCACCCGTTTGTCTTCCGAGATGAACCGCCGGATCACCGCCGCCGTCCCCAGCGTCGGATGCCCTGCAAACGGCAGTTCCTCCTTCACCGTGAAAATCCGCACCCGGTATCCGCGCGCCGCTTCGGTCAGCGTATTGCGCCGTAACACGAACGCCGTTTCCGAAAGGTTCATCTCGCGGGCAATCGCCTGCATCTGCTCGTCGCTCAAATCGCCGGCGTCTGGAAACACGGCCAGCTGATTTCCGCTCAGGCGCTGGCGCGTAAATACATCGCACAAAAAGTATTCAAGTGCATGCATGGCATAAGATTAGCCGTTTTCTCCCCTGCGTTGACACCAAAGCTGCCGCCACCCTACTCTGAATAGGTGCTGGCTTTCGTTTGCATCCTCGCGTGTATCTGCTGCTGCCGTTGCAGCTGTATCCGGCGGGTGTGCGTCTAGAGCGAAAGAGCAATTCAGTATCGCCCTGGCCCCACCCGCGTAAGCCACGCCGAGGTGGGTTTCTCATTTTTCAACATTAAGCTCCGACCATCGCAGGAGAAGGAAAAAGTATGGCACTGCGCATCAACGACATCGCTCCCGACTTCACCGCCGAAACGACGCACGGCACCATCCACTTCCATGAGTGGATCGGCGACAACTGGGCTGTGCTTTTCTCTCATCCCAAGGACTTTACGCCCGTCTGCACCACTGAGCTGGGCGCCGTCGCCGCCCTCGAAACCGAATTCGCCCGCCGCGGCGCCAAGGTCATCGGACTCAGCGTCGACCCCGTGGAAAGCCACTTCAAGTGGGAAAAGGACATCGAGGAAGTCGGAGGCCACAAGGTCAATTACCCCGTGATTGGCGACCCCGACCTCAAGGTCTCCAAGCTCTACAACATGCTTCCCGCCGATGCCGGTAATACCTCGGAGGGACGCACACCCTCGCTCAACGCCGCCGTCCGCACCGTCTTCATCATCGGGCCAGACAAGCGCATCAAGCTCATGATCGCTTACCCCATGACCACGGGTCGCAACTTCGATGAGATTATTCGCGTCCTGGACTCCATCCAGCTCACCGCGAAGCACCCCGTCGCCACACCGGCCAACTGGAAGCAGGGCGACGACATCATCGTCGGCGGAGCCGTCTCCAATGAAGACGGCGAAAAGCAGTTCTCTGGCTTCAAGGTCATCAAGCCCTACCTCCGCACCGCCAGGCAGCCAAAATAGGGCGATACGCGACACTTCGTTTGCCGTGGTCTCCACGGCAAACGCATGAGCACCGGTGGCGAAGGGGCTAACGCGCTGGTCTGCAAAACCAGTATTCGCCGGTTCAAATCCGGCCCGGTGCTCCAGGTTTTTCCCGCCTTATCTATCCCGAACGACCAGCTCCGCTTCATGCCCGTCCCGCGCCGGATGCACCGCCACACGGAACAAGTGCGTCGCGGTGTCATAGTCCACCGGTCCCACGCTGCCCCGCTCCGCATGCACGTCAGGACGGTCTTTCGCATATCCTGTAACCGTCACGGTTTCTTCTCCCGCCGCATACGTAACTGTCACATGCGTATTTGCAGCATATGTAACCTTCGGGAACCGCTTTGCCGCCAGCGGCACAATCTTGCTCGTATCCCCCAGCACCCCGATGCCGCCCTTGCCCACGGGAGCCACTACATCGTAAGCCCACCCGGTTTCAAAGACCATCGGGAACGACCCTCCCGTCGGGATCACCCTCCCCGTGTGACGCACCCAGTCCCACACATAAGCCGGTCCCGTAACTCCCAGCTCCTTGAGTGACACCGTTGCCTGCCTCTCGCCCTTCCCGCGCGGATACGCAAACACTTCCAACTCACCGCCGCTGTGCGTTGCGGCCACCATCGGCGCCCCCGGATTCGCGGCATCGGAGAGGTACATCGCATCCACCGGCCGCACCGGAACGTCCGGCTTCAGCAGCACGGAGTCCGCACGCATCGCCCGCTTCAGATTCGCCGTATCGATCTGGTCAATCGGATCGCCCACCCCCATCGGCCCAGCTGACAGCGTCGACAGGATCAGCTCCGGCAGCTGCTTGCTCATGAACACGTCGCTCCATGGCCATAATCCCACCGCATGCGCGAGCGCCGAGTCGTACAGGAAATAATCCCATCGGATCCGGATGAACCCGTCATCGCTCACCCGGATCGTCTCCAGGTTCTGGTACCGTGTGCTCGCCATGTAATATCCGGGCAACGGCATGCAGTACTGGATCGCCAGCCCCTCCCGCGCCATCGCATGCGCCATGTTCCCCAGAAACTCCTGCGGATCGGTCAGGTTGATCGCGGGTCGCGCATTGTGATCCAGCCAGTCCTGCTCGTAGACTGCAACTCCGCCGTTGTGCAGGTACTTCGCTGTCTTATTCCAGAACTTCTTCGAAAGAATTACGTTGCGCGACATTCGGTACTCATGCCGGTACGGGCTGTTTGGAGCCACCCACCGTGCGTGCACCACAAACGGCAGACCCAGCTCCTGGTGAAACGCCTTCAGTCCCTTCGGAAAAATTTTCTTATCCGCGCGATATACCGTCTCGCCGTTTACGCCCATCGCCGCCAGGCTGTTGCCCTTCTGCTTGGGATACCACCAGCTGTCCAGCTGCATGTACGCCAACGGCACACCCAGCTGCTGATATTTATCGCGCACCGCCATCAGCGTGCCTTCGTAGCCGAGCTTCGGAATGTACTTGTAGTAGTACGTCGCGTAGTGATCGGTCCAGTAGCCAAACTTGTCCAGCACCACATCGGCATCATTGGGCACCGGCTGCTTGCCATTCATCGTCTGCAGCGCACTTCCCCACGCATCCAGCGTCGATGTGATCCCGTTGCCCAGGACCAGCAGCGTCCCATGCGCAAACCCCGCCGGCAGCGTGTCGATCTTCGGGTCCAAACCTCCGGGTTTCACGCCGCCCGGCCCGCTCGTCATATCGGCGACCAGAAAATGATCCGCCGGCGACATCACCATCGTCTGCCGCTGCCGGTTAAACAGTACCCATGGACCCTCCCCGCCCAGTTGCCCAAACTCATACTTCGCAAAGGTGTTCACCGCATAACTGAACTCCATCAGTCCGGGCGGCAACGCCTCGAACACAGGAAACACATCGTTGTTCTTCCTCTCCGTCAGCTGCTTGTCTCGGAACAGCACCACCGGCTTGTCCGCATACACACGAATCGCAGCCACCTGCGTCTTCGTGCGCGCATCTACTTCCTGCCACGCGCCCAACCTGTCTGTTCCTGATTTTCGGGTGATAGCCTCCGGCTTCCCGTTCAGCTTTCCGCTCAGCGTCCAGCGCGTCTCACGGCAGCGAATCTGGTATTCCCCGCTCGGCATCAACGCCACCCGAACTACACTGTTCTCCACGCGCACCGTCTGCGC
The DNA here is from genome assembly GCA_021791875.1 of Acidobacteriota bacterium. Lineage (GTDB taxonomy): Bacteria > Acidobacteriota > Terriglobia > Terriglobales > Acidobacteriaceae > Acidobacterium. The sequence continues at coordinate 44,865 of JAJYVU010000002.1, read as the reverse complement.
CGCGGCAGGTGTCGAACTGGCCGCTATGGCCATCGCAGCCGCACAACACACGCCACCGCAAACTCCGGCATGTTTCCTGGTTACCGCGCGAATCCAACTCAGCATCGCAAATCTCCTCATTCTCTGGACCGGGCCAGATTACACGAGTCAGACACACTCATGCGAAGACCCGCCAGTGCGGCTCCTACGTCAACGCATTTTCCGCTTGCTTTAAGAGTTCGGACTACTTACGCTCTCAGCCTGCATGCCGGCCATCGGCATCAGCACCAGCACGCAACGCCGATCCCCCGGCGAGCAGCTCATCGCCGCATCGCGCACCAGGCGCGCCTTCGAGCCCGCGGGCACCAGCTCCGGGAAAGAAGTACCCCGTATACTCGCACACCGCTCGGCAACCGCACCAGAAGAAATTAGGGGTACCCGTCGGGTACCCCGTTTCACGCTGGAATAGCAGGTTTACGCGTGCTGTCCCCAGCCCGACCGCCGGAAAGTCACCACGCGCGCGATCACGCTGATGACCAGCACAAACAGTGTCACAAGGAATGCCGCGGCATACGCCAACTGATGCGCCGAGCGCTGGGGCTCTGTGATCATTGCCCAGATTGCGTAGGTGAGGTACCCCATTGGCTCCTTGGTCAGGTGCCCCGTCCAGAGGAAGCTTGACCATCCGGCCGTATAGATTAGCGGCGCTGTCTCGCCAACGGAAATCGCCAGGGCCAGCAGCACACCGGTCAAGATCGCCGGTGTCGCCATCGGCAGGCAAATGCGCATGATTACCGTGCCCGGCTTGCAGCCCAGCCCGAACCCCGCCTCGCGCAGCGTGCGCGGCACCTGCCGGAACGCGACTTCGCTGGTGCGCGTGATGTAAGGCAGCGAAATCATCGCCAAAGCAATGCTGCCCGCCGCCACTGAAAAGCCCCATCCCAGCGTCGCCACCATCGTCACATATCCGAAGTAGCCCACCACGATGGATGGCACTCCCACCAGCACGTCTGACATGAATCGCAGCACCGGCGCAAGCCAGCCGCCATCGTACTCCGAGAGATAAATCCCCGCGGCAATTCCCGGCGGCACCGAAAGAATAAGCCCGCCAACGCCCAATACCAGCGTCCCTTCAATCGCATTCAGCAGGCCGCCGGCTACCCCAATTTGTATGTGCGTCAGCACCTTTAGATTCAGCGCGCCCGCGCCGCGGACAAAAACCATCTTCAATATCCAGACCATCGCGCTGCCCAGTAGCAGAAACGTCAGCCCACAAAGGCCCCAGCCCGCAGAATTAAAGATCTTTCGCTGCACCAGACGAAATATTGACGGCTGGTTGATTGCCGCACGAACATCTATAGCGCTTACGCCCATCCGCCGCCTCCCAGACGCTGGTACCCGCTGAAGTAGAGCATCAGCCTGGCTGCGCCATTCACAATGACCGAGATCACGCACAGTACCAGCGCCACTTCCGCCAGTGATCGCACCGCCATGCCGGTTGGATCTTCCAATGCGCTGTCCAGTTGCGAAACAATGAATGCAGCCATCGTCGTGATGGGCGCGTAAATGTTGTTCGGCAGATAGTTCAGCGCGCCACCGCCCACCATCAGCACCGCCATCGTTTCGCCCAGCGCCCTGCCCGTCGCCAGGATGCTCGAAGCAATCAGCACTCTGCGTGTCGAAGGCAGAATCACCGACCACATCGTTTCAAAACGTGTCGCCCCCAGCGCGAGTGCCGCTTCCCGCAACCCGCGCGGCTGGCTGATTAGCGCATCGCGCATCGTCGAAGTAATCAGCGGCACGATCATCAGCGTCAGTACGAATCCTGAAGTCAGCAGCCCGTACCCGCTCCCGGTATCCCCCGCAAAAAACGGAATGAATGCCAGATGCTTCGCCATCCACGGAAACACGGTGTGGCTCAGCAGCGGTATCACCGCTGCATATCCCCAAAGTCCATACACCACGCTCGGGACCGCCGCCAGCAGTTCCACAAAGAATGACAGCCAGGGCCGCAGCACCGCCGGAACCCCATCCGACAGGAAAATCGCCGATCCCACCCCCAGCGGCACGGCAAGCACCACTGCAATCAGCGTACTCAGCAGCGTAGCCACAATCAGAAACAGGATTCCGTACTGCGCGCCCGGCATGATCAAGTGCCCGCGGTGCATCACTGGGTTCGCATACAGATTGCCCAGGTTCCAGTCGTTCTTTACGACAAATGAAAAGCCGTTGAACTTCACCGCTGGCCAGGAATACACGCCGAGAAAAATCACAATCCCGATCAGCGTTACCCCGACAATGCTGGCAATGGGAGCAAGGATGTTCTTAAACGACATGCTGAAGCTCCAGTCGGGAAGAGAACAAAGCAGAGTAACAGAATTCAGAATTCTCGCTGCTGATTTGTAACTTTAACATCGCTATTTCGTTCACATCTGTAACCGTAACACTTTCATTTTCATGCGTCGCGCGAAAACGACGGACCCTCGCCGGGGAGGAAACTCCCGGCGAGGGGTGACTACGGAACAGGCTCACATTATCCAGCTTACTGGATCTGGTCGATCTGGGCCTGGCTCAATTTCACAACCGACGGCGGCAAGGGTGCGAAGTGTACTGGATTCAGGTACTTCGGAGCGTTCCCGCCATCGCCGCGAATTGCCCACGAGAAGAACTCCCGCAGCGCAGCCGCTGTCTCGGCAGAGGGCTGAGTCTTGCTCACGATGGCATATTCATAGTTTATGATCGGGTAGGAGTCAGGGCCCGGTGCGAAGATCAGGCTCACGGCCTCATTTTGCGGCGTCTTGGGAACCATCTGCGCTGCAGCAGACGAAACCGTATGCGGAGTCAGCAGCACGAACTTCCCGTCGCGATTTTCGAGCGCCGCCGTGCCCATGTGATGCTGATCGATTGCCTGCCTGTAGCTCACCCCGATGTAAGCAATCGAGTACGGCGAGCCCGTCAGTGCTGTTACCATTCCAGGGTTGCCTACCGCACCCAGCCCGCCCGGAACCGCCGGCCAGCTGATCGACGTTCCGTAGGCCAGCGAGTTCGCCCACGATGGCGTGCTGAACGACAGGTACTGCGTGAAGATGAAGGTGTCGCCGCTGCCGTCGGTGCGATGAATGGGAATGATCGTGTGGTTCGGCAGCTTCACCCCCGGGTTCAGCTTCGCAATCTGCTCGTCGTTCCAGTTCCTGATCTTGCCCGAGTAAATGCCGGCAAGTACTGGTCCGCTCAGGTTCAGGTGTTTGTAATTCAGCCCGGGAACGTTGTAGTTGACCATCTGCGACGAGATCGCCAGCGGAATGTTCATCATATTCGAGTGCATCCGCATCTGCGCGGGGCTCAGATACGCATCCGAAGCGCCAATCTGAGCGATACCGGCAATGGACTGCGAAATCCCCGTGCCGCTGCCCGTCGACTGGGTCGTGATCTTCACATTCGGGTGCATGTGCGCATAACTCGGCACCCACAGGTTGAACAGCGGATACAGCAAGCTCGAGCCAGTTTCGAGAATATTGATCTGGGCCGCTGCGAATGCCGACCCCGCTCCGGCTACGGCCAGCGCCAGCGCCAGCACCGCGCCCTTGCGAAATGAACGATTGCTTTTCTTTTCCATCGATTTCCGGCCAAATCTCATAAAAAAAACCCTCCTGGGGGCTTCTGATTCCCTAGATGTTCCAAAGCAACTGAGCTCACTACTCGATGCGCCACTCAGTCAGCCCGCATCCCGTACCCGGGAGCGATTTCAGAATACGCGAGGATTTGCCACAATTTTGGTACCGGTGCAAGATTTCACGAAACCTTAAACTTCAAGGCGGTTTCAACCGGAATCCCAAGCATTTTCTGCTGTTTTCGCCCTGCTTTCAGGGCACAATCATGCCCTGAAGAGGACGCCGCCGGGCATCATTCCGCCCGGCAGTCCGCTCGGTACTCGTAACCAATATAAGGAGTGAGCCCTAATCGATCCGGAAATGCGCCTGGATCTGCTCCAGCGTCTTGCCCTTGGTCTCCGGCCACAGCCACAGCACCAGTACAAACTGCAGCACCATCATCGCCGCAAATCCGTAGAACGGAATCGCATGCGACCACGCCGCCACCAGCGGGAAGAACCACGCAATCAGCGCATTCGTAATCCAGTTGGCCGAAGCACCCAGGCTCTGGCCCTTCGCCCGCACCTTGTTCGGGAATATCTCACTGATGTATACCCACACCACCGCGCCCTGCGAAATCGCAAAGAAGAGAATATAGCCCACCAGCAGCCACAGCAGCAGCGCCGACTCGCTCCCCGTCTGGAACAGCCAACCCACGCCCGCCAGGCAGAACACCATCCCCGCCGCACCAATCAGCAGCAGCTTCTTGCGCCCTACCTTGTCAATAATCGTCATCGCAAACAGCGTCGCAATCAGGTTTGTCAGCCCGATAATCACCGCCTGCCCGCTGCTCGACATCTGGCTGAATCCCGCCGACGCAAATATCGAATTCAGGTAGTACAGAATCGCGTTGATGCCAGCCAGTTGGTTAAAGATCCCTGTCGCCATCGCCAGAAAGATCGGAAACGCATACTTCGCCTGGAAAATCGGTTCCCGCCGCTGCGACCGGTCCAGGTGCACGGACCGCACAATTTCCGCCAGCTCCGCTTCCGTGTCCGGCGTGCCAATCAGCTGCAGCACCTCTCGCGCTTCTTCAATCCGGTTCTGCGTCACCAGCCATCGCGAGCTTCGAGGAATCCCATACAGCAGAATCAAGAACACCAGCGCCGGCAACGCCGGAATCCCCAGCTGCCAGTGCCATTCCAGGTTGCCCAGGTGGAACAGTCCCACGCAGAAATTCGAGAAGTAAGCCAGCAGGATTCCTGTCACCACCATCACCTGGAACATCCCCACCAGCCGTCCCCGCCACTTCGCCGGCGCCATCTCCGAGATGTACACCGGCCCCAGCACCGATGAGCCGCCAATTCCCAGCCCGCCAATAAACCGGAATACCAGCAGTACATACCAGTTCCAAGCGAAGGCGCAGCCCAGCGCCGATATCAGGTACAGCGCAGCCATCACCCGCAGCGCGCCCCGCCCACCGAGCCGCTCGCCAAGCTCTCCAGAACTGAGCGCTCCGATCGCCGTGCCCCACAGCGCAATCGAAACCGTCACGCCCAGCCAGAACGGGGTTAGCCGAAAGGTGTTTGTCAGCGAATGAGTCGACCCCGCAATCACCGCCGTGTCAAACCCGAACAGCAGTCCGCCCAGCGCACCCACCAGCGCGCTCTTCGCCAGGATCCGATTCATCCGCATGCCGAAATTTCCCCCGTTCTCACTTACAATTCACCGTCGTTTCGGCTCCGCCCATCTTACCCGTTACGAGGTCAGCCGGTCTGGAGAAATCGGCTCCAGTTGCCATACGCGCAGATCCCTCACCGTGCCCTCCGGACCATCTACCTTCACCCACACGTCCGGGGCCACATCTCCCGCGTAATAAAACCGCTTCGTATACGCCGCCGTGCCCTGCAGCATCACCTCCGCCACAGAGCCATCCACATATATATGTATCTCCAACGCCTGCGTATGCGGCCCCGCTATCGGAATCGCCTTCCCATCCGCCAACACTTCGCCGGGCCGCGCCGGATCATAGGCAATCTTCACCAGCGGCTCATTCAGCTCCCCGCTTGCGAGCCTGCCCATCAGCTGCACCGCAAACGGCTTGCCGCCCCGCGCAAACCGCCCCGACAACTCTCCTGTCGCTCGTGAAATAAGAAACCGATTCAGATTCATATTCGCATCCTGGCCTGGCGCCAGCCTTTGCTCGTCGAGCCTGAGCTGATGCACCGCCTCGTCCACCTCGATACTCAAATCCCCATCCGGACGCAACCGCAACACGCGCGGCAGTGACATCATGCATGCCCAGCCCGCCGCGCTGTACTCCGCCTCGGGCCGCCGCTCTGGAATCCATCCCCACACAATCCGCCGCCCATGCTTGTCCGTCTGCGTCTTCGCCGCATAATACGCGCCGTAATCCAGCACTCCCGCTTTCTCCGGGTGAAACTTCATCGCCGCCTCATCCAGTACGCCCGTCTGCCAGTGCACCTGCCCCATCGACGAATAAATCAGCACATGCTTTCCATCCAGCGGAAAGAGATCCGGACACTCCCACATCTCTCCATCGCCCACCGGATTCGCCGTCTGCTTCCCGCTCCCTGGTCCGCTCGCCACAAAATGCAGATACTCCCAGTTCCGTAAATCCTTTGACCGGTAAAGCAGCACTCTGCCGCCCTTGCCCAGCACGCCCGAGCCCACTGCCACATACCACCAATCGCCGCTCTTCCACGGCGAAGGATCGCGAAAGCCAGCCACCTTGATCCCCGGCGGCGGCGCGGGTATCACCGCCTGCGGCACCTTCTTCCACGCCGTCAGATTCATGCCCGTAGCTGTTGCCAGGCACTGGCTCTCGCGCAGGCTGTTCGCTCCGTCGCGAATCGTCGCCTCGCTCTCCGGTGCCTTCACTACCCCCGTATACATCACCGTCACTACGCCTTGATCGATCACTGCCGACCCGCTGAAGCACCCTGCCGCATCCGGCCCGCCAGGCGTCGGAGCCAGCGCCACCGGCAAATGCTCCCAATGCACCATGTCCTCGCTCATCGCGTGCCCCCAGTGCATGTCGCCCCATACTGCCGCCTGCGGGTTGTACTGGAAAAACATGTGATAGCGACCATCCCAGTAAACCGGCCCGTTGGGATCGTTCATCCAGTTCCGCTTCGGCAGCAGATGAAATTGCGGCCGCCGCGGATCGCGCGCCAGCCGCCCCTCCAGCGCAATCAGTTCCGCATAGGTCTCCACTTCACCGGCCCACCCCCTGCGGCTCATCGCCGCCGCACCCGCCAGCCCCGCCGCACTCTTCAGCAATTCCCGACGATTCATCGCCCCTCCCAAAATCATGTCCGTGACAGTTGCAAATCTCTGCGGGGGCAAACTTTTCCCCGCAATAGCTTCTCCCTCTTTTAGACGTCTACCTGCTCCGTCCGCAAGTGCGGCAAACAAAGCGCGAAGCTGAGCCGCATCAGGGCGTCAGCTTCGCATAGGAGGAACGTACTTCAACAACAGCGTCAAAAGATGATCCGCCCCTCAAATTGCACCGTTCGAGGAAGGTTCGTCTGGTGCCCCACCTGGCCAAAACCGGGCGAAGACAGGTTCGCGTTCGGCAGTGCAAACTGAGGGTGGTTAAAGATGTCAAAGAACTCTGTACCAAACTTGAATCGCACGCCATGTGTCAGGTCAAAGTACTTGTTGAATGACATGTCCCAGTTCGCGAGGTTGTCGCTTCGCATGGTGGAATCCACCCGCGACTCGTCTCCAAATGAGTATGGCCCCGGCTGCGTAAAGCAGGCCGTATTGAACCACTCGTTCGCGCGCGCCGCGCTGTGAGCCGAACCACTCACGCCCTTGTTGCATCCCGTCGCATAATTCGGGCGAATCGCGCCGGCGCCAAAAATGCTCAGGTTGTTGCCTGCCGCCTGCAGCGCAATCGGCAGGCCGCTGCGAAAGGTCGTGATGCCGTTCACCCGCCACCCACCGATCACCGCATTCAGCGCACGGTCGGCATTGCCAAAGTATTGCTGCCCGCGCCCAAATGGCAGGTCAATGCCATAGTTGATCACCAGGTTCTGCGGCACATCCTGCATGCTCAGCGACTTTTCAGCCTTCAGATTCGTGTAGTCCTGCACCACGCCGAGTCCGCCCTGTCCGTCCTGGAACGAACTGGTGTTGTCCGTGTTGCTGATCAGTTTGCTGAAGGTATAAGCCACCTGCACAATGCCGTCGTGCTTGAAGTGCTCGATATACGCCAGTTGCAGCGCGTTATAGGTCGAATCGCCATACCGTGGCACCGTCTGCAGCACGCCCTGGTACTGCGGGTGCGGCGTCAGCAAGTAGCCTTCCTCAATCGTCCGGGCGCCAAAGGTCGTCCCCGCCGGCAATATACCGTAGAAGGGATTCTGTACTGGCTTCAGCAGTTGGGAGCCCAGCGCGTCGTACTTGTCAGGCAATTGGTTCAGGTTGTAGCCCGACCCCGTAAAGCCGTTGCCAATCACCAGGTGTGTGCCTTTTGACCCAGCGTACGCAATCGTCACCGTGGCCCGATTTCCAAGCGCGCGCTGGATCGCCAGGTTCCACTGTTGCGCATAACCATACGCCTGATGCGGAAAACGTCCCGCTATGTTCAGTCCCAGCGCCGCATTCAGTCCTGCCTGCGTACGCCCGCTCGGCGGGTTCACCCCGTTTGGCAACGGATTATCGATCGTCGCAATCAAAGGCTGGCCCACTGTATTCGTCACGCTCGTGTTGGCAGAATTGATCACGCTGCTGCCGGGCCCGTCCTGCGTAATCTCCGCCGGCAGGTAGGAAATGCCGTAGCCGGCGCGCACCACCGTCTGCGGCATCACTTCGTACGCAATACCCAACCGCGGAGCGAACAGATTCCAATGCAGTGCCTCTTCGTGCCGGTTCGGGTATTGCGGGCTGGCCACAAACGCCAGACGCCCTGTCAGCGGAACCGACGTACCCGTCACCGGATTCGTAATCGACTGCAAGCCGCCAATGCTCACCCCTGCATTCGGTTGCAGCACCGTATCGAGGTTGTTTTCTTCCTCGAATGCGCCCGGCTGGCTCCAGCGCAGGCCCGCATTCACTGTCAACTTCTTACTCGCCTGCCAGGTGTCCGTCACGTAGAACGCATACGAGTGCAGGAACGCGTGCCACGTCCCCACCGACGCAATGCTTGTGCTTGACGGAATCCCCAGCAGAAACGACGCCAGCGCGTTCCCGTCCACTGCGTCACTTGCGTTCTTCGCCGTATAGAAGGGCGTCGCATTCAGGTTCAGGCCCTGGCTGTTGCCGTAGTTTTCCCACAGGATCTGGCGCCACTCTACACCGGCCTTGATCGTGTTCCGGTTCAGAATCTTCGTCAGGCTCGCGTTCGCACCCCAGATGTTGTTGTTCCAGTACAGTTGCGAAAGCTCCGCGCCAATCCCGTATCCCTGGATCCCTAGACCCGGCAGCAGGCCTTCCTTCTTCGCGCTTTCCTGTTGAATCGTGCCGTAAGTCGGGCTGATCGATGACATGTCGAACCCGTCGCTCAGCGGGTATTGAAAGTTGTAGTTCTCCAGGTACGAAAGGTGAACATCCGCAATCGTGTTCGCATTGAAGACGTGATTTTCTCCAATCTCCGCCTCCTGCGTGTAGTTTCCCGTCGGCCCGGCGCCAGTCTTGGTTCCGAAGGGATCGCTGATCCCATTGTGCGGATTCCAGAACGTATAACGGACGAACAATGAGTCGTTCGGGTCGGGCGCAATGTCCACTCGTGCGTTGTACTGGTCCTGGTAGCCCTCAATCGGCGCCGAGGCAAAAAAGTTCGTCGTGAATGGCTTCTGAATCACGCGCGACTCGTTCGGCGTCTCCAGTTGCAGAATCTTCAGCGCCGTCGGATCAATCCGGTTCTGCGGGATAATGTTCCTCGGAAACGGCTGGCCTGTCTCCGGATCGTAAATCGTCTGCGGATCCCCCGAAAAGTTCCCCGCCAACTCTGCCATCGTAGGCACCGTCGCATTGATCGGACTCGCCGAAATCAGCGACTCACGCTCCCAGGAGAAGAAAAAAAACGCCCTGTTCTTCAAAATCGGCCCACCCAGGTTCGCGCCAAACTGGTTCTGGTGCAGCGGAGCCTTGCCCAGGCCTTCATGGTTGCTGAACCAGTCATTCGCATCCAGCGCCGTGTTGCGGAAGTACTCATACACGTTGCCGTGGAACTTGTTCGTCCCGCTCTTGGTCACAATCTGAACCACGCCGCCATTGAATCCGCCAAATTCCGCGCTCACGTCATTGGTGGAAACGCGAAATTCCTGTACCGCATCCTGCGTTGGTACCAGCGGATTCACGTTGTTCTCGGCGATGTTCTGTTCCATCCCGTCGATGTAGAAAATGCTCTGTCCGCTGAAACCGCCGCCAATCTGATAATTGTTGTATGCAATCGCCTGCGTTTGCCCGCCGGCCTGGAAGTTCCCGCTGCCGCCGTTGGCCATCGTGCTGCCCTGCGTCCCGCCGCCCGGCACTACGCCAGGAATAAAATCCAGCAGATTGTTTACGTTGCGCCCGTTCAGCGGGGCCTGAACCACCTGTCGCCCTTCCACCACGCCTCCGAGCGATGCGCTCTGCGTTTGCAGCGCAGCCCGTGAGGCCGTCACCGTCACCGTCTGGCTCACATTGCCGACCCGCAGCGTCACGTTCACCCGCGTCGCGCCGCCCACCTGCACGTCGATCCCGCTCTGCATCATCGACTGGAAGCCTTGCTTCGTCACCGTCAGGTCGTACTTGTCCGGAATCAGGTTCACAAAACTGTAATTGCCCGCCGAACCCGTCATCGCCGTCTGCATTGCATTCGTCGCCGTGTTCTTCAGCACCACCTTCGCGCCCGGAACAATCGCGCCCGTCGAGTCCGTCACCGTACCCACAACGCTGCCGTAACTCGTCTGCGCCCGCGCAGGCACTCCGCCCGTCCATCCAACAACTGCCAGCAGGGCCAGCACAGCAGCCACACCGCTCATGCCCCCGCGCAACCGCCGCTTCGTGCCCATTGTCTCTGTGAATGCTGGCGTGCCCGCAGTCCTGATCGCTTTGCGCCGCCGTGCTGTCCTCAGATGGATTAGTCCACTCATTAGCTGATTCATGCCGCCTCCTGAAATTGGCATGCATCGTTTTAATGATAAGGAAATACTATTGTCAATCAAATCAGATTACTAATCTGAACAAAGCTGTATAGTCTTATTAATTAGACCATCAACGGGCTGAAAAATAAGGCACTCGTGCGGCCCCGCTCCGAGTGCCTCATCCCTGCAAAAATTCCTGCTTCGCTGCAAAATTACGGCGTCTTCACCCCACCTGCGCCGACCCGCACGACTGCCGAACCACCAGCCGGCAGCTCAGCAGAATATCCCTGGCAGGAAAATCCGGATTCTCCAGCCGGCTCAGCATGGCTGCCATCGCCACTCGTCCAAGCTCCACGCACGGCTGATGCATCGTTGTCAGCGGAATCGACAACAAACTCGCATACTTCACATCATCCACGCCCACGATCCGAATATCTTCCGGAACCCGCCGTCCCAGCCGCCCCAGACTCTGCATCAGGTTTGCCGCCGTGTGGTCGTTCGCGCACAAAATTGCGTCTGGACGCTTCTCGTCCAGCATTTTCCTCACCAGCTCCGTGTCTCCCGGATCGCCCCGCATCACCAGATCCTCCTGCCCCAGCATCCCCGACGCAATCAGCGCCTCGCGGTACCCGGCAATCCGCGCATCCACTGTCGATGCCGAAAATTGCTTTCCCAGAAACCCAATCCGCCGCGCCCCGGCCTTCACCAGGTGCATCGTCGCTGCATATCCCGTCCGCCGGTTGTCGATACCCACCAGGTCATACTGGCTCCGCCTGGGATACTGCTCCACGCACCGGTCCAGAAGCACCACTGGAATCCCGGCTTTGTCCAGCGCAGATACAATCTTCCGGTTCACTTCATCCTTCACGGGAGACAGCTCCAGCGGCGCAAAGAACACCCCCGAAACCTGCTGCGCAATGTACTGCTGACAAAGCTCCTCGGCCGCCTGTTCCTTCGGATCCCCCTCGCTCACCGCATTTCCCCACAGCAGCGAGTGCCGGTTTACCCCTTGGTAGCTCGCCATCCCCTGGCAAATCGGCTCAAATATCTCCGTCTGCCCAAGCTCCGGAATCAGCAACCCAAACAACCGGCTCGTCTGGCTTGTCCGCGCCGCCACATAGGTGCCCGAACCCACTCGCCGCGTCACCAGCCCCATCTGCTGCAGCTCTTTGATCGCCTTCACAATCGTCATGCGTGACACGCCGAACCGTCGCACCAGTTCCGTCTCGCTCGGCAGCCGGCTACCCGCACGGTACTCCCCTGCCAGCACGCTCTCCCGCAGACTATCGGCAATCATCCGGTACTTCGGTTCGTCCGGGGATCCGGCATCCAGCACCTCTCTCGTCTTCATCATTCGCTCCAAGGACCGATTCATCCCATCCCCCTCATCGCCAGCAGCTAAAGCCACCCGAAAGCGATCGCTGCCGTCATCATTGCAAATTAGAGGTAGACAGGTAAAGCAGAATTAGTATATCTGTTTAGCAGACAAGTTGATGGCAACTGATCGCCTATCTCCTTGCCGGGAAGGGAATCATCCGTGTCGATTCTTAGCGCCGGAGAAGTCCTATGGGACGTCTTCGCCCATCGCGAACTCCTCGGCGGCGCTCCACTCAACTTCTCCGCCATGGCCTCTCGCCTCGGACACGACGTCACCCTCCTCACCGCCGTCGGCGATGACGATCGCGGCCTCCGCGCCCTGACCGCCATCCGCAACCTCGGCCTCTCCACCGACTGCGTCCAGACCATTCCCTCCGTGTCCTCCGGCGCCGCCATCGTCACCACAGACAGCGAAGGCAACGCCAGCTACCGAATCGATCGCCCCGCCGCCTTTGACGGTTTCCAGCTTGACGAGCAAACCCTCGCCCGCCTTCAGGCCCTGCCACCCTCCTGGCTCTACTTTGGAACCCTCGCACAGGCCGCGCCCGGCTCGCCCGCGCTGATCGAATCCCTCCGCCGCCGCTTCCCCGGCCTTCCCCGCTTCTACGACATCAACCTCCGCGAAGGCCACTGGAACTTCCCTCTCGTCCAGCGCCTTTCCGCCTCCGCGCGGGTGCTCAAATTAAATCACTCCGAGGCGGAGCTGCTGCACCGCCACCTCCACCCGCTCTGCACTTTTTCGCTTGAAAGCTTCTGCCGCGAATGGGCCGCCGCCCATCGCATTGCCACCATCTGCGTCACTCTCGGTGGCGAAGGATGCGCCATCCTGTCCGAAGGCCGATTCCAGGCCTTTCCCGGCTTCTCTGTCAAAGTGGCCGATACCGTCGGCGCTGGCGACGCCTTCGCCGCGGCCCTCCTTCACGGCATCATCCGGCGCTGGCCCATCGAGCAAACCGCCCGCTTCGCCAACGCCGTCGGAGCCACCGTCGCCAGCCAGCCCGGCGCCATTCCCTCCTGGGATCCCGCCCGCGTCGATGAACTTATCGCCAGAAGCTGAGCCCAGGGAATCCGCAGCACGCACAGCACGGCATGCGTCGCGCCTTCGACCGTTGCGGCCTTTAGCTCACCATCGCGGCCACCAGGACCATCACCGCCACCACATCTACAAAACCCCAGATGGCGGCTACAACTTGCATTATTTTCCCACTCACATAGAAGCTTCTGCGCACCGCTTCCCTGTGACCGGCGTACGGTTCCAGTGCCGACGACCAGTCGCGGCTCTGTCGAACGATGATGCTTCCAAGCTGAAACACCCCGCCTAGCAGGAGGATCGTCAACAAATACATGAGGATTCTCATCTGGGGACCTTTCCTGCAGTGCGCTATCGCGCGCTGCCTTGCAGTTGATCTCACCTGTTTACAGCGCAATCACCGTGCCATTCTGCGCGTTCCCGCTCTGTTTTGGCAACAAAAACTGCCCAACTCAGGACCGGCCCTGCTCCCGTGACAGCTCCCCGAGCACACCGCCCTGCACCCAACACCGGCTCCGGGGCGACCCGCACCGGCAAAATCACACTTATGGTCGAGCAAGTCACCGGCATTCGGCCGCGAGCGAGATCCTATCGGGCGTTTTATCGCGAACACGTCGCCGCGCAGCCCTGGGGTTCAGAAAGATGCCGGAAACACAAAATGCACCGGTTACGGTGCATTTTGCGGAATCCACAGCGCGAGGACGCGGACTGTCAGGAAAGACTTTGGCCTAAATGTGCGGGATGGCATGCATCAGCGCTACAAAATTCATCACGGCCCAGAGCACGGCCGCAGCTTGAATTATTTTCCCGCTCAAGAAGAAACTTTTACGCAATGTCTGGTAGTGTCCAGCCTCCGGATCAATGGCTACAGACCATTCATCGCTCCGCTGGGAAATCATGCTGCCCAGCTCAAACACCGCGCAAAGTAACAGGAAACACAACGCATAGACAGCGATTTGCATGGGGGAAGACCTCACTGGCGGCGCCAGGTCGCGCCACCGGATTACGCGACTTCGGCCTCATAACTTGCAATCACTGTGCCATTTCGCAGCCCTTTCTCCGGCATTGCCTCACAAACAATGCAAACTGACCCAGACAGCTTGCCGATTACCCGGCTACCAGCCCTCTTGCCTGGGTCTCGGCCGCCGGCGAGTGGATCTCACCCGGTCTTTGGGAAAATGATTCGACTGGGCGGACAACCCATATCCGGCCCACTTTCCCTGCGGGTTTGCACCGCGATTTTCTGTAGTCTGAACCACATCTGTTTTGTGTGCGGTACCGGTAGACTAAGATCATGCTGCCCTCCGTGGAACTAATTGCCATTGATATTGATGGAACACTGCTGCCTTCCGTGGGCGGTGAGCTAACGGAGCGTACCCAGCGGGCGCTGGAACTGGCGCGCCGGGCAGGCATTGAGATCGTGATTGCAACCGGGCGGCGGCACCGCTATGCGACACCGATCCTGGAACGGGCCGCTCAGCCGCCGCATACCGCACTGATTTCCTCCAATGGAAGCGTCACGCGCAGGCTCGACGGCGAACCCGTAGACTGCTTTTCCCTGCCGCTGGAAACCTCACGCGGGCTCTGCACCGCCCTGCGTCCATTTGGCGGAACCGTGGTATTCACCTTTGACCTTGAAGGCCCGGGCGAGATGGTTCTGGAGTCGTTCGATGCCGTCCATCCGCAGATTCGCATGTGGGTGGAAGCCAACCGTCACGCCCTGCTGGAAGTCAATCCTCTCGAGCGCGCCTTTGACAACGGCGCCGAGCCGATCCAGGGAATGATTTGCGGCAGCGTGAAGGCAATGCGCGACGCCGAAGACGGACTTCGCGCCTGCGGCTACGGGGCAACCGTAGAGATGCAGCGAACCGAATATCCTTCCCGGGATTTGACCATCCTGGACTTACTGCCGCCGGGCTGCTCAAAGGGCCAGGCGCTGGCACGGCTGGCAGAACAACGCGGCCTGGCCGCCGGGCAGGTCATGGCGATTGGCGATAACTGGAACGATGAGAATATGCTGGCGTGGGCCGGCCGGCCCGTAGTGATGGGCAATGGCGCACCGGAACTGCTGGAGCACGCGCGCCGGCACGGCTGGCAAATTGCCCCTGCCAACGACGACGATGGCGTAGCGCAGGTAGTGGAAGCCGTGATTGCCGAGCGCGCCGGGGATGCTGCGCGTCCCATAAACAGAGCGGCTGAAATGGCGCAATGACGCGATGCGATTTCTAAATACACATCGCTGTTTCCCGGTGCTGGGCTGCGTGGCGATTCTCGCCGCGACTTTGCCGGCGCACGCCGCCGAGCAGGTGCTGCTGAAGAACGGCTTCTCGCTCATCTGCGATCACATGCAGCGAACCGGTAATCGCGTGCAATTATTTCTGGACCCCGGATCGAAGAATTTCATCGAAGTGAATGCAAATGAAATCATCACCCGGCGGCCGGCTCCTTCGGGAGCGGAACCCAGTCAGGATACGAGGCAGAAGGCTGCTCCCACCGGCGCCAGGGCGGCTACGAAGCCGCAGAGCCTGCACGATGTGCTGGTGGAGGCGGGCCGCAAACATGATCTGGATATCGCGTTGCTGGAAAGCGTCATTGAGGTCGAAAGCGGCGGCAACCCTCACGCAGTAAGCCCGGCCGGCGCGCGTGGGCTCATGCAGTTGATGCCCGCAACCGCCGCAAAACTTGGGGTCAAAAACAGCTTTCGCAGCGCTGAGAATATTCGCGGCGGAACGGCGTATTTGGACAGCCTCCTGACCCGCTATCACAACAACCTGGCCCTGGCTCTGGCGGCATACAATGCCGGACCGGGGGCGGTCGACAGGTGGCACGGTATTCCCCCCTACCCGGAAACGCGCGCATATGTAGCTCGCGTCATTCACGAGTACAACCTGCGCTATGAGGCAAGACTGCGGGCGCAGCGTGCGCTGATGGCTTCTGCAGCCGCGATTCACTAGCAAGAGAGTTTCACGGAGCACGTTTTGAAGAAGAAAAACTGGATACTTGGCGTGTTGCTGCTGGTGGGGCTGGCGGCGATTGTGTACTTTGGGCGCGGCCGTATCCATTTCAACTGGCACGTCTTTGTCGAGCAGATTCAGCAGGCCAACTGGTGGCTCATTGCTATCGGCATCAGCATGATCTGGATCGGTTACGGTATCCGTGCGGCCCGCTGGTCGGTACTGCTGTCGCCGACCCGGAAGAGTTCCTGGCGGGAGACTGTCGGCCCGCAGGTCATTGGCTACACCGGCGTGGCATTGCTGGGCCGCCCGGCCGACCTCATGCGCCCCTACCTGACAGCGCGAAAACTCAAGACCACAATCAGTGCACAGGTTGCGGTCTACGTCGTCGAACGCATGTTCGATGCCGGGACCATGGCGCTGATTTTCTCAACCGTGCTCTCCTTTGCCCCGGATAAAAGAACACTGCCGCACCCTGAACTTCTGCGACATCTCGCGATGACTGGGCTCATAGGCACCATTGGCCTCGCGGCGATTGCTGCGGCAATCCGGTTAAGCGGAAATGCACTGGCGCGTGGTTCGCGCCTCATTTTTGCAGGCTTCGCGCCCAGGGTTGGAGATGGGATTGCCAGCAGGATTCTGGCCTTCCGAAGCGGGCTCGAGGTATTGTCATCTCTGCGTGAAGTGGCAGTGGCCTCAGCGCAGTCGCTTCTTATGTGGGGCATCATCACGGTGGCGTATCTGGAAACGGCGCATGCTTTCGACAAGTCGCCGGAACTGCACTCGCTGACGCTGGCTCGCTGCATGGTACTCATGGCCGCAAGCATGGCGGCAAGTACAGTGCAGCTGCCGGTGATTGGTTGGTTTACGCAGATTGCAGCCGTGGCTGCCGTATTCCAGACCTTCTTTGGCGTTCGCTGGGAACCCGCCCTTGGCTGCTCCGCCATGCTGCTGATTGTCACTTACCTGAGCGTCGTTCCGGTCGGATTGATCTGGGCACGCGTGGAGCGCATTTCGCTGCGCGAGGTGGCCGTGGAGAGCGAGCACGCGGGCGAGGTGCTGGCGCACCCCGAAGCGGATAGAGCGAACTTGCTGTAGATGTACCCCCGGAGCGAAAAGACCCTGCGCGGCTCCTCCGTCAGGAAAAACCGCATCTGCAAACGCCCCGGCAGGCCATCCTCAATGCGTCTTCGTTGTAGTGGCGGCAGCCGGCATCGCCATGCGATGCGGAGCCGCAGACGTGACCACCTCGATGCGCGTGTTCTTCGGAAAAACGACATTCTGCCCATGCGTCAGCCAATGGTTATAGAACGATTGAGCAGCAGCATAGCAGCCGATGCCGCCGGCGAGTATGTGCGAGCCGGCAGCAATGCCAATGATGCGGCCGACGGCGCCGAATCCGTTGGAGGAGTAAGCTCCGCTTTCCGCGGCGCTGGCGTCGCTGGAAAGGCCGTTGGCGGCCAGCAGTGAAAAGGCCAGCGGCATGAGAATCTTGCCGGGCTTCTTTGCGGGTGCGATGCCTCCTTCGGAATCGATGCGAAGATCCGCGGCGCGAGCAGCATCCGCAGCGGCAAGCGTACCCTGGACTGGCCTTTGGCGGCGGCCCGGTATCTTCAGTTCGCTGAACGTAAACCGCAGCTTGCCCTTCCGCCCGAAGGAGCGCGCGGGTTTCGCCCGCGTGATGGTGCCGATGAGGATAGCACCCTCAGGCACAATCAGCTTTTGATGAGGGCCGTACACCGGCTGAGCAACGTAGGCCTGGAAGGTATCGCCGCGCTTGCTGGTGGCGGAGCTGATGGTGGAAGTCAGATACGCATCGAGCAGCCACGCGCGATTAGCGGCAGAAGATTGCACCGTCGGCTGATTGACCTCTTGCGCGGCGGCCGCCAGGTTGGGCTTACCGGCATGTGTGGACGGAGGATCGACTGCCAGATTGGCCACAACCGAGTTCGGCTTCTCGGGAGGCAACGGCCACACTGGCACCAGCAGCGGATGGGACAGATGCACTGTCCATTCGGTCCCGGTATTGATGCGTTGCGGATGATACGGG
This sequence comes from Acidobacteriota bacterium, assembly GCA_021791875.1. GTDB lineage: Bacteria > Acidobacteriota > Terriglobia > Terriglobales > Acidobacteriaceae > Acidobacterium. The sequence continues at coordinate 26,788 of JAJYVU010000002.1, read as the reverse complement.
AGCTGGCTGTACAGAAACTCCCGCATTCGCCCCATGCGGCCGGGGCGGGTAACCAGCGTGGCCTCGGCTATCGCACGCTTCTTCGCCTGCTCGAATTCGGCCTTGATGAAGGCCTTTTTACCATGCGGCGCCGAGGCCGTCAGATGCAGGATGGGAGCGCCGCCAGAGGCGTCCGGGCTGGAGATGGCGTAGGAATGGCCATTCGGCAACGTGAGCTTATCAAAGCGGACAACCGGCGTATCGTAGGGCGTGAAATCCGCGTAAAACCGCGCCTTCGCACGCAGCTTCCGGTTGGGTTTGAGCGCGACGATCTTGCCCTCCAGCGTGCTGGTCGCCGGAATCGCGAGATGGCTGTCCACATACACCGGATAAAGCAGACGCGCGGTGAGCGGCGCACCCGCCTTCATGGGCGCATGGTGAACGAGTTCTACCGCCATGGGCGCACTCACGGGCACCCTGAGCTGCTGGGCAAGAAGCGCCGGAGAACAAGCGAGCACACAGACGGCGGGCAGGAGAATACGGCGAACACACGGAGTGAAGCTATAGCGGGATGGGTTCATGGCATTGTCTTTACGGCTCGGCAGACGGAAGTGAGAGAGCAACTGCCTGTTTGAGATTCAGGTTGACCGGAATTGGTTGAAAATCACTGCGAACAGTGTGCTGGCTGCGGGAAATACTCTTGAAAAAGAGAATAGCCCCGTCGAAGTCCATCTTGAGCACTGTGGAGCGCCAGACGGAAGGCTCGACCTGGACACGGTCCAGGCTGAAGCCGCTGCCCTGGCTCACATGCCCGAGCAGTCCCCAGCCGAAGTCGACCGTCTTCACCAGATGGCCGCTGACGGAGCAGAGGCGCATGGACGGCTCCTGGATATCGACGAAGCCGGCCATATTGTGGACCACCCGATCCTCAAACGAGTCGGCCTGGTAGCCCGGATTCGGGCGATACGCGATGCGCCGGCAGCCGTTTTCCTCGCCATCGTACTGGAAGAGGAATTCCTGGGGCATGCGTTCGAGAACTTTGGTGACTCGGGACTCGTCTTTCTCCCGGGACTGGTTGGCCTCGGCAAATGCACCGGGATCTTCGGCCAACCGCTGCAGACGACGGTCTTCTTCCGCCTGCTGCACCGCAGAGAGAGGTTTGCCGTCAATTGCCACCAGCCGGCGAAGCAATCCGCCGTCGACCTCGACGACTTCTTCGGTCCAGAGATGGCCACCGGTTCGCGCGGACCGCTCCACCGAGAGAAAACGGAAGGCGTGGCTGGGCTGAGCTTTGCGATGGTCGGAAATCTCGTGCTGAACCATAAGCTTGACGGCCTCAACGGCAGGCGGATCGGGCTGACTGGATCGAGCTTGTGCGCGGAGCGCTGGCACAAACGCGCCCATGAGCAGCGAAATCACCCCGATGCCCAGGGCTGCTGGGAAAAATGGCGGGGCCCACGGAAACGTGCGCCACCGACTGCTTCTCGGGAGCATAGTGGCTCGCCTCCAGTATTTCACTGCGGTCTCGCGAAAACGGATGACGATTTGTTCAAAATACGTCAGCCAACCCTCTCGATCTAGCTCACAGCAGCCGCCGAACCACGCGTCGGACCGAGTCCGTCGCGACACCGTACGCGGCGTGGCTGATCCAGTTGCTGACCCGAGCCTGCGTGGACTGCTCTTCCTTGGACGGCGCAAGACCCATCCGGGGCAGCAGAGACTCGTGGGTGATACGGTTGAGGGCAATGCCAAAGGCGGCTCCACGCCAGGCGGCCAGCGATGGCTCAACCTCGGCGGCGACGCCGTAAATGCCCCCCGCCAGTGCTCCAACTGCCCAGTGCAGGGCCTGCCAGCCCGGTGGTGCCGTGGCCGCTGGAGGCTTGTCACTTGCCCGGCTGGCCAAGACCGCGAGCGGCGCTGGCTCCCCATGAGTTCTAGGCGGAAATATCTCCTCGGCGATGAGAATCGCTCCCGCGCCAACGATCCCTCCGACGAGGCCGGCGAGCAGCCCCTTCGGCAGGCTGCGTTTTCGGCTGCTTGTGCTGGTTCCCATAGTTCAAATAGATGCGTCCCCTCCTCATTTATGCCGTCTCTTCTTGTTACCACACCGGCTCTGGATCTTCCCACCCTGAACGCCGGCACGATTCTGCGAAAATTGGCGCACCACCCACAGCTTCGTGACCTCGGTGCTGTTGGCGCGGCGCCCGAACCAGCCCAAAATGACGGCATGGCGGAAACCACCCGAACTCCGGGTCCGGTGAAGACCACCCGCTGGACTCAGGCTCGCCTGAACTGGCTGGAGGGGTTCCTGCATCGAATCCAGCCAGAAGAAGCGACGCCCGAGCACCTTGCCACGGGCTGGCGCGGAGAGCTGGCGGCCTATTTCCACCTCCGAAGACGTGGCTATACGATCGTCGCGCAGGGCTGGCGATCGCACATCACTCCCGGCGACCTCGACCTGGTGGGATGGGAAGGTAATCGGCTTTGTTTTGTTGAAGTAAAGACCCGGACAACCCGAAACTCGGCAACTGCGGAATCAGCCGTCGACGACGATAAGCGTCGCACGGTACGCAGGCTGGCGCGCCGCTACTTGCGCCGGGCCGGTCTGCCGGAGGCCGCCTCACGATTTGACGTCGTCACCGTCTATCTTGAGCAGGGTCAGGAACCAGAGATCGCACTGGTGCGTGATGCCTTCGGGTGGAAATAATGAGTCGAAATAAATTGGTTTCTTGCCGTTTTCGCCGTGAGAACCATTTTATAGTCGATACGATCACAATCCAGGATAACGAGTCCGGATGGAGTAGAGGTTGCCGTGCGTAAGGACGTACAAGGTTTGCTTATCCTTACCTCCGAATATGAGATCGATCGGTCGCTGAGGAACATCAATGATCCCGATTTGCTTGCCATCGGGCCGGTAGATATAGATCTGGCCGGCGGCCAGAAAAACGTTCCCGGCGCTGTCCTGGACGACGCTATCGCCTCCCTGCTGAACGAAGAGACGCATCCCCTCAAATGTTCCTGAGTTAGTTACATTTGCCCGCCACGTTCTTTCATTGGACTGGTCGGTGATGTAGAACGGATGACCCGGAACCGCCTTCGCCAGCGAATACCCATGCAGCACGGGCGCCATCTTGGTGCCCCATGAAAGCACTCCTTTCACAAAGCTGTTGGTGGCCGGAAGGAACAGACTCCCGTCCGGCGAAATGTATTGCCACGGATGAGGCTTCGCAGTCTCGGGGCCCACGCTCCAATAGTCGTTCGCGAGTGCGGGTGTAAGGCCGGGGCGTGGCTCCGCCTTCTCCTTCTTCAGCATCGTGATCTCGGTTTCCGGCGTTCCTGGCCGGAACGAATAGACGGTACCGTCTCCCAGGTATGACGTCACCAACAGGTCCCCGGACTTGTCAAAAACGAGATTGCGCGGCTCGATCGGAGTATCGCGCACAACCACGGCTTCCCTCCGCGCTGCTTCCCAGCGATAGATGCGTTGCCAGTGCGTGTCGACGAAATACAGCTGTCCGCCGGGGTCAACAGCAGCACCGGAGATCGTGAAAAAGCCACCGGCCAGCTTGTGCAGTTTTGCTCCCGGAGCGAGTGCCGATGCAGCGCCGTTGGGCGGCTGCGGAACAGCGTGGCCGGGCAGGTTGAGTACCGCAAAATCCGGCGCGCGCAACTGGGTATGCGTGGACTGCACGTATACGCTGTTGTCGAACGGCACGATGCTGTTGCTGTTAACAAACAGGTTGCGGATCTGAATGTCTGACGAGTTGGTGATGCGGATCGCCTCTGGAAACGGATGGTAGCTCCCGATGACGCGGTAGCTGTGATAGTTGGCGATCAGGATATTGCGCGAATTCTCGATTTCGAGTGGCAGCGCGCTGGCGCTTTCACCCCACTCCTCTTCGGTCTGCAACGCAATGATCTGCCAGTTGGCAACGTGGTTGAGCTTAACCTCGTTGCGGACGTGGTGCTCGCAGGAAAGCTCGTAGATGCGGCCCGGCGTCGACGTATAAGAGATGTAGAGACCGGCCTGCGCGAACGTGCTCGGCGTCCAGATGTCGGCAAAAGTTCCACCACCGCCGTTCGTAATCCACAGGCTCGGATATTGTGAATCCCAGCGGCGCAGAATATCGGGGTCTGCCGTGTGCGTGTTGTTGTATGGGTTCAGGCGCTTGCCGCTGGCCGTGTCCGTGCCATGACCGCCGAGAAAACGCACATCGTCCATCAGCGATTGTGGACCGGCCATCCATAACGCCGCCACGGCGCGCGGGTTGATGCCATTGGTATAAAGGCCAAGACCGGTGACAATGTTGTCGCCGCCTTTTGGAGCTTCGATGAGCGGAACAGGAGCGCCAACGCCCTGATACGCCGGTGTGCCGTCGGGAATCACAAGCTGCGTCGAACTGGGATGCAGGCCGATAAGAACCGTATCCGGGCGCAGGTGCAGCGTGTTGGTGATGATGTAATGGCCGATAGGAAAGTAGAGAACGCGGTGATCATCGATCGCCCGCTGCAAAGCGGCCGTATCGTCCGTTACGCCATCGCCTTTCACCTCAAGTGACTGCACATTGACCCAGTCCTGCATCGGCGGCAATGGCCGAATCACTGGAGTCGCATCAGAAGGCAGCCTCGCTTGTGCCTGAGCCTGGAAGCGCGTGAGAATGCGGCCCTGGTCAGCGACATCGGCCAGCGTCAGACCGTGCGTGAAACTCGAAACAAAATAGCTGGCCCCCTTGCCAGTAACCGTTTTTCCGCTCTCGCGTAGCTTTGCAAAAACCGGCACATGCACGCAGGCGATCTTCCGCATGCTCACCTCTGTGCGTGGGTTGAGGTCATCGCTGATGGTGATCGCCGGGCCCTGGATATTTTCAAAGCGCGTGTGATCGATCCAGACTTCATCCGGATAGCCGCGGTCCATGATGATGCCTCGCGGCTCATTCCGAATGACATCGTGGCTCATCGTCAGGCCGACTTCGTGCTCACGAATCGCAGCAACTCGCTGGCCCGCAAAAGTCGAGTCCAGTAGCGTGAACTGCCAGCCCGGCGAAGTTTGTCCGCTGAGGATGCCGTACTGGCCGCCATAGAAGTGCAGGTCTTCGGCTTCGTTGCCGACCTCTTTGACCGCCGCCAGCCCGGAACCAATGTGGAAATCGATGTGCGAAAGGTAGCTGTGCTGTGCCACATGGAACCGAATGGCAACCGCGCCGGGATTGCCCTTGCCGATCTCGAAATCCACATTACTCATGGCCGAGTAGAACGTGCCGGCGTTGGCATCGGGAACGGTATTGTCAGGCGGCACCGTGCCCGGCGTGGCTGGAGCGGAGGGATTCGGATGAAACCACCGCGGCAGATAACCGGGGCGGCCGCCGGCAAAAAAGAACATGTAACCGAGATGGTTCTGATATCCGGGCGTGTCAGGAGCCAGCACAAAAACCGGGCGCGTAGGGCCGTAGCCGATGATGCGCACCGAGGGCCAGACGTAAATGGTGCGCGTGATGCGATAGCGGCCGGAGGGAACAAAGACGATACCCTCGTTGGCGGTTTCCTGCACTTGGTTGATGGCGGCCTGCAGCGCGGCGCTGTCATCGGTAACTCCATCGGCGCGAACGTCGAAATTCGCCGGCGTGAGGTAGACAGCCTTGGGGTCGTTCGGGCGCTCGGTGTAGACCGATGCGCCCTGCGCAAGCAGCGGTACGGAAACAGAGAGCAGCACGGCAAGCAGGAAGAGCTTTCTCATCGGAAGCCTCGCAATCATTCGGGAAAACTGGCGGATTCACAATAGACGATAAAGCAATCGATTGTCTATGAAGAACCGTCGCAACTTAAGCTACATTCGAGCCCGGTTGGACCTCTACTGTTTTGCAGGCGATTTTGGACGAATGTCCTTGAAGGGGACGATGCCAACGCCTTCCTTGATGGCATAGATGTGGTCTGCGGGAATGTTCTTGATGACTTCGGTCTCCCCCGCCGGCCACAAGATCTTCAGCGTGTCGACCCGGTCGTGCTTGCCGAGGCCGAAGTGGACACGCAGGCTGTTCTGGGAAATGTAACTGCCACCGCTCAGAATTTCCCCCGTCTGCACAAGCTTGCCTGCAATTGCGGTGAGGCGGGCGTTGAGCGCCAATCGGTTGGATTTGACTCCTTCGAGTTCGAATTCGACCCAATGGTGATCCCCATCGTGGTTGGTATATTCCGGCTCAAGAATCATGGGCTCGCCCTGAAGATTCTCAACCACTAGATCTTCATGACCGTTATTGAAGAGGTCAGCAACGGCAAGCCCTCGGCTCACTTGCGGAATCTGAATGGCGGGGCCAACCAGCTTGCTCACATCGCGGAATGTGCCGTTATGGTTGTTCCAGAAGAGCAGCTTGGGCTCGCGGAAGCGCGTGCCGATCGGCTTGGAGTCCACCTGCGGGTAGACATGTCCATCGACCTGAAAAAAATCCAGCCAGCCGCTGTTATCAAGATCCACAAAGGCGTCACCCCAGCCAACATCGTGTTCGGTGTCGCGCGCGATTCCGGTCGCATACGAGACATCCGTGAAGTTCAGATTGCCGTCATTGCGGTAGACCGAAGTGTACTCCTGGCTGAAGTGCGTCACGGCGATATCCATGCGCCCCGTATGCATGTAATCACCGAGCGCAACACCCATATTGGCCTGCTCAAAGCCATTCTGGCTGTAGGCGACTCCAGCCATCATGGCGTCATCCGTGAAGTGGTTGTGGCCGTTATTGATGTAGAGGTAGTTCGGGCCGCTGTCGTTGGCGACGAACAGATCGAGATGTCCGTCATGGTTGAAGTCATTCCAGACAGAGGTGAGGCCGTACAGATGCTGGCTGTCTTCAACGCCGGCCTCTTTTGAAATATCGGTGAACGTGCCGTTGCCGTTGTTGTGGTACAGATTGTCGGGCTCGCCGGGCAGCCCCCGCGGGCCGCACTGCACCGCGATGCCGTCATATTCGCACGTCTGCGAGGAACCCATCTTGGGCAGGTGGTGCAGGTGGAAGACGACGTAGTGCGGAACAAAAAGATCGTCGTAGCCGTTGCCGTCAATATCGGCAAAGGATGCACCGGTGGCCCAGCCGTGATCGCCGGCCAAACCAGCCTGCTTGGTCACGTTGGTGAAGGTGCCGTTGCCGTTGTTCCGGTAGAGAACAACGCCGTTCAGGCAGGTAATCAGCAGGTCCGGCCAGCCGTCATTGTTGTAATCGCCCACAACCGCGCCCATCGCCCAGCAGGGGTAACCGAGCCCGGCCTGCTTGGTGACGTCTGTGAAGGTGCCGTTGCCGTTATTGCGATAAAGTGCGCCGCGCGCCATTTCGCCCTTCAGGGCCATGTCGACATTGGGCGCGTTCGTGAAGTAGATATCAGGCCATCCATCCAGGTTGTAGTCAATAATGGCGACACCGCCGCTCATCGACTCCGCAATGTACTTATCGTCCGGCGACGAAAGATGGTCAAAGTGAATGCCGGTGGACTTGGTAATGTCGACCAGGCGCACATCGGGCGCGACCGGAGCAGGCGGTTTTGTCAGTGCAGGCGCCTGCGCGCGAGTGGCCGAGCCGCTGAGAACCACCGCAAGAAATGCGAGGCTGCTGAGCGGAAGCAACGCTCCCCGTAGACCGAAACGGAAGCTCATGAGCAGCGGTCCTTCGCCATGCGGCTACTGCCCACCCATGCCTCCGCCAGACCGCGCATGCTGCTGGTGCATCTTCTTATAAATCGCCGAGAGCTTATTCTTCAGTTGGCGCAAACGCTGAAAGATTTCAAGCTGCTTGCGAGCGTCCTGCTCCCGGCCCGCTTGCCGGTAAAGAGTGGCCAGGCGAAAATGCGCAGAGGCGTTCGTAGGGTCCAGTTGCACAGTTTTCTCAAGAAGCGGCAGGGCCTGCTTGGACTCGTTCATCCCGACCAGCGTCTTCGCGAGCCCAAAATTTGCTTCTGAATCCGAGGGATCAATCGTGAGGGCGCGGTCAAAGTAGCTCTTCGACTGCTGGAAATTGCCCTGCGCCAACGCCATTTTCCCGAGTGCCACCAGCGAAGGCTCATCATATGGATTCGCCTTCAGCGCGGCCTTGAAGATCGATGCCGCCTCCGCCTGCTGCTTGACGTCATTGGCATTGCGCAACAGCTCGGCCAGTTCGAAATCGGCGCCAGGAAGATTGGGATCAATCGCGAGAGCCTTGCGGTACTCCGCGATGGCATCCTCGTTCTCATTCTGCATCGCGTCCACATGCGCAATAAGAGCGTGCATCTGGGCGGAATCGGGTGCCACCAGCGAAAGGCTCAGCATCGACTGGTCGGCAAGATCGGAATACAGCCGGTAGGCAATGTAAATCAGCTCGGGGTTTTCCGGCGATTGCTCTTCGAGATCGGAGATCACCCGCGCAGCCTTTTCAAGGTGGCCGTCGACCCGATAGACGTGTACAAGCGCGAGACCCACCTGCATCTGGATGTGAGGATCCTTGAGGCCCGAGAACGACGCTTCAAGATCTTTCTGCGCAGAAGCAAGATCCCCGGTGCGCTCTTCGCTCATGCCAAGCAGCGCCTGAATGCGCGTGAGACCAGGATGCAGACTCAGCGCCGCGTGCAGCGCCGTCGTTGCCTCTGCGTATTGTCCCCGGAAAAACAGCAGCACACCAAGATTCGCCTGCGCCTCTACATTGTTCGGATCGAGCCGCACAACATCCTGCAACTCCGGAATGGCCAGATCAGGGCGCTTCTCGCGGAGATACATTTCTGCCTTTTGGCTGTGTTCGGCAACCTGCGCAGCACTGCTCGGAACAGAAGCACCAGGATGGCTGGCCGTTTGCGCAAAAACGCAGGAAGCCGACAAGAGAAGAGATGTAAGAAGAGACTTCGTGGAAGACATTGCCGTTATGACTCACAATACCCGCTTTTGAGGGCAGGAAACAAAAAAGAAGAGACGGTGGTGGTTCCACCGTCTCTCGAAGTGATTACGCATCAGGAGTTAGAAGGAAAGTCGACCATAGAGTTCCATCGCGCGGCCCCCGACCGTGACGCCGGTGATCTGCGCTGACTGCCCCTGGCCGATGGCGTTGTTGCCCGGCTGGCCAAAGCTCGGATGATTCAGCACATTCGTCGCATTGGCCCGGATCTCAAAGTTGACGTTGTGCGCCGGCCACAGGGCAAAGGTCTTGCCGAGAGTCATGTTCAGCTCGGAAAGCCCCGGCCCGTAGACGATATTCCTGCGGAAATTACCGTAGGTATACGGTGCCGGCACAGCGAAGGCATTCAGGTTATACCACTCGTTCAGGCGCTGCTTCGTGCTGCCCGGCAAGTGGTAGTTGCCAACCAGGTTCGCGAACTGCGTATATCCACCTGACTGGTTGTTCGACGAGTTGTTATTACCGGTCGTGATGCTGAGCGGGTTGCCGCCCTGCACAACGAAGGTAAAGGCCGTCTGCCAGCCGCCCACCGCTTCATCCAGCCATTGGCTCTTGTTGAGGAACCTGCCGCCCTTGCCAAACGGCAGATCGTACACCACCTCGCCCTTGAACATGTTGCGGATGTCAAAGTTCGAGTTGCTGTAGTTGGCAGAGGGGTCAAATGCATTCTGAAAGTTCTGCCAGCCGCCGCGGCTGCCCCATCCCGAGGAGTCTTGATCATCAAGGAAGTGCGACCAGGTGTAGTTGACGGCAAACTGCAAGCCATTTGTCATGCGCTTGGTGAGCTCCGTCTGCAGGGCGTTATAGTTGGAGACCGCATTGTTGGTGCTGCCCCCGATGTAATTGAAGAGCGGATAGGGCTCGTACTGCTTGTCGTTCGGCCCTAGCTTTCCTTCCGGTACCTGGTTGATGTCCACCGGAAAATTCAAATTCTCGCCGTGATTGCCAACGTACGCAATCTGCGCAGAATAATCGAGGCCGAACTGATGCTGAATCGCCAGCGTCCACTGATAGTTGGTGGGGACTGGCGTGTGGTATTGGTTGTAGGACACATAGCCTTGACCGTTGGATGCCGCGGCCGAAGTTGGAGCGGTAAGATAGTGCGATTCGAGACTGGTTCCGTTGTACGAACCTGTGCCGCACCCCGGATCAGCTGTATCCGGTGACTGGCCCTTCGAATCCAGCTGCACCACCGGGCAGATACCGTTGGTAGTATCGCTGTAACTTCCGCTGCTTCCAAAGGCATTGCCCATGCCCGCACCGTATGTATCCTCTGACCATCCGGAAGCGAAGATACCGAAGCCGCCCCGGACAACCGTGTTCGTCATCGGCTGATAGCTGAAGCCGAAACGAGGCAGCCAGATATCCCACTTGGAATGCTGGAGTTGCGTACGGCCGTTGGCATGGCTGAATCCATACCACATCGCACCGAGCTGACCATTGGCCGGATTGATGACAGTAGGATCAAAGGCTGCTTCATTGCCGTGGATTTCAGACCAGCCCGTCTCACCCTCCCAGCGCAGGCCGAGATTGATCGTCAGGTTGGGCTTCACTTTCCAGTCGTCCTGAACAAAGAGCTGCGGGCTCTTCCAGCGTCCGCCGTACTCCGGCGTCACGCTGGCGCTCCAGCTCTGCGTTTGCCCCAGCAGGAAATCGGCATACGAGAAACCGTCATACGCAACGGTTGAGGCGCCACCGGCGGAGGTATAGTCGCCGTTGTAGTTGACGCTGCCGGCGTTGATGTTGCCCCATGCCGTCGAGTCTGCACGGTTCACCAGGAACTCGCCGCCGAAGTGGAGAACGTGGCGGCCCTTGATGAGCGTAACCACATCCGACGGGTCGAAAACGAATTCCTTGTACACAGCGTTCGACGAAGAGCCCAGACCGTAGAACCCACTGATGCCCACGTTCGGGAAGTTATCCGCTTTGGCGAACTGCCAGCCCAGCTTGCCCGGGAAGCCCTGGTTCAGCGTGTAGGGCTGGAAGAAGTTGAGCTGATCGGTATAGCCGAAGTTTGCCTGGTTGATCAGATTGGCGCTGAACGTCCAGACGTCGGAAATTTCCGCGTTGTTGTTGTCGACGTCGCCGGACTGGCAGTTAATCGGACATATACCTTGATTCAGATATGTGGCCGGATTATCTGCCTGCGTATCCGAAATCGTTAATCGATTATTGGCGCTGATGTCCCAGTCAAGCCGCCCAAAGTATCTGTTTAGCGGATTTGTGCTGGGTACGTTGTAGAAATAGTTGTTCTGGGCATAACCGCTGGAAATCTGCCCGGCGGTATTGGCCTTGGGATAGTACGCCTCGATTTTCTGCGCCACCGAACTCATCATGGCGGCAGGAATCGCGTTCTTGCCGTATTCCGACTTGAAGCTCTTGCGGATCACGCACGGGCAATTTACCGTCAGCGAGCCGTTCGGATACTGCGACCCGGAGTAGGTATAAGTTCCACTCTGTTGGATGGTCTGCGTGGTCGGATCGTAGAGCGTCGGCAGGCCAGGCGCCGAGAAGTCGCCGCTCATGATCGCTGGCGATGGTACGGTAATGAAGCCGTTCGAAGCACCGCCGTTGTCAATCGTCTTGTCGTAATCGAAATAGAAGTAAGCGTGATGCGGAACAATAGGACCACTTACCGAGAACCCGAAGTTGTTGTACCGCAGGAATGGAACAGACGCCTGCTGCCCAAAGGCATAGGGCGCTGCATTCAGAGCATTGTTCTGGAAATACTCATAACCGACGCCGTGGAAATGCTCGGAACCACCTTTGGTGATCTGGTTGTAGACGATATCACCCAGGCCGTACTGCGCAGAGAACGCCGTAGCGTTCACCTTCACTTCCGACGTGGTTTCAAAAATCGTTACGTTCGAGTTCGAACTCATCGGCAGCGTCGTCGTCGCACCATCCTGCAGCATCGTTGCGTAAGGCAGGTTGCCGTTGACAGAGACTGTTCCGGCGCCGGGGGTATTCGCTGTACTCTGATTTTCCGGAGTGCCGGAAGCGCCCGGCTGCAGCCAGATGAAGTTTTCCCAGTCCGCGTTGCCGGTCTGGGGCAGCTTCGCCATGGTTTTCGCCGTCATCGTGTCCGCCAGGGCACCGTCGCTGGTGTTGAGCAGCGGCACGTTGGTCGTGACCACAATCTTCTGCGTGGCCGCGCCGACATTGAGCGTTGCGTTCAGGGTCGTCGTCCCAACCCTCAGTGTGATCGGCCCGCGAACCAGGGTCTTGAACCCCTGCTTCGAGAAGGTGATCAGGTAATCGTCGGCAATGATCGCGCCGGTATCGTACACGCCGGCATTGTTCGTCTTGTAGGTGTGGGTCACGTCCTTGGTGACGTCTTTTACCGTGACAGTCACACCGGGAATCACTGCACCCGTCGTATCCATCACTGTTCCTGTAAGGTCACCGGAGTTTATGCTTTGCGCATAGCCGAGGACGCCGGTCATCAAAGCGGCGATCGCAAGGCTGGTGCGAACAAATTTCCACATAGCGTTCCTCCTAAAAAGTCGTACTTTGGCCCGCAATCCGTCTTGCACGGCGCAGGCTTGTTGTCCGGGATTCAGTCCCGGCTCTTTTGAGCAGCCGATTTTATTTGATTCCTATAGGCTGGAGCCCCCGGAAAATACCGCAAATTCCAGAAAAATCAGGCGACGTTCTCTTGTTTGCACAGACAACCGATTGTCTGCAATGGCAAATGCGGCCCTTTTGGAGGGCCGCGTTAGATAACACCAAACCACTTGGAGGATTGTCAAGCGGAAAGTGATGCACGATGTCGAAAAGACAAACCTTTGCCCATTGACAATATATGCGGATTGGTACTTAAATCATGCCTGCCTTATCAAGGCCAAGGAGGTTATTCGTGAAAGTTATCAATCCCCATAAATTACTCACTTTTGCGGCGTTCTCGATTGCGCTTGTAATAGCGCTATCTAATAGCGCTGCAGGACAGTCTTCCGGCGGCGGCAGCAACAATATTGGCGCTGGCAATGTACAAGTATCTGGCGCCGGAGGGTTTGCTGAAAACGCGAATGGCGGAGGCCCCGGCCCTAATTCTCAGGGCGGAACATACAGCGCGGGAATCGCCCTCCCCATAAACTTCTATGTGTACGGCGTGGAAGGAGAAGGACAGTACGTTCTGGCGTCGTGCGTTGGCGCTAACGAGAACACCGGTCAAGGATCGGCGATTTATTCAAGTAAGAGCTACTCGAACATCGCTACCCAGTTCAGCTGGACCCCTCCCGGTCCTGGAACCTATTACATCCAGTGTCGAGCTCAATATGTACCCAGCTCGAACCCGAGTGTTAATGGCGGCCCCTCCGGCGGCGTCGCAACCACTGGTGAAATCATTTTCAACATCCAATGAGCACCCACAGTATAGCTGGGGCTCTTTCGTATAAGCCGTTCAAAGCGGCTGGGCGGGGTCGCTGCTGCGGCCCCGGTTGTCTTTGGGCACCTCACTTGAGGCGGAAGGTCAGCATCACAGATTTATCCGGCCTAATCGCAGATCTTCCTATGCCTAGGTGCGGATGTATTCACGAATCGTTGCCTCGCCCCGTCCCAGGGTACGCACGAAGTGTCCCCGCACCCAGGAACTCTACCTCGCGAAGTTCTGCTTCCGCACCCTATAGACCCATGCCAAGCGGATCGCGCTCCTGCTCTGAAATATCTAGCCACCTGCGACACCGCACACTTCAAAGGAATCGAGATCAGGGCGCGCACTTCGCCCGCCAGCAAATGCCGTTCCCCAGGCCGGCGATTCCGGGCAGTTTTTTTCGACCCTCGAACCTGTTTCTGCTCAAGCACAACAAGCGTAACCTTAGGGCATGCGGGTACTGGTCGTTGAAGATGAAACGCGTCTGGCGGCGAATATCGCCGCTGCCATGCGCGAGGGACCGGGATGGGCGGTCGACCTCGCCGGCAACGGGCTCGACGGCCGCGAGCTTTGCCAGCAGGCCGAGTATGACCTGGTGATTCTGGATCTGATGTTGCCGGGCCTCGACGGAGCCGGCGTCCTGAAGGCAATTCGCGCGCAGGGCAACGCCACGCCCGTACTGGTGCTCACCGCCGTTGCCGACAAAGCTTCCGTGGTGAAGCTGCTCAATGCCGGCGCCGACGATTACCTCGCCAAGCCCTTTGATCTGGGCGAGTTGCTCGCGCGCGCAAAGGCTCTCATCCGGCGCGGCAAGGGAGTCAGCCACCCGGTGATCCGTATCGGAGAACTCGTCCTCGATACCGTCGAGAAGTCCGTTACACTGCGCGGTACAGCGGTCGAAGTTTCGCCCACTGAATACCGCGTCCTCGAATTTCTGGGTCATCGCCCCGGCGCGATCATCTCCAAGCAGAGTCTGCTGGAGCACCTCTACGATTACAACTGGGAGCACCACTCCAACGTGATTGAAGCGCACGTCTCAAACCTCCGCCGCAAGCTCAGCACCGCCGGCGATGATCCCTGGATCGAGACGCTGCGGGGCAGAGGCTACCGGCTGATGACCGGAGAACGCGGTCCCGGATCATGAGAAGATACTCCCTTCGTCGCAGACTGCTGGCCGTCGTGCTGGCGCTGGAGTTTGCGCTGGCGCTGGGCATCTCTTTCGCCACGCTGTTCTTTACGCGCCATGAGCAGGTCCGCGCCTTTGACCTCAGGCTCCAGGGCCGCGCCGACTCGCTGCTCGGCGCCGTCCAGGACTCCGAAGATGCCGCGGACAACCTGAAGCTCGACCCCAGAGCTCTCGACCTTGGCTACCAGGATTTGTGGCTCGTGCAGGGCGAAGGCGGCCGCGTGATTGCAAAGTCAGCAGCTTGGACGCCCGCTTCCGCCATGGCTATTCACGGGAGTCATCCACATACCTTCCGCATTGATGGCAAGTACTACCGCGGAATGGTGATGCACGGCATCCGCGTTGTCGACGCGGACGACAAAAGCGGTGGCATTCCACGCCCGGTAACAATCTTCTACGCGGCCTCACTGCATCATGTGCATCAGGCGCTCGTCGACGCGAGCCAGTTTCTCCTGCTCGCCAACGGCATCCTGCTCTTGGTGACCGGCTCCCTGCTCATCTTCTTCCTGCGGCGCGGGTTGGCGCCGCTCGACCATCTGAGCCGGGCTGCGGCAGAAGTGAATCCTGCCCAACCGCTCTTTCGTACTCCTCCCGATGTGGTCGAGGTCGAAGAGCTCCGTACGCTCGCGGCAACGCTCGAATCCGCCACGCAAAAGCTTGATGAGAGCTTTCGCCAGCAGCAGGTCTTTCTGCACAATGCCGCGCACGAGTTGAAAACAGCCGTCACTATCGTGAAATCGTCGCTGCAGTTGCTGGCCTCGCGCCCTCGCACCCCAATCGAGTACAAAGAGGGACTCGAGGCCTGTCTCGCCGACTCTGACCGCATGGCAGACCTCGTCCAGCGGATGCTGCTGCTGGCGCGACTGGAGCAGAACGCCGCACCCGCCGAAGCCGCGTGCGACCTCTCCGATGTCGTGCAGGAAGTGGCAACGCAATTGGCCACCACCGCGGAAGCTCGCGGAGTCGCCGTAAAACTGGAAACTCCGGGTGAGGCATGGGCTCCGCTGGAGTGCGATGCTGCTTCAACCCTCGTTTCCAATCTGCTCCTGAACGCCCTGCAACACTCACCCGCCGGAAGCGAAGTTCGCGTCACGATACAGAAAGATGCAGCTCACCTGCTGCTGCAGGTTGTGGATCAGGGCGAAGGCGTCCGGCCGGAAGATCAGCCGCATGTCTTTGAGCGCTTCTATCGCGGTGACAGTTCGCGCGCGCGAACCACCGGTGGAACCGGGCTCGGACTGGCAATCTGTAAGGCGATTGCCGAGTCCTGCGGTGGAACCATTTCGCTTGCCGGCAACTCAGGCGAGGGAACGCGCTTCACGGTGAAATTGCCGGCGTTACAGAAGGAAAGCACCAGGCCGCAGGCGCGACAGACGCCGGCGATAACGAAGTAGCGGAGAATCAGAAAGGCACAACCACAAGGGTTGCCCAATCAACCCTGCGCGTCTTTGTACTCCTCATACCACGCCATCTGGATCGCTTCCAGCTTGCCTTCATTAGACTTGGCCGGATCATCGGCAAAGCCTTCCAGCTCGGTCACGTACTTGTGCAGATCCGTGAAGCGTACAGTCAACGGATCGAGATCAGGGAACTTCTCCTGCAACTGGATGCCGATTTCTTCGGCGTCATTCCATGTAATATCAGACGGCATGGGATCGCTCCGGTGAATTCGTAATCGTTACGGTTTTATTTGCTTTCAGCAGCGGCGGCCAATGGCTTGCCTTCCTGCACATAGTTGCGATTCCACTTGGGGATTTCCACCACATACGTTCCTGGGCCGGTAATCACAGCCTGGCAGCCAAGGCGCGAGTTCAGTTGCAGGTCGGCAGCCATATCCAGTCTGTCCAGTTCATCGTCGTCGGCTTCACTGATGCCTTTCTCGCCTTCCTTCACCCAGATATGGCAGGTCGTGCAGGCGCACGCGCCGCCGCAGGCATGATCGAGAAAGATGCCGTGGTTCTCCGCGACATCGAGAAACGACATGGGCTTGCCGTGATGGTCGTATGGCATGGTGCCGTATTCAAACTCGACAGTGCGGCCTTCCGGCAGGAAGGTCACGCGCACCATGTTGGGCGCGGGCGGCTTGCTCAGATCGATGGTCTTTTCGTTTTCTGCGTTCGACATTTCCTGTCTCTCTTATTTTTCGTTGATCTCAGCGGGCGCAAAAGGGTGCGGCGCGGAAGGGCCTTCGCCAAGCCGCTCCCCGGCCGACTCCATGGTCTGCCCGCGTAATGCATCCGACACAGCAGCATCCATCATCAGCTCCGCAAACCGGCCCGTGGCCTTGTCAAGCGCTTCCGTAGCTGCGCGGATCGCGTGGCGATCATCGCTCTGGTTCAGCACGCGCAGGTCGTCGGCGAGCATGATGATCTGCCTGCGCTCTTCATCGGTAAGCTGCTTCCACGCTGCATGCGTCGGCGCCTTCTCCACATGCGCGATCAGATTTTCGGCCTCATTGCGCGCCTCAATCAGTTGGCGCTCGCGAAAGTCTTCTTCGGCATGGTCGAAGGATTCCAGGATCATCGACTCGACCTGCTCATCCGTGAGCCCGTAGGTCGGCTTCACTTCAATCTGCGCTTCCTGCCCGCTGCGCTGCTCGCGCGCTTTCACTTGCAGTATGCCGTTCGCGTCGATCAGGAACTTGACCTCGATGCGCGGCAAACCCGCCGCCATCGGCGGAATCCCTTTCAGGTCAAAGCGCGCCAGCGAGCGGCAGTCCTTGGCAAGCTCACGCTCGCCCTGAAGCACGTGAATCGCAACATTCGTCTGGCCATCGACCCCCGTCGTGAAGTGTTCCGTAGCCGATGCCGGGATGGTCGAATTCCGCTGGATGATCTTCGCCACAACGCCGCCAAGGGCTTCAATACCGAGCGAAAGCGGCGTCACATCGAGCAGCAGCATATCCTGCGTCGCCTTGCTGCCACCCTCAAGAATATTGGCCTGCACCGCGGCGCCGAGTGCGACCACTTCATCGGGATTCAGTTCGCGATGCGGCTTCTTGCCGCGCGCGGCGAGTTGGAACACATCAGACGTAAGCTGCCACACTGCCGGAATCCGCGTGGAACCGCCAACCAGCACCACCTCGTCAATCTGCTCGGGCTGGATGCCCGCGTCTTTGATTGCCGTGAGGCAGGGCTCTACGGTGCGCGCAAGAATCGGCTGAATCAGCTGATTGAATTGCTCGCGCGTGATTTCACGTCGGTAGGGTTCCATGTTGGGCAAGTCGACCGAGATGCGCGCCGTTTCCTGCGATGAAAGTGCGATCTTGGCTTCAATCACTGCCTTGCGAATCGCCTGGATCGCTGCGCCGTTCTGGCGCAACTCCATGCCGGTTTCCCCTTGGATATCGTCGAGCGCGATCGCAATCAGCAGATTGTCGATATCGTCGCCACCGAGGTGCGTGTCGCCATTCGTGGCAATCACTTCGAAGATGCCTTCATGCAGCTTGAGGATGGAGATGTCGAATGTCCCGCCGCCGAGGTCGTAAACCGCGACGATGCCTTCCTTGTTGCGGTCCAGTCCATACGCCAGCGCCGCTGCCGTTGGCTCGTTGACCAGGCGCAGCACTTCCAGTCCCGCCATGCGGCCCGCGTCTTTGGTCGCTTGGCGTTGCGCATCATTGAAGTACGCCGGAACCGTAATCACCGCCTTCGTGACGGGCGCTCCGAAGTAGCGCTCCGCATTGCGCTTCAGTTGGCGCAGCACCAGCGCCGAAATCTCCGGCGGCGTGAACTGCTCTTCGCCAATCTGCAGGCGGATCACCTCGCCGGGCGCAAGATCGGATGCCATGCGGAAGGGAAAGAGCTTCAGCTCCTCCTGCACATCTTCCACGCCGCGGCCCATCAGGCGTTTGGCAGAGTAAACAACGCGCTCGGGCGACTCAATGAGGAACTTCCGGGCCGGATTTCCTACAACCGGCTGGCGCGCTGCCGGGATCGCGACGACTGACGGCACAAGCGGCGAGCCGTCTTCACCCGGAATCACCACGGGCTGCTCGTCCTGCATGTACGCGACGAGCGAGTTGGTGGTGCCGAGATCGATCCCGACAATCCGTTCTTCCTGCTGAACCATGCTTCCCCTTTCCTGGTGTGTGGCGGAAATGCTCCGTACGATGGTGGCGCTGCCTCGCGCGCCTCAGGCGCCAAGCGCGTCGTTTACGTCACGGACAAGGTTACGAATATAGCGGCGTCGGTCGAGCAGCGCGAACATCTTGTCCTTCACCTGCTCTGCGCCGTCCGTGGCGCCTGCGTCGACGGCCGCATCCCACTGTTGCCACTGCGTTTTCAATTCTTCGTCCAGGGCAGTCAGTTGCCCTTCAAACTGCTGGCGCGCCTTTTCCAGATCCCCGCGCAGGGCCGGATCGTCCTCGCCCATTTTGCGGTTCATGCGCATCTCTTCCAGCTGCATGTTCAGCTCGAAAACCTCTTCCAGCATATCCACCGGGGCGCGCGAATCCTTCGGCTTGCCATCCTGCGCTGCCTGCTCTTCGCTGGCAACAGGCTTGCCTTCCAGCTTGAGCAGATACTCGGTGCGCGCCACCGGATTCTTCAGCGTGCGATAGGCGTCGTTCAACAGCGACGTCTGCTCCAGGCTCCACTGCTGCTCTTCAGCTGAGGCGCGCGCGTAAACATCGGGATGAAGTTTGCGGCTGAGCTTGTAAAAGCTGCGCTCCAATCCCGCGGTGTCTATGGCCAACTTGCGCGGCAGGCCGAAGACTGCGAAATAGTCCTGTACCGCCGACGCCGGTTGCACCTTGCCGCACTCGGCGCACAAGGCCGCCGCGCCCTCCAGCGGTTTGCCGCAGGACCAGCAGACAGCACGAACGGACGTGGTTGCAGCATTTTGCATAAGCGAATCAAGAGTTACGGCAGAGCCGGCCGGCTCAGGCAGAAAATGATGAGCCGCAGCCGCAGGACTTCTTGGAGTTGGGATTGATGAAGTTGAATCCGCGCCGCATCAGGGTCTCTTCATAGTCCAGAATCATCCCGCTCAGGTACAGGAACGACTTCGCGTCCACAAAAATACGCACGTCATCATACTGATAAATGCGGTCGCGCTCCCTCGGCTGCGTATCGAATCGAATGCTGTACGAGAGGCCCGAGCATCCGCCGCCCTGCACGCCCAGTCGCAGACCACCCTGCTCGGGCGAAATCCCCTCCTGCTGCATGGCCGTGCGAATGCGCGCAATCGCCTTCGGCGTCACTTCAATTCCCTTCACCGCAGGAGCATCAACTCCTGCGGTGGGTCCGCTGCTATTTGGAGTAGCCAACTGAATCCTTCCCTTGCTTTACTGGGCCGCGACGGCCTGAGTGGCGGCTTCAGTTTCGGCGACACCGTTCTTTTTCTTCCAGTCGCCAATCGCGGCGCGGATCGCGTCCTCTGCCAGCACCGAGCAGTGAATCTTCACCGGAGGAAGCGACAGCTCCTTCACGATGTCGGTGTTCTTGATCTGCAGCGCCTCTTCCACCGTCTTGCCTTTCACCCACTCGGTAGCAAGCGAAGACGAAGCAATGGCCGAGCCGCAGCCAAAGGTTTTGAACTTGGCTTCCTCGATCACCTGGGTCTCAGGGTTCACGCGGATCTGCAGGCGCATAACATCGCCGCACTCCGGCGCGCCCACCAGACCCGTCCCCACTGTCTCGCTGCTCTTGTCCAGCTGGCCGACGTTCCGAGGGTTGTTGTAGTGGTCGATCACCTTGTCGCTATATGCCATTGGAATCTCCTGTCTGAATCTGGTTCGTATTTGCGTAGATCAATATACGGCTGAAATTCTTAGTGCGCCGCCCACTCAATCTTGCTGAGGTCAATGCCTTCCTTCACCATTTCGTAAAGCGGTGAAAGTTCGCGCAGTTTCTGCACCACATCGATAATCTTGTCGGCCACGTAGTCAACTTCCGCTTCGGTATTGAAGCGGCCAAGACCGAAACGGATGGAGCTGTGCGCCACATCGTCCCCGAGCCCGAGAGCCTTCAATACATAAGATGGTTCCAGCGTCGCGGAGGTGCAGGCAGAGCCGCTCGAAACCGCAACATCATTGATCCCCATCAGCAGCGATTCACCTTCCACATACACAAAGCTCATGTTCAGGTTGTTCGGCAGCCGATGTTCCATCGAGCCATTCACGTGCACAAAGTCGAGCTTCGACTCGAGCTTGTTCTTCAGCTTGTCGCGCAGCGTTGAAAGGCGCCTGGTTTCAGGCTCCATCTCTTCCATGCACAACTCGCAGGCCTTGCCGAGCCCAACGATGCCGGGCACGTTGAGTGTGCCGGAACGCATCCCGCGCTCGTGTCCGCCACCGTTGATCTGTTCGGAAATCTGCACCCGCGGATTGCGCCGGCGCACATAGAGCGCCCCAACGCCCTTCGGACCATAAATCTTGTGTCCGCTCAGCGAGAGCGCATCGATCTGCATGGCATTTACGTCCACCGGAATCTTGCCCACCGCCTGCACACCGTCCGTGTGGAAGAGAATCCCGCGCTCGTGGCAAAGCTTGCCGATTTCCTCCACCGGCTGAAGAACGCCAATTTCATTGTTGGCGATCATGATGGTCACTAGGATCGTCTTATCCGTGATGGCGCGCTTCAGGTCTTCGATATCAATAATCCCGTCCGCCTTCACCGGCAGATAGGTGACCTCATAGCCGCTCTTTTCCAGCCGCTTGCATGTGTCCAGCACGGCCTTGTGTTCGGTGACCTGCGTGATGATGTGATTGCCGCGCTCGCGGTACATCTCCGCAATCCCCTTGATCGCAAGGTTGTTGCTCTCCGTCGCACCCGACGTAAAGATGATCTCCTTCGCCGTAGCGCCAATCAGCTTGGCAATCTGCGCGCGTGCCTTTTCCACCGCCTCTTCGGCTACCCATCCAAAAGAGTGATTCCGGCTCGCGGCATTGCCGAAAACCTCGGTGAAATACGGAAGCATGGCTTCCAGCACGCGCGGATCTGTCCGAGTCGTCGCCTGGTTGTCCAGGTAGATCGGCAGGTGAACGCCGGGTGGCGGCGTCAGTTCGCCGGTTGCTCCGTTGGTCGCTGTACTCATCGCTTTGCTTCTCCTCAACCTCGTCGTTAGCTCACGCTTGCAATGGTCACCAGTTCCGGCGGCGCCTCTTCCCGGCCCGAGTGATCGAGCAGGTCAGAAATTCGGGTGTTGCGGAGCAACTCCACGATGCTCTCGTTCACCCGGGCAAGCGGTTCTTTGATGGTGCAGCTTGCCGTCAGGTCGCACGTGCTGGTGCCGGTCGTGCATGAGGTAATAAAAAGCGGCCCGTCGATCGCACGGATCACTTCAAATGCCGAAATCTCTTTCGCATCCCGGGAGAGAGAATAACCACCGTTCATTCCGGCATGCGAACGGAGCAGCCCTTCCCGGGTTAGCTTCTGCAGAATCTTCGCCAGCAGCTGCGGCGGAATGTGATACGCCTCGGCGATATCCTTCGCGCTCAATGACGGCTCGCCGGCGTGTTCCGCCAGATATTTGAGCGCCATCAGCCCATAATCAGCCTTTTTCGTCAGCCTTAGCACTGGATCTGTTCCCTGTGCATGAGTATAGGACTAAATTAGTCTGAGTTCAACGAAACGGAGTGGAATTCGCCAATTTTAGCCGTGACTTTTAATTTTTCGGTCATATGCCAAAAGGTCAGTTGACATCAGCAAAGCCCTCGCTAAAATCGGCAGAGCGACACCATTGACCCGTTCATGCCATCTCCGATGAAAACACCCTGCAAACATTCCAAAGTGCGCGTCGTTGCGCGAGAAGAGGACGCCGAATACGTCGAGTGCCAGGACTGCGGCGAAGTATTTGATTCGGCAGAGTTTCGAGACATGCAGATCGAAGAGGAGAAGGACGACGACGAGCAGGCTTAGGAGTTTGCTGAAACCTCGCCAGAGCATCGAGCGAGGCCCAGCGAATTGTCTGATCGCCAACGAACTCACGCCAGGGATTGAGTAGATCCTTGACGGAAGTCCTGTTTCTCAACAAACTCTAGAACTGGTCTCATAAACCCTCCGCGCCTGGTGAGGCCTCGTATGAGACCCGCCATCGAAGCGGGGCTCATGCTTTTCGTCTAAGCCGCTACGCTATTTATGAAACCAGTTCTAGGCCCCATCCTCGCTCGGAGGCGGCATATGCCCAACGCGCCGCGCCACAGTCCAGGCATAGTGGAAGCCGGAGAGCACCGTGAATAGGACCGTCGCCCGCAGCGACCACATCCGCAGAAAGCTGATTCCAAACGGATCGTAAAACCGGCCCAGCAGCACTGTGGTGACGGCAATAATTTGCACCAGCGTGTTCACCTTCCCCAGGATGCTGGGCGGGAAGGACCGCATCCCCACCGTGGCATAAAGGATCGCCGAAACAGTCAGGATGCCCAGGTCACGCCCGAAGACCAGCACCGTGACTGCCCGCGAAATAAGCCCCTCGTGATGCAGCGCCAGGAACAGCGTGCTCAGCATCAGCTTGTCGGCCACAGGGTCGAGATAATGACCGAGCACCGTGATCTGGTTCAGCCTTCGCGCCAGGTAGCCGTCGAGCGCATCTGTGAGCCCAGCCAGCAGAAAGATGCCGAAGGCAATCCGGTAATGGTCCTGCAAAATAACGAGGACGATAAAAGGTACGAGGCAAAGCCGCAGAAAAGTCAAAAGATTCGGCGCAGCACGTAGGACTTTCATAGTCGTCTGTCCTAAGTGTAGTAACGTCAACGAACTTTTGCGCGAAGTTATCTCTCGAGGTGCCGGAATCGGCAGCAGAAGCCGCAACCCAGCCCCTGCCGCCGCCAAAACGAGACCGCCGCCGCACCCGCCCCGGTCTGCTATATTTAGGAGTGTCCCACCTTGCAGGCGCGTAGCTCAGTTGGTTAGAGCGCTACCTTGACACGGTAGAGGTCGCTGGTTCGAGTCCAGTCGTGCCTACCATATCAAACACAAAATAAACGACTTACAGGCGCGACCTCTAGCTTATGCGTCTGATTTGGGTGCTGAAAGGTGCTGAAGCACAGCATCCCCCAGCAGGCCACGAACGACAGCGGCGTTCGCGACACGTTTTTCCGCTGAGACGGACTGCTGATACAGATCCATCGTTACGCGTGGATTCGAATGCCTCAGCAGTTCTTGAGCCGTCTTGAGATCGACACCCTGCTGCCGCAGCATCGTGCCGAGCCCGTGACGAAAGGAATGCCAGCCAATGTGCTTTTCGATTCCAAGCTCCTGGATCGCGGGCCGGATATAACGCCGGAGAATCATGTCCGGTGCGATCGGATGCTCCCCGTTGTGCCGCACCGACGGGAAAACGAAGTCGTCATCGCTGTTCCAGGCACTGTCCTTTCTCCATTCCTGGAGCAGTTCCATCACGACCTCATGCAGCGGAACGGGTTTGCGGCTTGCCCGAGTCTTACAGTTGGAAAGTTTGTTTTGCCAGACGGAGCGAATGATGCGCGCTTCGCCCAGCTCGAAGTCGATATCCGCCCATTTCAAGCCTATGAGCTCACTCCTCCGCATCCCGGTACTGCCGGCCATGAGAACCATGACGCGCTCCCGAAGCGCAAGTTTTTCGAGAAGCGCGCGGAACTCCGGGCCATCCAGGAATTCCGGGTCACGCAGCCGCTGCGATGAACTGCGAACCGGCGTGATGGGATTCCTGGAAGCGAAGCTATAGCGGAGTGCATGCGAGAAGAGAGCGGACAGCAGGTTGCGGACCTTTGACTTCACGGAGGGACTTGCGTCCTTCCCCCTGACGCCTTTGAGATCGCGCAGCCAGTTCTCTACTTCAATCGGTTTGATCGAAGCTAGTGAATACTCTCCCCAGCGCGGCAGGATATGGTGACGGAGAATGTCTGAGTAAACACTCTGGGTGGACGGTGCGAGTCTGGGCAACTCAACACGCTCATAGTGCGCGGCAAGCTGCTCGATGTTCATGGGGGCGAATTCCGCCCCCTCGTTAATATGGATCCTGAGCTGAGTCACAGCCTTTTCCGCATCCTTGCGCTTCGGCAGGTCGGTCACTGTTCCGACGACATGCCGCTTGTAGACACGGCGGCCCTTCTCCTGGGCATAGAACCGGTACATCCAGATGTCAGGCAAGCTCTTGCGTTTCTGCAGCATCAGCGATCCCCGTTGGTAGCGTGGCGCTTTCATACGGAGTTTCTCCTTGGAAAGCGCACTGATGGCCTGGGGAGAGTGTACCCGTTCGGCATTCGGACGAACAGCGGAGACCGTCATGCAGCCTCCCACTGGTTCGTGCGCGCGGCGAGCCATGCGTCCAACTCATCCTGATAAAAACGCCAGAACTTCCGCTTCCCTTCACCCAGGGGATGGGCCGGCAGATAACCCTTCCGCGCCCACCGCGTCACAGTGCGCGGATCAAGGCTCAGGAATTCAGCAGCTCCTTCGGGAGTCAGGATGCGGCTGCGTGTGAGGCTCGGATTTTCATTTGAATTGATCATAGAGATTGGCTTTGTGGTATTCAGAACGACCTCGTGATACGCGTTGGCCGGGTTCTCCCGGCGCACGTAACCGGACCGCGCACGAATGCGCGACCGGTCGAATGAGGTTGAGGAGGGCGAACGACGAGTACGCCGTTCGCCGTGCATTGAAGCCATGTGAGGCCTTTTGGAACAGCATGGTGTTGCCTTTCCGGCCCGAACAGGGCCTGCGAACATGCTTCGATTTTGACCATTGGACCGGAATCATCAAAGCTACCGACGATTGCCGCTAGCGTTCACGTGAGAAAGTGCCTGGGTGAGCGCTTCGCGCCAGTGATTCGCATCGGTAGCCAGCCGCACCACCCAGTTGCAGAGCCAGGCGACATAGAACCCAACGTAGAAGAAGTCGTACCGCCGCGGTCCAGGCTGGCAGCGGCGAATGACTTCCGCCACGGCCATTCCGGCGGGCGGGCGATCGACAGGCAGATTGCCCATTTTTTCTGAACGATTCAGAATCCGCAGGCATTCCTCGAGAATCGAACGCGCAGAAAATGAGCGCAGTGACCTCGCGGCCAGCCAAGCGAGAATCGTTTCGGTCAGGTCGAACGGCTCACGCTCCTGCGGATACTCCGGCTCACTTGCGATCCGGGTGGGTTCCGACTGGCGTACAGGATTCCGAGGCGGCAAGCCCCGCACCCTGCGGATCAACTCAGCCTGGGTGATCTCGCGCCGGCGGAGAGCTTCCTGATCGTCAGGGCGAGCTTCGAGAATCAGCAGCAGGTTGCGAACGGTGCCTTCTGAAATGTTCAGAGCTTTCGCGAGGTAGCGGTGGCTCAGACCAGCATTGACAATCTGGCGTACGGCCTGCGCGCGTTCCATTTCCGGAAGGAAAAACCAGGTCGACTTGAGCTGCGCTATAGCTTCCTGGATGGAGGTGGGTGGTGGGGTGAGAGGTGGATGTTCAAGGTTGTGCGGCTGTGCTCCGCTGCAGTTCAATTGGGCCATTAGGCCCCTCCGACCGGTTGGATTCGGGGCGGGCAGCTTCCAACGCTGCCTGCCCCACCGGTAAGAGTGGAGCGGGATCCGCTCCCCCGCGGGCCAGAACGTCACATCGAATGAATCTATCGCGTCTCATGCTTTCCTTTCGAACGCCTGAATGTCTTTTCGCCAATCCGCATCGATTTTGGGTCGGATAGCGAGGGCATATCATCTGCTTCCGATCTTCCACGTTTGATCGGCGGATTCAAAATCAGCTCGTCGGCAGCGCCGCGCTGCTTCTCGCCCTTCGGAACCAGTTTCCGAGTCACAGGTGCGATGCTTCGTTTGCGGTCGGATCGCTTGAGCAGGACTTCGGCCGCCTCGATGCCATGATCCAGGATGCCAATCGCATCTCCATCTCCTGATTCGAGAATGGCTCGCGCCCTGTTCAGGCGATCGTTGAGTTCCGGCGTCGCCGGCATTCCGCAAATCAGCTCGCGCACGCTGCAGCCCAGGCCGCGAGCGACCTGCTGCAGGCTGGTGATCTGCGGATTGCTTTCCCCCGCCTCAATGCGAAAAATTGCATTCTGCGTCAGCCCTGCTGCCGCTGCAAGGGCCTGCTGGGAGAGCCCCCGCGCCGTCCGGCGCTGCCGAATCCGGTCTCCGACCTCGCTCCAGCTGAAATCTGCCTTACGATACTCCATAAATACATAATCGCTATTAGGTGTTGCCTTGTCAAGCCATGAATGGGCCGATGAAGTGCATACTCATGGTAAATTTCATCGGCGCGCCCTGGGTTGACTTGACAGGGTGTGCCTGTCAGGAGTAGTGAGTATATGAGTATGTTGTTTCCCGCGCTCAACCCCTCGGTCCGCAGCCAGGCCTGGAGGCAGATCTTTGCCGGCATGATCGAGGATCGCCGTGAGGCTGTTGGCCGGTCGCAGGAAGAAGCTGCC
>JAJYVU010000106.1 GCA_021791875.1 Acidobacteriota bacterium | reverse complement strand
CCGCAGCAGGCCAACCAGCGTCTCCGCAAGACCCTCCACATCGCCCTGAGCGATCAAAAATCCCGTCTCACACGCCGCTACCGCTTCCTCAGCGCCTGTCCCATCACTCGCCACCACCGGAAGCCCACGCTCCATCGCCTCCAGCACTACCGTCGGCAATCCCTCCGTGTCGCCATTCGCCGCCCGCACGCTCGGCGCCGCCAGCACCGCCGCCCGATCCATCCACTCGCGAACTTCCGCCTGCGTCCGAGCCCCCACAAATTCGCACTGCCGCAGATTCGCCCTCCCCCAACCCTCCAACTCTGCACGCAGTGGCCCATCGCCAATCACCACCAGCCACGCACTCGGAACCTCCTGCTCCACCGCCTTCCACGCCTCCAGCAGCACCCGGCATCCCTTTTTCTCCACCAGCCTGCCCACAAACAACACCACCGGCTCCCTCGGACGGTCACTCCGCACCTTCTCCCGCACCGGAATCCCCGTAACGTGCACCCACAACTTGTCCTCAGGAAATCCGCGCTCCACCGCCACCCGCCGCAAATGCTCTGAAACGCACAGAAACCCCGCCGCCTCCCGCCACAGCGCAACCCTGCGTCGCAAAAACATCCGCCCTATCGCCGACGTTTCATGCGCCTCGTCGCTCAGCCCCGCGTCGTACCCATGCAACGTCACCACAAACGGCACGCCCAGCCCCCGCAGCACCGGCAAAAACGCGCACGCATCCGTCGCAAAATGTACATGCGCCACATCCGGCTTCCATGCCGCCAATTTCTGCGCGAATCCCCTCGCAATTCCAGCCCGCGCATATGCCAACCGGGCCGCATTCCCCCCCCAGCCGCCATCCCCGTCCAGAACCGCGACAACCCCACGCTGTATCACGGTCACGTCCAGCCCGCCCGGCAGACGCTTCAGCCCGGCAAATCCCGCATCATAGCGGCCGAGCGCCGCCGCCTGAGCCACAACGAACGTCTCCGATGCCGGCAACAGCTCAGCCCGCAGCAGCAGCACTCTCGGCATAATCCAACGCCGCCTCCCGCGATTTTCTGTCCGCCTCCAGGCGCAGCTGCACCCACGCGCCTTCCAGCCAAACCGCGGCCATCACAAACATCATCCAGAACAGCCCGTTTGGAACCAGCACCGTATTCTCATCCAGCCCATACAGCCCCACAATCACCAGCACGCACACCGGCCAAAGTAAATCCTCCATCTGCCCGCGGCCCACACGCCGCAGGACTCGCAACCACGCCCGTCCGTATGCGGCCACGAACAACGCCAACCCCACAATTCCCGTCTGCAGCCACAAGTCCAGATACCCGTTGTGCGCGTGAAACACCAGAAAATGCACCGCCGCCGAAACCTGCAACGACGGCCCTGTCCATCCCCGCCAGAAAGCCTCGTAGCCCCAGCCCAGCCACGGCCTCTTCATCACAAACGGCCACACCGCATGCCATATGTCTACCCGCCCGGACAGCGTCGTACTCCGTCCCATCATTTCCATCAGCGCATCGCGAAACACAAACACCAGCACACTAACCGTCGACCAAATCAGCGCCATCACTCCCAGCAGCGCCCCGCGAATTCTTCTCTCAGACGCGCGCAGCAGGAAAAACATCCCCGCTCCCGCCAGCAGCACCGCCTCCAGCGCCCATGCACTGCGCGACCCGCTCTTCACCAGCACCAGCACAAACAGCGCCCCGCTCGCCAGTTGCGCCCATCCCCATCGCCGCCCCGCGAGCAACACTGCCGTCGCCAGCACCATGATGCGTCCGCAGGCATTCTTCTGCGTGAATACGCCCTTCCAGTCCGCAAGATGCCCCGCCGAGAGGTCCAGTCCATACGCGGGCAGCCAATACGCAACCATCACGGTGCCAATTGCCAGCAGCACCATTGCCCACCAGAAAATTCGAAGCTGCCGCGCCATCGAGAACCGTAGCGTCAAATAAATCCCGAACATCCCCGCCAGCACAAACTCCGGAGCGCGCCGGGCCGTCAGCAGCGGGTCCGCCGACCATAGCGTCGAACACAGTACCCAACCTGCCAGCAGCAGCACAAGCGTCACCGCCGGCAACCCGCGCTGCACCAGCTTCCACCGCCGTACGCACAAAGCCGCAATTGCACCGTAGATCAGCGCCTGCGACGCAATCCCGCCAACCTTCATCAGCGTGGTTGGCGGAGCCAGATTCGTGTCCAGCGCCACATTTGGAGCAATCCCCACAATCGCCCCCTGCACCGCGAAAAACATGATGATCAGCACGCTGATCATCTCCTCCGGCCGAAACCGGATCCCGCCTCCCGCGCCTTTATGGATGCGCATAAATCAGCGCCGCGCTCGCGGAAGCGATGATCCCTGCCCCGCTCAGCATCAGGTTCCTCCGCGCGCTGAACGGCACGTAGAGAATATCGTCCGCCTTCAGTTCCAGGTCCGGTATCTTCCCCCGTTCCATCGCACGCAAATGGATTGGCTCTTCCGCATATCCGGCCTTTCCCTTTCGCAGCAACCGTGCGCGCTTCTGTGCCGCTGTCTTGTTTGCCCCCGCCGCCAATGCCACCGCCTGCAGCACCGTCAAATGCGAGTTGTCCTGCATCACATACCCGCCCGGCCGTCCCACATCGCCCAGTACATACACAATCCCCGCCTTCGGTACCAAAATGCGGTCGCCCGGATACACACTCACATCCGCCCGCAAATCCGCCTGCGCATTATTCGGCAGGAACACCTGGATCTGCTCGCCCCACACGCCTCCACGCTCGATCGTGATATGCCGGTCCGCATCCGGCGTCAACCCTCCGGCCATCGCCAGCACGTCCAGCAGACTCCGCGGAGTCGTAATCGTAATCGTTCCCGGATGCTGTACCTGTCCCAGAATTGCAATCGTCTGGGTTGCAAATTGTAAAATTGTAACCGTCACCTGCGGATTTTTCAGGTATTGTTCCGACACATAGGCCCTCTCAATCACCCCGTCGGCCCTCGGCGTCGAATCCCCGCCCACTTTGATCCGCCCAATCAGCGGCAGCACAACCTCGCCGGAATCCAGCACCCGCACCTGCTGCGTCAACTCCGGCTCACGCAATACAGACACCTGCAGCAGATCGCCAGGCCCAATCACCAGGCTCTCCGGAGGAGAAACCGCAATCTTCGCCCCCTGCGCCACAGGCAGGCTCATGGCAACCAGGGCAATGAAAACTCCCAGCCCCCTAAGACACCTTCGCATACGCCGGCCCTCCCTTCCGCCCTGCCGCACCGTTCAGCACCACTCCGATCTCGGCGTCCTCTGGCATCTGCCGCTTCAGCAAATCCAATGCCTGCAGCGCATCCCCGCGCAGCGTCCGCCGTTCGCGCAGCACCAGCAGCGCCGCATCGGCCTGTTGCGCCAGCACTGCCGCATCCGCAACCGGCAAATACGCCGGCCCATCCATCACGATGTAGTCATACTCTCGCCGCCACGTCTCGATCAGCTCCCGCATGCGCGCCGCGCCCAGCAGCTCTGCCGGAAACTCCGGCACAGATCCTCTTGCCAACACAGCCAGGTTCGGCAACGCCGCATCGCGCCGCATTCCATTACCTGCGCCTGCCCCCTGCTCGCCGTTCAACTCGCCGCTCAACCCATGCGTGCCCGGCTCCATCTCCCCGGCAGAATCCGCACTCCGAAAATCTGCTTCTACCAGCAGAACCCGCGACTTCTGCCACGCAAATGCGTTCGCCAAGTGCGCCGCCACCGTCGATTTGCCTTCGCCGCCCATGGGGCTCGTCACCAGAATTACCTGTGCCGGCCGCGCGCCGCCCTGCACCTGCATTGCCGTGCGCAACAGACGGAACGGCTCATTCAGCCGCGCCCTCACCTCTGTCGGCATCAGCGCAGCTACATTGCCTCCGTGCCACATCTGCGTCAACCTGCGCGCAGAAAGCTTCTCCTTCGCACCCACCTCCGGAATCGCCGCAAGCACACGCTCTCCCAACCACTCTTCGGTCTCCGCCTTCCCATGCAACCGCTCATCCGTCATTTCCCGGAATAACGCCACACCAAACCCCAGCACCAGTCCACCCGCTATACCAATCGCTTCGTCCTTCGGCAGATTCGGGCTCTTCGGATGATCCACGGGAGGCACTCGCGCCGGATTCACCACCTGCAGGTTCGTCGACTCCAGCCCCGCCAGCACGCCCGCCTCTTTCAACTTGCCCAGCAGGTGTTCATAGAGATTGCGGCTGTCATCGGCCTCCTGTTTCACCAGCGCATACTGCACGGCCTTGTCATTCAGCTGGTTCACAAGCTGCTTCTGCCGCTCAAAGTCCGCTCGCGCACCCGCCTCAGCCCGCTCGGCTATCAGATAGTCCGTGTGCGCGCGTTCGCCCAGTCTTTTGACTTCTTCGGCGATCGACCTCCTCAGCGAAGCTTGCTCCGACTCCAACTCTGCCATCTCCGGAAACCGTGGCCCATAACGCTTCGAATCCAGCGCAATCTGCGCATTCACGGCTGCCTGCTTCGTGCGCAACGTCTGAATCAGCGCCAGCGAATTCTGCACGCCCGTCGACTGCGCCGCATTCCCGCTCAAGTCTGAAATCAGCTCCGGATCGCTGCTCTCCGCCGTCTGGTAAATCGCGCCCTTCAGAATGCGGTTCGCCTCATCTGCCGCCAATGTCTGGTTCAGCGCCTCCAGCCGCGAAAGCATGATGTTGTTCGATTCGTTGTCGCCGAACATCCCCGTCGCGCGCTGCAACGCAATCGCCTTCTCCTGCAGTGCCTCGGTCTGCTTCTTCAAATCCGACAACTGCCCGGATAACCACTCCGTCGCCTGCGCTGTCGCGGCATATCGCGCCTCAAAACTGTATCCCATCAGCGCCTGGATCAGCGCATTCACCACCGCCGCCGCCTGCTGCGGGTTCCGGTCTTCATACGAAATCCGAATCAGCCGCGTCCCGCTCACCGGGTACACCTGTAGATTCCGCTGAAATATCTTCAGTGCCGCATACCGCCGGTTCGGCGCATCGTCCAGCGGTACGCTCAGCGGCTCTAGCGGCTGCCGCCAGAACTCTACCCCCCGTCTGAACAAATACGGCTTGCCCCCAAAAAACGGCTTCGTCTTCTCCAGCCCCAGTTGTTGAATCACCTTCAGCGCCAGCGTGTCCGACTTCAGAATGTCCACCTGCGTTTGCAGGGTCACGTCGTAGTCCAGCGCGTCAGACGATGCTCCATTCGCGCCAACCCCCGCCAACCCCGTCAATCCGAGAGGGCTCCTCTGCTCCTTCTGAATCTCAACTTCGCCCGTCGCCTCATACCGCGGCGTCGTAGCCATCCAGTACAGTGTCACCAGCAGCACGCAGCCAGCGCAGATCCCCGCAATCCACTTCCACCGCCTGCCCAGGAAATGCATCACGTCGCGCGGCGTCCATCCCTCGTCCACGCGCACCCAGGTGCCCGCTGCTTCCAACGGTCGCGATTCCATTCCCCGCACTGGCCACTCGTTCTTTGTCATCAGTTCCGCAGCAACACCACTGATCCATCAAAATCAAAGCTGAAGTCCATCTCGCTCAGCCCCATTCCTGTCATCGCATCGCGCAACCGCTTGCGATCCCTCGTCTGAAACAGAAAAAAGCCGCTGCCCCCCGCACCCACCAGCTTGCCTCCCAGCGCACCGCCGCTCTTGCGCGCCGCGCAGTAAATCTCATCCATCGCCGAACTGCTCATTCCCTCTGCGCGCCGACGCTTGCTCAACCAGTGCTCATGCAGCAGCGGACCAAAGTCATAGATCCGCCGGCTCTCGAGCACCTGCTCAATCTCCCGTCCCAGTTGCTTGGTAAAGTGCAGGCTCTTGAGCATCTGAGCATCACCGCTTTCGCAACGGCTGCTCTGTTCCTGCAACAGCACCGACGCGCTCCGCGTGCGCCCCAGGAAGAACAGCATCAGCGAATCGCGCAACTCCTTCAGCGCCTCATCGTCCATTGCCAAAGGACGCAACCGCACCGAGTCATCCTGCCCGTATTCCTGGCACAGCAGCCCGCCATACGCGGCAATATACTGGTCCTGCTTGCCCGTGGGCTCCTTGAGCCGCTCCATCTCGATTTCAATCGCATTGCGCGCCAGTTGCTCCGAACTCACGCTCTGACGCTTGTGCGCATACAGCGCGTGCATCACGCCAACCGTGAACGTTCCCGACGATCCCAACCCCGTTCCCGCCGGAACGTCGGCCACACTCACAATCTCCAACGGCGTGTCGATCGCATGCATCTCCAGCGCCTCACGCAGCAGCGGATGCCGAATTCTTCTGCGGTCCTCCACATGTTCCGTCTCTGAGTACTTCAGGAAATACCCCGGAAAGAAGCTGCGATTCACCGTGATGTACACGTATTTGTTGATCGCCGCTGAAATCACAAATCCGCCAAACTCCCGGTAGTACGACGGCAGGTCCGTGCCGCCGCCGCCAATCGAAATCCGCAACG
Organism: Acidobacteriota bacterium; assembly: GCA_021791875.1. Classification (GTDB taxonomy): domain Bacteria; phylum Acidobacteriota; class Terriglobia; order Terriglobales; family Acidobacteriaceae; genus Acidobacterium. The sequence goes on along the minus strand of JAJYVU010000106.1, from coordinate 2,549 downwards.
GTGTCCGCGTCATGATCATGCGCTCGCTCCCGCCGGTCCAAGATCGCACTCTGCCTGCCGCAGCATCGCTTCCGTTTCACTCAGCCCCGCAAACGAGCCGACTTCATAAAATCGCTCGCGCACTTCATGGCACGCCAGCCCACCGCATTCGATCAGCTCTTGAAACACCAACCCCAGGTCAAACACGCGCCCATCAGGAATCCTCGCAAACGCCTCCGAATGAAACGCCGATATTCCATAGTCAATGTGCGTCAGTCCGGCGCGACGGCGTCCCTTTTCATAGCGCACCACGCGTCCGTCGCCGATCTCCACATTGCTCGCATCCCAGCGATCTTCGTTCCGGTAAACCGCCATCATGCCTCTGCAAAGCTGCTCGCAAAATGCCTCCCACATCGCACCCAGAGGCGCGGTCAGCAGACTGTCGCCATACATCACCAGGAATTTCTCACCCAGCAATGGCAGCGCGTGCCGAACCGCTCCGCCCGTTCCCAGCGCACGATCGCCATCCTCTGAGTACCGCACGCTCACACCAAATCGTTCTCCGTCACCGGCAAACTCTCGAACCGACCCCGCCAGGTGGCCGCAGCAAATCACCACATCCCGCACGCCCTGCCCTGCCAGCCATCGCAACTGATGCGCCAGAAACGGCTCGCCCGCCACCGGCACCAGTGACTTCGGCATCCTCTCCGTCAGCGGATACAGACGCGTCGCCCGCCCGCCCGCGAGCAGGGCCAGCACAGGCATCCCGTCAGTTCCAGAACGTCCGCTCATCGGCCAGTATTTCCATCAACGCCCGCGACATCGCCTCGCGGCTCGAGAGCAGCGGCTCCCACCCCAGCGCCCGAATCCGCTCCGTGCGCAGCCGCACCACCGGTACATCGCCCTTCCAGCCGCGATCTCCACCTGTGTAATCCAACGCTGCCTTTCCCTCCAGGCTCAGGCATCGTAGCGCCATAACGGCAATCTCCTCCACCCGCAACGCATCGGTTGTGGCTACGTTGAACACCGCAAAGCCGCCCTCGGTGCTCTCATCGGCCAGCAACATGGCGTTCACCGCATCCGATACGTGGATGTACGGCTTGCTCTGGTTGCCGTCGCCAAGAATCCGAAGCTTCTCTGAGTCCAGCCTCAACCGTCGCAGAAAATCCAGCCCGACACCGTGCGTCTGCCGCGCACCCACGACATTGCCAAAACGAAACGCGCGCGCAGTTATCCCAAACATCGCGCAGTAACTGGCAATCAGCGCCTCACCGGCCAGTTTGCTTGCCCCGTAGGTCGATATCGGCACAAACGGACCGTCATTTTCCGCTACGGCCGCGTCGCCACGCTCGCCATACACCCCGCTCCCTGACGCGTACCACAACCGCTTCACACCGCAGCGCCGCACTGCTTCCAGCACCTGCTGCGTCAACAGCGTTCCCTGGTAAAAATCAATTTCCGGGTCTTTTGCCGCTCTCGCTATATCAGGATTCGAAGCCAGGTGCACCGCCGTGTCGTGCCCGTTCATCGCCTTCATCAGCAATGGCAAATCCGCCACATCGCCGCGCACAATTCGCAGCCGCGGCTCTATCCGCCCATGCTGCAAATGCCACTTCCGCCCGGAGCTGAAATTGTCGTACACCGTGACCGCTGCGGCTCGATCCTTCAATAGCCTTTCGACCACGTGGCTTCCAATAAACCCCGCCCCGCCTACGACGATGAATCTCCGTCCCGCAGCTGACACTTTCACTTACCCCTGCCGGCGAACGTCTTGTTCCTGATGAGTGTTGTGGTCAACCTATCACCGGCCATAATCCACAACAAATTACTTGCGTCACTTTTACTTCCCGTAAGCTCCGTGTAACTTCTGCCTAACTTCTCTGCAAGCACCCGTTTTTAAGCGGAACAGCGAAGTCACCCGTTGCAAGGAGCGATGGAGTGCATACTGGCGGTTCGACCCATGCCATGCAAGACGGCACTCTCTTTACCGTCGGTATCCCGGTTCGTTCCGGTATGCCCTGGCTCCGGCGCGCCATCAAGAGCCTCATCGCGCAAACCTGTTCTGATTTCGAAGTCCTCGTCATCCTTGACGGCCCGGACCCTGAAAGCCTCGCCTACCTCAAGACCATCCACCAGCTGCGCTTGCGCGTCATGGAACGCCCAGCCCGAGGCCTCGTGCCCACGCTCAATGAACTCCTAGACCAGTGCCGAACACCTTGGCTCGTGCGCCAGGATGCCGACGACATCTCTTATCCCCAACGCATCGAGAAACTGCGCGATGCCCTGCTCACGCACCCGCGCGCTGGAATGCTCTGCTCGCGCGCCCGGTACGACTCTGAGGGTCACGCCGTCGGCTGTTTCCGCTCCTCGCATGGTTCTCCGGCCGCCTTGCGCCGCACCGTGCAGAGCGGCCGGCTGCTCTCGTTTTGTCACTCCAGCGTTGCGCTGCATGTGACCACCGCACGCTTGGTTGGCGCCTATCGCCCCATTCCATTCGCCGAGGACGCCGACCTCTGGTGGCGCATGGCTCTGCTCTGCGACATTCATTCCATTCCTGAGATCCTAGTCGG
>JAJYVU010000105.1:540-9090 GCA_021791875.1 Acidobacteriota bacterium | reverse complement strand
CGGGTCTTATAATCCAAGAGCGGGGTGGAGCAGCCCGGTAGCTCGTTGGGCTCATAACCCAAAGGTCGCAGGTTCAAATCCTGCCCCCGCAACCAAATCTTTCAATCACTTACAAGATTTGATCGCTCCCGGCAAGTCCCCGTTATCCCCCAATAGGAATGGCTGCAATTTACTGTAGCGTCGCAGGAGCCTCGCTTGAGGCCGAATTCTGCGAGTTGGGGCCAAATACCAGCCCTACAACCTGGCTGTTTGCCTGGCGTTTCGTTTCCGTCATGGCCCGCCCATAGACATTCATCGTCGTCTGGATCGAAGCGTGACGCATCAGTTCCTGCTGCACCTTCATCGGAGCACCCGTCTCGTCGAGCCAGGAGCGGTAGGTGTGGCGAAAAGTATGCCACCCAATGTCCTCTCCCAGTTTGGCGAGTTTTGCAGCCCGCTTGATCTGCGATTTCTGCAAGCTCTCTTGGTGGTAGGGTCTCCCTGTGACCGGGTTGGCAAAAACCCAGTCTTCATCTCGGGGGAAGACTGAAGCAGAGCGCCACTGTAACAGCACCTCTGCTAGGCGAGCATCGAGCGGAACATCGTCTCTTGAGTATTCCGTCTTCACGTCGTCCACCCTTCCGCCCACCACACTTCTCTGGACAAGAACCGAGCGATTCTCGAAATTGAAATCGCCCCATTGCAAGCCCAAAATCTCACTGACCCGAAGCCCCAGGCACTGCGCTACCAAAACCATCGTTCGGTAAGGTTCGCCCAGATACTTGAGCAGTTCGAAGAACTCGTCCACGTCAAGAACTCGTGGCCGCTTGAGCCGCTTGCTTCCATTCTTCACGCGCACGAGAGAAACAGGGTTCTTGCCGAGTTCGATAATTCCCCAACGCTCTGCGCACTTGAAAACGAGGTGCATGATTCCCCGTACATGAGTCTTTGACTTTGGTGCCAGCGGCAAATCGCGCAACCACTGTTCCATTGCCATCGGCTTCAGCTTATCCACCGGGTGCTCTCCCCAACGTGGGCGGATGTGGACTCGGATGTTCGACAGGTGCGATTTCCGAGTTGAGTAACGCTCCGAGAGTTCCTGCTCGATATAACGGTCGAGCAGGGCTCCAAAAGACGCCGCCTCCACTTCCGCGCGTGGAGATTCTTCGTTAAGTCGAAGAAGAAGTGCTTGCGTGGCTTTCCGAGCTTGGGTCTCCGTTGCGAGCACACCGCGATCACCAAGGATCACGCTCTGCCGTTTACGCATCCCCTGAGAATCCGTTTCGTAATAGCGGAACTCCCACACGTCCGGTCCGCGCTCGCGCTTCCTCAACCGCAGACTTCCATATTGATACCGTGTCCGAACTAGCAAGGGTCGATCTCCTCTCTGGTTACGGGCACGAGTGGCTGATTCCAGCCTACTGTGCCTGGCCGTCGTCGTCGAGTGGTTCGATCCTCGTGCCGGATCGATACAGGTCGGACGCCCGGAAGCGCCACAGCTTGCCCACGCGGACGCCGTGAACGATTCCATTCCGTGCGTAACGCTGAAGTGTTTTCGGGTGAACTTGAATGATTGCTGCTGCCCGATCGCTGTCCAGCAGCGGTTCGAATGAGGCGGGAGAATGAGGGAAATCGAACATGGTTCGCACGCTCCTTAGCACCACAATGTGTGGGGTCAAGGAGCGCTGTCAACCCAAGGATTGGGGCGGGTTTTCACTCTCATAGATGTGGCGTGCGAAACAAAAGCGAACCGTTGGGTACAGTAAGTGCATAGAGGTGCACCATTGTCCTTCTTTGGCACTCATTGTCCTCGTGGATTTTCGATCTCACAAAAACGAAATTAGTTTCGAACCGGTCTTGCACTGGACAAATCGATCTGACATTCCCCGGATTGTTGAAGCGTAGCCGAGGCGCGGGCGGTGTCAAGGGCGGCTATGCCGCCGCGACGCGGTCAAGACCCTTGACACCACCCTCTCCGCCCCGGCACACAATCCCAATATCCGGGGAATATCAGGATGTTGCTTCTCTCCGCAAAGCGTTCCGGGCTTCAGCGCCGCGCAGGCTAATGCAGCCCATGCCGTCCGGTGCAGCGCCATTCCGCCAACCACGGTTCAGCGCAGGTTTTGTGGTATCTTAATCTTGGCGTCAGATGACTCTCCGAGCTTCTGATGACTATCGAATGGCGAGCATACGCTGCCAGAAGGAAGTATGAAATGCTGTTTCCCACCAAAGTAGTCGAACTCAATCCCCGCGACAACGAACATATCAAACGGCTGAACGATCCGACCGAGCCAGGACTTTTTCACCTCGAAGCATGGCTGCCCTTTTCCGAGGCAGCAAGGCTTGACCGTGGCAACGCGAACGTACGACCCGCTTCTGAACGCAAGAAACCGTTCCGCGACATGGTGAATACGGTTGAAACCAGTCCTTCGACTTTTCACCTCAAAAATCGCGGCATCATCTACCGCTGCGACAAATTCGAATTTGACAATAAGAGCAAAGTGCTGCGGGTGACCGTGCCCGACATCTCTCCGGACGAGATTGATGACCTCGAGAACGGCGAGCCGAAGTTCGGGATCGCCGACGGCGGACACACATTTGAGGTGATCCAGCAGACAATTGCTAGGATCAATGAACTGCGCGAGCGTGAGGGATGGACTGAGCCTTTTGTGCGAGTTCACTTCCTCGCAGGTCAGGCATTCGAAAGCGGCGAACTTGAGCAGCTTGTCGAGGCCTTAAATACATCGTCGCAGGTACAGCAATTCACCCTTGACGAATACCAGAACAAGTTCGACGAACTGAAGGACGCTCTCAAAAAAGGCGGATTCGACCCGAGTGTCGTTGCATTCAGAGAAAACGAAGACAAGGAATGGGACGTTCGCGACATCGTTCAGCGCTTGGCCTGCTTCCTGAAAGACCGCTGGAAGACGACCCAGCCAGCTTCGATGTACAGATCCAAGGGAAAGGCCCTCGACCTGTATACGAACGATTCGACGCACGAAGAGTTCCGGCGCCTCTACGACGTGGCTGCGGACGTTGTCACATTGCCGGAGTTCATTCAATCTGAGTTCAGCAAGGACACGGGATCGGGCAAGGGGCGCAAGTTCGGTAAGCTGCGCGCGGTGAAGACGCTCAAGAAGCCGTACATTCCTGCTGGCACCTCGTTTGCGACAGAGCACGAAATGGACCTCGCGGCTTCTCTGCCAATCGCAGCCGCCTTCAGGGAATTGCTCGAACTGAAGGGCGACAAGTACTACTGGAAGGTTGATTACAAAGAGGTATTCAAAGCCGCTGCGGACGAGCTTTACAAGACCCTGCTGAACAAGGTGAAGACAGCCAAAGCTGTGAATACGCTTGGCGCGGACACCGAGTACTGGACGCAATGTGCAAACATCGTCCTCCGTGCGAAGTATGAACTTTTGTCCAAACAATCTGGAACATAGGTTCGATAAACTGTGATCGTGTCGGGGACGAGGGAGAAACCTCGTCCCCTTTCTTCTGGATTCTGATCCGGCGCAGGCTTTGGTGAACTCGCAAAACTGGGATGCGAGCTACGGTCGCACACAGGTTTCTTGCTACAAACCCAAGCCGAGATCGTGACCAATGCTAATTTCGTGGCGAGGGACAAGTGGTTCGATCTGTTGGGTGGGAGCTTGTTGAATCTTGTGCTCGGACTGGAGTAGATGAGCCTGCTCCCGCGCCAACTCCGTGGCCGACGGACGCGCAGACGAGATTCCAAGTGATTCACGCAGTTGCTCACGGTCGCTGGTGACGATTGCGATTTCGCTGCGACCACGGGAAGCCCCGACGTAGAACAACTCCTGTTTCATGGCATCGGCTGACAGGATTACGCCGTCAACCGTTTTCCCCTGGCTACGATGGGCGGTAATGGCGTAGCCGTGATCGAATAGGTGACAATTCGCCGGCAGTGTGCGACCATCCTCAAGTTGAATGCGCCCCCGCTCGATACCACGCACCGTCACCAGCTCGCCATTCGTCGCGCGGAAATCGGCATCTCGGCGATTGGCCGTAAGCATGAGCCGGTCGCCCGGAGCCACGTCAATGGATTGCCGCTGATAGACAGAAAAGGAGCGCGTCTGTGCCGGTGTAAAGCTCCTCTCCTCGCCGTGAGCATTGCGAGCGATCACCGTGCCAGAGTCAACACTGCTGACAGTGAGCGACTCGTGTTTCTCCATAACCCTCGCTGCTCGATGCACTACCAGCACCTGCCCCTCACGATAGTTCGCCAGATCACGTTTCTGGGCTTCAGTCCATTGCAAAGGGACATATCGATCCATCGTGACGCTTTGGCCGAGATGTCCGCGCGCAGAAAGGTCATTGCGAATCGCGCGAGTGACACGGCCAATTTCCTCATGCGTGGGCGCGACAACCAAAACACGCCGCGATGGATCGACGGTCATCTCCCGGTAAAGATCAGCAACCGCCCGGCCACGCTCGCTAAAGGGGACCTCGTGCACAGCGCCAAGCCGCTCCAGCTTCTCAAAGCCCTGTTCGGGAGCCTGGCGCAGGGTTTGAATGGCGTCTCTAAATTGTGCGTGTGTCTGGCGCTGTACGCCGGTCAGAGAGACGCTCTTCATCTGCGACTCGCGCTCCAGAATGCGCAGGGCGTCTGACGCCTCGACGCTCTGTATCTGGCGTGTATCGCCCGAAAAAACGACGCGTGCCATATGTTGCTCGGCAAGCCGGAGTATGCCCTCCATCTGTCGCCCCGAGATCATTTCGGCCTCATCGACGACCAAGACCCTGCCCCGGAGAGCAGATTGGGCCGTTTCGTCTCCAACCAGGCGTGAGACCGTCATGGCCTCTCGGAAGCCCACCTTTTGCAACTCCTCCACCGCACCGCGCGTGGGCGCAACCGCTGTGACTTCGCGGCCAGACTCACGCAGGCCGCGATCAATCTCCTTAAGTGTCGCGGTCTTGCCGGTTCCGGCAGCCCCGCGCAAATTGATGGCAAAATCGCGAGAATCCAGAACCTGCTGCACGGCGCGCCGTTGCTCATCACGCAGGTGCTCGGATGGTTGAAACTCATGTCTGCCGCCAAGCCGCGCGTATTGGTCGATGCCATGGTTCACCATGGCAACCATGCGCTGCTCACGATCCAGACTCTCGTGTGTGGCCAGCCGGCCGCCGGCATGAATGACGGCTCCCTGGGATTTTTCGATTTCCAGCGCGCCGCGCAACTGGCTGAGATCGACCCGTCCACGACCGTATCGCAGAGCTTCGGTTAGCAGTTCGTGATCGTAGACGACGGAACGCCGCTCAAAAAGATGGTCCTTTGCGTGTTGCAGCGAATCCCCCGCCGGTGAGAGTTCGTGCTTGGCATTCCGGTCTAGTCCCAGGGATACGCTTCGCAGGCGATCCAAACCCTGCGATTCCTCCGCTGAGAATCGCGCTCTCTGCTGTTGTCGAACCTCTTCCGTGGCAATCTCTGTGAGCTTGTCCGCGCGAGATTCCCGAACCAGCACAGCCACTTCATTATCTGTCGGTTTCCGGCCATGTTGCTCTTTGAATTCTCCAATGGCTGCGTCACGCTGTGCGCTGCGCTGGCTATATCGCTCCATCAATTCGCTCGACACGCCGCGAATCTCAAATCCGAGATCCCGGCCACGGGAATCACGGCGCGGCTCAATCTCATAGCCAAGATTCCGCACCTCGTTTGCCAGAGCGTTCCGGTAGACCTCCGTGAGGTATGCCCGCCGCTCGTATAGCCCTGACGCCTGCAATGCCTTCCACCGGCCCTCTACGCCGTCGTAGGTGAGATTCGCGGCCACGGCGTGCGTGTGCAGTTGCGGATCGAGTTCGCCGCTTGTGTCGTGCCGGTACGTCGCGACAATCCAGTTGCCAGTTGTGTGATTCTCGTTTGCACCGTTCAACCGCACGCGAGAGCCTGCATAGTTTTCGGCTTCCGCTAGTGCCTCCCGTACTGCTTGGTCGTGGGCTGCAATCAGCCGCCCATCGCCGCCGACCATTGCCTGAACCGAAACCGACTTTGGCGCAGAAAATGTTAGGTCGTAGAGAGACCGCGCCTTGCTCTGTTCACTACCATCAGCATTCGCACGGTCGGCACTATGACGCGCGCGCAAAAACTCGCCGGTTTCGGGATGCAGCCCTTCCCGCACCGCCTCAAACTGTTCAGAGGTGACGCTACCTCGCAGCCCAAGCAGCTCTGCGCCGCGTCCCTGCCACTCGCCTTGTACGCGGTGGTGTTCATCGTAGTAGTCGCTGTGCTGCAGATGCCGCTGTGCATAGCCAGCGCCGCCCGTCATTGCCCGTATGGTGAGCACAGCTCAACCGTACCGCTGTTCGAAATCCGAGTGCTATGGCCTACGCACGCGAATTTGGACGGCGGCTGCTACTCCGATGCTGAATCGATGCGGAATGCAGTCTGTGCTGTTCGATGCTGGCTTCTTCAGTTTGGCGCGATGCGACGAGTTGGCCGGTCGCTGCGCTCGTTCTGGAGATAGACACCATCCCTAAGCCTCACGGCTTAGGGGGACGAAGACGGGACACCAGCGACGAACAGAGACCGAACAAGCCCGAACGCTGATCGACGATGGTCGGGTTTCATTCGGGCAATGCTCGACAAGGTATCCCCGCCAATATCCCTGCGGCTCCAAGTTCGAAGTACGCATCTAGCCGACTGGCGTCCGAGAAAATGTCGAACAGTGGCTGGCTCTCCAAGAGCTTGATCAGTGTCAGCCGCAGAGCAATCTCGGTCTGCTCGATCAACTGATAAGCATAGCCGGATTCAACTGGTTGATCCTGCCGAGAAAGCCAACCTGCGTCCGGTACTGACAAGCCGTGCGCCAATGCATTCCTCAGCTTAAAAATGTCGGGGACAACATCCTGCACCATTTTGCGATTCCGCTGATCCTGGTGAGTTGGGACGGCGACAATATCGGCCTCGTACAGCTTCAAATTAGCGCCGAGGAACGTGCACATCCTCCGACCGATTTCGCGAGAACCCTGTTTCTTCCGGTCAAGTTTCGACGCATACAGACAGTCCAAGCCTGCGGCCCATAAAAACTGTTTTAGGTCACGATGTGGGACTGTGTAGCCTTGGCAGAAGAAGACTAGCGCGCGATGAATGGCGAGCCGAGGATGCATCCAAGATCCATTGCCTGGTTGGAGCGCTGTGTTCAGGCTGGGCATTAGGAGAGACGCACGCTTTACATCGCCTTCAGTTAGGCAATTGTGTTGTTGATAGCTCAAATATGGCTCGGGCCAAATCCTCTTGCCGAGGTCAGCGATATCCCGGGCGGCCAGCTCCGGAGTATTTTCATCATCCAGTTGCATCCACAAATTCAAGAAGTCCGAGATTGGTTTAATTAGCTGAAGCGCGGTTGCCGCGCATCGTAGCTGGTGACAAACGGCATTCCCGCCAGCCTCATCCTCATATCTGCAAGACAGTGCGAGAGATTGTTCAACTTGCCGAACGCATTCGGCTGAAAGTGGAACCCTCCCGGTTTGTGGTCGGATCGCAGGTGCCTGCGACAACACAATCAAATGCGGGACTTTGAGAATCTCGAGCTGACCATTGTTCCGAACTCGTTGAATCAGTTCCTGGGAACAACTAGGCAACAGCATCAATTGCGTCTTAGCCATTGCCATCGACCTCATAACAATCTCCCCTCGCACGTATCACATGCTTGGCAGCTTCTGACTTCTGCACCATTGCCTTTTGCCCCGGTTACGCCAAGTACACTTCCTGAAGACCCTGCCGGATGACATGTTCCTGCATCTTGTTTGGGTCACGATACATGATTGTACATCGTTCCTGGCGACCACTTCCTTTGTAGCGGATCGTCCAAGATTCCCAGGCGGGAGGGATTGGAAGATAGACGAATGCGCCTGGTGCAACAGTAGAGGGTTGAATTGGAAAGATGGGAAATGATCCCTGATTCCTGATCTCAAGTCCTCCCTGCCAGTAAAGAACCTGAAAGGCAACTCCTTGTCCCCGGTTTACAATCTTGCAGTTCTTCATGTTTGGTCTGTCATCGGGTTCGCCAATCAAGAGTGGGGCGGTGTTCAGCTCGAACTGCCTCGCCAACAATTCGGCTTGTTGCTTGCCGGATGCTGCAGCGTCTATCGCTGCCTTTGTTTGTTCTTCCGCAACGCGCGTCAACGAACGTGCAGCAGCAGCTTGCAACTCAGAAGCGACGGCCTGACGCTTTATGGCTCTCCAGGTGACAATGAGCACAATAATACTGACTGCCGAGAAAATGATGCCCGCCAAAGCGGAGGCACTCTGTAGGACTGAGGAATTCGAATCAATCCAATGCCATGCGTTCATAAATCGGAGTCGAATCATTGCGATTGGTCTGTCTTGAAGCCCAATATCCGTATCTGAACGTTCGGAGCGATTCCCTTACTCTTATAGTATTCAGCCTCATGTTGAGAAACATCGGTGGGAGATGCATAAATCGTCTTTGCGAGGCCTGCGGGAATCACATCGTGCCCACCGGGTGAATAATAAGAAACGTCAAGTTTTTCATAATTCATTAAGGCGCCATGTGCGTCGTAGTAGAGAAACAGCAGGTGAATATCGAA
>JAJYVU010000105.1:0-530 GCA_021791875.1 Acidobacteriota bacterium | reverse complement strand
CGAAAATGACGACGGGCAGCTTGTTCGTAAGTCTGAATTCAAACTTGCCTTGCTGAAAGAGGCCCTCTTCTAAGCCCAGCTGATAGTCGCTAATGGCCAATCCCTTCTCGGTTTCAGTGCCGACGCTGGAAAGCATTGAAACGTCGGCCTGCGCAATCGTCTTAGTGTTGTTGAGGGGGATGACATGTTGAGAGTGCGAGGCGAATAGCTTTGATAGATAGCTAACCGGCACTGCCAAGTTAAGATTCTGGCCCCCCTGAAATGTTGCAACAGAGATTCCGATCACGGTCCCAGAATGGTCCATAACTGCACCTCCGCTGCTTCCCGGTGATATCGGTGCAGTCATCTGCAGGATCGAATCGTGGCCAATCTCCCTGACCCCGCTAATGATTCCTTCCGAAAATGTGCCTTCTAATCCGAGGGGATTTCCAACCACATAGACTTCATCGCCGACCGTTGGAGTGGCGTTTGGGCCTAGAGCCAGGGCTGGAGCAGAACTGTTGACTTTTAAGAGGGCCAAATCCGCATGG
>JAJYVU010000104.1 GCA_021791875.1 Acidobacteriota bacterium | reverse complement strand
TATGGCGGAGTTTCAGGCGGATAATCTCTGTCGTTACGGAACTGCGCTCTCCCGTGGAAGCAGTTCCCGGAGTCTCACTTGGCGGACTCGCGGGCAAACCGTCAGTCCCTCCCGGTTGCGCCGGATTCGGACGGCTCATGGCTTCACCCGGCGTTGTGCCATCAGCTTCTTGCGCCAATATTGATTGAGCTTGTCGATTTGAATGACAGGATGGTCATGCGTGGTCGCGTCAATGAATTTTCCGTCGCCGATATACATGCCGGTATGCGTAATCTTGCCGTTATGACCAAAGAAGAGCACATCGCCCGCCCGCAAATGGCCAACACTCACCGGCTCAAAGCCGCTCCATGCCGCCTGAACATCGGCATCCCGCGGGATCGAGTATCCGCGCTGTCGCATCAACATCTGCACAAACCCCGAACAATCGTAGCCGAAGCTGGAAGTGCCGCCCCAGGTATAGGGAAGCCCGAGAAAGCGACGGCTGAAATTCACCATCTCGGGGATGGTCATCGCGCCTTTGGGAATATCAGCCCCGTTCTTATACAGCTTGACGTCGCCCTGCTGCACCCACGCTTTGCGCCCATCGGGAAGATTTGCCAGAAGCCAGCGCCCGCCGGGCTTTTCCTTCACGATTTCCAGCCGGGTCTCGAATGGCACGGTCAGCAATGGCGCACGGCGGGTCACATCTGGAACAGGGTATAGATGAGACTGCAGTTCCTCAACCACGGCAACCTCGCCGCTGGAAGCATATTTCCTGCCTTCACCAAGGTCTACCAGATCGGCACGCTGAACCCAGCCGGTGTACTGGTCCCTCGGAGTGCGGATTTCCACCCATCCCGGCTGCTGCTTCAGCACGTCGATATTGCTCCCGTAGATGGCCTGCGAGACCACGTCGAGATTGGCTGACGGACCAGAAAACATGTTGGCAACCGGCACATTCACTACCGCCTGGGTGTTCTGAGCCAATGCCGGCAAAAACGCCAGCAGCAACGCGGGCAGGGCAAGCAAAATCCTCATGCGGCGAAAATCAATGGGAAAAAACACGGTGCTCCTTTAAGTGGTACAACTTGGGCCTGACCTCAACCGGTAGACAGTAGCAGGATGATTCGCAACTCGCATACGCTGGAACGCAGACACAGACAATCGGAGGTAAAATCTGTCGGATTCTTCCAGATTTGAGTGCATCCGAGTGGAACGTTTGGCCTTCAATTGAGTCCTAGATCTGCATCGACGCGGCGAGCGGTCCCTGCTTTGCTCTCGTCAGCCTGTTAACGATCTTGTATCGGTCGCCCCGATAGGTGGACCTCACGTATTCCACCGGTTCTCCACTTTCAGAATAAGACAGACGGGTAAGCAAAAACACCGGGCTTCCGGGATCAATTCCCAGGAGCGGTGCCTCTTCGGCAGTTGCCTTGCCTACCTCCACCACTTCGTCTGTAACCTCCATCCGTATTCCGTAACGCTCTGCCAATTCCTGATAGAGAGACGTACTTGGATCATACGATTCCAGCAGGCCGGGGCAAATGTGATGAGGCAGGCAGCTGCACTCGACGGCCAGGGGCAATCCATCCGAGTAACGGATACGCCGCAACCGGAATACCTTCTGCCCGGCGGATATCTGCAGCGCCTTCCTCACTTCCTGACTTCCCACCTGCAGACGGAACGACAAGACCTTGGAGCTGGGAACCAATCCGCGGCTCTTCATCTCTTCGGTGAATGAGTGGACCTGGCGAAAGTCCCTGGCATGCTTGATCCCGGAAACGAACGTTCCCTTCCCTTGCCGGGTATAGATCACTCCGAGGTCACACAGAGCTCTGATGGCCTGCCGTGCCGTCATCTGGCTCACGCCCAGCCTGGTGGCGATTTCCTGGACGGGAGGAATGGGCTGACTGGGGCTGAACGCCCCTGACCGGATCAGATTCATCAGGCGCTGCTGAATCTGATAATGGAGCGGCACGCCGCTCCGGCGGTCCAGAGGCTGCAATTGTGGCATGGAAATTTCCTGCATCACGGCCTGTAATATATCTCGCCTTCGATTCCTGTCAAGGCAATTCCTTTTCTTTTATTTTCCACAATCCTCTATTCTTCTAGATGACTGACTGAGCAAATGTCTAAAAGAATGTTGACACGCCTTCTGCCCCGTGGAATACTCCTACTCCTAAGTTCTAGTCTCCCACATCGGGATAGGATTGACTCGCGTTCGGAGCGACTCCGGCACCGGTCGACATCCCTGCCCAGGAGAGGATGCGGCCTGAGTCAATCGGATCCGGCTGAATTTGATTGCAACGCGAAGTGGCAATATCAGTTGCACGACCATTCTTCAAGCAGCAAGTTTGAACCGCAGTGCACCTTGTTCCTGTTCGCCCGGCAGATGCCCCTGCGTGGAGATGTTGTTTTGACGATTCCTTACGCCTGCCATATTCCGCAGATTCCCTTCCCTCGCCTGCCGGATACGTACACCAACCGTAAGTCCCCGACTCGTATCAATAGTTCCACACCCTTTGATGCCCGCAATGAGTCCACTTCGTGGGCAGACTTGATCTTTCTTCTAAGGAGACGTGAATGCCGATAGCACCGCTCCGGAAACGGCCCCGGGCCGCTGGTTTCCGATCTGTCATCTTCACGGTTGTTGGTGGTTTCCTTCTGCTGCCGGCCGCTTCGCATGCGCAGAGCATGAGAACTGCGGCTCCTGTGACGACACCAGCCTTGAATTGGGCTCTGATTCCCATGCCGCGCGAGATCCAGGAACGTGCTCCGCTCTCGCTGTCTCACGGCGTTGGCGTATCTACTCCGAGTCGTGAACCGCAGGATGCTTTTGCCGTCAAGGACCTCATCGCTGCCCTGAAGGAACGCGGCATACATGCGCAGGAAGGGCACCGGGGCCGCGTGAACATCATTCTCCTGCGGCAGGATACGAATATGGCGGAACGCGTTCTGGCACGCGCGCACGTCACGTTCAATGCCGCGATGCACGACCAGGGATACGTCCTGCTCACAGAAGGAAACAGATGTTATGACATTGCGGCGACCAGCGCCGGCCTTTATTACGGCGCGCAGACCATCAAGCAGCTGGTGGTTCCCGGAGGACCTGGACGGAATTCGCAACCAATCCTGCGCGGCGTGCTGATCCGGGATTGGCCGGCGATGAAATATCGCGGGCAGGATGACGACCTTTCCCGGGGACCAGTGCCGACACTGGCGTTTCAAGAGCACCAGTTGAAGGTGTTATCCGAATACAAGGTGAACGTCTACTCGCCTTACTTCGAAAACACGCTTGCCTACCCGAAGAATCCACTGGCCGCACCTCCAGGCGGAGCCATGACCCCCTCCGACGTTGCGAAACTGGTGCGCTATGCCAGGCGGTATCACGTCACCATCATTCCCGAGCAGGAGGCCTTCGGCCATCTCAACCATGTTTTGACGTTTGATATCTATTCGCAACTGGCAGAGACGCCGCACGGTTCCGTGCTTGCTCCGGTACAGCCTGGCTCGCTGCAACTCATCCAGCAATGGTTCACGCAAATAGCATCCATGTTTCCCGGGCCTTTCATTCACATCGGAGCTGACGAAACCTTCGACCTGGGAAGGGGACAGACCAAGACCCTTGTACAAAAAGAGGGGCTGGATGCGGTCTATATCGACTTCCTGAAGCAAATTCACCAGGCCCTCGCACCCCTGCATAAGCGAATCCTGTTCTGGGGTGACATCGCGATGCACAGTCCGCAGCTGGTCAAGACGCTGCCCAAGGACATGATCGCGGTTCCGTGGGTCTACAGCCCTCAGCCGCAAGGGTACCGCAAATGGATAGCGCCCTACGTTGATGCGGGCATGGAGACATGGGTGGCTCCGGGAATCAGCAACTGGCGGCGCGTTTATCCGGACTTCAATGTTGGCTTCAGCAATATTCAGCGATTCGTCGCTGATGGCCAACGGTTCGGTGCCACGGGCGAGTTGAACACGGTGTGGAACGACTTCGGGGAGGGGCTGTTCAACCTGGATTGGTACGGCGCACTCTACGGGGCAGCGGCCGGCTGGCAGTCCGGTCCGGCTGACATCCCGCAGTTCGAAAACAGCTTCGGCCAGGTCTTCCACGGAGATACGACAGGAAAAATCAACCTGGCGCAGCAGAAGCTCATGGCAGCACAAAGGGCGCTGGAGACGGTTGGTTTAGCAGCCGACACCGACCACATGTTCTGGGTCGATCCGTGGAGCCCGGAGGGGCAACAGATTTCCGCAAAATTTCTGCCCGTCGTGTATACGGTGCGAACGGATGCCGAGCAAGCCATCATCCTGATCGACGAGGCGCGGACTGAGGGCAATCTGCGCGAACCACAAGCCCTGGACGCAGTGGAGATGGCGGCACGGCGGTTGGATTTCCTGGGCTACAAATTTGAAGCCGCACAGCAGATCGCCGAAGAATACAACCGCGCCTACTGGGAGCAGAAAGACCCCACGGGTAAAGAGGACGTGGGGTATGAGCTGGGGAGCATCTCGGGGGTGGATGGCCAATGCCAGAACATCCGCGACGGCTACGGACTTATCCGCCAGCTCTATCGCCAGGCCTGGCTCAACGAAAATCGGCCGTATTGGCTCGACAACGTGATGGCGCACTACGCGCTGGCGCAACAGTTCTGGATCGAGCGCGGAGATCAATTTGCTGCATTGCAGCACCAGTGGTATCAGACCCATACGCTTCCCACACCGGAAGACGTTGGGCTGCCGCTGCTGCCGGGCACCGTGCCCCAGGCTGCGTCATCGGCTCAGCCCCAGATTTCAAGCTTGCATGGGGGCAGGTAATAGCACCAACGTTTCCATTTCGTCTTCCACCACCAGGGCTGACAGGCCCTAGAATCGCCGTGGTCATTTCACGCAGATAAGTCTCGCGCTCATGTGGATACATCTTTCCCTGCTCACCGCTTTTCACCCGCGCCTGCATGCACTGGACATGCTTGTCGTGACGGCCTACCTGGGCGGCATCACCTGGTTTGGCCTGCGTTTTCGCAAGCGCGAGCGCACTCTGCAGAGCTATTTCCTTGCCGACCGCAACATTCCCTGGTGGGCCATCATGTTGTCCATCGTTTCGGCGGAAACGAGCACGCTCACCGTCATCAGTGTGCCCGGCCTTGCCTTTACGGGAGACTTCGGGTTTCTGACCATCGCCTTCGGCTATCTGGTCGGCCGTGCCGTAGTCTGCGTTGCCTTTCTGCCGCGGTATTTTCGCGGAGAACTGCTGACCGCCTACCAATTGATCGACCGGCGCTTCGGCGCAAGACTGCATCGCGTCACTGCGCTCTTTTTCCTGGTGATGCGCGCCGCCGCGGAGGGCGTCCGCGTCTTTGCCGTGGCCATTATTGTGCATGCGGCGCTGGGCACGGGCGATGTCGCCTCCATCATCATCATTGCGCTGCTCACGCTCGTTTACACCTTTGAAGGCGGCCTCTCCGCGGTCATCTGGACCGACGTGGTACAGATGGGCATTTATGCCATCGGAATCGTCATGGCACTATGGCTCCTGGTGCATCGCGTTCCCGGAGGCTGGCCGGTCATCCACCATGTCGCGGCCGCCGCGGGCAAATTCCACCTGCTGGACTTCACCTTCAATCTCACCACCACATTCACATTCTGGGCGGGGCTCATTGGTGGATGCTTCCTCACCATGGCCAGCCATGGCACCGATCAGTTGATGGTGCAGCGCCTGTTGGCCGCGCGCAGTCTGCGCGATTCTCAACGCGCCCTGATGGGCAGCGCAGTGCTGATCCTGATTCAGTTTGCTGTCTTTCTCCTGATTGGCGCGGCCCTCTTTGTCTTCTACTCCCAGGTGGCCCCGGGTGCTCATTTCTCCAGTGCCGATCATGTCTTCCCGCGATTTATCGTGACGGAATTTCCCACAGGGTTTGCCGGACTGGTGGTCGCGGCGATTCTTGCCGCCGCCATGTCCAACCTGAGCGCCGCACTCAACTCGCTCTCATCGAGCAGCGTCATCGATATCTATCTTCGTCTTCGGCCCAACTCCACTCCATCCCGGCGCATTTTCGTTTCCCGCGCCAGCACCGTCGGCTGGGCAGTTGTGCTGCTGATTCTGGCCATCCTATCCCGTACCAGCGGCCATGTTGTCGAGCTTGGCTTGGCCATTGCGTCCGTGGCCTATGGGGCATTGCTCGGCGTTTTCCTGCTGGGCGTGCTTACGCGCAGGGCAAATGAGTCCGGCGCAATTGTCGGCATGATCTGCGGATTCACGCTGAATGTACTGTTGTGGCTCCAGCCGCGTGCTCTCCATTTTTCTCTGGGCGGCCACGCATTTACGTTCCCCAGAGTTGCCTGGACCTGGTACGTGGTTCTTGGAGCGATCGCCACCTTCCTGACCGGATATCTGGCCAGCTATTTCTTTTCTTCAACGCAAATTACTGAAGAACAAATTGCCCAACAACGATATTCTTAACCTCATTCGCAACTTAGGACTGAATATGCCAAGACATATCGCAAATACCGGATGGAAGACCTGCCTCTACCTGTCGATTGCAATCATGTCGATCGCCTTCACCCTCCCGGCCAAGGCGCAGCAACCCGCCAAACCGAGTTTCAACGACATCAACCGCATCATGGCCAAGGCGCTCAAGGACCATCTGATCCCTGGCGCGGTAATTCTCATCGGCCACGACGGGCATGTTGTCTTTGAAAAGGCTTACGGCGACCGCTCTTACATTCCCAAGCCCGTGCCGATGACGGTCAACACCATCTTCGACATGGCGTCGTGCACAAAGGTGTTGGCGACGACCACGGCCGCCATGCAACTGTACCAGGAGGGCCGGTTTCGCCTGAACGACCCGCTCTCCAAATACTTTCCCGCATTTGCCGCCAATGGCAAAAAAGATATTACGATCCGCCAGATCATGACACACTACTCCGGCCTGCCACCTGATTTGAATCTGAAGAAGCCCTGGCACGGCAAGCAGACGGCCTACAAAATGGCATTTGCGGTCAAGCCCATGTATCCGCCGGGAATCCGTTTCCGCTACAGCGACATCAACTTCATCCTGATGGGCGCGCTGGTCGAAAAGCTCAGCGGCATGCCTTTGAACGTTTATGTACAGAAGTATGTCTTCGGGCCCATGGGGATGACGCATACGCGCTTCCTGCCGCCAGCCTCGTGGCGCCCAGACATTGCCCCCACGCAATACGATAAGCACCATCACATGCTGCAGGGAGTGGTGAACGACCCCACATCGCGACGCATGGGCGGCGTGGCCGGCCATGCCGGCCTCTTCAGCAATGCACCCGACATCTCCATCTTCGCGCAGAATCTGCTGAACCTGCTGGCGGGTAAACCAAGCAAGTTCCCCCTCAACCGGATCACCGCGGAAAAGATGACCACCCCGCAGAACCCTGCTACCGGAGTTGCGCTGCGCGGCCTCGGCTGGGACATTGAGAGTCCTTTCTCCGGCAATCGCGGCGAACTGTTTCCGGTAGGAGGCTTCGGGCACACAGGCTGGACGGGCACCGACATCTGGATCGATCCCTGGAGCGACAGCTACGTGATCTTCCTCAGCAATCGCAATTATCCTGACCGTTTCCCCGACACCATCCCGCTGGAAGGTCAAATCGCAAACGCGGCCGCCGAGGCGCTCAACATCCAGATTCCCGAGCACGGCAAGGAAATCGCCCGCCTCACCGGATATGACGAGTCGCTGGTCGGCATGCGGCGCTGGGAATCCCGCAACGGCAAGGTGGAAACCGGCATTGACGTTCTGGAACAGGAGAACTTCGCGCCGCTGGCTGCGCTCGCCAAGGAGCATGGCGGGCACCTCCGTGTCGGCATCCTGACCAACTACACCGCGGTGGACAGCCAGGGCCGGCGCGACATTGATGTCTTGTATCACGAGGCCGAGGCCAAGGTTCCCGGGCTGAAGTTGACCACAATCTTCAGCCCGGAAGGTGGCATCAGCGGGATGATGGACACGACGCATATCCCCAACAGCACCGACCCCGCGACCGGCCTGCCGGTCATCAGCCTCTATGGCGCGACATCGGAACAGCGTCATCCGCCCATCGCCAAGCTGCGTAACCTGGATGCTGTGGTCGTCGACTTGCGCGACGTCGGCGTCCGTTTCTACACCTACGAAACCGCGGTCGCCTATCTTCTTGAGGCTGCCGCCCACACCGGCACGCACATCATCATCCTCGACCGGCCCGATCCCATCACCGGGTCGTTTGTGCAGGGGCCGATCTCCGATCCCGGGACATCCAGCTACACCGGCTTCATGCCGTTGCCGGTGCGACACGGAATGACGCTGGGAGAAATCGCCCGTTACTTCAACGGCGTGGGCCATATCGGAGCGCCGCTGACCGTAGTTGCCATGAAGGGCTGGCAGCGCGGCGACTGGTATGATTCCACTTCCCTGCTTTGGGTCGATCCCTCGCCTAATCTCCGTAACCTTGAGGAAACCACGATGTATCCCGCCATCGGATTGATCGAGTCATCGAACATTTCCGTTGGCCGCGGGACCGCTACGCCATTCGATTGGATCGGCGCACCGTGGATCAACGCCACGCAGCTTGCCAGCGCGCTGAACAAACGGATGATCCCCGGCATTCGCTTCGTACCTGTTCAATTCACGCCAAAAGCGCCCTATCCGTATGCCGGCCAGCGTTGCCACGGTGTGGGATTTGTCATCACCCACCGCAACCAGCTGGATACCCCGGAAGTCGGCATCGAGATCGCCGCCATGCTCTACAAGCTCTATCCCAAGCAGTACCACTTGCAGGAAATAGAGCATCTGCTGGACAACAAGGCAACCTTGACGGCGCTTGAAAATCACGTGGACCCTGAAACCATTTCCGACACCTGGCGCAAAGGGATTCAGGAATTCATGAAACGCAGGAAGCCCTACCTGCTCTATCCCGGCAATTAGAGCATTTCTTCTATTCCTGTGAACTTTCTGAATTCAACCAAGCGCAGCTTTTCTTAACGGAAAAGCTGCGTTGAAATTCTCACTTCGGTCGATACCAATACGGGAAATGCTCTGATATGGAGTGACCCTGTCAACCGGGGCACGGCTGTGGGGCATTTTTTTGTTTGTTGAGGATAGGGCCAGCGGCAGCCGGGGCAGGA
>JAJYVU010000103.1 GCA_021791875.1 Acidobacteriota bacterium | reverse complement strand
TTGTGTGTTGCACTCCGCCCTCAATGCGAAATGCAAGCGAGTGCGTGATCGGCGTATCCGCGCCTCCACCCGCAAACTCCGTAAACGATGCCGTCGTGCCAAGACCGGCATTGCTGTACCAGTCTTTATTCAATCCCGCGTCGCCGACCAACCCCTCGGCAAATATCCCCTCGCGGCCAAAGTGCCGTTCGTACTGCAAGCCCGCCATGCCAAAAAATCCATGCTGCGGAGCTCCAAGATTCTTTCCCCCGAACGCCACATAATCCAGAACAAACCTCAGGTGATGACTGGGAGGAAATCCCACCGCGGCCTCCCACCCGTTCAGCCCATGCCGCGAACCAGGGACTCCATTGAACGAATTGGAAAAGCGCGTGTAGCCGCCAAATATCTGGTACGACGGCTCCTTTCGAGACTGTGCTCCGGCAGCAGCCGGCAACCACACCAGAAGAAAGCAACAGAACAATCGAATCCGCAAAATACTCCTCTTCGCAGCCGGATACTGCAGGCAGCCTCACATGCCAAGACGTTATTCAAAGCCGGCAATGCAGCATGATAGCGGATCAGTCTCGTTTATCTCCACCGGAACTCCGCCAGGTATCTCAATTGGTTCCCTTCCTCAGTCTTTCCATGGATCGCGCCGAATCAACCTGTCAGACGCTGGTATCTACATGGCAAGAATAAGCACAGAAATCGACAAAGCACTTGCCGCTTCCGTATCTGTGCACCAACACACTTCTTAGAAATGTCTCAGCTTGTCGCTTGGCGGCATTTCCACCGGCTTGGCCGCCTCGCGCTCCAGCGAACGGCTCACCAAATCGCGTGATCCCAAACCCACGGCCAGTGACAGCGCCAGTACGATTCCTCCAAAAAGAATCCCAAACGCCATGTCCACGATTCCTTTGCCCAGCGCGAGATGATCCAACACCATCGCCCACGTCAACACCAGCACCAGCCACTTCACACCTATGCTCAGCAGCCGCGCATAGTCCAGGTTCATATTCACTGCCGTTACCAGTACACTGCGTGACACGAACCGTGCCAGGATATTCCCCACCACCAGCAGCAGAGTAGCGCCCACAATCCGCGGTACATAACCAAAAATCGCGTCTGACACTGCCGGTTCTGACGATCCCGCCGCAAATGCCGAAATTCCCACCAGCAGCCCGATAAGCACGAACAGCCAGAACACAACCCGAGTCGCCAGCCGGGTAGGCGTGTAAGTCGGCGTCCACTCCGCAATCTTGCTGGCCCCGCGCGTCATCCGTTCATCAAAATGCGTTGCCATCAGCACACGCCGCGTTACCCACGCCGCGGCCCACGCAATCACCAGGAAGATAAGGGCTGCCACAATAAACGCGAATACCCCCGGAAGCAGCATCGCGACCTTGTCAACAACCCGCTCCATCGACTGCTGCAGGGACTGCCCAACCTGATTCCACATAGATTCCTCCTTGCTCCGTGCCGCCTCCGTTCAGGGGTTGAAGCGATCCGGCCATCTCCACCGCGAGACCAGATAGGGTTTGTTCTCTTCAAAGGCGCGCGCCAACTGCTCCTGCCGCTGCACCACCTGCTCGGCGGTCATCATCGACGCTTCCTGCACATACGACGCCACCCATCCCAGATATAACGGCGTCAGTGCACCCATCAAATGCACACGGCTGATGCTCCGCAACCGATGGGCCAGCGCAAAGTCATACACAATCCGTGCCCATATTCGATCCGCCATTTTGAACTGCTCAGGCTCACACCGCGCCAGATGCCTCAGCTCCAGCAATGTAACCGGCGGCAACACCAGTTGCCATAATTCGTCCAGATTGCGCGACGCAAGCTGAAACGACTCGATCATCGGACGCACTTCAATGGTCTCTTCTGACTCATGCATCTGCGCGGGCTGCCCCCACACCGGCGTGGGCTGTGCGCTGCGCCCGCGTTGCCACGTCGCCGCTGTGCGCTCCACCTCCAGAAACAGCGCGCCCACAATCTGCGTCAGCACCGCCGTCAGGTCAAGACCCTCCATTGGCGTTTGATGACGCACCGGCAGATGCACTTGCCCCACCTGCATCGTCTCCTGCGCAGCAGCAATGGCTGGCCACAGCAGCCCGCGGTTGGCCTTTGCTCCAATGCGCTCCGCATAACTCGCCGAAGCAGCAAAGTCCAGCGCCAGCGGCATCTGCACCCGCTTGCAGTACAGGGCCCGCGCCAGCGGCATCAGAATCGCGGTATTCACCAGCCCCTCATATCGTTCCAGCGCATAGATAGGCATCACCAGGTCGCACTGTCGGTCCAGCACCGGAGCCCCCAACGCATGCACCGTGTCAGCCCGTAGCGCCTTCAGATCCGGGCCGATCACAATGCATGCCGCCGCCTTCACCTCCGCGGCCAGCGTCAGAATGCCACGCTGTGCGGCGGAAATCTGCGCCCATGGGCCGGCCTCGTTCGTCGCCGCAGGACGATAAGGAATCAGCGTTGGCGCGCTCCCGTTTCCGGATTCCACTCCAGCGCCCTCCACTCCCGGCCACGCCACCACTACCTGTCCGCTGGCACGCACCGGCAATGAAGACTGCGCTACCGCTGCCGCCGCGCGGCTGCGCAGGTCTACCGGATTCACATCACCCGTCACGCCTATCAGCAGCTCGATCGCACTGTTCTGCTCCGTAGTCATCTTTGTCCCTGCTGCAACATCTGTAGCCGGCATCCGCCCCGCTTCCTTTCGCCACTACGGCAGATACAAAATCCCGTTCAACGGAACCCTCACCCAGTCCGGGCGATGGTTCAGCTCGTAGGTCAGTTCATATAAGGCCTTGTCCAGTGTGAAGGCCCGCAACATCACCTCGAATCCCTCTATCGTCTGCGGAACAATGCGCGAATCTCCCATCGTCTCGCGATACGCGCGCAGATACTCCGCCGTGACCGACGATTCCCATAGACGCGCCCAGGGCTCCAGCTTCTGCGCATCTGCGGGTCGCCTCGCCATAAAATGCGACATCGCAGAAAACGCCGCGTAGCTGAACGACCGCACCATCCCCGCAACATCTTTCAACGGCGACTGCTCCGCTCGGCGCTCAGTCAGTGTGTGCGCCGGCTCTCCCTCAAAATCAAGAATTACAAAATCGCCCTTGGCCCGCAGCACCTGTCCCAGATGATAATCCCCATGCACGCGAATCCTTGCCCCTGCATCACCCAGTGCCGTCAGTCGCGAAAATCGCTCCAGCAGTGTCGAACGGCGGCTCAATATCAGGCCTGCGGCTTCCACTGCATTGTCCGGCAGCCGTGCCAGATTTGCCTTCAGCGCATCAAAAGCGCGCGTCGCCTTCTGCACCAGCTCGGCCTGCAGAGCAACCAGATCACCGCCGTCCAGCAGTGCCGGCGCAAAATCTGGATCATCTGGATCGCTCGCCAGCGCAAGATGCAGCTCCGCCGTTCGCCGCCCCAGCGTCGATGCAGCCTCCATCGAGATACCGGCATGCTCACGTGCCGATTCTGGAATCTCGTCCAGCTTTTCCCGCAGCGTCGCACCTGCCGCCAATCCCAGCTCCGGCAATTCCGCCGCAACACTGCTCTCGTAGTACCGGTCCAGCTCTTCGAGCATCCACGCCCATCCATCTCCCTCGTTCTGAACCACCCCTTGTAGCATCGCCAGCGTCGCACCTTCGTTGTCACCGCCGTGCCGCACGAACTCGATGGATCCTCCAAATGGCGCAACATTCCTGAACTCCGTCTTTTCCGTCAGAAACTTCCCAATCTCTGTGTCTGGATTCGGCCCGTTCTGCTGCCTTCGGAAAAGCTTCAGAATCATCCGGTCGCCAAAGAAAATCGACGAGTTGCTCTGCTCTGCCGTCAGCCGCCGTGGCAAACGCCCCTCGGCGGGATCTCCCTCAATCTCCTCAAAAAACCGGCTCTTCTCTCCACGCACTTCGCCCGTCTGCGATTTCACCCGCTCGCCATTCGCAATCATGGCCAGCAGCGCCGAGCATGCCCTGTCCCGCATCAGCCCGTCATGCAGCACACCCGCGCCATCCTTTGAAAAGACCTGCGTCACCACCGAATTCCCCGCGTGCCGCAGCAGATCCTCGGCTTCCTTACCAAACGACATTCCCAGCGGCATCAGGTACACATCCGGGTCGCCCTCGCTGAATTCCACCCTGACCCAGGCCAGCAGCGTCCGGCCCTGCTCCATCAGAGCCCATTCCATGACTTTGGCACTTACAATCGAGCGCGATTTCCCGCCAAACCATCTCTGCCGCTGCATGAACTCCGGCAGCAGCTTCTCCACCAGTTTCCCGCCCCGGCCGGTCAGCAGGTTGTCCCAGTCGCGCTCATCTTTCACATGCAGCCGCTCTTCGGCCGCCACGGGCTGCGGAACTTCCACCTGTTCTTCACCCGGTTGCAGTTCCAGCCACAAAAATCCATAAGGCCCCAGCGTAAGTGGATAGGGCTGGCTCCCAATCGCCGGAAACTCCACATAGCCCAGCATCTCCACCGGAATCATCCCTGCATAAGCCGATAAATCCAGCGCGACCGGCTGTGCAAACCGTGAAAGATTCGCAACGCACAAGACCCTTTCACCGTCCAACTCCCGCAGATAGGCCAGCACCTTCCGGTTTTCCGCCTCCAGGAATTTCAGTGAGCCGCGCCCGAATACCTGGAACAGCTTGCGCAGGGCAATCATGTTACGCATCCAGTTCAGCAGCGAGGAAGCATCGCTCTGCTGTGCCTCCACGTTGATCGCCTCGTAGCCCCACAATGGATCCATGATCACCGGGCTGTACAGCCTCGCCGGATTCGCCCGTGAAAATCCCGCATTGCGGTCCGCCGTCCACTGCATCGGTGTTCTCACACCGTTTCTATCGCCCAGGTAGATGTTGTCTCCCATCCCGATCTCATCGCCGTAATAGAGAATCGGCGTTCCAGGAAATGAGAAAAGCAGGCTGTTCAGCAGCTCAATGCGCCGCCGGTTATTATCCAGCAGCGGCGCCAGCCTGCGCCGAATCCCAATATTGATGCGCATCCGCGGGTCGGCGCTGTACGCCAGATACATGTAGTCGCGCTCGTCTTCGCTCACCATCTCGAGCGTCAGCTCGTCGTGATTGCGCAGGAAAATCCCCCACTGGCAGCTCTCGGGAATATCCGGCGTCTGCGCAATGATGTCCGTAATCGGAAGCCGGTCTTCCTGCCGCAGCGCCATGTAAATGCGAGGCATCAACGGAAAATGAAACGCCATGTGGCACTCGTCACCATCGCCGAAATAAGGGCGCACATCCTCCGGCCACTGATTCGCCTCGGCCAGAATCATCCGTCCCAGGTACCCGTCATCCATCGCCTTGCGAATCGCTCTGATCAGCCCATGCGTCTCGGCCAGATTCTCGCAGTTCGTCCCGTCCCGCTCCACCAGGTATGGAATCGCATCCAGCCGCAGCCCGTCCACGCCCATGTCCAGCCAGAAGCGCATCACCGAAATCACTTCCTCAAGCACCTGCGGATTATCAAAATTCAGATCCGGCTGATGCGAAAAAAACCGATGCCAGTAGTACTGCTGCGCCATCGGATCCCATGTCCAGTTCGACTTCTCCGTGTCGGTAAAAATGATGCGCGCATCGCGATACTTCTGGTCTGTGTCGCTCCAGACGTAAAAATCCCGTTCGGGAGATCCCGCCGGCGCCTGCCGCGCGCGCTGAAACCAGGGATGCTGATCAGACGTGTGATTGATAACCAGCTCGATCATCACCTGGAGTCCGCGGGCGTGCGCCTCATCCAGAAACCGCTGAAAATCCTCAATCGTCCCATAGCTGGGATTCACGCTGGCGTAATCGGAAATGTCGTAGCCGTCATCGCGCAGTGGCGAAGGGAAAAAAGGTAACAGCCACAGGCACGTAACCCCAAGATCCTGCAGGTAGTCGAGCTTTTCAATCAACCCGGGGAAATCCCCAATCCCATCGTTGTTGCTGTCATGGAAGGCCCGCACATGCAGCTCGTAAATAATCGCGTCCTTGTACCATAACGGATCGGTTGTCGAACCCGGCTTCTTTACCAGCACCTGCCCTGTCGCCATTTACCTCGTTCCCTCACAGGTAGTAGTCAAAATCCTTTTCGGTCCGCACATGCTTCCTCACGCGGAACACATGGGCCGGCATCCGCTCTGGCGACAACTCCACATAGTTGCTCGCCCCCTGCCACAGAAAAGCCTCGTCGGCCAGCAGGTCATACACCTCAAAACTCTCATGATCGCTCATCCCCAGCCCGTCCAGGTTCAGCATCACCCATCCTGACTGCGTATACACCGGATCCAGATTCACCACCGCCAGCACCGAATGCTCATCCTCCTCGCAGTTCTTGCTGTACGCAATCAGGTACGGATTGTCCGTCGCATGGAACACCAGGTTTTCCATCCCCTGCAGCGCCCGTAACTCCCGGCGTGCGCGATTCAGCGTCTGCATCAGCCTTGAAAGCGGACGCTCCATATCCCACTCCCAGTGCCTCACCTCGTATTTCTCTGAGTGCAGATACTCTTCGCTTCCTCGGCACAGAGGCTTGTTCTCCGCTGCTTCATAGGCCGGCCCGTACACACCAAAATTGCTGGCAAGTGTCGCCGCCAGCACCAGCCGGCTCTTGAATGCGGGTAATCCGCTAATTTGCAACTGTTCTGGTAATATATCCGGCGTATTCGGCCAGAAGTTCGGACGCAGATACTCGCTCACATTGGTGCGCGTCAGCTCCGTCAGATATTCCGTCAGCTCTTCCTTCGTGTTGCGCCACGTAAAGTACGTATATGACTGCGTGAACCCGAGCTTCGCCAGCCGCTGCATCACCTTCGGTCGCGTAAACGCCTCTGACAGAAACAGCACATCCGGATACGCTTCTTTCAATCCGCCAATGCACCACTCCCAGAAGGGAAACGACTTCGTGTGGGGATTGTCTACACGAAAAATCTTCACGCCCTGCTCAATCCAGAACAGGAACACATCCTTCAATCCCTGCCATAGCGCCTGCCAGTCCTTGCTCTCAAAATCCAGCGGGTAAATGTCCTGATACTTCTTCGGCGGATTTTCGGCGTACTGAATCGTGCCATCGGCCCGATGCTTGAACCACGAAGGATGATCCCTCACCCACGGATGATCGGGCGCGCACTGGAACGCAATGTCCAACGCCATCTCCAACCCTAGGCGGTCAGCCTTCGCTCGCAGCCGCGCAAAATCCTCCAGTGTGCCCAGTTCGGGATGAATCGCCGTGTGACCGCCCTCCGCCGCGCCAATCGCCCATGGGCTCCCCACGTCGCCGTCGTCAGCTGTCACCGTGTTGTTCTTCCCCTTTCGAAAGCTCGCTCCAATCGGATGCACTGGCGGCAAATACAGCACATCAAAGCCAAGCCCGGCTACATACTCCAGCCGCGCCTCTACGTCTTTGAATGTTCCATGCCGCCCCGGCTCGCCGGCCGTCGACCGCGGAAACATTTCATACCAGCTCGAAAACACCGCCCGCTTCCGGTCCACCGTGACCATCAGCTCCCGCTCGTATCGGCTCATCAGTGTCTCATCCGGCAGCTCTTCCATCAGCGCCGCCAGATCTTCATCCAGCGCAACCTTCGTCGCCTCCGACCCTGCCGCAGTCAGCTCGCGCGCCCACGTCTGCAGCCGCTGCGCATCGCCCGTATCCCCGGCCCGTGCCACAGCCTGCTCCACCAGCATCGCGCCGTTCTTCAGCTCTACGGTGATCTCCTGATCCGCCGCAATCCGCTTCTCCAGATCGCTGCGCCATGTGCCGAAGTGGTCAATCACGCCCGCCACCGTATACGCGTAGCGGCCCATTTCCGTCACTGTGAACTCGCCTCGCCAGCGGTCATTCCCCAGCGGCGTCATCCTCACCCGCTGCCAATCGGCCGCTCCGTCGGCTTCTTTCCTGCGCGGAACCACCCGGTACAGCAGCCACGCCGCCACATGGTCGTGCCCATCGGCAAAAATGTCTGCCTCCACGCGCACGCGATCTCCCACCACGCGCTTAATAGGGAAATGTCCTGCGTCGATCTCTGGATCGACCCCCTCAATCACAACGCGCTTTCTTCCGTCCTGTCTCACTGTTATCCCATGGTTGAATTTGGAGAGGCTGCCCGCCCCATCAACTCAGATGGCGCAAAAACAAAAAGAGGCCACCTCCCACCATAAACGGATTCTCATCTATGGCTTCCGCTTCCGCGCTTGCGCCGGTCCGTTTACGCGAAACACTCGACACCAAATCAAAAAGGCCGCCATGCTGGCGGCCTTGTGTTCCTCTCTTCCAACTCACTTCAACTTACTGTTCGTGCAGCAAATTCGGCTCCTCCGATGCGCGCAGCCGCACCAGCCGGTCCACGGCATACGGCGCGCGATGGTTGTTCATGTGGTAGTGCCGCACCTGCAGCTCGCCAAGCAGACCAATCGCAAGCATCTGGATTCCCGCAACGATCGCCACGGCCGCAATCACAAACAGAGGCCCATGATCGTCCATCACGTGCTGGCTTCCAGCCAGCTTCAGCCCCAGCAGCATCATCGAAATCGCACCGCCGCTCAAAATACCCAGTGAGCCCAGCCCTCCGAAAAAGTGCAGCGGCCGCGTCATGTACTTCAGCAAAAAACGAATCGTCATCAGGTCAAAGAAAACCCGAAACGTCCGCCCAATTCCATAGTGCGACTTACCCTTCTCGCGATGCACGTTCTTGATCGGAATCTCGCAGATGCTCGCCCCGTACCACGACGCCAGAGCCGGAATAAACCGGTGCATCTCCCCGTACAGAGGAATATTCTGGATCACTTCCCGCCGATATGCCTTGTACGTCGTGCCAAAATCGTGAATATCCACGCCCGAAAGCTTCGCCATCAGCCAGTTGGCACAGCGAGATGGAAACCGCCGCATCACAAAGTTATCAATGCGCTGCTTCCGCCAGCCGCTCACTACGTCGTACCCCTCTTCGAGCTTCTCCACAAAATTGGGAATCTCGTTCGGGTCGTGCTGCAGGTCCCCATCCATCGCCAGAATGAACTCGCCCGCCGCGTGATCGAACCCCGCTGCCAGCGCCGAGGTCTGCCCGAAGTTCCGCCGCAGCTTCACCACCAGCACGCGGCTGTCCACCGCGGCAATCTCCTCCAGCAGCTTGTAGGTGC
>JAJYVU010000102.1 GCA_021791875.1 Acidobacteriota bacterium | reverse complement strand
CGACATCGTTCTGCCCACCACCGACGGTCGCGAAATCAGACTGCGGCGAATCACCGAGCCTACGGCAGAGCAGAAGTCTTTGCTCCGGCAGCTCGGAATCAGCTTGCCTGAACATCTCAGATTGCAACGCAAATGTAGTGCAGACTCGGCGGTAGCCTGGACTGATTCTGAACCACTTAGGCAACCTTTGAGCACGTTCGTGACGAACTTGGGCTAGCCGAGCGAGAGAGCTTACGCATTGCCTACATTCCACTCCGAACACCACAAGGCCCACAGTTCAGGGCTCAATGAGTGGATTGGCGGAGATCGCACTTTCGAGATTTGCTCGATAGGGGCCAGTATAAGTAAATGCCGGTCGCTCCAGTGAAGCAGCCCTCGTTCGCGCCTTCTTCCCCCGGACGCCTATTGTGGAATGCCGATTTCGTTTGGTTCCTGTTCGCGCATGTTTTGTCTTGACTCGATTTGCTCGTCGCTTAGGCGTGCATCGTAAATCGAACGAGGCTCAACGGAACGGGCGATGAGTGTCGAGAGGGCAGCGATGAGAATGAGCGGCAAAATGAAGGATCTGTCCCTGCCGGTAAGCTCCAACATCAGGACAACGGCCGAGATAGGACCCTGAGTGGTAGCGGACAGAACAGCGCCAGCGCCGAGCAACGCGAAGAATCCCAGAGGCACGCCCGGCCACAGCGCGCTCCAGGCATACCCGAGCGCAGCGCCGAGTAGAGCCCCAAAGGTGAGCGAGGGCGTAAACAGGCCGCCCGGAACGCCACTGCGCATACACAGGATAGTGGCCAGCGGCTTCAGCAGCAGCAGGGCCAGCAGCAGCCGCAGTCCAATCTGATCCGTAAAGAGCAACTGCGAAAGGTCTTTGCCGTTGCCGAGTATTTCCGGAAACCGCACGGAGACCACTCCCAGCAGCCCGAGGACGATCACAGGGGCTATGAATCGCTGCCATCCGCGCGGCTTGGCCTGGTCGGCCCAACGAACAAGCCGCACATAAAGGATGGAAGCGAACGCGAAGAACGGAGCTGCCACAATCGCCCACACAATTCCTGAAGCCGAAAGCGGGAATGCGGGAATGATATAGGTGGGCGCGTCCGGCAGAGCTACCCAGGAAACCCCGGTCGCGATCAGCGAAGCAAGAAGTGCCGGCAAAACAAAGCGCAAGGCGAGCTTCCCGCGCATCACTTCCAACGAGAAGAGCGCACCCCCCAACGGAACGCCATAAGCCGCTCCCATGCCGGCTCCAGCGCCACAAGCCACCAGCAAGCTTCGCTGCTCATCGGAGAGTTTTCCAGTATCGGCAAACAGATTTGCGAAGACAGCGCCAGCTTGTTTGGGCGCTCCCTCGCGCCCCATGGATGCACCCATGGCGACGGCGAAGATGGACAACACAGCGCTGCCCAGAGTTCGCCAGGTCGGCATTCGCCCGGCGTGAAACCAGATGGCCGCGGTGGTATCGATGCCGTTGCCACTGGAGAGATGTTTGAGAAGAAGTTGCCCGGCTCCGGTCAGAATGGCTGCGGCGAGCAGTACGGTGACGTGTCTCGCGACGCTTGCCTGACGCGCTGCGGCAAGTATGTTTGTGCCGGATCCATGCCATGCGATGTGCTGGACGATTTCAAGCAATCGAGTCAGCGCCGCCGCTGCCAGACCCGTGGTCACGCCAATCAAGCAAACCGCCAGCCAAAATCGCGATGCGCCCGGACTCGCAAGCGTGGTGGGGATAGCTCCGCCGTTCTCGGCAACGGGTGTCGGCATAAGAAACCATACTAACGAAGGCGCTGCCTTGCTGCTTCCCTCGGCCATGGACAGCAACAACCAAGCAGTTCTATGCCACGGTGCAATCAGGAACGGAAGGTCGGCAACGAGCTTTCCCAACCTGGACGGCCAGTTGTTGCCAAGAGGCCACAGCGCGTTTCCAGATCGGTCTTCGCACGAAACGCGCATTGGCGGACCTGAACGAAATCATTGGGCGGCTCCTGAGACACGTCCATTAGTTCCAGTATTCAAGTACGGATAGTCATTTCAAATCGCCCCGCGCCGCTAACGTACCGGCGGCGGTAGGATTGCCTTTGAGTATCCATTCAAAACCCACGGCGATGATTGTGCCCAGCACGGGACCGACGACAAAAATCCAGGTGGTGCTCATATCGCCACGGATCAGGTCGGGAGCAAATGAGCGCACCGGGTTCATCGAGGCGCCGCTGATTGGTGCCGCCCAAAGGTCCGCCAAAGAGATGTAGCCGCCGACCGCGAGAGCACCATTGGAACCGATATTACGGGCGCCAGAGGCGGTGCCAAGAATCGTGCTGACCAAACCCATCGTCAATAACACTTCCATGGCGAGCGCCGTGAAGTCGCTCACTCCCGGACCCGGTGTCGTGGCACCGAGTAATCCTTGTATGCCGAACAGCGCCCGGAGGAAAGACGCCGCACCGATGCCCCCAATGATCTGGGCCGTGATATACCCCGGCACTCGAGACCAGGGGAAATTGCGCCGCAATGCGAATGCCAAGGTGACTGCTGGATTTAAATGGGCACCACTGACCGCGCCCATAAAATAGATGATCGCCATGACCATCAGGCCCGGTGCGACAACCTTCATTCCCAGGGAGATCGCTCCGCAGCTCTGGGCACCGACGACCCCGGCGCCAGCCGCAACGACGACGAGGAGGAATGTGCCCCAGGTTTCTGCGAAAAGACGTCGCCATTCATGAGCAGATTCCAAGAAATCTGGCGTCTCCGATCCGTACAGCATACGGTGCTGTGTTGTCGATTCGTTTCGCTCAGAGTGCATGGCTTTCTCGCGTAGGGTTGGAGGATCACAATCTGGTCAGACAATCTTGCAGGGGATCATGGCATCCTCATCAAATGTGTAGACTGCGCATAGGCGGTGATAACCGTCGGCGATAACCAGACTGCCGTTGCGTTGGTCCCTGAACAGCAGGAGAGGCGATAGCTTTTCGTGCCGAATGATTTTTGTTCGATCTTTTTCAACGTGAGAATTACTGACCCCCAGCAGCGATAGCATGGAAGCTCTAAAGATGTCTTTCGCAGCGAATTCTGACATCTCGGCGCGTTCCAATTTCTTGGCAACATTCTTTGCCGCCTGTGGTCCCATAGTCAGACTCAGATATGAGGCGGCCGCAGAATAATCATGTTTCTGCGGTCCGCTTTGCCAATTGATGTTCGTTTTTTTGCTCATTGCCATCCTTTCAACCGAGATTGTGGCGATTCTTCACGGCAGAATACCGCCATCGGCACGAGCAGCATAAGAAGGATTAAGTGCCGTAGCCATGATGTGGCATGGTGAACAACTCCTGATTATCTAACCAGGAGATGGTCAGCAGAACCCCGATTCAACGACTGCTTCAACGTCGTGCTTGATCGAAGCGCCAAGAGTAAGGAGACTTCCAGCCTGCAGGTCGTATATTTGCCCCTGTGTTTTGTAATGGATGGGGCCCTTCAGCACTCGAACCGAGCTTGTGCCGACAGCGTGGTGTTCTTTTATCCGGGCGGCGGCTTCCATGCAAATCAGAATAACCCGAAAGGCTTTCGTTTTGAAAAGGGTCTTGGCGCGAATCTCTTTGGCCTTGTGATGATCGAACTCAGCCATTTCGTGTGCCAGGTCAAAGTGCGCGCGATCGGCGATGATCGTTCCGTCATCCCCAGCAAGTGGAATCGTCATGTGCCCGCCTTCCTTTTAAAGATAGTTTGAAGCGCGACCGCTTCATTGTGTTCTGGATCCTTCGCTGCGTATATCGTCTGGATCTATGGACGTATCATCATATTGGCAGGGTTGTTCGCCTTCTTCAAAGTGCCGGAAACGAAGGGGAAGACGCTCGAACAAATTGAAGCGTACTGTTGATCGGGAAAGCATCCGTAGGGCTTATGAAAGTTCTATGCGTACCCCTTTCAAGGCTGTGGAACGACGAAGGGGATAGCATCGACCGTAGAGGAACACTTTGAGGCGGTGAGATGGGAGACAGAAAGGAACGCGCATGGCGGCCATTCTTAAATTGGCGGGGTTGAGCTGGCGAGAGCTGATTCGCGCTATCTGGCGGGGAACAGTGAGCAACAATGTTGTGAACCGTGCCGCAGAGCTGGCCTTCTGGTTTCTCTTGGGATTTTTTCCCATGCTCTTGTTCGTAACCAGCATGGTTTCGATGATTGGCTCGGCTCCCGGTTCGCAAGGCACCCTGATGAAGTACGTGGGGGAGATTCTGCCCTCCACTGCTACCAGTCTCGTACGACAGGTGCTGGCGCAGACGACCGGCAGCGGAAGGGCCTGGTTTTCACTGCTCCTCGCCCTATGGTCTTCCACTTCGGCAACCTCCGGACTTATCGATACTCTCGACGCTATTTACGGCGTGAAAGAGAGCCGGCCCTGGTGGAAGTCCCGCCTGATTGCCGTTGCCCTGGCGATCGCCATGGGGGTGCTGCTTACTTCCGCATTGATCATTGTGGTGTATGGTCCCGTAATCCTGCACAAGATCGCGCCCGGTTCGGCGACGTTCAACGTCTGGAAGATTGCACAGTGGCCAGCCGCCGCAGTGCTGCTTATCTTGGCTCTCCTGTGCCTATACCGTTTCGCCCCAAATATTCAGGGGCAGCAATGGAAATGGTTGCTCCCCGGGAGCATCGTCGCGGCAGGAATCTGGATGGCCGTTTCCGTCCTGTTCAAGCTGTACATCCGTCACTTCAGTGACTTCGGTCTGCTTTACGGCTCGCTCGGTACGCTGATTATCCTGATGTTCTGGTTCTACCTGAGCGGTATCGCGATTCTGGTTGGCGGAGAAATCAACGCAATTCTGGAAGATGCTGCCGCCAACCGCAGAGTCCCTGGAGCGAAGAGGTGAGGCCAGCGTCCTCTGGCTCAGAGGCATGTCTCAAACGCTGCACGGCAGTAGCCTCGACGGTGTTCGAAGATGTTGGAGGCGCTGACTTCACGCGTCAACTTGCGGATGTCATCCTCCGCGCCCATTCCGCTGTCTCCTCTTTCCATCAGCGTCTTCGCCGCAACTCTTTCGCCTCACCCTCAATCGAGCTACGATCTGCTGCGACCATGACAGCCGTGCATAACGCCGTGCCGGTACACCAAGAGCAAATTTTCCCGAACGTCACAACCTGACGAACGACACTGAAAGCAGCAACTGCACCGTCGCCTACCAGCTTAAGAGTGAGGAACCTGCGTGCCTTTGGATGCGATCGGGCGAGCAGGATCAGAGACAAGGTGATCCCGTAGCTGCCCAAGCCGAGCAGGCTGTCAGGTATACCCAGCGGATGAGCGGCCTTTGACTCGGTGATTCCGTCCGATGCGAACAGTTCTCCCGGCGGATCTGGCAGGTGACCGAGTCCTCCAAGCTGGTGAGCAGCAATGGGCAGCAGTGTGAGCAAAGCGGCCGAGGTGGCGGCTATGAGCAATGCGTTTGGTCTGAGGTCACCGGAGGAAGCGGGGAACGAAGTCTCGATCATGCACGCCTCCGCGAGGCGAAGAGTGCGGTGCCGATTCCCACAAGAACTAGCATACCAAGGGCGAACCACTCGCGATGCAGTGATACATAGACCTCCGCGCTGGTGCGCTTGGAAAGGTCATCGAACTTGCCGCGTGCGCTGTGGATACCGGGAACGTATTCGTAGAGATTGTTCGGCGCCTTCGGGTTGCGCGGTTCGTTCTGGATCTGTTGGGACTTGTATCCCGTCTTGCCTAGATAGATATCCAGCAGTCCAGGGATGAACTTCTGCCCAATGATCGCCGCGACGGTAGGGCTGCCGACCCAGTACTCGCGCCGCGGCCGTTTGGCGAGGCCTGCTGCTACAACGACTTCCGCCGAGATCTCCGGCTCGAAGATGGGTGGAACAGGCTGCGTGTTGTCGGGCATGCGGTTCTTCACCCAATCGAACTGGGTCGTATTCATAGCCGGCATTTGTACGGCAGTGATTTTGACGTTGCTTCCATCGTGAATCAGTTCGCATCGCAGAGAATCTGTAAATCCGTTGATCGCATGCTTGCAGGCACAGTAGGCGGACTGCAGGGGAATGGAGCGATAGGCGAGGGCGGACCCGATCTGGATAATCGTTCCACGATCTCGCGGCAACATGCGCCGTAGCGCGGACAGGGTCCCATGCACGAAACCAAGATAGAGGACATCCGTGACACGCTTGTAGTCGGAAGCTTCCATCTCCTTGACGGGAGAGAACACACTCACCATAGCGTCATTCACCCAGATATCGATAGGCCCAAGTTCCTGCTCGATCTGGCTCGCGGCGCGCTCCACCGCGTCGGCATCGGAGACGTCGGTCGGGATGAAGATGGCCTGGCCACCGAGGTTCTCGCATTCCCTCTTTGCAGCGGCGAGGGCTTCGGGATTGCGAGCCATCAGTCCCAGTTTTGCACCGCGTTTGGCGTACGCATGCGCGATTGCCCGGCCTAAACCGGCAGAGGCGCCCGTGATGACCACGACGAGAGGTGTTTCCATGAGGGCCTCAATTCAGAAGGGTCTAGCAGCTCGCTGCGGAGGAGCAAGCGTGCTGGGCTGAAAGCCGCAACGCAAGTCTTGAAGATAAAGCAGCGAAGCCGCCGAGCTGTAGCAGAGGCGGCTCCGTGCTGGTGCTGCTGAACTCTGATGTTTGGTCGCAGAGTTCCTCAACGCCGTTGGAAGGTTTCTTTAGCAGAGTCCTTCGCATCTCCCACAGCGCTATGGACAGTACCCTTAACCTGATCTACCTTGCCGTCGTTCTCGAGCTTCCTGTCGCCAGTAACGTGGCCCGCTGCTTCCTTGATCTTGCCTTCGCCTTTTTCCGCTGCACCCTTTACATGTTCGTTGTTCATATAACACCTCTCCCAAGTGAGATGCGCTTAAACCCGAATAGGGTACGCGTAGTGACGATGGCGTTCGAGACACTGCAGGAGCGTCTACTCCAACAACATCGCAAGCGAATGTTCCCGGTCTGCAGATATCGTTCGGCTTCTGGATCGTCATCATCCTGCCGGGGCCGGCGCGGGTTTGGCTGGCGGCCTCTTGATGAAGCTCCTGCGGGTCGCACAGCACCTCAGTTATTCCTGTCGAAGCGGTGACTTCTGCACGACATCGGACAGGTCTCGGATCGCTACCGCATTGTCATGATGGTGTTTGTCGGCTTCTTGCACTGACGCCTCTATTATTTATTGCTAAGAATTGATTCCAAAGGACTGAGTACGGCACACGCAAATGACTTGGTGCTCTGCTCCCAGTAGGAACTCGCACGCGTAGCAATGATTCGTATTGCTAGCCACTCCTACCTCAAATCACAATCTGAGCAGAATTGCTCAGATTGTGCGGTGCTTTGAGCGGATACTATACACAAGATTGCGTATCACGATTGTGGAGTGACACATTTCCGGTTCAACTGGCCTTGACAGATGACCATGCCTCCGGAGTGCTGACCAAGATGGCGCGGCAGATCCTGGATATGCATACAGAGTTCGAGGTATTTGGCGATGCGCGGATGCTTCAGGTCAAAGCCCGCATTCTGAAACGAGTGCGCCATGGTGTCGGTTGGGCCGCGCCATTCAAAGTGATTCACCAGCCCGGACAAGCGCTGCAACGACTCCTGATCGAAACCGAGTGCCTTTCCCACCTCCCGCGCGGCGGACTTGCCGCGATAGGTAATGACGTTCGCCGTCATCGCAGCACCGAGTTCTCCATAACGTTGGTAGACATACTGAATCGCCTGCTCACGTTTGCCTTCAGACGGCAGATCAAGGTCGATGGACGAAGTTGCCGCATGGAGGCACGCGGTTGGGGTGAACCAATGCCAACAGAGTCACTGAAAGATACGGTAAAGGGTTCCATGCGGAACCCCTCCGGCGCATGGGTGTTCTGAAGCACAGCGCGACCTACGCAGTCCTCACCCACGATGGCGCGGATGCAGGCAAGCGTGACATCCAAGCATGCCGCCTCGGGGAGCTGCGGTGAGAAAAGGCCAAGCTGTACCTTGCTGGTGCTGCCTGGTTCTGCGTCCAACGCGATCGCAAGGATCGCAGCTTTCGGTGGATGCGCCTCGAGGTCGAGATGCAGCAGCTTGATCCAGAGCTGTTTGTCCGTACTTGGCAGCGCGGGTCGGACCGTCCGCGTATGCGAGCCTCCGCCGTCGAGCGTCAACGCGATGGTCATAGAGGCCAGGGCCAGAATGCGCGCCTTTGCACGAAGAATCAGATGATCGAGCATGACACCGACTGCAAAAAGCAGCGACTCCAGAAGCTCGACGGGAGAATCGAGCTCCATCTTCTCTGCGAGCGTGAAAGCAGGCCCCACTGGTTGAAATAAATGCGGGCGCTCGCCTCGCGCCAACTGGCGAAGACGCTTGCCGTCCTGTCCTATCCGGGCAATCAGCTCTTTCTCCGGCAGAGCGGCCAGCATCCCCAGCGTATGAATCCCCAAAGCGCAAAGGTCTCCGCCTGCGTTTCCGTAAGGTCGAGTACGGTGAGCGGCAACGCTGCCAACGCCGTACTCTCCTCGCCTGTGGGTATCACCCGGACCGATAGCGGCAATGGCCCCTTGGCAACGGCGACTGCCGCATAGAAATTACCGCTCACAGCTACGCAGGCAGTCATCCCCAGCGCACCGACGCGAGTGAAAAGACTCCGCGCCAGCATCTCCGGCGGCCCAAACAGACTTTGAGTGCCGCTGATGTCGATCCCGCACAGAAAGGCCGTATCCAGGCTTCTGTCTTCAACTCGCGGTGAAAACGCGCCCGCGCATTCGAGCAGGATGGCTGCCGCTGATCAATTCGGAGGTGGAGTTGGGGGAGAGCGTGGCGGGTTTGTTTCTGCAACTGCGGAGCGTCTTCGAGGATTGCGATTCTTCGTTGCATCGTAGGACGCGATGACTTCCCTGCCCTACAGAGCCTCCACGAAAAACACGGCTATCAGCGAACAGAGGCCAAGGGTGGAGGTAACCAGCAGCAGGGTGGAGATTGTCTTACCCGCGATGCGGGTCAGCAGTGATTCCGAATAGATGACAATCAGAAAAATGACAAACAGGATATCCAGGCACATCGTTTCTCCATTTTCGAAACAAAAAAGCCTTCCCCATTTCTAGTACTACAGTTGTAACTATAAATGATAGACTGAAAACGCTCAGGCAGGCTCTCCGCGTAGGCGATGGAGAAAACGATCCGAGGTTGGAAGGACGAGTTG
>JAJYVU010000101.1 GCA_021791875.1 Acidobacteriota bacterium | reverse complement strand
TCCCTATGAGCAA
Source organism: Acidobacteriota bacterium (assembly GCA_021791875.1). Lineage (GTDB taxonomy): Bacteria > Acidobacteriota > Terriglobia > Terriglobales > Acidobacteriaceae > Acidobacterium. The sequence goes on along the minus strand of JAJYVU010000101.1, from coordinate 9,286 downwards.
TCCTTTGTCGTTGCCGACATTCCCGGCCTCATCGAGGGCGCGCACCAGGGCGCCGGCCTCGGTGACCGCTTCCTGCGCCACGTCGAGCGCACCCACCTCCTCGTCCACCTCGTTGATGTCTCCGATGCCAGCGGCCGTCCCGACCCCGTCGCTGACTTCCGCACCATCTCCAACGAGCTCGCCAGCTTCGGCGCGCATCTTGAGGAGAAGCCCGTCCTCGTCGTCGCCTCCAAAATCGACGTCGCCAACCCCGACAAGCTCAAGAAACTCGCCGCCATGGCCAGGCGCCGCAAGCTGCCCTTTTACGAAATCTCCGCCGTCACCGGCCAGGGCGTCGACAAACTCAAATACGCCATCGGCGAACGCGTCCGCGAGTTACGCTCCCAAACCCAGATCGAACTCAAAGAATCCTGAGCGGTGCGCGAGCGCCGCTTCTTTCGCCGATTGGTGTGAGGACCAGAGCTTTCCAAACCCTTCCTGTCATCGGTTCATCGGTGCCGAAAGAATCCGCCGCCTGTGCTTTGCCGAATCGATGGGGGCACTCTTACCGGGTATCATCAAACCTGCGGAGTGTTGTCCGGCCGCGCTTCGCATGCAGCGGAACAGAACCAATGAGCAGAAGTAAGGTGCCGCCGACGGCGGCCTGAGGGGAGATCTATTGTTTCAAGGTGTCGGCAGTTCTCGGCGGCAGGATGCAAACGAGTCGGAACGAAAAACTCTGCCCGTTGCTTATCGGGTGTGGCTTCTGTCCCTCCTCATTTGCACGCTGGCCATAGCGGCTGCGTTCCGGTACTTTGACCTCGCGATTGCCACCCGCGTCTATGGGATTTTGCCGTCGGCTAAAAGCCTGGCGACGGGATTTGCCAGTGCTTTTCTTCTCGGTGTCGAAACAGCCATTGCGCTCGCGCTGATTCTCTTTCGGATTGTCCGCGGATATCTTTCACCTCTTGGCAGGGTGACCGTGCTCGCATGTCTTACCTCTATCTGCGCATATGCAATCAACGACTCCACCCTGAAGCTCCTTTTCGGGGTGCCGGTTCCCGCAGCCGTGCTGCACGGCGCCCAACATGTCTTTCATCTTCTCGGCGGCTCTTCCAGGAGCAGTTTTCCCTCAGGCCACATGGTTCTTGCGGGTTCCTTCGCCGGCGTTTTCATGCGGTTCTATCGAAACACCATCGTGCCATTCTCGACATTGCTGCTCATTGCGGCGGCGCTGCTCATCCTGGGCGACTGGCATTTCCTCAGCGATGTAATCGCCGGAACATTCGTCGGCGTCTCGGCGGGCCTTCTGGCCGGCGAGCTCTGGTTAATCCACGCAAGTTAGAACAACCACGCTCCGATAGGTTCCTGTTGCCTGGCCAACTTATCGTTACTAATCCGTTCTCGGTGAGCGCATTGGCGATTTACCGCTCGTCCAAATGAGCGTTGGCTCCCGACCGGGCAGGCACAAGTCACCATAGGCGACTATCCGTCAAGGTGGATCGCGGTATCCTGCCGCGTCTGGCGGTACCTATCCGGATATTCGGAGATAAGCCACTCGGAATCAGATGAATATGGAGCCAAAGGCGCTGGGGATGATCCTCTTTTCATATCACTGCTTGAGGGGTTCAGTCGCCGGCGCCGGATCTTTCTAAATACTCAGAAAGGCCGTGAGCAGGCTTGGCCCCGTAATGACTAAGGGGGGTGGCCATTCAGACCTTTCCGCGACTGCTCGCTGCTCGAACCCATTGTTGCGAAAGGATCGAAGAATCTTTGACACACCTAGTTTTCTAGGTCTATATTTCTCAATACTGAGATGCATAGGGGTATTTCTATGGCAAGGAATGACCTGCAGGGAAGCCTGGATTTGCTGGTGCTGAAGACCTTATCGCAGCGCGGCAAGCTGCATGGGTACGGGATTGTGCTCCATATTCAGCGGGCAAGTGATGATTTGCTGCGTGTGGAGGAAGGCTCTCTGTATCCGGCGCTGCACCGTATGGAGAACAGCGGCTGGATTGGGTCGGAGTGGGCACTGACGGAAACCGGGCGGCGCGCGAAGTATTACCGTCTGACGGCGGCGGGGCGCAGGCGGCTGCGGCAGGCCGAAGGTGACTTTGAGGAACTCGTGAAAGGTGTGCAGGCAGTCATGCGTTACTCGTAGTGGAGCTATCCGTTCCAGAGTGCTTTTCCGCAGGTTCGTCCGAAGGATGTCTTGCGAAGCGAGCGAAGGGGATGATTTATGAGGCTATGGCGGAGAATCATCAATCTGTTTCGGCGGGAGCGGGTGGAGGCGGAGATTGATGCGGAGCTGCGCGCGCATCTGGAGATGGCGGTGGAGGACGCGGTTCGCGCGGGGGTGAGCGAGGAGGAAGCCCGGCGGGTGGCGCGGGTGCGGTTCGGAAATCTGCAAGTGATGCGCGAGCGGACGGTGGGAGCAGATGCGGCGCTGTGGGTGGAGGGGCTTTGGCGGGATGTGAAGTATGCGCTGCGACAGATGAAGAAGTCGCCGGGATTTGCGGTGACGGTGGTGCTGACGCTGGGGCTGGGGATTGGCGGGGTGACGGCAGTGTTTTCCGTGGTGTATGCGGTGCTGCTGCGCCCGCTGCCGTATCCGCAGGCGAGCCGGCTGGTGGTGCTGCACGAGGGTATCGAACATTTCGGGTCCAAGGCCGATTTGTCGGCTCCGGATGTAGTGACGTATCAGCGCGAAAGCCGGGCGTTTACGGGCGTGGCGGGATTTATCGATGCGAGCTATGACGTGTCCGGCAAGGGCGAGCCCTTTCGGGCGCGGGCAGAGCGGGTGAGCGCGGCGATGTTTCCCGTGCTTGGCGTGAAGCCGTTGATGGGCAGGACCTTTACACAGCAGGAGGATGAGAACGGTGTTCCGGTTGCGGTGATCAGCTATGCGCTGTGGAAGAACCGGTTCGACGGCAGCCGGGGTGTGGTGGGCGAGACGATCGACTTGAACCTGCGGCCATACACGATTATCGGCGTGATGCCGCGGGGCTTCGCGACACCGTCGGGGCTGGGTGGAATCGCGCCACATGATCTGTGGGTGCCGCTGAGTCTGACCCCGGCAGAGAAGGCCGCGGAAGCGGACAACATGGACTACGGAGCGGTGGCGCGGCTGAAGCCGGGCGTGACGATGCAGCAGGCGCGGCAGGATGCGGCGCGGGTGCTGGAGATTGTCCAGGCGAGAGTTCCGGGTGCGCGTCTCTCGATTTCACTCCGCGGGCTGAAGGAGCAGACGGTAGCCGAAGCGCGTCCGCTGCTGCGAACCCTGATGGGCGCGGTGGTGCTGATTCTGCTGATAGCATGCGCGAACCTGGCAAACCTGCTGCTGGTGCGGGCGGCGGGACGGCGGCGGGAGTTCGGGGTGAGGATGGCATTGGGCGCGGCACGGAAGACGCTGCTGCGGCAATTGCTGATCGAGGCGCTGGTGTTGAGCGTGACGGGCGGAGCCGTGGGTATGGGATTGGCCGCGCTGGCGGTGCGCTGGGGAGCCGGAACGCTGCCGAACTCGCTGCCGCGGATGCACACGGTCAGCATTGACTGGCCAGTGGTATTGCTGGCGATGGGACTGGTGTGCGCGACGGGGCTGGTGTGCGGCCTGGCTCCGGCGCTGGCGAGCGCGAAGGCCGAAGTGATGGATTCGATGCGGGAGGGCGGACAAGCGACGGGGCAGGGGCGCTCGCAGAACCGGCTGCGCAATGCGTTGGTGGTGGCCGAGGTGGCGCTGGCGATGCTGCTGCTGGTGAGTGCGGGTCTGCTGCTGCGTAGCTTTGCGCGGATGTTGGGAACGAATCCTGGGTTCCGGCCGGAGCACGTGGTGACGGCATTTGTGGGACTGCCGAAGGAGAGCTATCCGACACAGGAGAAAGTGGACGAGTTTCTGCAGAACCTGCGGGAGCGGGTTGGAGAGTTGCCGGGCGTGAGGGCGGTTGGATTCGCGAGCAACATACCGGTGGTGGGGCGGAATTCGAGCCGGTTGTTTGCGGCGCAGGGGTATGTACGGCAGGTTGGGGAAGAGTATTCGATGGCGTCGAATTACCTGACAGCGGGGGAGTATTTCCGCGCATTAGGGATTCCGCTGATCGAGGGAAGGTACTTCAACGCGGCGGACGATCTGCCGGGGGCGCCGCTGGTGGTGATTATCAGCCAGTCGCTGGCGAGGAAATATTTCGCTGGGCGCGATCCCCTGGGAACGCATATCAAGGTGGGACCGAGCTACCAGAACGCGATGCCGAAGATGACGGTCGTAGGGGTGGTGGGCGATGTGAGCGACAATCCGTTGGACAAGAAGCAGGATGTCGCGATGTATGAGCCGGTTTCGCAGGCAGCGGCCGATCTGGGGCATTACGCAAGGATGATTGGCGTGGTGGGATCGATACACGCGGTGGTGCGGACGGAGGGCGATCCGCGGGCGCTGGAAAGAGAATTCACGCAGGCGGTGCATCAGGCCGATCCGCTGCTGGCGGTCACGGATTTGCGCACGATGGGGCAAGTGGTTGCGGCGACGGAGGCTCCTCGGCGGTTCAATACATGGGTGCTGACATCATTTGCGGGAATTGCGCTGGCATTGGCATTGCTGGGGATTTATGGCGTGCTGGCGTATTCGGTGGCGGAGCGAATGCGGGAGATTGCGATTCGCATTGCGCTGGGCGCAACCCGTGCGGATGTGCAGTGGAGGACGCTGCGGCAGGCGATGGCATTGGGCGCGACGGGTGTGCTGGCGGGGCTGGCGGCAGCGATGGTCTTGACGCGGTACCTGGCAAGCCTGCTCTACAAGGTGAGACCGCTGGATGGTTTCACACTGGCTGCGGCGGTGATGATTCTGCTGGCATGCGCGGCGCTGGCGGGATGGGTTCCGGCGCGGCGGGCGGCGAGTGTGGACCCGATGCGGGTGCTGCGGATGGAGTGAGTATGGGGATGATGCGGCGGTTGCGGAATTTGTTTCGGCGGGGGCGGGTGGAGGCGGAGATTGATGCGGAACTGCGTGCTCATCTGGAGATGGCGGTGGAGGATGCGGTTCGCTCGGGGATGAGCGAGGAGGAAGCGCGGCGGGCGGCTCGAGTTCGGTTTGGGAATCTGCAAGTGATGCGGGAGCGGACCGTGAGTGCCGATGCGGTGTTGTGGCTGGAAGGGCTGTGGTGGGATATGAAATATGCGCTGCGGCAGATGAAGAAGTCGCCGGGATTTACGGCGACGGTGGTGCTGACGCTGGCGCTGGGGATTGGGGCGACGACGGCGATCTTCAGCGCGATGAATGCGGTGCTGTTGCGTGGGCTTCCGGTGCGGAATCCGCAGCGGTTGTTTTACCTGGCGCATGAGAACATGCCGAACGGCGTGGGCGATACAGGGGATCCGCGCTACACGTACGGAATTAACGTTTACAGGCGGCTGCGCGCAAACAAGAGCGTGTTCAGCGATGTGATTGCCTATGTGCCACTGGCGCTCGGTAAAACAGCGGTGCGTTATGGAAACACTGCGCAAGCGGTCGAAGCCGTTGAGGTGAGTGGGAATTTCTTCTCCGGGCTGGGCGTGCGCATGGCGGCGGGACGCGGGTTTACCGAAGCCGACGAGAAGAACCATACGCAGACGGCAGTGCTGAGTTATGGGTACTGGACGCGGCGGTTTAACCGGAATCCAGATGTGGTGGGCAAGACTCTGTATGTGAATGGCGTGGCGATGACGGTGATCGGCGTGGCGGGACCGCATTTCTATGGAGTGGAGTCGGGCGGGGTGAAGACGGATGTGTGGGTTCCGCTGCAGGATCGACGCACGCTGGGGGCATGGGGTACGCCCGCGACGATGAAAACGGTTTGGGATCCGAACTGGTGGACGCTGATGCTGATGGTGCGGCTGCGGCCGGGCGTGACGAAGGCGCAGGCGCTGGCGGTGATGGATCCGGTGTTCAAGCGGGCGGCGCTGGAGACGGTGGGGAAGGATGTGAATGGCGAACAGCCGCCGTTGAAGCTGGAGATGATTCCGGCGCGGGGATTAGGGACGGCGACGCAGGATTATGAGCAGCCGTTGCATGTGCTGATGGGGATGGTGGCGCTGGTGATGCTGATTGCGTGCGTGAACATCACGATGTTGATGGGCGCGCGGAATGCATCGCGAGAGCGGGAGTTTGCGATGCGGCTGGCGCTGGGTGCGCGGCGATGGCCGCTGTTCCGGCAGTTACTGACCGAGAGCCTGCTGCTGACAGGCGCGGGGGCTGCACTGGGGTGGGGATTTGCGCTGGTCGCGACGCACTGGCTGGGGATTTGGGCGGACCTGGAGGTGAGCCTGGCTCCGGATGGGCGGGTGCTGCTGTTTACGCTGGGGATTTCAGCATTGGCGGCGCTGGTGTTTGGACTGGCTCCGTTGCGGGCGGCGGTGAATGCGCCGGTGATGCAGGCGATGAAATCGGGTGCCGGGCAGGCGACGGAGAGCCGGAGCCGCGTGCTGACGGGGAAGGTGCTGGTGGTCGGGCAGATGGCGCTTTGCGTGGCCTTGCTGTTTGGAGCGGGGCTGCTCGTGCGTACACTTTGGAACTACCAGGATGTGAATCTGGGAATGAAGGCGAGTCGGGTGCTGGCGTTTGGGGCTCCTCCGGTGGGCGTGACGGGGAGCGCGGCGAAGCTGGCATACTACCGGGAATTGACGGAGAAGTTGGGCGAGTTACCGGGTGTGCAAGGGGTGACGCTGGCGCAAAATCGGCCTGGATCGGGATGGAGCACGAAAGAGACTCTCGAGTTAGATGGGCGCGTCTATCCGAGTGAACACGTACGCACAAACGAAGTGGCGCCGGGATTCTTCCATACGCTGGGAATTCAAATCCTGCAAGGGCGCGGGATTACGACGGCGGATACGAAGGGGGCCGAATGGGTGGCGGTGGTGAATGAGACCATGGCGAAGCGATTCTTGAAAGGCGAGTCCCCAATCGGACACAAACTGGGTTATCCGAAGTATGCCTTCACGATTGTGGGGATGGTGCACGACAGCAAGTACACCTCCGCGAATGAAAAGCCGGTGCCGATGACCTGGTACAGCTACCTGCAGGATCCTTCGAGCAAGAATATAGACATGGACGTGGAGGTTCGGACGGCGGAAAAGCCGATGGCATTGTTGCCGGAGATTCGGCGTGTGGTGCGGGGAGTCGATCCGGATACGCCGCTGGAGAATCCGATGGTGCTCCAGGCGCAGTTCGCGAAGGGCTATTCGATATCGGCGCTGATGGCGCGGCTGGCGCTGTTTTTTGGCGGGCTGGCGGCGCTGCTGGTGGCGGTGGGACTCTACGGGACACTTGCCTATCGCGTGAATCGGCGCAGGGCGGAGATTGGTGTGCGGATGGCGCTGGGTGCCGGGCGTGCGCAGGTACTGTGGATGGTGCTGCGGGAGAGCCTGATCCTGGCAGCGGCAGGATTGGCCGTGGGATTACCGCTGGCATGGTTTGGGGCGAAGCTGATGGCGTCAATGTTGTACAAGCTGAAGGTGCACGATCCGGTGAGCTTTGCCTGTGCGGCGTGCGGCGTGGTGGTGGTTGCCGTGGTGGCGGCGTGGCTGCCGGCGCGGCGGGCGGCTGGGGTGGATCCGATGCGGGTGTTGCGGATGGAGTGAGCTCTGGGAGCAAAAATCGCAGGATTACTAGTCCTGCATACACATCAACTCCTTTTGCGAGATACTGGCCCGTTTTTCAGGACCTACCTTGTTATCAGCACTTGAATCGCGGACCGTGTGATCCACTGCCCCTACCTCGCGGAAATCGTGAAGTTGATGTTGCCAACCTTGTCATCTGTTCGCATGTTGATCACCTCGGCATCCGATCGATGCTGCGTATCTGGGTAGTACAGCGAAGCTGGAGGCAGGAAAGAATTGCTATTGGTGGACTTCCGCGCAGAGCCGCCCGGCAGACGAACGCCGACGACGTACTTTCCTGCCTTCACATGGTCGAACTGAAACAGCCCCGTCGTGTCGACACCAGTAACGATATATCCCGAACTGCCCGGTCCAACCAGAATCACGCGCGCGCCTTTCACCGGCCTGCCATCGGAATAACGCACATACCCGCTGACCCGCCCGTGGGGGTACCGCTCCAGTGCCAGATCCCAGCAGGAACTCCGGCTCACATCCAGATCCGTGCTGGCGGGTTCAAATCCTCCGATCGGTTCCAAGCCGACTTTGTAGGAGCCTGCGGGAAGCGGCGGAAATTCGTAGTTTCCATCCTTATTCGTGCTGGCGAAATACCGCTCATCGCCCGGCCCGCCCCTGGCAACCACCGTTGCGTCGGCGACGGGACTCCCACTGATGTAATCTCCCCGCCTGACCATTCCGCGGACAATGCCCCGGTTTCCAATCACCTGCAGCCGCCGCAATGTCTTGATGCGCTCTTGAGCCTCGGCAACCGGCAGGCTGTCGTTGCCGTAATAATCCATAACAATCGGCTTTCCCTTTTCCTTTCTCAGATAGAAAAGCCAGCGAGCCCCGACCGAAAGCGGCGGAAGACAACCAACTTGCGAGGTCGTCACCGTTAGCGGCCCCTGCAGGTCGCCGTGAAAAATCTCCACCGGATCGATCTCCAGTGTCTTCTCGCCCCCTGGCGCCGGTGCTATAGACATGATCCGGCCGATAAAAACATACGTGTACCACCATGCTTTAACTCCGCAATCTTTCAGGTCGCTGCTCAGGCCGCTGTGCATGCAGGTGATCGTCTTACCGTTGTACTGCTTAACCCCAATGAGTTGAGCTCTGCTTATCCCCGCACACAAAAACCCAGCCAGGCACAACGCGATAATGTGTCTCCGCCGCATCGAACAAAATTTACCTCCCATCACGTGGTGTTTCAAGCCTCTTAAATCGTCGAATGTAGTGTGTGGCCTGCCGAGGATACACTCCATGGCGTCAGCCTTTCAGCGGCTTATTGCCAATATGGCATCGGTCCATCAAACCCCATGAGGTATGCGGCGGTTCTCAATGGTGGCATTATCGTTCTCCCGCGCCAAATAGGTAATGTGAAGTCGGCTAGGCTTTACAAATCAAGTTCACTTGGTCGTAGAACGGGCAACGCGCTCTTCTGGTTTCAAATCGACGGCGGCCTCGCCACAAGGGCGCGTCGGCGACTGAACGTCAAAGTGGATCGCCGGAGCATGTGGAAGAGTGGTTTGGCCGGTATCGAAAGTTGAGGTGCGAGTCGCGCGCGATCGCACCGAACAGTAACCGACCGATCGTTCCCGTTCTTCGGTGCAGGTATGAAATCAATTTGCTTTGCGGACTTGTTCAGGGAAAACGAGACCGCTCCCACTCAAAACACCTTGAAATCTTC
>JAJYVU010000100.1 GCA_021791875.1 Acidobacteriota bacterium | reverse complement strand
GGAGCTCCGGCTGCGCCAGATCCGGAGCGTAGAGGAGGCCAACCGCTTCCTGCGCGAGGAGTACATCGGGGAGTTCAACCGTCGTTTTCAGGTTCCGGCAGCGCAGCGGGGAACGGCGTTTACCGTCTGCCGGCGGCGCGATCTCGATCTGATCTTCTCGTTGCAATTCGAGCGCACGGTGAACCGCGACAACACGGTCAGCTTTCAGAATCTGGCCTTGCAGATTGACCCGGTGCGCTGGCGCGGCACCCTGGCCGGCTGCAATGTGACGGTGCATCAGCATCTGAACGGAACGATCACGCTGAGCTACGGGCCGCACCGGCTGGGCTCTTACACCAGCCAGGGCGAGTCCCTGGTGAAAACTTCCGAGCCGTCAGCAGATGTTGAAAAGACGCGACTTGGAAAAGTCAAAAAGCCGACTTTTCCACCCCGCTTGGAAATCCCGCAAACAACGCGGGATTCCCACTTTCCAACAGCTGCTGCGGCGGCGGGCTCATAAACCAAAACCGGACATTTCATGTGCTACAAAAAGCGGACATTTTCACTTGGGTAAGTATCCCCCGGCAGAGCCGGGGGCCTTATGGTGTGAGCCGCTCAAAGCGGCTTTGCGGGGTCGCTGACGCGGCCCCGGTTGCGTTACGCCGCCCGGAGGCGGCAACTCAGTTCCAGATCTGCATCTGGTCGATTCGTTTGTCCTCGTCTTCCTGGTTGCGGATGTAGTCCCGGATCACCTTCTCATCCCGGCCCACCGTCGACACCATGAAACCGCGCGCCCAGAAATGTTGCCCAACAAAATTTCGCTTCCGCTCTCCATAAACCCTCGCCAAGTGGATCGCACTCTTGCCCTTGATAAAACCGATCACCTGACTCACCGCGTACTTGGGCGGAATTGCGATCAACATATGAACGTGATCCGGCATCAGATGCCCCTCCTCAATCCGACTCTCCTTCTGCGCGGCCAGATTGCGGAATACCTCGCCCAGATGCTTACGCAATTCTCCGTACAGCTTCTTCCTCCGGCATTTCGGAATGAAGATCACATGGTACTTGCAGTCCCACTTCGTATGACTTAGGCTTTCATACTCGTCCATCCGGATTCTCCTCTGCGTGTGCTTTGGTCGGCTCACGCTTGGAGTTTTCTGGATGGACTCCCTTAAATGTCAAACTCCGACTGTCGCCCCGGCAGAGCCGGGGGGCTTCCCAACTTGCTAACGACAATCCGCGGCCCAATTCTCCGCCATCACTACTGGCAAAACACGCTGAAGACTGCCCCCGCCGTGGCTGGATGGTGCACGACTACATTTCCCGCATTGGCCACCAATGGCACATATACCCCCGCCAGTCCCGCAGCTACATCATTCTGCGGCTCCACCTGGCAGGCCGCACCCGCCCGCACCGACCCGCTCCTCAGAATGTCGCTCTCATTTGCCGTCGTCGTCAGGCTCCCCACAAAATGGGTCAGCGATGACCCGTCACTCAGATTCGCGCTCGACAGCGGCCTTCCATGCACCTTGTATTCGGACGCATTCAACTCGCCAAACACCGGACCGTCCACACTGAACTGGTACTGACCCGTGGCCACCGGCTGCCCCATCGTCTGGTACAGCATCCCAGAGGCCGGCGGATTCTCATACTCGCCCTTGAGCCATGCAATCCCAAGGTTGTAGGTCATCGTGCTCAAGTTCTTCCCCCCGGGATAAAACGATATCCCGTAAGTCGGCCCGCCAAAGTCATCTACATTCCTGATGCTCGCAAATACACTGTTCACAAGATACAGCGCCGAGCTCGTATAACCTCGTGCCGCCACGGCCGTTCCCGTAGTCTCATCCTGGAAGGCAAACCCATGAGCCATCGTCGTCGTGTTGGTCCCAAAGCCGCTTCCCGCATAATTGCCGACGATCGTTCCGTATAAGTCAGAAGTCTGCTTCCCTCGCATGTTGATGTATTCCTCATAACCATCCTGAATCACGTCATTGTCCGTATGCTCAATGATGTTCTGCGGAATGTACCAGGACTCTTCCTCCGTCACTCCGGAAAGCGTGTTGTTCTGGTCATCGTGCGCGGCTGTGCCAGCGTCCCAATAGTTTCCTGCTTTTCCGTAAACCAGCGCACCGCCAAACATGTGATTTGCATTGCTCGATCTTCCAGTCACGGGATCGGGAGCCCAACGAAGGTTCCAGCCACCCGCATTGCTCAGGCTGACACCGTAAAAATTCGTGCCGATCGCGCCAATGCCGTAAACATTGTCGCCAGGAAAATTGCTCACCGCCACGTTGAATAAATTGAATCCGCCTGTATCCTTCAGCAGAATCCCGTCCGTCCCGCGCGCCGCCCTGCTGCCGTCCAGCGAGCAATTCTCCATGCTCATCGCTATCAGTGAGGAACTACGATAAGTGATGGTGATGGCTGCTCCCGATCCCGTGTAATTCAGAATCGCACCACGGCTTGCACATTCTATATTGATCGTCGATGGGCCGCTCAGCACAATATCAATCGGCGTTGAAAACGTATAACTCCCCTCGGGAATAAATATCGTTCCCCTGGGCCCCCTGGCAGCGACATACGTGCTGATCTTGGCTCCAAGGTCCGCTCCCGGAAGGTGCGTCACATTCGTCACTCCATCTGTGGACGGAGCGGGGAGTTGCTGGGCCATCAGTCTACCGCAACTGGGGACAAGCGTTATCCACGGCGCGAGAAGAATTACACTACCCAGGATCCTTTTCATAGCCTCACCTCGAATACAACTTTGCCCTATCTTTCCACCCAAATCCAGTCTCTCAGAGGCAAGACTTCTTCTATCCGCGTCGCCGGGTTCAGCCCAGATTCAGGGAACACGCCGACGTCAAACCACACACCTCGACAAAGCCTTATACCAGCCCTATGTCATAGAAAAAGTTGGTGGACGCGGTAGGAATCGAACCTACAACCTGTCGATTAAGAGTCGAATGCTCTGCCAGTTGAGCTACGCGTCCACAAGGTGTGCGGAGAAACCGCAATGGACCGGGCGAAGGACTCGCCCTTCATTTTTATAACACATCCGCAGGCTCAATCTTCCTTCAGAATGTGAAAGAAAGACCGCCTTCTATCGAGCGACTCACCTGCGCGAAATACAATGTCGTGCCGTCGGTGCTCAGGAACGGCCGATACCCTTCCGCCAGCAGATTCCTCACTGCCACCATGGCTTGCACGCCATTCGGCAGCATGTGCCGGTAACGGATTGGCTGCTGTACAAACAGGCTCAGATACGGCCCCGGCAATGGCGCGGCAAATGGCGCCACCGGCGTCAGCGTCCCGCCGCCCTGCCAGTCATACCCAATCTGCCACTGCGTGCCAGAGTCCACCAGCTTCCCGGTCGCAGATACCGCCACCATCTCTGACTCGCGAGGCTGCAGCGTGCTCACCTGCTGGGCCAGCGACATCGCCCCGCCGTCGCCCGTGTACGCCAGGGCATTACCTGTCGCCACATTCAGTGACATCCACAGATTCTCCAGCACTTGGTTGCTCACCTCTGCCATCATGCCAGTCGACGAAAAACCCTGCCCCGCCGCGCTCATCAGCTGCGTCATTGGATCAAACAGCACATCGCCGGAATTCAAATCGGATTCCGCCAGAGCGCCGCCGCCGCTCACCACCGGGTTAATCATGCGGTCGTGGTACACGCTCACACTCATGTGCCCGTGATCGCCGACGTTGCGGCTCACCTGCACGGCCTGATGCAGCCCGTGTTCGGCCACCAGCCTGCCGCCAGACTCGGCTGCCATCGAAGCCAGTTGCGTGAACTGGTCCAATTCACCGGCGCGCTGCGCATCCGGGCTGGTCGCCACTGAATATGAAACGCTGGTCGGCCCGCTCTGCACCGTGAACGACGCAAACGGATAATTCGCCATCATCGTGCTTGCCGCGCGCAACCCGAGAATCTCGTCTCCCACCTGTGCCTCTATGCCCGGCATCAGATTCATCGTCTCGGCGCTCCGCAGCGCAAAAGCATTCAGCCCCTGTCCGCCGGGACCCGCGGCGATTTCAGGATGATCCTCCACCACTCCCACCATCCGCATGGAGTCGTTGAATCCCATCCGGCGCTCGTAGCCGCCGACCATCCGAAAGGCTGGGTTCGCACTCTGTCCAGCCTCCGCCAGGTCGGCCCTCAGGATCATTCCCGTCGCGCTTTCGCCGCGATCCGCAATTTCCACGTCCTGGTGAATTCCGCCCTCGCCGAAGCTGTTGTCCCCCCCGCGAATCGTCACCCGCGCCTCCAGCGCCCGATGCCCCCGGCCGTCGGCAACCATCACCAGCGGGCCGTTTTGCAGCATACGCAGCAGTGGCCGGTTCGCCGCCAGGCGCAGCGTCCAGGTCCAGTCGTCAGGGGGTTCCTGCTTCGATCGCGGTTCAGCCGGCAGCCACCGGAACGCTTCATACAGCGTATTCAGCGTCATGTTCACGACCATCCGAGTGGCGCCCTCAACCTGCACGTTCTCCCGCAGCGTCGGCAAAAAGAACGCATTCGACGCCTTCAGGTCATACGCGCCCGGATGTAAATCTTCGAATTGGTAGCGCCCTTTGCTGTCCGTCGCGGCTTCCGCCACCACCGTGTAATCGGGCTTCAACAGCTCCACCACGGCGCCGGACTCAGGTTCACCGCGGCTGTTCCGCACCACTCCCGACACACTGCCTGACGTGGTTGCAGTGCGCACCTGTGCGCTGGTGGACACTGCCAACAGAATCAGCGCGGTTCCGGGAATGAACAAACGTCGAATCACGAATAATTTCAGTTTGCTGACTGGCCCAGAAGCCCTCTCGGAAAGAGGTGCGGCCGGCAGCTCTGCTGGCTGCCTGGCCGGTGTGGTGCTTAGTCTACGACAAACGGTGCACTCTGGGCGATATCCTGCCCGGAAATCGCATCGTGAATTTTGATCTTCACAGTGTACCTGCCCGGCCGCAGGCTCGCCAGCGGAAGTCTCTTCTCCAGCGTCAACTGGTCGGCATCGGCAGCAATGGCAGTCGACTTCTGGACTGTGTCCAGCAGCATCTTGTTGTTCTTATCGTTGATGATCTGATACTCGATCGTCGCGTCGTTCCGCTTGGTCTTCTCATTTACGCCCAGGTTGTACACCTGCATCCAGAAGTTCAGGTTCTGGTTGCGGTGGAACGCGGCCGGCGTCGCTTCGCTCGCCATCACCCGCGGCCACAGCAGCGTGTCGCCAATCGTGAATCGGCCGGCGCCGATATCCTTATCCGGAACCCGCTCCATCTTCGTTGCGAGAATCAGCGACGAGGTCGACAGGCTGTTGTCGTTGTACTCCGGAACCGTGATCGCCTGCGCCCAGGTGCCGACGTGATTTGGATTGTTCACATCCTTGATCGCAATATCAATACGGTACCGTCCCGGCTTCAGCGCAAGTGCTTTCCAGTACAGCGACGCATGGCCCGCCGTCTCCGGAAGCAGCTCGGCCGGCTCGACCACCGCGACCGTGTCCTCAAACTCGGTCACTACCTGGTCGGTAATCGTTGAAACCCGCCCGTAAATATCCACCAGGCCTTTCGAAACCCCGTTCTGCGTCTTGAAGGTAATGTCCTTCTGCTTGATCTGCAGCGTGATCGGCACCATCACCGTTTCACTGCCGATGCGAACAAAGTCTGTCTGCACATCAAAGGGGAAGAACGGCCCCGTCAGCAACTTGTGGCTGGTCACAAAGCTCTGCAGGTCTTTGAACTTGATCACCGGAGGCGCTTCCAGCTTCGCAAACTGCTCCAGCCGGTCGAATTCCTTGCTGTGCTCCTCGGCAGACATCGGACCCGGACCAATATCCTCCAGCCCGCCATTGAAGCGGTCCTTCTTCTGCGCCAGCCCCATCTGTTCGTACAGCGTCTCGCCCGCTCCCGGAACATGCAGCAGCGCGTCCTTCGCCGAGCGGTCAATCGTCATCTGGTAATTGCCGCACATGCACTGGTCGACGAATTCAATATTCACATTCTCGCCAATACCCGGAATGTAGCGGTAATGCCAGTCCTCAAAGGGATATGTCGCCGTCTGGCCGCCGCCCTGTGACAACGGACGGTTGTACATGCCGCCGCTCGGGTGCGCGTCAATGCTGGTTGGCTTTCCGTACTTGATGTAGATCATCCCGCGGTCCGTCATCCAGCCCGGCTCGCCGTCGGAAAAATGCGCGTTGGCGTACGCAATACGCCGGTAAATCTCCTCGCGGTAGCTGTTATAGGGCGAATCCGGATTCGGATTCCGTCGCCGCCAGAAGTTCTCGATGAAGGCATCGCGTTCTTCATCGTTGCTCAAACTCAGGAACGCCCTGCGCTCCTTGTCCGTGATAATCCAGCGGACGGTTTGGTCCAGCCACTTCTTGTAGGGACCCTTCAACTCCTGCCTGTACTCCCGCTCTTGCTTTCTGCGCCGCCAGGCAGGCAGCTTCCGCTTCAGCGGATTCTGACTCCCCTGGCTCTGCGCGCTGTTCTGCGCGGATTGGGCCTGTTGATCATGCGATTTCGTTCGTGGCTGTGCATACAGACACGGGGTGGCGCCCACCCCGGCCATCAGAAACGCCAGGATCAAGCAAATGCGGCACTGCGACATAAAGCAACTGCTCCTCAACAATGCATGTATTGTACGAGCCGCTCTCCTGCGACTTCAACAAAATGTGTGCGCGCGAAGCACATTCTTTTCGCCAAATCTTCGCGCACTCGTTGCTATCATGGGATAACTTCAGACTATCTCGCCTGGACCATCAGGGAACTTTTGTGCCGGGCGCTTCGTAATGGAAGCATAACCGGGCACAAAGCCCATCTGTGCCGGACGTCGCGGCAGGAAAGATGCGAATGAAAAAGGCTCTCATCGTTGTGGCGGTCATTCTTGTGCTCGGAACCATCGTTGGCCTCACAATCTGGCGCGAGCGCTCCGGTTACACCAAGGTTCTCACCTCAAAAGTGATTCGTAAAAACCTCGTCTCCACCGTCAGCGCCACCGGCCAGATTAAGCCAAAGGAATACGTCAACCTCGGCGCCACGGCTTTCGGCCGCATCACCCACCTCTACGTCAAGGAAGGCGAAAAGGTCCAGAAGGGCGAAATTGTAGCCACCATTGAAAACGTGCAGCAGAACGCCAACGTCATCGGCCAGAAAGCCTCTATCCTCGCCGCTCAAAAAAATGTTGCGGCCGATCTCGCCGCCGAACGAACCGCGCAGGCCAACATCGCTCACGCCAAAGCCCAGCTTGACCAGGGCCGCGCCGACTTTCTCCGCGCCAAGGCCCTCTACAAGGCGCAGGTCATGTCCCGCCAGACCTTCGACGCCGATCAGGCCACCTACCTCACCGACCTCGCCTCGCTCCAGCAGGCCAAGGATCAGCTCCTGCAGGACAAGGCTCAGACCGCCTCGGCCCGCGCCAGCCTGCTCACCCAACAGGCCACCCTCAAAGCCAACGAGGATCTGCTCAACAAGACCGTCGCCATCGCTCCCTTTGACGGCATCGTCACCAACCTTCCCGTGCGCGTCGGCGAAACCGTCGTCGAAGGCATCCAGAACTCCGAAGGCTCCACGCTCATGACCATCGCCAACATGAGCTCCATCACCGCGGAAGTCATGGTCGACGAAGACGACATTATCAATGTCGCCCTCGGCCAGCCCGTGCAGGTCACCGTCGATGCCCTGCCCGGCGTGATCTTCAAGGGCCAGGTCACTGAGGTCGGCGACCAGGCGCTGCTGCGCTCTACCGGCGTTTCTACCAGCCAGTCCACCGCCTCCACCAACGAAGCCAAGGACTTCAAGGTCGTGGTCACCCTGCAGGATCCATCAAAGAAACTAAAGCCCGGACTCTCCTGCACGGCCAAAATCACCACTGCCACTGCCGCCAACGCCGTCGCCATCCCCATTCAGGCGCTCACCCTGCGTACTCGGGCCAGCCTCAAGAAGGAATCGGCCTCGGCAATCGCAACCGCCTCTGCCAATGAGCAGGCCCAGCAGGGCGTTTTCGTCGTCAGCCCCGGCGGCAAGCCGCGTGTCCATTTCGTCCAGGTCAAGACCGGCATTACCGGAACAACCAACATTCAGGTCCTCGGCGGCCTCGAACCCGGACAGGAAATTGTCATCGGGCCTTACAACATCCTGCGCACCCTTAAGAACGGCGCTCTCATCAAACGTGAGAAGACGGACCTCGGAATCGTCCAAAGCTCCAGTTAGCGCTTTGAACCGAATCTTCAGCCCCGGCCCCGGCCGGCAGGAGCACACCATGGCAACCAACCTCGATATCGCGACCGTCCCCAATACCTCGCAGGGACCCAGCCCCGACGACGTCATCGTCGTCGAAAATCTCTGGAAAACCTACGACATGGGCTCCGAGCAGCAGGTCCACGCCCTCCAGGGCGTCAATCTGCGCATTCGCCATAACGAGTACGTCGCCATCATGGGACCCTCCGGCTCCGGCAAGTCCACCCTCATGAACCTCATCGGCTGCCTCGACACCCCCAGCCAGGGCCGCTACTGGCTCAACGGACACCTCGTCAGCGAACTCAACGACGACGAACTCGCCCGCATCCGAAACAAGGAAATCGGTTTCGTCTTCCAGACCTTCAACCTGCTCGCCCGCGCCACGGCCCTCCACAACGTCGAGCTGCCGCTTATCTACAACGGCACTCCCTCCGTCGAGCGCCTCGAGCGCGCCAGGGCCGCCCTTGAAGCCGTCAACCTCGGCAGCCGCACCCACCACAAACCCAATGAGCTCTCCGGTGGACAGCGCCAGCGCGTCGCCATCGCCCGCGCTCTCATCAACAATCCGTCCATCATCCTCGCCGACGAGCCCACCGGGAACCTCGACTCCAAGACCGGCGAAGAAATCATGGCCCTCTTCGACGATCTGCACCACCGCGGAAACACCATCGTCCTCGTCACCCACGAGCCCGATATCGCCGAATACGCACACCGCATCGTCCATATCCGCGACGGCAAAATCTTCTCCGACGAAGCCTCCAGCCGCGTCCGCAACAGCTGATAGAGTCCACAGTTGCCGGTCATCAGTGGTCAGTGGTCAGCAAGGGCTGCTGTCTTGCAGTTGCCTGCTGCCAGCTGCAAGCTCACAACTCGCGACTGGAAACTGGGGATTGACAACTGACCCCCGGACAACTGCTGGCCAGTCCCTGCGTTATAAACTGAATCCACCGCGCTTTATGAAGACACCCCTCCTTTGCAGCACCCTCGCGCTGGCCCTGTCCGCCGCGCCGCTGGCCCTCGGCCAGCAGTTCCCCAAGGGAACTGTTGTCCACTATCCGCCGCGCGGTCCGGTCGCCCGGCAGCAGGCTCCCGTTCCGCTCGCCCAG
>JAJYVU010000099.1 GCA_021791875.1 Acidobacteriota bacterium | reverse complement strand
AAAGACTGGTACAGCAATGCCGGTCTTGGCACGACGGCATCGTTTACGGAGTTTGCGGGTGGAGGCGCGGATACGCCGATCACGCACTCGCTTGCATTTCGCATTGAGGGCGGAGTGCAACACACAAATTTCGCGCTGCTGACGAGCAAGATTGCGCTATTCCCTTATTACAGGCCGGCAGGCTTGCCAGACAACTTTGCACGGGTCACGGCGGGGATTGTGTGGACGCATTACCGGCGCACAGAAGCGAATGTGGCAGAGGAAGAGGAATCATCACAAGGCCGGAAAGAGAGCGAACTGGTCTACGAGGGCGAAGGATCGTTCGGGCACTATCATGTTTTCGCCTACACCTGGTGGAGTTATCTGCATGTGGCGGGCATTGAATATGACCGTCATACCTGGGGCCGATTTGCCGATGCGCAGTTAGATTACGTGGGTGAAATTCTGCCGGTGGTGATGCTGCAGCAGCCGAAGAAGACGGACGCTTACGGAGACGATCTGAGTCCCGGTAAATTGACGCTGGTGCCTGGGCTGGGGATAACCCCAATTGGTTTGAGGATGACGTGGAGACACGGTAAGGACCTGCGACCCTTTTACATGATCAAGGGCGGGATGATTTTCTTTACGAAGAAGGCGCTCTCACGGAATGCTTCGTATGAAAATTTCACGCTGCAGCAAAGCGTCGGATTACAGGTGAGGCTGAGCCGGCGGTGGGACGTCAGGCTCGGAGCGGGTGATTTTCATTTTTCGAATGCGTTCGTGGTGCCGAGTGATCCGGGTATTGATGAAATGATGTACAACATCGGATTGTGTTACCACCTCGGGAAAACCAGATGGTTTTTCTAATCGTTGATTGAAAACAGAATTGCGGCCTGAACGCGGTGCCAATCATAGTGTGGGCCGCTTTGTCTGTGCACATTCTGCTGTGCATCGCTGAAAGCTGGGGCGAGAAGTAGAGGATTGTTTCGAGAGCCAAGCCCATCTTTCCGTGCGAAGAGCGCGAGGGGATGGGTCTTTTTTATTTTGAGACAGAGAAAGCAGGTCAGTGCTGTGAGGTGTTTGTAGCGGTTGTGGTTCCATTTACGGGCGTGAACTGACCATGAGTAAGCATGGCGACGGCCTGCTGCCAGGTGGTACTGGGCGGAAGGAAGTGGTAGTTGGACTCATCCTCGATGATGTGGATGTGGATCGGCTTGAAGATGAGGGCTGAGCCATCGACATCGAGCTTCATGTGGGTGATGGGCCAGTTGCCATGCCCGATGTTCTGGTTGACGAGCGAGACGGTGCCGCCTTTCTGGAAGGTGGCGACGATTCCCCATCCGACGTGGACGCTATGAATCAGGTGAGCGTGGAGTTTGATGAAGTGGAAGGTAGACTGATCGATCCATACGTCGCCCGTTATTGCGGTGAGGATACTGGATTCAATGTCTGGTGGAGAGTAGTGAGGGTTAGGGGCGAAGGTGAAGTGCAGCATGGGGCCGTATGGGCCTGGTTCTGTTCCGGCAGGAGTGAAGAGTAATGCGTCTGGGAATTGCTGCATGAGGCGATTGACGCGACCCTGATCCTCGATTTGATGGCGGCGGTGGCGTGCCTGGTCGGAGGGGTGCGAGAGCAGGGCGGTGAGGCGCTGCTGTTCCAGTGCATTGCGGTCGGGACTGAGGGGCTTGCCGTTGATGGAAACGAGGCGTGAGACTTCGCCTCCGGAGGTCTGAATGACGTCTTTGACGAAGACTCCATGGGGTGTGGTTTTGGTGTAGGTGAAGCTCATGGCCGGCATTCTGTTGTTACTGGCGATTTGAAGGTCGACGGCCTTGCGCACGATCTGATGAGGAGTGAGAGCCGGGGTTGTCTGCTTTGCCGCGCGTGCGGTAAGCGGCGCAAAGGCAGCGAGCAAAGTGATGAAGCTAAGTGAGACGGCGCGGGGAAGCATTACAGAATTAGACGGGAAAATCCGGTTGGATGCTGCGGGCAGGTGCGGGTTGGACGAGGTTTTGTTGCATAAAGCTTACGGTTGTGGCGCGAGAATCGTGTTTGTCGCGGAGGCCGGTGAGGGCGAAGCGCTGGATGGCGGCGGCACGGTGCGGAGGGAATCCAGTGCACTGAACAAGATGCCGGGCGTGAGGACGGCGGGCAGGAGCCTGGGGGGCTCGCCGGGAGTTCCGGAGTAGAGCGCGTAGGTGGGGATGCCGCTGCGGCCGAGGCGGGCAAGGGCTTCGGTGATGGTTTTGTCATGACGTGTCCAGTCGGCCTTGAGGAGTTCGACGCCACTGTTGGAGAGGCGGCGCTGGACGTCGGGCCGGTCGAGGACGACGCGCTGGTTGACCTGGCAGGAGAGGCACCAGTCGGCAGTGAAATCGACGAATACTGGTTTGCCTTCGGAAAGGTACTTGTGGAGCAGCGCGGGGCTGTAGGGCTGCCAGTGGGTTCCGCCAGCGGAGGCGCTGACGGACTTTGAGGGTGCCGGGAGAGCCTTGGCTGCGTACCACGGCAGAGCCGCGGCAGCGGCGACGATGAGTACGGCGGCCAGGGTGGCTCCGATTTTGGCGGGCCAGCGGCCGAGGAACCATCCAGCAATGGCGAGCAGCAGGAGTGCGGCCAGTAGAGCGAGGAGAGCAGTGGTACCGGCGACTTCCGCATAAAGCCAGACGAGCCAGATCACGGTTGCGAAGATGGGGATGGAGAAGGCCTGCTTGAGGATTTCCATCCATGCGCCGGGTCGCGGAAGCAAGCGCGCCCAACCGGGGAAGTAGACGAGCAGCAGGTAGGGCAGTGCAAGTCCAAGGCCCAGGGTGGTGAATACGCAGAAGCTGGTGAATGCCGAGTGCGCCAGGGCGTAGCCGATGGCGGGTCCCATGAAGGGCGCGGTGCAGGGCGTGGCGACGACCATGGCGAGGACGCCAGTGAAGAAGCTGCCCGCGTATCCCTGCTTTTGCGCGAGGCTGCCGCCCACGCTGGTGAGGCTGAGGCCGATTTCAAATTGCCCGGCGAGCGAGAGGCCAAGGAAGAAGAAGAGCATGGCCATGAGTGCGAGCATGATGGGGGATTGGAACTGAAATCCCCAGCCGAGTTGCCGGCCAGCGGCGCGCAGGATGATCAGGACAGAGAGAATGACCCAGAACGAGAGAATGATGCCGGCGGTGTAGAGCCAGCCGTGGGCGCGCATTTTGCGACGATCATGCTGGGAGGATTGCACCAGCGCCAGTCCCTTAATGAAGAGAACCGGGAAGACGCAGGGCATGAGGTTGAGGAGCATTCCACCAAGGAGTGCGAGGCCCATGGCGCCGAAGAGGGCGCCAAAGGAGAAGCCGGAGGCAGCTTGCGTGGGCAGGGCGCCGAGTGGTGCATCGATGAGGTAGGCAGGGCTGCCCGGAACTTCCAGCACGCCGTGGAGATGTTTTGGCCGCGTGGTGAGGGTGGGGTCTTTGAGGAGCGAAAGAACGAAGCCGTTGCGGGTGGGGGTGGTTTTTTGCGGGGCAGCATTGGCGATGACGGTGAAGTCGAGGGGGAAGAACTGCGCGTGGGTGACTCGATGGCCGAGGAGCACAGCGAGTCGGAAGCCCTGCGGTGTGGGCTGGAAGCGCGCGATAGCGTCCGGGGGCAGCGGCCGGGGCATCTGGGCCTGGAATTCGCGGATGGATTGCTGCGCGGCAGCATCGACAGACGGGCGAGCAGGTGGAGCGGTGAGCGCGGTGCGTGTGAGGCGCAGCGTGGCCCGGCCGGGAAGGCAGACATTCTGGCAGACGAGCCAGGAGACGTTTGCGATGAGCGGGACCTGTTTGGCAGTGGGATGGAAATCGGGGGCGACTTTGAAGGTGATGGGAAGGACGACGCGGTTCTGGTAGCCGAAGTCCATGAGCGGGCCGAGGGGCAGGCGCATGGGTGGTGGGTATTGCAATTGTCCCGCGGTAACGCCTTGTGGGAGGTTCCATTGGACATTGGGTGGTTCGCCGGAATCACCGGCATTGATCCAATAGATGTGCCAGCCGGGAACGATGTGAAAGTCGAGTCCGCCAGTGAAGGTTTGGCCGGGATAAAGCTGCGCGGGCGGGAGGAGAAGCCTGACGGTGAGCTGCTGGGTAGAAGCGGAGTCCTGTGCGCGGGCCGGAGCGGGCGCGAGCAGCATGCCGCAGGCGAAGAGCAAGGCGAGCAGAGCGGCAGCAGGGCGCGGTGTCCGGATTTGGCGGCAGGGAAGCATACGTTTGATTTTAGGACTCTTGCGCGGGGATTTCGTTACCGCGGGAGGCCCAGTAAGAGATAAATCTATGGTTTACGGGGGCCGTGAGCGAGGCGTTCCTTGAAGAGGCAGTGGTCCATGACGACTTTGACGCCGGCGGCCTCGGCTTTGGCGGCGGCTATCTCGTTGACGACACCTTCCTGAAGCCAGAGGTATGGAATTTTGAGGCGGATGACGGCGTCGACGATTTCGGGGACATGCTCGGGGCGGCGGAAGACGTTGACGAGCTGGATTTGGCCGGGATGGACGGCTGCTGCGGCGTCGAGATCAGGGAAGGCCGGCTCACCGAGCGATGACGCGATGTTGGGATTGATGGGCAGGATGCGGTAGCCCTGGCTCTGGATGAAGCGCGAGACGCCGTAGCTAGCGCGGCCTTCGTGGTCGGCGAGGCCGACAACGGCGATGGTCCGGGTGCGGTCGAGGATTTCCTGGATGGTTTCGGGTTCGTTCAAGGCAGAGGCTCCTGCATTCATGATGCACGGCAATGGGAAGAGTTTCGAGGAGTTGCTGGCGAAGGGGATTCGTTTTCAGTAAATCTCTTGATTATCGTGGTGCTTTGGGGACGGAATGAAGGGATGGTTATGCAGATGAGGGATGTGAGCGCGGGAGTGAAGAAGGCCGCGGCGGCGGTGGCTGTGGCGGGGACACAGGCTGGGATTGATTCGATATGGGAAGGGAAATTTGTGGATGGGAAGTGGACGCCGGGGTGCGAACTGAACGGCGATGACGATAATCAGGGGCGGTGTCTGCAGCTGCCGTCGAATGAATTCGTGATTCGGATGGTGAAGCTGTATCACTGCGAGTGAGGCAGGGATGCGATGGGGGAGAGCCGGGATTTCGGGGCAGGGAATGCCTTAGCATGAGCAAGGAGAAAGATGCGATGGCGACCGGGATTCCCTACAAGACAGCGCAATTGGACGATGAATGGGACGCCATCGTGGTTGGCTCCGGAATGGGTGGGCTGACGACGGCGGTGATGCTGGCGAAGCACGCGAGTAAGCGCGTTCTGGTGCTGGAGCGGCATTACACGGCGGGCGGATTTACGCATACATTTCACCGGCCGGGTTTTGAGTGGGATGTAGGGTTGCATTACATCGGGCAGATGCGGCAGGGGGAGGCGGTTCGAAAGGCTTTTGACCATGTGACGGGCGGCGCTGTGAAGTGGCAGCCGATGCCGGATGTGTACGACCGAGTGTGCGTGGAGGACGGTGCGGGACCGGACGGCGGGGCGCGGCGGTTTGATTACGCGGCGGGACCGATCCGGATGCGGCAGCAACTGGTGGAGTGGTTTCCGGGTGAGGCGAAGGCCATTGACAAGTACCTGGAGTGGGTGAAGGGCTGCAATCAGCTGAGCTTGTATTTCTACGCGGAGAAGGCGCTGCCGGCGGCGTGGAAGCCGCTGGTGGGCGGGTCGCTGCGGAGGTCGTATTTGAAGTTTGCGAAGCGGACGACGGCTGAGACGTTGAAAAAGTTGAAGGCGAGTCCAGAGTTGGCCGGGGTGCTGACCGCTCAGTGGGGCGATTATGGGCTTCCGCCGAGTGAGAGCAGCTTTGCGATTCACGCGACGATCGTGGGGCATTACCTGCGAGGAGCGGCGTATCCGGTGGGCGGCGCGGGCGTGATTGCGGCGGCGATGGCGCGGATCATTGAGGGCGCGGGCGGCAAGGTGGTGGTGGCGGCCGAGGTGGAGCAGGTTCTGCTGCGCGGACGCAGGGCCGTGGGCGTGAGGATGGTGGATGGGCGAGAGTTGCGCGCGCCGATAATCTTCAGTGACGCGGGCGCGGCGACGACGTTTGAGCGGCTGCTGCCGCATGATTTGAATGCAACACGCGGATTGAGGCGCAAGCTGGCGTCGATTGGACCGTCTGCCGCCCACGCGAGCCTGTATGTTGGATTGAACGCCAGCGATGCGGAGCTGGGGATGGATCCAGCGAATCTGTGGGTGTTTCCGTCGCTGGATCACGACGGGAATATGGCGCGGTTTGCCGAGGATGTGGATGCTCCGTTGCCGGTGGTGTACTTGTCGTTTCCGTCAGCGAAGGACCCGGATTTTGTGCGGCGGCATCCGGGCAAGAGCACAGTGGAAGTGATCACGCTTGTTCCTTACGGGTGGTTTGCGAAGTGGGAGGACAGCCGCTGGCAGCATCGGGACGAGGAGTATGAGGCTTTGAAGGCGAAGCTGGCGGGAAGGCTGATGGAGGTGCTGGAGCGGCATGTTCCGGCGGCGCGGGGGCGAGTGGAGCATGCGGAGCTTTCGACTCCACTGACGACACGGCACTTTGCGAATTATGCGCGCGGGGAGATTTATGGCGTGAGCGCGCGGCCGGAGCGGTACAAGCTGCGGGAACTGGGGGCGCGGACTCCGGTGAAGGGGCTTTACCTGACGGGACAGGATGTGGTGAGCCCGGGCGTGGCTGGGGCGCTGTTTGGGGGAGTGATCAGCGCGAGCGTGGCGCTGGGCAGGAACCTGATGAAGACGATGGGGGAGAAGTAGGCAACAGTCCCAGGTACTTCGACGGCGGATCACTGAGGGTTAGAATGGCGTCTTGCCACCACCGCACTTGACTACAGGGGAGATTCTGAAAGGTCTCGCAGACCTTTATGCGTCGGTTTGATTCCGGCCCGCGCCTTCCAAGAAACCCCAATAAAGTCAATTATTTGAATGGAGTACAACGAATTTGGCCGGCTTTTTTGCGGGTGTGTCTTTTTCGCGATATTTCGTGTCTTTTCTGCCAAAATATTGTGCTCTAGCTAGCGAGGGGGTTGGACAAGAACCGGACAGGATTTTGGCCCCATTGGTTCTGTGCCGCGCAGTATTCCGGGGCGGTCGTTTGGACCTTTGATATGCTACGCCACTCATCGATGCCTGAGCATGCCCTCAGAATTCGTATCCCGTACTCGATAGATGAAGAAGCATTCGTTGATATGAGCGACCGGCAAGTTGTGGGGGACAGGTAGCCTTCGCAGTTCGTCTCATCCCTGCCTATTTGCGCGCAGCCCATTTCCGTAGCGCAGATTCCATTGCGTTGCGATTCACCAGATAGAATTCGGCCATGACTTTCAGACGGTCGCGAGTCGCCTTTGTACGGGTCGCTTGAGCACCCTTTTGGAGCAGATCAGCCAATTGTTCCAGCGATCTCGTTTGTGCCCGAAGCATCCCATCGTAATCCTCCGAAGCCTCGAACAGAATGCGGCGCGTGCCGCCCTGGCTGCGGCGACGCGCCAGCGTATACATCTCCAGGAGGCGCGCAGCAACGCTGGCCGTGCTCTTACTCACGCCAAGGTCGGCCACAATGTTGTCTAAACTGACTGGACCGTCGCTGAGCAACAGATAGCCATACAGCCGCGCCGCTGTCTCCGGAACCCCCCATGGGACGAGAAGGCGTGCCATTTCCAGGATAAAATCCTGGCGGTTCTCCAATTCCGCCCGGTTTGTTATATTCGACATGTACCGAATATAGCAAAACCTCGGCACGCTCCCTAAAACCGTCTAACCAGGAAGCACGGCGCTACGAGTGCTCCCAGAGGAGCGAACGTGAAGAATGCTGTACAGATCTTCATCACTGGAATCGTGAGCCTCGCCATTCAGTTTGGACTGGCCATTGCCGGCTGGGGTGGCTGGAGTGCGTTCTTTGCGCATCGGCCCTTTCAAGCGCTCGCATGGGTCTGTGTTGCCCTCGTCGTGATTGCCACGTTCTCCGGCAGCAGCGGTCTGAGCAGTGGCCGCGAGGAGGACTCCAAAAACCGATGGGTATTGGCCGCATTCATGGGAATCGCACTCACCGCAGCCTATTTTTCATCTTTCACCGATCGTATCGGTTTCTGGACACTCGACGGTAATGCGATGCGTTGGGCTGGCGTGACCATCTGTGGTATTGGCGGACTCCTGCGTCTGATTCCCGTCTTCGTTCTGCGCCGTCGCTTCAGCGGCCTGGTAGCCATTCAGGAAGGTCACAAGCTGGAGACCGGCGGGATTTACGGCCTCGTCCGCAACCCGAGTTACCTGGGAATGATAGTGACTGCCCTGGGATGGGCGATGGCTTTCCGCTCTGTCGTGGGTATCCTCCTGGCATTCGCGCAGCTCATTCCCCTGGTAGCGCGCATCCGCTCAGAAGAGCGACTGCTTCGTGAACATTTCGGTTCGGAGTACGAGGCGTATTGTGAACGGACGTGGCGACTCGTTCCAGGAATCTATTAGGGCCGGAAGCGGCGCCGCAGGATGCCTCCACTGCGATATCAGCGGGTCCTCGATACGGTCAATTCCGCTTCGCGGCCAACGCATACGCAGGCCGCTTGCGGGGAGCACCTTCCATACCCCCGCTGGTGCAGCCTCACCAACCAGCCACATCTCAATGCTTCAGCACGTTGTTGGCAGCAGCCACGTCGGATTGCAGGCGTAAGACACCCTCACCTGCATCATGGAGGTATCCATCCGCGACCTGAACCATCGCGGGCGTGGGTGGCACCAGCGCCATACTGATCTGGGCGGAAATGGACGAGAGCCAGGAGCGCAGCCGAGGAGGATACACGAGTGCGCCCTCATCGGACTGGATCCGGAGGTCCACCAGATCGCTGATGTCATGGTTTAGCCGATTCAGCACCGGTTGCGCCTGTCTGGCCATCGCGCTGTTCCCGGTTGCTACCTTCTTGAGCGCCCTGCGGGCATCAATGGCTTTGTTCAGGCTGATATCGAGCCGGTTCATCGCCTCGTGAAGCCGCATCAGCAAATCGAAACGCTGTTGCAGGTCCGCCTGGGTGGTATGCAAGCGCGGATCCAGTGTCACCACAAATGCCTGTTTCTTGGTGGTGTGGCCATAGGTCAACGTGACGTAGTAGGTACCCGGCAAGACTTCCGGACCTATCGGCAGTGCGGCGGAAAACCCAGAATTGAAGATGCCCTGCACGTCCACTGCATCCGGATATCTCAAATTCCACTGGAAGTGGTTCATCCCTGCTTTGACCGCTGTTAACCTTTTTTCTTTCTGCTTGTGCGCCACTGCGGGATTGCTCGAAAGCGGCTTCGGCTTCGCCTTTGTCGTCTTCTTCAGGTGCAGCGTGAAGCTGCGAATCAACCTGCCGTTTGCGTCGGTGAAACTCAGCTTCACCGGC
>JAJYVU010000029.1 GCA_021791875.1 Acidobacteriota bacterium | reverse complement strand
TCCTGCGGGCTCAGTGCACCATCCAAACACCGACCTCTATGCCAACCGTGCATGAAAACTCTACGGCATCCTCTCACCCCGTTTCATCCACGGCGGGTCGGAAATACCGGTGCGCGACTATCCTGAAGGCATAAAATCCGGGGCAGGCTCCCATGCGACGTATTTTTCTCCTTCAGATTTTCTTCGTTGCCACCCTCCTGCTGATTCCCTCAGCCCGCGCTCGTAACCGGGCCCCCCGTGGACAGGCCTTCGTCCGCGCGGTCGAGCGCCGCACCCAGAGCCTCATTCCCAAGGGCACCCTCGCCGTCGCCATCCACACCATCGATCTTTACGTCCAGCCCTCCGCCAGCTCCACGCGGCTCACCCAGGTGCTTCCCGGCCGCGAGATGGTCATCACCGAGAAAAATGGCAAATGGATCCGCGTCTTCGCCAATGTCGATGAAGGTCAGTCTCACGAGGACCAGACCACCCTCCTCGGCCCCGCCAATCCACCCCAGCCCGTCTCCGGCTGGATGATCAATCAGGGCCTCGTCACCGCCGACACGCCCCACGGCGACCAGATACTCTTTGGCGCAGCCCAGGCGCAGGAAGACGCCGCCACTCAGCCCGACCCGCCGCCCGGCACCGCGCAGGCCGCGCGCCGCCTCTACCTGCGCGTCATCCAGATCTTCCCCAGGTCAAAGCTCGTGCCCAATGCCATGTGGCACGCCGCCGACATCCGCTGGCAGCTCCAGAAAGCCGATGCCGACACCCTCCCGTCCGCACACACCAAACAGCCCTACATGCGCGAGCTGCCCGACGAAAACGAAATGCATGCCGTCATGCATTACTTCCCCCAAACCAAATGGGCCGACTTCGCCGCCTTCACTCTCATTCAGAACCAGCTCTGCGGCGACTGGCAGGGTGACGAGAAATGCCCCGAAAAAGAAGCTCACTACTACCTCGACTACGCCCGTAAATACCCCAATTCGCCCGACGCTCCCGAAGCCCTCTACAAAGCTGCATGGCGTGAGGCCGCCGCCGGGGACATGTGGCAGGCCGACGGCAACAAGAAATTCGCCGACCGCGACCGCGGCTACGTCGCCGGCATCGTCAACCGCCTCGAACAGAAATACCCTGACTCCGAATACGCTACCCGCGCCGCCACCCTCCTCTTCCAAGTCGACCAGGGAATCCAGGTCTACGGCACCGGTTCTCAATAGTCCCCCGCCCCCGGTTTCTCCCGGGATTCAAACCAGCAGCCCAGAGCGGCTAACAGCGGCCAGCACCCTCACCACCGTTGCCTTGGCAGCACCGGCGGCGGAGGCACCTGCTGCTGGAAGCTCGGCTGCACATTCCAGTTCGAAAACGCCACCAGGTACAGCACCACCAGGTTCACCAGCGGAACCAGCATCAGAATCGAAAGCCAGCCTGAAAAGCCGGCCTTGCTGAAGATCTTCCAGTACGGAACGAGCCCGATGACCGCAAAGATCAGCACGAACCATACGACAAACAAAAATGCCACGGGAGAAAGTGAATTCGCGTCCATGGCCCACCAGAGTAGCCCCGATTCCCCTCCGCAAACAACAGCCCTCGCAAATTTTCGTGCCGTTCCGTCAGCCCCCACAACGCGGATGCTGGCTGAGATTCGCGCTTTCTTCGGACTGAGACCGCTTGCAACTTTGCCGGAAATTACCCCCAAGCTTGATATCCTGAACTTAGAGTCACCAAAAAGCGGCCGCTCAGGCCGCTTTTTCGGTGTTCGTAGACGAAAAAACAATGCAAGATGCCTACCATCCCACAACTGATTCTAAAGGACTTACAGGACTAACCATTCCGTAAATCCCTTATAATCAACCACTTCTGGGACGTTAGCTGGAGCTTTTCAATCCGTCTGACTCCGGCCGCCGGGCCATCGACCAACGCGCACATCGACCCCTTTTCGCTGGCTCTTCATCGCTGGCTGCTCGCCGCAAAACATCAATCGATTCTTTAGAATCAACCATTTCCCCACAAAAACACCGTGGGTTAACTCATCCATAACTGGTACTCGACCTCAATAAATCAACAACTTCCCCACAAAAACAAGGGAGGCTCCAAGCCCCTTCCAAGCCAAGCCAAAATCTGAAGACTGAAAGCAGGTAACCGGGGGCTATTCTCTAACCGGATTCCCTCCCGCCATTTTTCTCCAATCCTTCGCCCTCGTCTGGAATAATGAACATGCTCTGGGGTTATGACTGGTAGCCTTGTCCGGCGATGAGAGCCGTACATAGGCGCTTGCCCGATTGTGTCCTGCATGAAGCCCTTACGCATTGTCCTCACTCCGACCCGCAATCGACGGCTCAACGAGCTCATCGGTTTTCTCGTCCTTGTCGCCGCCGCCCTCCTCTTCCTCGCCCTCGTTTCGTACCACCCCACTGACCCCTCGTTCGACACGGTTCGCGGTGCCGCCTCCAACGCCCCCGTCCACAACTGGACTGGCCGCGCCGGAGCTTACCTCAGCGATCTCCTGCTCCAGTTCGAGGGCCTCGCATCCTTCCTGCTGCCGCTCCTGCTGGGCGGCATTGGTGTCGCGTGGATGCGCTCCCAGCCCATCAGCTCGCCCCCATCCAAGGCCGTCGGAGCTGTTCTCGCGCTCCTCTTCGTCCCCGCCGCGCTGGGCCTTTTTCCGTATCCGCTCCACGGTCTAGGCGGACTCCCGGCACAGGGCGTCATCGGTACCCTCATGGCCGCGGCGCTCATCCACCTCCTCAACCGCCCCGGCGCATGGATCGTCACCCTCGCCCTCGTCACCGCCTCCGCCTATCTCTGCACCACCTTCAGCCTCAACACCGCCCGCGACTGGGTCGCCATCCGCTTCGCCTTCCTGCTCTCCTGGCGCGACCGCCTCGCCAACTGGCGCGCTGACCGCGCCCTCCGCAAGCAGCTCAAACAGGAAGCCAAACGCGAAAAACAGCGCCAGCGAGCCCTCCGCAAGCAGCAGAAAACTGAAACCCCCAAGCACAGCCAGGCCAGCCCCGAACCGGGCGAGGAGCACCTGCCCGCCGCCACTCCGCCCGACAGCTCCCCCAGCGGCTTTGAAGAGCTCCCCGTCCGCATCCGTCAGTCCCGGTTCGCCGAGTTTGAGCAGCCATCCCGCCCCACCCCTGTCCCCGCTCCAGAGCCAGAATCCTGGCCGGAACCCGTCGCCGAAGAATCCGATTACGAGACACAGCCGGAACCCGGCCCGCCCCCAGCTCCACGCATCGTAGAAATCCCCCGCGCCGCCGCACCCAAGCCGCGCCAGCCCGAACCTGAACCCGGCTCGGCAGATCACATCGCCATCGGCGAGCGCGCCGACTCCGACCTCCGCACCGTCACCGTCGCCCAGAAGGCCGTCAGCGGATACCGTCTGCCGCCCAGCACCCTCCTGCACAAGAGCACTGATACGCAGGTCATCCGCGAAGAATCCCTCCGCACCGAAGCCCAGATCCTCGTCGAAAAATGCGCCGAATTCGACGTCCGCGGTCAGGTCTCCCGCATCAATCCCGGCCCGGTCGTCACCACCTTCGAATTCCGCCCCGAACCCGGCGTCAAATACAGCCGCGTCACCGGCCTCGCCGACGACCTCTGTCTCGCCATGCGCGCCGAGAGCATCCTCATCGAGCGCATGGCCGGCAAAAGCACCGTCGGCATCCAGGTCCCCAACGAAGAGCGCGAAACCATCTGGCTCCGCGAAATCATCGAATCGGAAAAATTCTCCGCCGCCAGGAGCCACCTCACTCTCTCGCTCGGCAAGGACATCAACGGCCAGATCGTCATCACCGATCTCGCCACCATGCCCCACGTCCTCATTGCCGGTTCCACCGGCAGCGGCAAATCCGTGGCCATCAACGCCATGATCATGTCCGTGCTCTACAAGGCCACGCCCGACCAGGTCCGTCTCATCCTCGTCGACCCCAAGCGCGTCGAGCTTGGCATGTATGAGGGCATCCCGCACCTCTTCACGCCCATCATCACCGAGCCCAAAATGGCCGCCAACGCCCTCCGCAACGCAGTCCGCGAAATGGAGCGCCGCCTCAAGCTGCTCGCCGCCCGCAGCGTCCGCAACATCGACCAGTACAACCGCCTCTTCGAGAATCCCTCGCTCTTTGAGGACGACCCCGAGCAGAAACCGCTGCCTTACATCGTCATCATCATCGACGAGCTAGCTGATCTCATGATGCTCGACAGGGCCAACGTCGAAGAGGCCATCACCCGCCTCGCGCAAATGGCCCGCGCCGTCGGCATCCATCTTGTGCTCGCCACGCAGCGACCCTCCGTCGACGTCATCACTGGCCTCATCAAGGCCAACGTGCCCTCGCGCATCTCCTTCCGGCTCGCCACCAAGGTCGACTCCCGCACCATCCTAGATTCCAACGGCGCCGAATCCCTCCTCGGCCGCGGCGACTCGCTCTTCCTGCCGCCGGGAACCTCGCGCCTCCAGCGCGTCCACGCTCCCTTCGTCACCGAAAAGGAAATTGAGGCCGTCACCGACTTCTGGAAGAAGCAGGGCAGCGCCGAATACGCTGAAGGCTTCCTCGACGCACCCAAAGATGACCGCGGCCGCGACCCCGACTCAGCCGGCTCCGGCGATGACGACAACGACGAGCTCTTCCAGGATGCCGTCCGCCTCGTCCTCGAATTCGGCAAGGCCTCTACCTCGCTCCTCCAGCGCCGTCTCCGCATCGGCTATGGCCGCGCCGCCCACCTCATTGACATGATGGAGCGCGACGGCATCGTCGGACCCGCCGATGGCCCGCGCCCCCGCGAAATCCTCAAGTCCCCCGACTGGCTCAACGAAGTCGATCAGGCCCTGCGCTAGCCGCGAGCATCCGCTGTCTCAGCTCTTGCTGCGCAGCCTTAGCCAGTCCCGCTGATACACGAAGCTGATCACCAACAGCAGAAGACCCAGCGCCAGAAAGCTGAACACCCGCAGCCCTGCCTGCAGGAACTCCATGTCAACCACAAACACCTTCGTGATGCTCAACAGCAGCAGCACCAGCCCTTGCCAGCGCAGTGCGGCCCGATGGCGCCAGAAGCCCAGAATCACCAGCGAAGCGCCAAACCCCATGAACCAGAAGGAATAGCTCAGCTGCTCCCCGGTCTGCGGTCCGCTGGCCGTCACACTGCCTCGCCACAGCCAGTGGATCAGCAACGTGATCCCCACCAGCAGCGCCACATTGCCGTTCAGCGCCACCGTCCAACCCGGCAGCGGCGACCCTTCAGAAGCTGGACGCACCCTCATCAGCACGTAATAGAACGCCGCGATCCCCAGCACCACCAGCGCTTGCGTCAGCCCCGTGTATAACGCGGAAGCCAACACCACCCCGCCAATCGCGTTCGCAATCGACAGCGCCGTCTGGCTGGTGCTGCGCGGCGGTTTGCTTCCCGGCAGAAACGGAATCAGGGCAAACAGCAGAAAGCCTGCCGCCGCAAACATCACCGTCACTGAGAACTCTTCCGCCCGATACCAGAAGAAAGCCCACACAATGGCATAAAGTCCACTCCCACTAAAGGCCAGCAGTAGCAGGCTGTTCCACACGCGCGTCAGCGCCAGAACACATGCGCCGCCCGAAAGCAGCAGTAGATAGGCAAACAACGCCACCTCGTGATGCTGGGCATTCGATAGAAGAAACGGCGTCAACATCCCGCCCACAATCGCGTACACGGCCAGCACCTGCGAGTTCTGCCGCCACGCCAGCAGGCCGTTGCCCACCGTCACGACAATCATCCCCAGCCCGGCAACCACTCCCGGCAGCAGATGAAACAGCGAAAACGACGCCCACAGCGAAAGATACAGAACGCCTGTTCCGATCCCCTTCAGCGTGCAGGAGAACCCTGGGTATCCCTTCCTCCGGAATGGCTCTGACCCGGCAAAAATCACCAGCCCGCCCGCCAGACCCAGTCCGATGCGCGCCGCCGGTCCAATCCAGTGGTTGTCGATCGCCAGTTTCAGGAACAGCGCCACACCCACCAGCACCGCCAGAATTCCCACCTTGCTGAGCCATTGCGAACCAATCGTTCTCTCAATCGATGGCTCCTTGGATCGGGTCATGGACACGGGATTACTCGCCCCCTGCTGCGTCGTCGTCGGCGCACCACCCAGCAATGCCTCCAACCGCGCCACGCGTTGCCGCAATTGCGTGACCTCCTCGCGCAGGGTACTCAGGGAATCTACCGGCACTTCATTCGACAACTGATCGCTCATCTGCGGAGAAATCCTTCCGTCGAGTTCATGAGGCCAATTTATTCCCTAAAACAGAAAAGAGGTAACTTCGTAACCACATAAACTGAAAAACCTCTCGGCGAATCGGTCCTGAATATGTGAAAATTCGGGCAGCGAAATCGGCGACACCACGTCCACCAGAAAGGACGGCAGCGACTCCCCCGATGCAGCCGCACGCGAAAAGGAAAATTCTCATCTTCGACGGCGATGCCGTACGTCTCGCCGTTCTGGCCATGCTGCTTGAGCGCGAAGGCTTCGACGTAATGCGCGCCGACAGCGGAGATGCCATCGGCAGTGACTCTCTGCCCACTGCCTGGGTGCCGGACGTAGTCATGGCAGACCTGCAATTGCCAGGATTGCGCGGGACCGAACTCGCGGACCGGATCAGCAGCCGTTGGCCGCATGCCACGAAGATCGCCCTGAGCGCCACACCCGCTGACTGTACAGACGGCTATTCCCGAATACTGCGCAAGCCCCTGCCCCCTGAGAACCTGCGCGATTTACTCTTTGACGAGTCATCAGAGCAAGACTCCTCGACATGGCATCACGGCAAACAGGGTAGCGATTTTGACAATGGCGATGCCTCGAAAGTTCTTGACCACGAGGTATTTGCAAAGCTAGAAAAACGTTTACCACCCGAAGCGCTGGAACTGCTCTACCGCACCATGCTGTCCGACTCTCGTCAGCGCCTTGATGCCATCCAGGCAGCTTTCGCATCGGGCGACCGCAAAACCATGCGTTCCGAGGCGCAACGGTTGGCTGGCTCAGCACGACTGACCGGAGCAGTTCACCTTCGGCACGCTTCTGAATCAATCGCTATCCGACACGAGTCAACCAGCAGTTTCCGGCAGCAGCTGCGACAACTGGAAAGAGAGCTCGATCGGCTATCTCAAACCCTGGCGGGAAAGTTCTCATGACCTTGAGCGCAAAGCACGACAAACACGATAATTCCGTACCCGGTCGGTGGCCGCACCTCTCCGGCGTACGTGTGCTGATTGCCGACGATCATCCCGTCGTCCGCGTTGGCGTTCGCAACATGCTCGCTGGCGAACCAGCCATTGATGTAGTGGGTGAGGCAGGAGACGGCGACGAAGCCGTCGAACAGGCCAAACTTCTCCTGCCTGACATTCTGCTCCTCGATTTATCCATGCCCCGTCTGTCAGGCTTCGAAGCCATGCAAAAGATCATCGCAGACTCTCCCACCGTGAAAGTCATTCTGCTCACCGGCGGCATTTCCACGCAGCAGGTCATCGAGGCCCTCCAGACCGGCGCCCGTGGCATTATTCTTAAGAACACCCTCACCGATCACATGACAGAAGCCGTCATGTCCGTCGCCTCGGGCGACTACTGGATCGGAGGCAGGCGGGTGGCAAATTTGGTCACCGCCCTTCAGGAACTCGAACTGAAGGCAACCAAACCGGAGCGCAAGACCTACGGGCTCACCCCACGCGAAATGGAAGTCATCGGCTGTATCGTCGAGGGCTGCAGCAATCGCGATATCGCAAAGCAGTTCAATCTCAGCGAAGAGACGGTAAAACGGCACCTGTCGAATATCTTCGATAAAACCGGCGTTTCCACCCGTCTCGAACTGGCAATGTTTGCCATTGCGCACGAACTGGTGAATCCCAGCTCTTGAAGCCGGTCCCGGGGAAAACTGCCTCAGAACTGCCGCAGTTCCATGCAGCCTGGCCTATCTGTCTGAAAATAAGCCATCATGCATAGTTGCCATCTCATCCATTCAAGAGTCTGATGAAAAGTGGGACCATACAATGAGCAGCTAAGCTGCGTATGGTCCTCCGTAAGCAAGCACCGCGCTTGTCGCGAGCCAAGGAGTCACAGGAACGATGCGAAATCTCTCCGCCGCTTTGGTTGTCACCACACTGGTGGCATCGGCAACCGCTCCCTCTGCAGCAGCGCTGCCTGGCAGCCTGTCAATGTCGAGCCAACAATCGAATCAAGCGGCATATCAGTCGTCTTCCCAGAACACTCAGGCGGGCACCTACGCTGCTGGCCGCATTCCTCTCTACAAGGCCGCGCTGGTCCACTGGCAAATTCCGGCCATGAGTTACGTCGACGGGCAAAAGGCGAAAATCGCCCTGGCCAGCACCGGCAAACTCCCTGGCATTTCGGGCCAGGCGCAGATACGCCCCCACAATGGGCAGATATCTATCCGCCTCAAAATGAACGGCCTCATCCCCGCCTACAGTTTTGGCCCCGAATATCTCACCTACGTGCTCTGGGCGGTCACACCGGCTGGCCGTACCGTCAATCTTGGCGAAATCGTTCCCGATAGCAAAGGCCGGGCCAATCTCACCGCAGCCACAAACCTGCAGTCCTTCGGACTTATCGTCTCCGCCGAACCGTACTTCGCAGTCAGCCGCCCCAGTAACGTCGTCATTCTGGAGGGCGAAGCCATTCCCGGCCAGACACGCGGCGTCATCGACGCAGGCAGGGCTCACTTCACCCTGCTTCCCAGCGGAGCTTACGCCGCCGCTGAAGGCATGCACCCGGTTTCTTACCCCATCGGCAGCAGCAACAGCCAGCCTCTGGCCGTCTACGAAGCCATGAACGCCATTCAGATTGCCAAAGCATCCCAGGCTGGGAAATACGCCAGCGAGGCACTCGCCCGCGCCGAATCTGACCTCAGGCACGCGCAGTCCCTCAATGGCGACAATAGCCAGCGCGCCGCGCAATTGTCCTACGCACGCGCCGCCGTCCAAACCGCCGCGGACGCCATCCTCAAAGCCGAGCAGGAAGCCCGCGCCGCGGAGGAAGCTCGCCAGAAAGCCGCCGAGCTGGCCGCACAGCAAAAAGCCGAACAGGCCCTTCTGGCGGCGCGTCAGGCCGCCGCACAGCAAAAGGTAGCTGAAGAACAGGCGCAGCAGGCCATGCAGGCGCAGCAACAGTCTGAAGTCGCTCAGGCTGCCGCCGAAGCCGCTGCCGCCAAGGCGCAGGCGCAGGCCGCCGCCGCACAGGCTGAAACCAACCAGATGCGCGACCGCCTCCGCCAACAGCTCAATCAGGTCCTCTCCACACAGGAAACCGCCCGTGGACTCATCGTTCGCCTCTCCGATGTCAGCTTCAACAGCGGCAGCTACCAGCTCAAGGTGGATACCGAGATCAAGCTCGCCAAGATTGCAGGCATCCTCATCACCTATCCCGGCCTCAAGGTGCAGGTCGAGGGATACACAGACAACGTCGGCAGTGCGGGATTCAATCTCAAGCTTTCCCAGCAGCGCGCTGACTCTGTGATGAAGTTCCTCATCTCGCAAGGCGTACCGGCTGCCAACATCACCGCCAAAGGCTACGGAGAGGCGGATCCCGTCGCCAGCAACAGCACCGCCGCCGGACGCGCAAAGAATCGCCGCGTTCAGCTGGTCGTCAGTGGATCGGCCATCGGCACCAGTATTCAGCAGGGCCCACCTCAACAGTCGGCTCCGGCAAATCCTACTGGCGTATCCAATCCAACCGGCGTATCAAACCCCACCGGCATCTCCAACGTCGGCCCCTCATAGCCTGCTGAACCGTTCAGGCAGGCCCGGACATCCCATACCTGAGACGTCCGGGCCTGCGAACAATAATCGGCAATCGCGAAGCATCTGGGATACCATGCCGAACGTCGCAACTTCCGGCGTTGAACCGACCATTGTTCCTGATGCGATCTTTCCCCGGGGACAAGGTCGCAATTTACGGCTGATGAACGGACAGAGGGGTAGTATCGAAAATACTCTATACTTTCCAGTTACTTTGCTGCCCTTCGCGCTCACAGGCTCCTTTGCTGAGCCTGCTGGGACGCCTTTTGCATAAGGAGAGATCATGCGTATTGCATTTTTAGGGCTGGGCAAGATGGGTCTGGCCATCGTGCCGCATCTCGCTCAGGGCCATGCTGTCACTGTATGGAATCGCACCGCCAAGGCCGCGGATTCCCTTCGCGACACGGGCGTGCAGGTCGCGGCCAGCCCCGCCGAAGCCGTCAAGGATGCCGACGTTGTCTTCAGCACCCTCCTGAATGATGCTGCCGTTGAAGAGGTCTTCCTTGGCAGTGATGCCGAAAGCGGTGCGATAGCAGCCATGCAGCCGGGCGCCATCCACGTCTGCCTCAGCACCATCAGCGTCGCCTCCTCCAAACGCCTCACCTCCGCTCACGAGGCCGCAGGTAAGCCATTTGTCGGCGCACCGGTCTTCGGCAGGCCGCACGTCGCCGCGCAGGCCCGGCTCTGGAGCGCCATTGCCGGCGACGAAGCTTCTCTGTCAAAAGTTCGCCCCCTCATCGAACGCTACAGTCGCGGACTCACTGAAGTCGGTGCTCAGCCTTGGGCCGCCCACGCCATGAAGATTGGCGGCAACTTCATGATCACCGCCATGATTGCATCCCTCACCGAGGGCTTCATCTTCGCTGAATCTGAAGGCATCGATCCGGCCGTCTATCTTCAGGTCATCAATCAGGGGCTCTTTCAATCACCCTTCTATGAGCTCTATGGCAAGCTCATGCTCGAACCGCCGGTCAAGCCTGGTGGCACCGTATCACTCGGCGAAAAGGATGCCAGGCTGTTTCTGGAAGCCGCCCGTGAATCCCGGGCACCTACGCCGCTCGGGGAGATGTTTCACCAGCATTTGCTCCGCGCCACAAAAGAAGGAATGCAGGATGAGGACTGGGCTGGTGGGTACTACCGCTTGGCCCGCCAACTTGCTCACCAGAAGCGCTGAAAAACTGCGCCAGGAACCAAACCATGACCAGATTGAACGACTCAGTTGTATTCATTACAGGCGCCAGCGCGGGAATTGGTGAGGCCTGTGCTTTCGCATTCGCCGCCGAAGGCGCGCGCCTTCTGTTGGCGGCTCGCCGCGTCGAAAGACTGCGTCAGATGGAGCCAAAACTGCGCGAGGCTGGCGCGCCCGATGTTCATTCCATCTCCCTCGACGTGCGCCATTCCGGAGCAGTCGGAACCACCATTGCCAACCTTCCTGAGAACTGGAGCACCATCGATGTGCTCGTCAACAACGCCGGACTGAGCCGCGGACTCGAAAAGGTCCATGAGGGCAAGCTCCAGGATTGGGAAGAGATGATCGACACCAATCTCAAGGGCTTGTTGTATGTAACCCGCTCCATTGTGCCCGGGATGGTCGCCCGCGGCCGCGGCCACATCGTCAATCTCGGCTCCACGGCTGGAGAAGTAACCTATCCCGGCGGCGCCGTCTACTGCGCGACCAAGGCCGGTCTCAAGTCCATCAACGACGGACTTCGCATCGACCTGCTCGGCACGCCCGTTCGCGTCACCAGCATCGATCCCGGCATGGTGGAAACCGAATTCAGTGAAGTGCGCTTCCACGGCGACAAGGAACGCGCCGCCAAAGTGTACCGGGGACTCACGCCGCTGCAGGCCAAGGACGTCGCCGAAGCCATCGTCTGGGCCGTCTCACGCCCCGCGCACGTCAACATCGCGCACGTGCTCATGACCTCCGTGGATCAGGCCAATTCCCTGCTCTTCAACAGAAAATAGCCCGTCGCTCAAAACCCGGCAGAATCAGCCCAGTTCGCGGAGGCTTGCCTCAATCTGTTCCAGCGCCTCCGCCAGCGCGGCTCTCCGTAGAGGATTCGAAGTGCGCTGGTTCAGAATATGCTCCCGCTGCAGCTCCAGTTCGCGACGTCTACGCTCGCGCCCATTGTCCTTGCTGCCTCCAGCCGGCGCGGTTTCCTGCCGCTCAGCCATCTGGTCCTCTACCGATTTGCTTTCCCAACCACGTGCCATACCTTTTATGCTACTCCGCTGGAGCCCGGCATCTTAAACGTCAGGAGAATTCAGAATGATCGCATGGAGCCTGCCCGCCTTCGGTATTAACTCGCTGGAACAGATGCAGCAGGACACCCCGGAACTCAGGCCCGGTCAGGTATTGATCCAGGTCGAAGCCGTTTCCCTGAACTATCGTGACCTGCTCGTCGTTCTCGGCCGGTACAACCCCAAAATGCATCTCCCGCGCATCCCCGCCTCTGACGGCGCAGGGGTTGTGAAAGCTATCGGCGACGGAGTCACCCGCGTCAGACCCGGTGATCGCGTCTGCGGCATCTTCATGCAGAACTGGATCGACGGCCGCGCCACGCCGGAGAAGGTCCGTGGCGCACTCGGCGGAGACATCGACGGCATGCTCGCCGAGGAAGTCATCCTCAGCGAACACGGCGTCATCAGAATTCCCGACTATCTCACGATGGAAGAAGCCGCGACGCTTCCATGCGCCGCGCTGACAGCTTGGAACGCTCTCGTCCATGCCGGCCATCTCACGGCTGGAGAGACCGTGCTGATTCAGGGCACTGGCGGGGTCTCCATCTTTGCGTTGCAGTTTGCCAAGGCCATGGGAGCACGGGTTCTGGGCACCTCCAGCAGCGATGCCAAGCTTGATCGTGCACGTGCGCTCGGCCTCGATGCCGGCCTCAACTACCGCACGCAGCCCGAGTGGGCAAAGTGGGTCCTGGATCAGACCCGCGGCCAGGGGGCAGACGTCATCGTCGAAGTCGGAGGCGCAGGTACCTTTGCTCAATCTCTTTCGGCCGTAAAGATGGGCGGCTCCGTCGCCCAGATCGGCGTGCTCAGCCAGTCCTCCGAGCCGCTTCAGATTCCCCTCATTCTGCACAAACAGGTACGTGTGCAGGGCATCTACGTTGGTTCACGAACCCAGTTTGAGGAGATGAACCGGGCCCTCGAACAGAACCGCATTCAGCCCGTCATCGACGAAATCTACGCATTCAAGGACCTCCCCGCTGCGCTTCTCCGCATGCAGTCAGGCGGCCATTTCGGAAAAATTGTCGTGCGCGTCGGCGCTGCCTGAATGATTTCGTTATCACCCAGCGAATCGCCCCAAGCCTCTCTGCGCGCCCTCGCAATGCTCTTATAATGTGGAGGAATTTTTCTTTCGCTCAACCGCGAGGATTTCTCCAATTTGATCGTCTCGATCGCAGCGCTGACCAAGATCTATGAGGATAGGCAGCAGCGCGTCACGGCCGTCGACGGCATCGATCTCGAGGTCAGGGAAGGGGAACTCTTCGGCCTGCTCGGCCCCAATGGCGCCGGCAAGACAACCACCATCGGCATCTGCACCACCCGCATCCTGCCCACCAGCGGCCAAGTGAGGATCGCTGGTATCGACGTCGTCAAGCACCCTGCGCAAGCGCGCCGAAGCATCGGCGTTGTGCCCCAGTACAACACGCTCGACCGCTCTCTCACCATCTACGAAAATCTCTATTACCATTGCCTTTACTTTGGCTTTTCCGCCCGCCAGGCGCGCGAGCGCTCTGAGGCTTTGCTCAAGCAGTTTCTGCTCTTCGAGCGCCGCAAGGCCTTCCCCATGCAGCTCTCAGGGGGCCTGCAGCAGCGCATTCAGATTGCACGCGCCATTGCGCACCGTCCAGCCGTGCTCTTTCTCGACGAACCAAGCGCCGGCCTCGATCCGCAAAGCCGCATTGCCATGTGGGACGCGGTCCGCGGTCTTCGCCAGGAAGGCATCACCGTGGTCCTTACCACCCACTACATGGAAGAAGCCGACGAACTCTGTGAACGCATTGCCATCATTGACCACGGAAAGCTGCTCGCGCTGGACCAACCCAAACTTCTCAAGCGCAATCTCGGCGCCGATCGCATTCTGGAACTGAAACTGTTACAACATGAGGCCGCGGCAAAGTCGATCTCACAGCCCCTCGGGAGCCTGCCCGGAGTGAATACCGTCGAAGCCACACCCGATGGCCTCCGTCTTTTCATGCAGAGCGCCACAACTCAGGCAGGCCCTGCAGGCGGCGAGCAGTTGCCCCTGATCGTACAGATGGCGCAGCCCTTTGGCGTGCGCGATATCGCCATTCACGAGCCCTCGCTGGAAACCGTCTTCATTCACCTCACAGGAAGGGATCTCCGTGAGTAGAGTACGGCGCATATCCTTCATTTCCGCCTTCTTCGGACTCGTGCGCCGCGACCTGCGCGTCCTGAGTCGCGAACTCGGCGCATTCGCCATCCGGGTTGTCATGCAGCCCATGCTCTTCTTTTTTGTTTTCACCTACCTGTTGCCCAAAATCGGTCAATCCAGCGAACTCGGCGGAGCGAACTTCGCGACCGTGCTGCTGCCGGGACTGATGGCCGTCGCCATCATGTTCAGCGGCATTGCCGGTGTTGCACTGCCGCTTTCGCAGGAGTTCGGCGTCACCCGCGAAATCGACGATCGCGTCATGTGTCCCTTGCCGGTCAGCGCCGTCGCCATCGAGAAAGTCTGCTTCAGCGCCATCCAGAGTATTCTGGCAGCATTGCTGATCATTCCGCTGGCCTACCTGATTCCTGCAACTCCGGTGAAAGTTCACGTTGCCAACTGGTTCATGCTGAGCTTGATACTGCTCCTCGCCAGTCTCGTCTCCGGCGCCATAGGCCTCACCATAGGAGCCAATGTAAAACCGCAACAAATCGGCCTGATTTTTTCAATCGTCGTGGTTCCGATTACCTTCCTTGGGTGCGTCTATTATCCGTGGGCCCTTTTGGCAAAGGTACGATGGCTGCAAATTGCGGTACTCTTCAATCCAATCGTCTACATGAGCGAGGGACTCCGCGCTGTACTCACTCCGGGAGTCCCACACATGAATTACTTCGCCATCATCTCTGCTTTGCTGCTCTCTCTCATCGCGCTCAGTTACTGGGGCATTCGCGGTTTTCTCCGGCAGGTGATCGGCTGAGCACCGCAAGCCGCAACGAATTTCGGGAAAATAGAATTGCGATGAATTTCTGCCCATTTCGGCGCCTTCTTCCACTCACAGCTTGCCTGCTGGCCCTCGCCGGCTGCGGAGGCTTCAATTACACAGCGCACAATCAGACCGCCAGCTTTGTCGTAAGCGCATCCGCCTCTGACGTAAACACAAATGGCCAGGTTTCGCTCTTCTCCCTCTTTCCCAACGGCGAAGCCGCCCCTGTCCAATGGTCTGTGGAAGATGGCAACAACGCGGTATCCCTCGGCCAGGGACGTATCGATGCCACCGGGGTTTACACCCCTCCCAACGCACTCTCAAAAGATGTCGTCACGGTGCGCATTGGTGCTGAACTCGTGAACCACCCGGCCGACCACACCACACTTACCCTCCAGGTGCACCCGGGGTTTGTTCAGCCGCTGCTGCCCGAAGTGGCGACGCTGGCACTCGGCAAATCCCTCAACGCACGCGCTCAAATCAGCGAAGTCGGAGACGGTAGCGTCACCTGGTCGCTCTCCTCAAACGCCACAGGAACCGGCTCCAGCAACGGACTCGGTTCTCTGTACGACGAGTCCTGCCAGCACTTCGACCAGCAATACACCACCTGCTCCGTCACCTACACCGCTCCACAAGCATTGCCGCCCGGTAACGTCGTCTACCTTGTCGCCGCTGCCAATGGCACGCAGACCATCGCCTCCAGCGAAATCCTGCTCAACGACTACGGGCTTACCAGCACGCCAACCCCCAATCAGGCCATCCAGAATGAAAATGCACCCCTCGGAATCTCCGGCGGCAACAACAATGACTACGACACCTACACCACCCCAACCGGCCAGTCCTACATCGCAGACTGCTGCGGCGGCACGCTCGGCGCCTTGGTCCAGGACGCCGCTGGGAATCGATACATCCTCAGCAACAACCATGTGCTGGCTGAATCCGACCAGGCGAAGCCGGGCGACACCATCATCCAACCGGGCCTCATGGATGGCGCTTGTAGACCCCTCTCTGATCCGGCATCAACCGTCCATCCGATTGGATCGCTCAAGACCTACGTGCCTATCGCTTCGCTGCACACGAATGTCGATGCTGCGTTAGCTTCCGTCAACCCCGGCGCTGTCAACCCCAACGGAGCCATCCTGGAACTCGGCAAACTTGAACGAGGCACTCTCAGCGTTGCTCCGCCCGTAGCCGGCACTGGCGAAAAACTCAAGCCAGGCAACCTCAACATGCCGGTCGTCAAAAGCGGACGCACCACGGGACTCACCTGCTCTCACATCGGCGCCATCGACCTCACCGTGAAGGTCAACTACTACAAGGACTGCGCCGAAACCCAGCCTTATGCCACAAAAATCTTCCACCACCAGATCGCCATTGAAGGCACGCACTTTACTGACAGCGGAGACTCCGGCGCGCTGGTCCTCGACGCGCGCAACGCAAAAGCCATTGGGCTCTATTTCGCCGGCGGCACCAACGGAAACGGCGAAGCCCTCAGCCTTGTCAATCCCATCGGCGACGTACTGAACGAGCTCGGCACCGCTCTCGGGAGCCCTCTGAAACTTGTCGGCACCAAAACGCCGCACCCGGTTACCTGCATCGACTACGATCTTCCCGGCAGCCACGCGGCACGCACCATTCCCGAGATGTGGAGGCAGCGCGTGGCCGCCGCGGAAGCCTCAGCGGAATATCGGCGGCTGCTCGATTCTGCTCCTCCCAGGGCCATCCTGGGCGTCGCCGCCGGCGCCAGCCTCGACAATCCGGGGCATGCTGCACTCATCCTCTACGTCGAGCCAGATCACGTGGACCTGCCCGTCCCGGCCACCATCGATGGTCTTCGCACACAGGTCATTCCCACCACTGCGGCAGCCATCTCCGCTGGAGCCGCGCCTTTGCGTCCCGCAGCCTCCTCCGGTATCAACCTGCCCGCTGCGGCTATCCAGCGCGCCGAGCA
This sequence comes from Acidobacteriota bacterium, assembly GCA_021791875.1. GTDB lineage: Bacteria > Acidobacteriota > Terriglobia > Terriglobales > Acidobacteriaceae > Acidobacterium. The sequence continues at coordinate 24,031 of JAJYVU010000029.1, read as the reverse complement.
GGTCGCCGAAAGGCACACTTCAGAGCTCATGCACGATCCCGCCATCCTCGGAGTGGGAGTCGCTGAAAGCCTCGACCGGCCGACCGAACCCGCCTTGCTCGTACTGGTCGAGTTGGGACAGGTCCCGGGCCAAATGCCGGCCACCATCGACGGGTTGCGTGTGCGCTACATGAACCTGCAGCGCTTCCACGTCACTCGCACGCGCAATGCCCTCCGTCCTCCGCCGTCGAGCTGCGCTCTCCGCAAGGAAATGAGCTGGAAAGCCTGGTAGTCCTGGAGCATTTTCACTGAAGGTGTAGCGGAGAACGAGGAAGTTGGCGTGGACGTTCCATCAAAGAACGGCCACACTGGATCGATCCGGAACACGTCATGACATCAGTGAAATGCTCTAAATGACCACCTCGGCCATTGTTTCCGCATGCACTCCATTGGCTGGAAAGAAAATCCGGAATACGGTCCCGGTCGTGCCAACGCTCGCTGCGGTTCGACTGCGCACCGTCGCCGTGGCTTGGTGCTTGCGAAGAATCTGCGCGCTCACCCACAGGCCCAGACCCGTGCCCGTGGCCTCTTTCGTCGTGTAAAAGGGCTCGAAAATATGAGGCAGCGTCTCCTCGGAAATGCCGCACCCAGTATCGGCGATGGTCACCAGCACACCTTCCTGATCCCGATCTTTCGCCGCTCGCGCTCTTCGAATCCGAATCGTAAACTCCCCCCCATTAGGCAGCATCGCGTCCACCGCGTTTGAGATCAGGTTCGTAAACAACTGACGAATCTCACCTGCGAAACAGAACAACGTCGCCTCCTGATCGTACTCACGTGCCACCTTGATCTGCATCGCCACCAGTCTGCCTTGATGCAGCGCCAGCACCGAATCCATCAGTTCGCCCAGCCTGGCCGGACCAGGCAACGTCGATTGCCGGTAAAAGCGCAGCGTCTGCTGCGTGATCTCTGAAACCCGCGCCAGTTCATGTTGTGCCATGTCCACATATTGGGCCGATTCCTGATCCAGCCGTGACTGTTGGATCAGGTAAAGCAGGTTCGTCACGGCTTCCAGCGGATTATTGATCTCATGGGCAATCGACGCGGCCAGACGCCCCGCAGCCGCAAGCTTCTCCGTCTTACGCAGCGCTTCCTCAGCCTGTTTGCGCCCGGTTGCGTCCACCAGCACGGCGCCCACCCAGCGAATCGGCTCATCCTCCGTACCGATCGGGTAAAGGTTCACGATCCAGGTCCGGGGATTAGATCTGGTGGATCCCGACGGCTCCAGCGAAGTCTTAACGTTCGTGTCACCTTCAAGCTCCAGGTCACGGACTGGCTCACCGCTCTCCAGCACACGCTCAATTCCATGATCAAGCCGCTTTCCCGCCGTGCCCGGAAATACTTCCATCACCGTCTTGCCCGTGTAGCGGCTCACCGCAAGTCCGTCCATCTTGGCAAGGAAGGTATTCACCCGCACGACGCGATGCCTGCGGTCAAAGAATGCAAATCCAATCGGCGCATTCGCCAGAATCGAATCCAGCAGGGCAAGCGTCTCCCGCGACTGCGCGCGTTGCTCCTGAATCGTCAGGATCAGGCGATTGAAGGCTTGCGTCAGCTCCCCCACTTCGTTGTCGGCTTGAGTCGCGAGCGGCAATGCGGACTTATCTTCCGGATTCCGAATCAGCTGGCGCGTAGATTTCAGCAACAGCGCCAGGGGACGCGCAATATTATTCGCAAGCAGCCCCGCCAGCCACGTACAGCCTGCGAGCGCGATGATCGCGGCAAACAGCGTAATGCGCAGTGTTTGGTGCAGCTCGCGAAGGTCTGTCTTCGAGGAAGGCAGAACAATGACGTAGCCGTATAGCATATCGTGCGACCGCATCGCTGCTATCGCCGCATTCGCCTTACCCTCCCGGCTGATGCTCAATAGCGGTACCTTCGATGTTGCCGCCTGCGCCAGGCTCAACTTCGGAAAGGTGACTTTTTCGGCTACACTCACGGCCAGCACTTTGCCGCTAGCATCGAGAATTTCAATACCCTTCACCCCAGGATCATGCCGCGCTCCGGCCAACATGCCCGCAAGGGCCCCAGGATCGCCATCGTGCAGCGCAGCCGCTCCTTCCGCGGCAGAAAGGCTTGCTTCATAGAGAGCGCGCCGCCCCGTACGCACCAGCAGTTCCGAACGCTCCGCGCGCAGCAGCAAAAGCACAAACACGCACAGAACGATCAGTTCCAGCATCACAAGCCCCGCTACGAGCTGGCCGCGCACAGAGCGTGGCCATACCCAGCGCAACCATGATGTGGAACGACGGTCGCTGTTCATCTTACTCCGCGCCACCCTTGATTCCCGCCGACGCCAGCGTAGGCGGCAATTTCTGGTGAATGCCCGCTGCAATCTGCTTGCCATGAAAACGGCCATTCTCGATGAAGATTTCGTTCGTGCGCGCACCCGCAACAATCACGCCTGCCAGATAGACTCCCGGTACATTGCTCTCCAGCGTTTCCACGTCATACACTGGCATCCGGTCCTTGCCTTCAATGCAAATGCCCAGCGACTCGAGGAAGGCAAAGTCCGGACGATAACCCGTCATCGCAAAGACAAAGTCGTTTGCAATCGTCCTGGGGCCCTTCGGGGTTTCCACCGTTACCACGTCCAAACCAATCTCGATAACGCTGCTTGAGAAGTATGCTTCAATCTCCCCGTTTTTGATGCGGTTTTCGAGATCCGGCTTAATCCAGTACTTCACATGACGGTGCATTTCTGGCTCCCGGTGCACAAGCGTCACACGCGCCCCATGCCGCCACAGTTCAAGCGCCGCAATCGCTGCGGAATTCTTGCCACCTACAACCAGCACATCCTGGTCGTAATACGGATGCGGATCAGTGTAATAGTGCATCACCTTGGATAGCGCTTCGCCAGGAACATCCAGCAAATTCGGAATATCGTAGTAGCCTGTCGCCACAACCATCTTCCGCGCCGAATAGGTCTTCTCCCGCTGGAAGCGGTCCGCTGTTACCACCCGGAAGTCGCCGTCCACTCCACTCACCGAGACGATCGTTTCATACTGGCGCACATCCAGCCGGTAGTGCATCGCAACCTTGCGATAGTACTCCAATGCCTCATTTCGGCTGGGCTTGGCGTGTGGGGTTGGAAATGGAATATTCCCAATTTCCAGAAGCTCTGAGGTTGTGAAAAATGTCATGTGCGACGGGTAATGGAAGAGTGAATTACAGAGGCACCCCTTATCCACAACAATGACGCGATGGCCGGCCTGCTGCACGTCGATGGCGCAGGCCAGTCCCGTTGGTCCGGCTCCGATGACAATGACATCGGCCGCGCATGATCTCTCACGTTGCATACCAGTAGCTTAGACGATGCACGCAAGCGCCACCGCCGGGAAAAGATACTTTCCCCGCCAAATCGCTGGAGCCTGTGATTCACTTTCCCACGAGCGGCGCTGGGAGCCGGTTTTTCTCAGTTCACGGAGCGAGGAGCGATGAATTTCGGGAATCTTCGAGCGACGAGGGACACAGAAATGAGGAAAAGCGGCCCCGGCCCTTCGGGTTGCGGCGAAAACCGCGCCCTACTGCGTTGTCGTCCTTGATAGTGGACCCGCCACAACCTTCATCTTCCGCCTTGTCTGGCGCGGTTTTCGCCGGCAACGCCGCCCGCGCGAAAGTGAATCACAGGCTCTATACTCAAAGGTTGGCCCCGACCGGGAAATTGATCCGGCGATACACCCAGAAAGTACCAGGAGAGACACTTCAATGACTGAGCTTCGCAAAGAGAAGGATTCCCTCGGCTATGTCGAAGTACCCGCCAGCGCCTACTACGGCGCGCAAACCGCACGGGCTGTTGCCAATTACCCCATTTCGGGCATGCGGGCGCATCCGCAGCTGATTCGCGCCTTCGGCATGGTCAAGAAGGCAGCGGCAGAAGCCAATAAGGAACTCGGCCTCGTTGAAGCACCACGCGCAGATGCCATCGTGCAGGCTGCGCAGGAAGTCATGGACGGCAAGTGGAACTCTGAATTCGTTGTCGACGTCTTCCAGGCCGGGGCCGGTGTCAGCTTTCACATGAACACCAACGAGGTCATCGCCAACCGGGCCAATGAGATCCTCGGCTTCAAGCTCGGCGAATATACCCAGGTGCATCCCAACGATCACGTCAACTACGGCCAGTCCACCAATGACGTCTTCCCGACCGGTATGCGCCTCGCCACCCTCCTTACCTTGGAAACTCTCTATCCCGTGCTTGACACCCTGGCCGCGACCTTCGCCGCCAAGGCAAAAGAATTCCACGATGTCATGAAATCCGGGCGCACCCACATGCAGGACGCTGTCCCCATGCGCCTCGGCCAGGAATTCGCCGCGTACGGCTTGGCCATTGAAAAAGGATGCAAATTCCTCGCTCTGGCAGCCGATTCCCTCCGCGAACTCGGCCTCGGTGGCAGCGCTGTCGGCACCGGTATCAATACCCATCCGGATTACCGCGTCAAAGCGATCGCCAATCTCAGCCGAATCTCCGGCCAGAAGCTGACGCCCGCCACCGACATGCGCTGGGCCATGCAGTCCAACGCCTGTATGGCCGATGTCAGCGGCGCGCTGCGCGGCATCGCCTTGGAAGTCATCCGTATCTCCAACGACCTTCGCCTGCTCTCATCCGGGCCAAATACCGGCTTTGCGGAAATCTTCCTGCCCAGCCTCCAGCCCGGTTCCTCCATCATGCCCGGCAAAATCAACCCCGTCATGCCGGAATTGGCAGCCATGGTCAGCTTCCAGGTCGTCGGCAATGATACCGCTGTCGCCATGGCCGTACAGGCCGGGCAGCTCGAACTCAACGTCATGGCCCCGACCATGGCCTACAGTGTTCTGCAAAGCATCACGATTCTCACAAACATGCTCCGGCAGTTCAATGACCACTGCGTCGCAGGCATCACCGCCAATCGAGAACGCTGTGCACAGTACGCACAGAGCACGGTCTCACTGGCCACGGCGCTCAACCCCTACATCGGTTACGCAAAGGCTGCCGAAATCGTGAAGGAATCGGTCGCCACTGGCAATTCCATCATCTCCATCGCCCGCGCCAAAGGCCTGCTCAGCGAAGAAGAAATTGCTGAAATTCTCGATCCGGCCCGCATGACTGAGCCGCAATACCCGCTCGATGCCGCCAAGGAACGTGACAGGAAGGTCAAAGCGTAACGGCAGACCGGCACACTCCCAGAACCCTGCCGGATTCGCTGTCACCACCTGAATCCGGCAGCCCCGAAAACACGAAGGCCGTGCATCCTTGCACGGCCTTCGTGGTGCTGCTTACGGCGTAGTTCAGCGGTTCTTCGTGAACATGTGGTAATGCCTGCGATGGTGCATCCGATAGACAATATCGATCTGCCAGCCCTTATTCCCCTGGAGCTGCCCCCCATAGGTGCTCAGCAGATACTCCGGCGTGAGACGAATCGCCAATCCGGTGCTCAGGTTGTAATCCACCGACGCTCCGATGTCCACATAGGGAACCGTCTCATCCTTGTATAGGCCCACAAGCTGCGGCGGAAGGCCATTCAGGTTCGGGCTGAACTTGCCTTGCCCCATACCGCCTAGTACCTGCGCTGTCCAACCCCAGTGCTGACCGCGGAAGAAACGGTAGGTCGGTCCGCCGAGATACACATATTGGGCAATCGTCGGCTCATACGCCTGGTTGATTTGGTGGGTATTCGTAAATGCATTTCCGTAATAGCCGCGAATCTCGCCGGTGATCCCCCAGCTGCTGCTGCCCAGGTAGTCCGTCAGGCCCAGGTTCCACTCCGCTTCCTGGTTATGCTGCAATACCGGGCCGGGCCGGAACCTCAGGTACCCGCCGCCCGCGAAGATCTCATACTTGTAGTTGTAAGTCTGGGAGATGATCTGGAGGGTCCGCTGCTCCCGCCGCGCCTCCAGCCGGCGTTGCGCTTCCAATAGAACCTGAGCGCGCTCCTTCGTGGATTGCTTGGAGAACTGTTCGTACTGCTCTTGGGAATTGGACTGGGGCAGCTGCTGCTGCGCATACGATACCACCGGGAACATCAGCGCCAATGCCACAACCGGACACGCCACGAATCCCAACTGCTTGCGAAACCACATGAATCTGTAAGCCCTCCACGACTTACTGCCACCGGGGGACAGAAAAGCCAGAATTTTGCCTGTGTCCCCATTAGAGCATTTTCGCTTCCGCTTTGTCCCTGTCAACATGGCCAGCCGGACCCTTTCTTCGCGGAAGCACCGCTCTGCGGCCGCCCCCACCACTCTCAACCTCCGGGATAGAGCGAATCTCCTGCAGGCGCCGTCCTGAATCCCGCTCTTTCCGTCCCGGTCTGAGAAATCAAACAAAAGCGCCGGGATCGCTCCCGGCGCTCGGTTAAAGTTTGGGTCTGCTCTAAAAGTCATAGCGAAGTGAGAATTGCATGACCCTTGGCTGGGTCAGCAGCGCGCTCGCAACGCCAAGGCTGCCGTCTGTCAGAATTGGATCGATCGACGCGGGATCGAATCGCACCGTATTCGTTACGTTGTACACTTCCCACGCGAATCTCATGCCTCCGTAAGGCAGGTTCCAGCTCTTGTCCAGACCAGTGTTGATACTGAAGTAGCCATCCCCGCGGAACCGGTTCCTCTCGCCCGCTTCGCCCGGGTACGGGATACGAATCGGGCCGCCGGTGGCAATCCCCTGGTTGATCGCCGACGGATCTGCGAAAAACTGAGGCGCGCCGTTATTGTCGAAGTGGCGCTTCATGGGCACCTTGCCGGTCACCACGCCATACGCTTCCTGCTGCCAGTTGGTCGTCCAGCCCGGCTCGAACAGCGTGAACGGGAGACCGCTGCTCAAGCGCGCGATGCCTGAGAGCTGCCAGTCCCCAACGAAGAAGTTCGCCAGGCCGTGCCCCGTGGCCAGGTACTGCCGCCCAGGGCCGAACGGCAGCTGGTATACAAACTGCCCGGTCACCAGGTGGCGCGTGTCGAAATCCGAAGATGCGCGGTTTAACTGCGGCTTCCACGTATCTTCAATCGAGCTGAAGGACCCCGTCTGCGAAAACTCGGTGCTGCGCTCCGCGTCCGAGCCTTCGTCAATCGAGTGCGAGTAGGTATAGCTGACCGCAAGCTCCAGTCCGTGACCGGCTGGATGCGTCAGCGTAATCTGACCCGCGTTGTAGTAGCTCATGCCCATCGCGGACAATGCATAAAGCGAAGAGAACTGCCCCTGCCAGAAGTGCGGCACCCAGTTGCTCGGCGCCGGATAAAATCCGAAGATCGGACCGTAGAAGTCCAGATCGGCCAGCGCCGTCGTCGCGCCCAGTTGTACGCGATAGGGAGCCCATTCGTTGGTATAGATGGCCTGCGTCGCGCTTTCACCCGGATAGTCAAAATTCGCCATCCACGGGAAAACGTCCTCGAAGTACTTGATCGGACTGACCTGGGCACTGGGATTCCCACCGTTCCGGTCCACATCCTTCGAGAGCTGGGTGCCGGCCGCAAAATATGTGCCGCCGCCTTTCGTGTCAACAAAGTTCACCGGCTCGGCCAGATCCAGCGCCTGCAGCAGATGACGCCCGAGCGTGCCCGAGTAGGAGACCTCCAGCGAGAAGTTGTGCGGAAGCACCCGCTCGAACGACAGGTCAAATGCCTCGGTGTACGGAGTCTTCATCTGGCTGTCCAGACCCCACGTAATCGCAAATCCGTTCGCGCCCGACGGCGGCGCATACGGGAAGGTCGCGGTCGCCGGAGGTGTGCCGTTATTGAACGGCAGCGTGTTCCGGTTAACGAACCGAGGTGAGTCCTCATATCCGTACAGGCCCGCCGGATTCGTGATGCTGCTGCTCACGCCGTAAGAACCGTTCTTGTCGAACGTGTTCACCAGCGCCTCGCCAAAGTGATCGTAGTAAATCCCGAATCCGCCGCGCAGGGACATCTTGCTGCCCAATGCCAGCGCAAACGAAAGGCGTGGAGCTATGTCATTCTTCCGCATTGGATAGTAACCCGGCTTGCCGTAATACGGCCCGGTCGGCGCGAAGCTCAGGTTCGGCTCGTAGATCTGGCCTTTCAGCGCCGCCGCTTCACGCTCCAGGTACCAGGAGTGCGTATCGATCGTCGGGGCGATCTCCTGCCCGCTCGTCTCCCACGGCGTTCCCAGCAGCGTGTGCCGAATGCCGAAAATAATTGTCAGAGCCGCCGTCGGACGCCACGTATCCTGCAGATAGTACTCCATCTCCTGCGAACGGAAGTGACGGTTGATAAACGCGCCGTCTGGCAGCAGTGTGCCGCTGGTCGGGCTCGTGATCTCATAGTTGTAGACGTTCGTCACCGACGGCACAATGCCGATCAGGTTTCCGTACGCAATCCCGTAGGAATTCGTAAACCCTGTGTCAACTCCAGGTTCGCCCAGCGTGGAGGGATCGGGAGGATTTCCTCCAACCCAGTAGGGGTTGCTGCTCGCGCTCTGGAATGAGTTCACGTTCGACGAGCGGTTCTGCGTAATGAACCGGTAGTCGAAACCGAACTGGAAGTCATTCTTGCCGCGATTCCAGTTCAGGTTGTCCACAACGTTGTGCACCGGAATGGACAGAATCGTCGTCCGCGTTTCCGCCGTCGCAGTCGCCAGGAATCGGAAATCCACATAGTCGCCCTGTCCCACGCCGCGTGTGCTGTTCCCTTGGCGAATGTAGCCATACCGCAGGTCGTTCACAAGGTTCGGCGAGATGATCCACGTATCCCCGGCGATAATTCCCTTGCTGTTGTCCTCGAAAATGCTCGACGGCCCCTGCCCCGGAAACTGCTCCGGATTCTGCGTCGTATCCTTTTGCAGTTGGCCGTGGACAAACAAGTGCTGATTCGCGCTCGGCGTCCAGTCAATCCGGACAAGCGTCGTGTTCAGCGTCTGCGGATTGGGCGATGCAAAGGAAAATGACGCCTCGTTCAGTCCATCCCCCAGCAGGTTGCCGTTTGGCTTCGGCATCAGGTTGAAGTACTTCAGCGCCTCCGGATCCGGTCCCGGACCGTACGGGTAAGCATTCGTATTGCAGACCTGGCAGCCGGAATCCAATTGCGTCACCTGCGACGGCGACAGCGTGATGTTCTGCACGCCGCTGGTAGTATCCCCCTGATAGCTCAGGTAGCCCTGCCGATAAAGTTTCGTCGGAACTTCACGCACCTGCTGTGAATCCTCAGCCTTGCGGGTTCCTTCGTAGTTCGCGAAGAAGTAGAGCTTGTTCCGCTTGATCGGACCTCCGAGATCCACACCGAAAATGTTGCGGATCAGCTTGCCCGGAATATTGGGCCTCCCGCTCTCTACCTCAGCCTGTTTGTTAAACCAGTTGTTGGCCACCGTCATCGTCGGACGGTTGTACTCGTACGCGGCGCCGTGAAACTGGTTCGTGCCGGATTTCGTGATCATCGATATCTGCGCGCCGGCCGAATAGCCCGCGGTCGCCGTGGAATTGGACGTCGTCACACGAAATTCCTGAATCGAGTCCTGCGTCTCGCGCAAAATGCCCGTAAACGCATAGTTGTAAAGCTGGTTGTTATCGTCGATACCGTCGATCGTCACGTCGCTCTGGTCGGAACGCACGCCGTTCACCGCACCGCTCCGGCTGTCGCCGGCCGGATTCTGCGGAGACGCGCCCGTCGTCGGCAAATACAACACACCGGGCTGCAGCGAAAGCAGATCCGGAACATTTCGCGTCTCGCTTGGCAGTGCCTGGATCGTCTGGTTGTTCATCGATCCGCCCAGCTCGGCATTCGTCGTATTCAGCGTCTGCGCTTCCGCGCTTACGTTCACCACCTGCGCCGACGCCTGCACTGACATTTTGAAGTCAATTGTCGCGGGCTGATTCACCAGCAGCTCGGCTTCCTTGGTCTGTGGTGCAAATCCGGGAGTCGTTACCGTGATCGTGTACGTCGACGGCGTCAGTTGGTTGAAAAGATAGGTCCCTGTTCCATCCGCGTTCGTCGTCAGGGATTTGTGGTTCACGGTATCGGTTAAGGTCACTTTCGCGCCGGGAATCACCGCGCCGCTTGGATCGCGAACAACACCGTGTAGAGATGTCGTCGCCATCTGCGCCAACGCCAGTGAAGCAAAGCCGCAAACAAATAGAGTAATAACGAGAACTCGAAGAATTCTTGTCACACTTACCTCCAATAATTCATGGGTCGAATCTGCATTCAGCTCACGGCTGCTGAGCTTTATTGTTTTGGTGAGGCTATAGTCTGCTGCAGCACACCTAAAGATTCAATGAATTTTTTTGGAGTTCGAATGACATTTGTATGCGAGCTATTAGCACATATACAAACCAACTTCAGTAGCTAGTAGCATCCAACAAAACTTCTTGCAATCGATACATCTCTCACGTCCGGTCGGCAATGACACGTAGGCCAGAACAGCCCACGCGTGATCAGAATGTCAACGGAAATAGGAGAAAATAGCCGAATCAGGCCTCTGTCGAAACAGCAGAAACAACTACGCCCAGCCGTTCCGCATACCACGTCACCGTCCGTCGAAGTCCCTCGACGAAACCCACGCCAGGTGAATACTTTAGATCCTCATGCGCCCGCCGGATATCCGCCAGCGAGTGCAGAATGTCCCCGGTTCTCGGCGGCCCAAACTCCAGCTCGCCGGCAAACCCGGTAATCTCCTTCAGAATCCGAAACGTCTCCACCAGCGAGTACCGTTCACCACAGGCTATGTTGTAGACTCGCCCACTCACGTTGGCCGCCGGCGCGGCCGCCGCCAGCAGGTTCGCCTCCACCACATTGTCGATATAGGTGAAGTCTCGGCTCTGCTGCCCATCCCCATTCGCCACCGGTGACTCATTCGTTAGCATCGCGGTAATGAACTTCGCCAGCACGCCCGAGTACGGTGAATTCGCAGCCTGGAAAGGACCGAACACGTTGAAGTACCTCAGACTCACCGTCTCCAGCCCATACACCCGCGCGAACGACTGCATATACAGCTCGCCCGTCAGCTTCTGCACCGCGTAGGGCGAAATCGGTGCGGGAATCATTCCTTCATGCTTCGGCAGCGTCGGCGACTCCCCATAAGCAGATGAGGAAGCCGCATACACGACTCGGCGCACACCCTTCGCGCGCGCAGCCAGCAGAACTGCCAGTGTGCCGTCCACATTGTGTTGGTGGCTGGTCAACGGGTCCAGCACTGACTTTGGCACCGAGGGCAGTGCCGCCTCGTGGAAGATAACCTCGACTCCCTCGCAGAGCCGCTCCATTGCCGCCTTGTCGCGGATATCCGCCTCATGAAACTCAACCTTGTCGCGAACGGAAGCAAGATTCTCCAAATTTCCAGTGATCAGGTTATCCACCCCAACCACTGCATGCCCATCGGCAATCAAGCGCCGCGCAATCGCTGAGCCCACAAACCCAGCCGCCCCGGTAATCAGAACCCTCATTCTCTCCTCTGAAACCTGCACTCGCCGATGCTAACAGCGAACAATGTTGGCTGCCAAAATCCCACTCGTCGCGTTGCGCGTGTCCACCACAAGCTGCGATTCCTTCACAATACGCGCATAGTCGTAATCCGAGTGATCCGTCGCAATCAGCACGCAGTCATAAGCGCCAAGGTCTTCGAGTGGTACACAGCTCATATTCAGATCGTAGTGTCGGCCATGCCCCACGTGCGCAAAATATGGATCGTTGTACGAAACCTCGGCGCCCCGCTTCCGCAGAATTTCAATCAGCGTCAGTGACGGCGACTCGCGCAGGTCGTCAATATCCTTCTTGTAGGCAATGCCCAGCACCAGGATCTTGCATCCCTTCAGCGCCTTGCCGCGATCATTCAGCGCCGCTACCAATGACTCCACAATGTGATACGGCATCGAGGTATTGATCTCGCCCGCCAGGTTGATGAACCGCGTCGAAAAATCAACTTCCTTCGCCTTCCACGACAGATAAAAAGGATCGATCGGGATGCAATGCCCACCCAGGCCAGGACCCGGATAAAACGCCTGAAATCCGAACGGCTTTGTCTTCGCCGCGTTGATAATCTCCCAGATGTCCAGGTCCATACGCAGGCATAGCAGCTTCAACTCGTTCACCAGGGCGATATTCACGCAGCGGTAGATATTCTCCAGCAGTTTCGTCATCTCTGCCGCCGCCGCGCTCGACACCGGCACAATCTGCTTGAAGATCGAGTGGTAAAGCTCCCCCGCCAGCGTCCTCGTCAATTCTGACGGTGCACCCACCACCTTTGGAATATCCGCCCGCTCCACCGATGTATTGCCGGGGTCCTCGCGCTCCGGCGAGAACGCTACATGGAAGCACTCCTTCTCGTCCCGACCATCACGATAGGCCATTAATCCCTTGCCGTTGTACTGTTCCAGCAGCGGGATCAGCACATCTTCCGTCGTTCCCGGATATGTGGTGCTCTCCAGAATCACCAGCTGTCCCGCCCGCAAATGCGGGGCCATGGCCTTGGCCGTCGATTCGATGTACGTCATATCGGGGCCCTGGTGCTCATCCAGCGGCGTCGGCACACAAATCATCACCGCATCCATCTCCGCAATTCCTGCGTAATTGCTGGTCGCGGAAAATCCCTCGGCACGAAGTTGCGCGATCTCTTCCGGAAGAATGCGCTTTATATAAGAACCACCCCGGCTCAGGGTCTCCACTTTGGCGGAATCCACATCGAAACCGGTAACGGCAAATCCCGCCCGGCTATACATCATCGCCAGTGGCAGCCCCACATAGCCGAGTCCCACGACTCCAAGCTTTGCCGTGCGCTGCCGAATCGCCTCTTGTAGCGGGTGTGTTTCCAGAATGGTTTGCATGCTTTCCGCAACCTCAATTCTTGCGCTCAGGGCACCCTCAATCCGCTTCTGGAGGGCCCGGGGCGCATTTTTGCGCAACTTTTATTGTCTCACCCCCTCGCCTTCCCGCGGTGACAGGGAACACCTCGTGTTGGAATAAGAGCGTGGAGAACTCCATCCAATCGCCGGCTCAACCTGACAACAGCCTCTGGGGACTACCCTCCGGCCATGTCCACGTCTGGATCTGGCAGGTCGGATCCACGCCGCTCTCGCCCGGCGAACTGGCCACGCTCGACACACGCGAGCGCAACCGAGCCGCCCGTTTCCGCCCCCAACTGCACCGGGCTCGCTGGGTCCGGTGTCACACCGGCATGAGACAAATCCTTGCCGGCTATCTCAACTGTTCACCCGCCGAGGTCGCTTTCCGGCGCGGCCCAAATGGCAAACCCCGCCTCCACGCGCCAAATCCTCCCACCTTCAACCTGAGCCACTCTGAGGACTGGTGCGCTCTGGCTGTCGCACACAGCATGGAAATCGGTATCGATATCCAGACGCCCCACCAGGTCAATCCCGCCCTCTGGAGACGCGTCCTTACCCCGATTGAGCACGCCCAAATGCTTCAAATCGCCCCTTACGAACAGGACGCCGCCTTCTTCCGCTGCTGGACCCGCAAAGAAGCCGTCGGCAAGGCGGACAGTCAGGGTGTCTACATCCACCTCAAACGAACAGAAACCGGCCTGCTGCCTCACGCGTCCACACCCAGCGCGCCATCCATCATCATGGCCGCAAACGCATCGGGAATCCCCCAGCCATGGCACCTCACCGACCTCACCCTGCCGGCCGGCCTCTTCGGAGCCCTCGCTACCGCCGAGCCCGTCATCCCCGACCTGCGCAATCCAGAGCAGGCCGGACTCACATTTCCATAAGCTCCGGCGCTCACTCTCCAAACTTCCCAGAGATGCTCAGGCTCCCGTCTGTTTTGTTTCCTCAGTGCAGCGGATGAATCTCCGGAGCAGCTTCCGGAACAGCGCCCGCTTCCAGCCCACTCAACCACCCGCGAATTCCCTCGCGTAACGGCCCCACGGCGATGCCACCAAACGCAACATCGCACCGCTCCAGCCGTCGCAGCGCCCTCGTCAGCAACGAGACTGTTCCCGCCAAATTCCCGTTCCTGTAGTGATGAAATGCCGCCGACGTCTGAATCAGTGCCTGAAGAAAGCCTTTCACTGGCTCATCCAGCCTGAGCCACACGCTCTCCCAGTGCTCATGCGCTTCAAAAAATTCTCTCCTCCTGTAGCACTCCAGGCCGTCCGCAAGCGCTCCAACAGTCCAGTCCAGTGTCATGTCCTTGAGCATAGGCCTTCTCGCTGTAGGCCCGAGAGATCTCCGGTGCATCTTCCCTAACACTGCGGTACCCGGCGCAGTCTTGTCGGCGAGGAAACCCGCACTATTCCCACTCGGGTGTAGCGTGGCAATGGCAAAATCATCTCTACTCCACCGCGTACAGCGGAGCGGCCGCCATCTCATCCCACAGCCGGTCAAGAATCCTCGCCAGCTCACGTGCCAGCGAAAGAATTCCGCGCTGTTTTTCCTCTTCGCTCCCAACTTCCATCCACGCCGGCCACGCCGGGCCGCTTTGCCGTTTCTCCTGTGGGATCTCCGGTTCAGCCTCTTGCTGAGCTTTCAGGTAGGTCGCCATGGCTTCGAGTTTCTCCACGCAGATCCCGTCAAATTCTTCTATGTCTCTGAGTGTCTTTTCAGACACCGTCGCCGCCATGGCAAATGCGGTGTATTGCAACAATGCCAGCTCCAGCAGGAAAAATGTGCGGAGGGCTGCCTGCCACCGGCGAATACGGTCGCGCGCGGCCATATGTTGATTGCGAAGCGGGCCAATTTCGAAAGGCACGGCGTCGGCCTGCGCGTTCACCGCGGCAAAGTTGCCATTGATGCGGGCACGCAGTCGCCGTACCCGCGCAATCGCTCCGGCATCGTGGCTCGGCAGGGCAAATGCACTCAGCTTCGCCAGCAGATTCAGATTGTCGGTGAAGGTCTCCACCATCTGTTTCACCGCCGTCTTGGGATGCAGCCGGTCAAACACCAGCCACATCATGAAAATTCCCAGCAGCACACCCAATGCGCGATCTCGTGCAATCGTGAGCGAAAGTTGAATGTGAAATTCGTTCACGTTGATCAGGTAAAAGGCCAGCGCAATCTGGAGCCCGCCGTAGGAAAGTCGCGTGCTCGACGTCGCAATCCATGCGGCAAATGCAGTAACCGCCGCAAACAACAGCGTGAATCCTGTAATGCCGTTCAACCACGGCAAGACAATGATCTGCGCACCCATCCCAAAGACAAATCCGCCGATTACAGCCCCGGCGATACGCAGCAGTTGCCTCTGCCGCGATGACCCGATGTTGGAGAGCGCAGTCAGCGCACACGTCGTCACAGAGGTGGCAAGCCCGGGCCAGCCCAGCACCATGTAGGTGACGTAGCACAGCATCCCCGCCAGGCACCCGCTGAGCGCATAACGCAGGTGTTCAGGATTTTGAAATGCGTCGCGAACGAAAATACGGGACTGCGGTTGCACACGCTCCGTGAAAGCTTCGAATTCCTCCAGGGACGCTGATCCTTCCAGCACCTTCGGAATCAGTGAAAACATCTCTTCCAGTTCCCGCAGCAGTGGCAACGTCGAAGGCGTGGCAACCCACTCCAGCACCGGCGGACTGCACCCGTCCTTCATGCACTGCTGAATCGAAGCCAGCTGTTGAGCCAGCTCGCGCGCAACCTGCTGATCCGCTGGCCCCAGCTCGGGAGTCGTGTGCGCGATTGCAGCGGCAAAGTCCACAGACCTTCCCGTCAGTGACACCACCGCGTTCATTTGCGCCCGATAAATACGCGTATAGTTCGACCTCGTAACAAACCGTCGCAAACCGCCGACGCCCACCATCGCCTCTTGTGTAATCCGCCGATCCAGATCAGCCGGAATGACTTCACAGTCGGCCAGGCACCGCAGCAGGTCTTCAATCGTCTTCAGCCTGTGATGAATACCCAGCGTCAACTCATCCTGTTTTTGAAAGGCATGAAAGACCGCTTCCACTGCGATGGTCACAGCTGCGCCAATCGTTGGAGCCAGCACACCCCATAGCGTCAATTCAACGTTGCGTTCCGCCGGCCCCGGCAAATACCAGATCGCCAACGCTGTAGTCCCGATCAATCCTATGCCGCTGGCAATGGTGTAGTTATCCAGCGTACGGATCAAAAAGAAAATCAGAAAAATGCTGACCGCTTCCCAGCAGAAATGCGTCAACGGGATGGACCCGAACATTCGCCCGCCAATGGGCACAAACAGCGCACAGGCGCCAAACGCAATACTGACATTCAGCGCCGATTTCGCACTCGACACCAGGTTTTCGCGCGAGATGATAAATGCGTACAGCGGACCCACCGCTCCGCCCGGAATGCGGAAGGTCATGATGAGAATCATGGTGATCGTCGCCGAAATCACCATGCGGGCTACCAGCAGGCCGCGACCCGGATACGGCGCCAGCTCGCTGCGCAGAAAGTCGACAAACCACGCCCCAAAACTTCGGGTGTCGGTGCGGGCAACCGTTGCACTGGCCATGGGCTATCTCTTGAACAGACGGGAGCTGCCGTGCACAACGACGACTGCGGACTCGCCAAGCCGGAAGTCTTGCGTCGGGCCATCGAGAATCCGGATACGCACCGGGAACCTCGATGCCAGGTGCACCCAGTTCAACGTTCGCTGCACGTCCGGCAGGCCCTTGGTCAGCCGCCCAAGAATGTCCGCATCGGGCGTGACGCCGTACCCAACACTATCGACCACCCCGTGCAACCGGAGATCGGGACGCGACATGATGTAGACATCCGCGCTCATGCCGGGTCGAATATGCTTGAGCTGCGTCTCGCGAAAATTGGCCAGCACCCACCAGGTGCGCGTATCGATCAGCGTGAATATCTGTTGACCCGCATGCGCATACTCGCCTTGGGAAATGGTCAGATTCGTCACACGGCCATCAAACGGAGCGCGGATGCGGCAGTTATCCAGGTAGTATTTGGCTGTTTCGATGGCGGAAACCTTCCCGCTGCGCTGCGCCAGCAGCGGCTCCAGCGTCAGCACGGCATGAGCCGCCTGTTTTACTTGTGCGCGGCTCTGTTGCAGCACTGCTTCTGCCTGTTGACGCTGCGCCAACGACGACGTCAGACGCGCCTCCGCCAGCGCTCGCTGCGCAATCGCGGCGTGCAGCGCTTGCTGGCGTGCGGCAACCAGCGTTTGCGCCTGATCCACCTGATCGACGGTGACAAACTGCTTCGCCAACAAGGGCTCAATCCTGTGCAGATTATCCGAAGCATACTTCAACTCAGCACGGTTGCGACTCACTTCCGCTTTCGCGTTGGCAACTCCGGCCCGTGCCTCCTGCACAGCAGAAATCGCATGCGCCAGGCTGGCTTCCGCGCTCTTCACCCCGGCCTCAGCGACATTGACCGCGCTGCTCTGCGATGCAATCCTGCGGCCCTCATCCACAATGTTGCCTTGCAACGTCGCCTGCTCTGACCGCGCCAGCTTCAGCGCATACGCATACGGCCGCTCGTCGATATCCAGCAGCAATTGACCCTGCTTCACATACTCGTTATCCGCCACGTACAGGTGCGTGATCGGCCCGTTCACAACCGGCGCCATCCCAATAAAGTTGGCGAATACCTCGGCGTCATCCGTGCGCGGATTGTCGATCACTTGCCTCACCACCAGCAAGCCCGTAATCAGCGCCCCAACAATTGCAGCCACACTGATGCTGCGTCCAACCGCGCGTCGCGCTCTCGGAGACAAATCAGACAGCATGAAGTCCTTTCACCGGCTGAACAATAGCAACCACAGCGTGAATGCCAGCAGCGCCGCCATGCAGGGATAAACCAAAATCGACGGCTGCACCTCCCGCTCCAGATGCGCTCGTTGCAGCCCCCAGTAAACAAGCGATGTCAGCACAATGCCCACCGCAATGCATAGGAGCCAGGCAGGAAAATACGAACCAAGAATATTGAAGTCGGGGGCGTGGCTGCATCCGGTCATCGTCAGCAGGGCGGTCATCGCCACCGCTCCAGCGAAAGCGCGCCTCGCGGCAATGATCACAAGATGTCGCCTCCTCTGCATTCAGTGTCCTGCCTTCGCTGGTTGCGAAGCGATAAGGTCGCCTGTCTGGAAGGCCAGCTTCGCCGTCTGCAGCAGAAGCTGAGTCCTTGCCGTTACGTCCTCCGCGCGCGCCCGTGCCAGCGCCTTCTGGGCGGCAATCACATCTAGGATGTTGCGCACTCCGTAGTTATACGACTCCCGTGCCGCATCATACGATTGCTCCGCCGAAGTCACCAGGGCCAACGCTGCCTGCCGCTGCCGCAGCGCCGTTTCCACATCCGTATGCGCGGCCCACACCTCATTGGCAATCTGGTCGCGCAACGTACCAATCTGCGCCTGAGCAGCAGCCCTCTGTGCCAGCGCCTGCGCCACTTCATTCCGGCGGCGGCCGCCCTCAAACAGAGTCCATTTCAGCTCCAGGCTTGCATCCCATGTCTCGCCGCCCGCATACCCGGGCGGCAGCAGATCCTGCTGCCCATATTGCCGCGTCTCTCCCCCCTCGCCGTTCAGGCTCAGCGTCGGAAAGTACGCGGACCGCTGATGCCGGATCGTCGCATTCGCGGCTTTCACCTTGGCCAGTAGAGCCTTCAGATCGGGCCGTTGTTCCAGCGCTCTCTGCGTTTCTTCGCGTACGGAGTCAGCGAGTTGCGTTGGCATCTCCAGCGCGCTCACCTTCTGCACCTGAAACTCCGTGTCGGCAGGCAAATCCAGCACCGCGGCCAGATCGCCGTGAGCAATCTCCTCTGCTCCGATGGCATCCTGCAAATCGTATTCGGCCTGCGCCGTCGAAGCCTGCGCCTCCAGCACATCCGGCTTTGTCGCCAGCCCATGTTTCAGGCGGTCCTGCGCATCGGCCTCCACCGCCTCCGCGTTGCGCAGGCTCACTTCCGCCGCCTGCCGTAACCCTTGAGCATTCAGCAGCCGATAGTACGCAGACATCACTCGAAAGATGATGCGCCGATGCGTGTCATTAAAGCTGAGGTCTGCCGCCAGCAGATTCCACTTGGCCGCATCAATGGTTCCAGTGCGCCCGCCAAAATCAAACACCAGGTATTCCGCGTGCAGCTCCGGCGAAAAATTACCGTAGGTCTGCCGGTAGAACGTGGAGTTCAGCAGCACCCGCACTCGCGCCGTATTCGCAACCGCCAGCGCTGCAATCGTCGGATACCACTCCGAGCGTGCTATTCCAAGCTGCGCCGCCCGCGCCTTGGCCTGCTGCCACGCATACCGCGTTTCAGGGTTATGCCGCTCCGCCAGGTCGATCAGATCGGCCAGCGTGTACACCTTCGCCGAAGATACAGAATAGGTATCCAGCGGCGGTGCCGGAAGCTCCCGACTGAGTTTTGCTTTTGCAGGAGCCTGCCAAAGACTGTCCGGTGCGGTTGGCGCCTTTTGCGCGATGCAACTCGGCGCTCCACACAAGAACAGGACAACTGACGCCAGAAGTAGGAGAGAGCCCTTCATCAATTCAAACAATTATGCGCGGACAAATTTCATTGTGCATGAGCCGCACGCCACAGGTAAATACCCTCTGCCGCGCTGGTTCGAGTCCAAAGACCACCCGTCGGATAATCTGTGGCCCTTGCGATCCTCCTGGTCACAATCACTGAAAAAGGTCAGCATCACGACGGCATAAAGAACTAACCCTATCGCAATGGCAGCTTCTGTTCCCATTCATAATCCTCGTCCGTGCTTTCGCAGATTGCGAAGGCCCACACTGGGGCCGACTGCCTGTACTCATGCTGCGAAGCGGTGGCCTGACCTCGGCGAGCTTACGGCTCGTTCATCTGCATGCTGCCCGGGCGCTTGGGCAATTCAAAAAAATTGTGGAGGCGATAAGAACCCCAGTACCCGCCCCAGCGCGAATCCGATTGCAGCAACGCACCCAGGCGATCAATCATCTCCGTTCTCAGCTTTGCGTGTTGCGGTTCCTGCGCTAGATTTTCTGCTTCCACGGCGTTCAAGTCGTATAACTCATCAATCCGCGACGAGGTGTTGTATGCGTAAAGGTGGTGATTGCCTTTTCCATCCCATTGCTGAATTCCACACGCGAAGTTCACACCCACATGCCAGCCACAGGAAAAGATCATGTTGCGATCGGCAGGGGTTGCGTCTGGCTGCATATATGGAATCAACGATTGACCATCCAGCCACGCATCCGGTTCCACACCCGCCACAGAAAGAAGGGTTGGAGCCACGTCGAGCAACGACACCGGCGCATCTACCGCATGTGGCTGGATGCCCACTGACGATGGCATCTTCACGACCAGCGGCGTGCGCAATACGTCAGGATAGAGATACACACCTTTATCCACCAGGCCCCATCGCCCGTTCATTTCTCCATGATCGCCCATCAGGATAATCACCGAGTCGTCATAAAGATCTTTCTCCTTCAAAGCCTGGATCAGCTTCCCGATCGCGCGATCGACCACTTCCATCTGCAACGCATGCGCCACCCGGTAATCCATCATCGACTGCGGGTTGTAAAGCCCCCAATACCGCCGATAAAGGTCATAAATTTCGGGCTGATTCGCAAATGACGCCCAGTCGCGAGCTTGAACTTTTTTATAAGTCTCAGGCAAGGTCATGACCGCTCGCAGTTCCTTCTCGCGCTCCGCATATCCATCGGGGACACTGAACGGCTGGTGAGGATCGAAGATATCCAACTGCAGATAGATCGGTTGCCCGGCTGTGGAAGGACCGGCCATGGCGCATTCAAGTTTTTCGATGGCCCGCTGCACCAGGAAATGACTGTACTGCGCCTCCTCCGGGAAGGGCTTGCCATCTCCCTGCACGATCCAGCCGCCTATCGAGTTGCCCGGCGTAACACGGTCCTGCTGCAGCAGCACTATTTCTCTGGAATACTTCTGTGGCTTCACGCCCAGCCGTCGCTGGTAGCTCAGATATGCCTCGTCCTGATAAATCGGCGGATACCATTGGTCCCACGCATTATCGTTCTCCCCAAAGGCATCCATAAACTTGCTGGTTCCCACATGGCACTTGCCACAGTGTTTGGTAACATAGCCGGCTTTCTTCAGGTACTCCGGAAAAATAACATCGTCCGCACGAAGCTGAGTCTCCAGACCAACAGGAGAATGTTCTCCATTTCCCAGAACGTACGTATACCTCCCAGTCAAACAAGCCGCCCGTGACGGTCCGCATAAGGGAACGGGAGCAAACGCATTTTGAAAACTTACGCCGTCACCCACCAATTCTCTCAATGCCGGCAGGTTCATCTCCCTCGAAAACGGACGAGACGGGTGATAGAAGTCGGGACTGATCATGTCGATTGTGATCAGAAAAATATTCGGCGGCTTACCCGGACCGACATGGTTTCGAAAGGAATTCTGCCTCGTCTTCTCATGCAAAAACTGCACCGACGCAACCTCCTTCCCGCTCTTGTCGTCATTCCTCATCCTGTCTCCCTTGTGAAACACCTCTTATCCGGCCTGGATCCCGCCGCCGCGTCCGATCGACATTGCGCTTTTAGAACTTCCCCCAATAAGCACTCTATATCGTCTCCCTGTAATCGTATACATGCTGTCCATCCTCAACCCGGATGTAACGGCTGATGGCTGATATCTCCCGCCCTCACAATCGCCGCAGATCTGAGGGCAAAAACCTCTTATCACAGTCACCCCCTCCCCGCGCAGAACAAAGACACCGTGTAAAGCTTTCAGGTATTCCAGCAGTGGACGGCGATTTGCCTTCGAAGTAAGGTCCCCAGGCGCTCCTTGCAAAGACGTACCTGGGACTATTTGCGAAAGACATCCGTCACACGCAACAGTTTGCTTCTGGTTGTGCGAGCAGTGCTGCCGCGATCATGTTCTGAACTTCTTGGTCGAAAAGGGAGTGCAGCTTCTCGCGCGCGGCATCCCAGAAGATTTTCATGAAATGCACCGGGATGAGGATGAGCATCCGCCGCCTGCGGCAGTTTGGGTACACTTTCGCCCCTAAACACTGTACGAGCTCTAAGCAATAGATTCTGCTGGATTTATTTTGGTGCCGGAGGCGGGCGAACCTCATACCGTATTGATAATACGTAACTTATAGATTCACGAATCGCCGGAATCGCCAGAACTGCTCAAACCGACAGAACCGACATTTCTGGGCACAATCCAGGCACACTTTGGGCACACTCTTTTGGGGCGAGCTCACATTTGAACAGCGGCAAGCATCGAGAACTCTCTCGGCCACCCGCAGAACGCCGAAGGAAGCTTCCACGCATTGGAGCTGCCGAAAACTGGCTGCGCTCGTCTCGAAGGTCGGCATAGGGATGCAGCGCGTGGCCCAAGGCTGGCTCGTGCGCATGCTGCTGACGCACCATCATCCATCCGCACTGGGCATCGTCATGGCGCTCCGGCTTGCGCTTCAGCTGCTGTTGCCGCCGTGGACGGGAATTTGCCTTTGCAAGAGAATACCTTCCGGTAAAGCCAGCGGGCATAATCTCCGCGCTTGATGGGGCCCTTCGGCTGAATACCGGCCTCGTGCATACCGGGCAGATTTTTCCAGGAAGGATCCGTGGCGATGCGTCGAAGCACCACGGCACTTATGTGCCTCGCAAGGCCGCTCTTCCGGAGTGCCTGCAGTACCTGCGTCCCCGACATGGGTGCATTTGCATCGAAGTGCAAGGATTTGCCGTCAACCGGAAGCCATCCCCGCACAGCCGCGATTTGCGCAGCAGCGAAGAGTGGCGAACCGGGAGCAACGTCATCAAACCAGAAGATCGGGTGTCCCTGCATGACGAGCATGCGCTGCAATCCCAAGAGCGCTTTCCTGCTTCTGTCGATGGCAGCCGGGGTCGTCTTGTGTTGCAGAGCCCAGGCAACCGTGGCACCCACAGCTTCTCCAATAGACCACAAGGTGGGATGCAGGCGATAGGCGCCGTTCGTGATGTGGGTGGTTCCAATGTCGGTGGAAGCAGCCAGCAGGTTATCTGCATTGCGGTCGATAAGCGCACCGAGCGGAATCTCGTA
This sequence comes from Acidobacteriota bacterium, assembly GCA_021791875.1. Taxonomy (GTDB): domain Bacteria; phylum Acidobacteriota; class Terriglobia; order Terriglobales; family Acidobacteriaceae; genus Acidobacterium. Next base: position 1,151 of record JAJYVU010000029.1, on the reverse strand, counting down.
CGGCTTTGTTTGCGATGTGAAGTCTTTTCCTGTGCAGGTATGTACATCAATCGGGTATTGTCCGATGCCCACCGTGTCAGGATAAAGTTCCGCCCGCGCCCCTGGTTGAAATTTGACGGCAATGCTCTGCTCCACAATGGTCCGGAGTGGGATAATGCGCCGCGATTCGCGAATATAGGGTTGCTGAGAGAGACCATCTGCGCTTCCCATGCCTTGACGAAGCAGCTGAACCTCGGGATATCCGCGTCCCCTCCCATCATCGCGCGGAATTTCATGACGCAGCCACCAGGCAAAACCGAGGGAGACCTGCTTTGCCTGCTGCAATGCCTCGGCCTCCTCCAGGGGATTTCCAGACAATAGGTGCGCATCGCAGTAATCGTTGCTGTTCCAATTCATCGCACTGATGTCGCCGGCAAAATCTCCGGGCTTGAACTGCGCAGCGTCCACTAGCCGCCGGTAATCCCAAAACGATCCCGGAGTTCCCGGCGCTTTCTCGAACATCTTGTAGGTGAGGGTTCCGCCATGACCATTGAGGATGGTCATCGAATACTTCGCTTTGAATTTCTCGTAACCTGTCGGCGGATGCTTCCTCACGCCGGCGGCGGGCCTCTTGTGTAACAGCATCAGGAACGGATAATTGAAACTCTGCACCGCCGCCGGGTCTGCCTGCTTTGGGGCATCGGGTTCGCCGGTTTCACTTCTGGATTCTGCACCGGTGCGATAGGGCAGTCCACTGATCGCAATGAGGTCTCCGAGCGCGCTGGCGTCGACAAAGTATTTCCCATTCAGCCGGAGCCATCGACGGCGGCCAAAGTCATACGCCAGTACGCTCGCAATGGTGCGTCCTTTTCGCGAAACGCGGACAGGGACGGTATGTACCCACAAGTGAATTCTTCCACTTACGAGATAGGGCTTGAGAAGACTCTCGAGGACCGCCAGGCCGCGCTTCGGCTGAAAGCACAGGCTGCTGACCCAGCACTTTCCGGGATTGAATCCCGTCAAAGAATCTGTTGTCTTTAATGCAGGGGCGCCTTTCAACTGCCTGTAGTAGGAAGCGCGAATCCTGCGGCTCAGTGATGCAAAGCTGGCAGTTGCTCCGGTGCTTTCGATCCACCGGTTGCCGTCAAAGGCAGACACTCCCTGTGAGGTCA
>JAJYVU010000098.1:335-9443 GCA_021791875.1 Acidobacteriota bacterium | reverse complement strand
CTGGGTAAAATCGACGATAGCCGGCAGGCAGCGTGGAGCGAGGCGATTGAAGTTTTCGATGATGGCGATCGGACAACGAAGCAGGTGGCGCTGTTTCCGGAACATCGCCAGGCACCGGTGCTTGACTGCGATGCGATCAGCATCCGGATGAGTGAAATGCGTCTTTGCCGTCCGCTGCAATGGGGCGCCTGTTGGCTGTCCTGTTACTTGTGGGATCGACTGCATTTGGATGAGTTCTGGAACAGCCGCCTGGAGCCATCGCGGAAGGGCACGAGCTGGCTGCATGTGCTGAAGATGGCACAAGGGCACCCGGGCTTGCTGCACTTGACCATGCGTTCGGACAACGAGCTGCGGCGCATGGGCTTTGCTTCAGCCAGTTCTGCGGCAAGATGGCGGAGTTCGGCGGGAGGAGATTGATTGTTCACATCTCCATCTTACGGCTATATAAACCGTAAGAACAACAAATAATACCCAGCTTTTTGCCAAATCCCATTCTGGTGTCGTGCGCCCCCATCAGTGTGCTTGGAGTCTTGGTTGGAATAGAAGAAGAAATCAAGTATCTTTAAAATGGAATTCTGAGGCTATTTCTCCTATCATGTCTGATCGTTCCGATCGTCAGTCCGCGCGAAGCGAGGCCATTCTTCGAGAAGTTCAAAAATTTGGTTCAGTCGCGATCAATGACTTATGTGAGCGGCACGATGCGTCGATTGCCACTATACGGCGCGACCTGCAACAACTTGAGAATCAAGGCTTGCTTCGGAGAACGCACGGAGGTGCGGTCCCGATAGAGCCCCTCTTTTATGAGCCTTTTAGAAAGGACGCTTCATTCGTCGATCTGGTGGGGCGGCATGCTGAAGAGAAGCGTCGGATCGGTCAGGCCGCAGCGGAACTGGTAGGGCAAGGCAACACCATCGCATTGACAGCAGGAACCACAACGACGGAAGTCGTTCGCTGTCTCCGCTATCAATGGGGAATCAAGGTGGTGACGAACACTGTGAATGTAGCCATGGAGCTTTCAAAACGAAAAGACATTGAGGTTTTCGTCACAGGTGGGCATCTGCGCGGCGATTGGTTCTCGCTCGTAGGACCCACGGCAATCGATACTCTGCGACAGGCCTTTGTCGATATTGTGTTCATAGGAGCGAATGGCATCGATCCGTCCTCCGGATTGACGTGCTACAGTTCGGACGAAGCTGCGGTCAACCGGGCCATGGTCTCGCAAGCAAAGAGACGTATTGCAGTTGTGGACCGAAGCAAGTTTGGCATTGTCGCCGGTTGGCAGATCTGTCCTGTGGAAGTCTGCGATCTGATCATTACCGACAGCGGAGCGACCAGCGAGACCATCCATCCTTACGCTAAACGCGGTGTGGAAGTGCATCGGGTCTAGCTTTTTCTATGGCTTGAAATCTTCCCAAATCGTTTTTTTGCGAGCTGGGTAGGAGACCCACATGACGGATTCTGGATTCTCGACGAACTGCTGATAGATGCCGTATTCCGGCAATAGATCCAATTCCGGGTATGCACGCGCAGGATGTACATCCAGATTGTTGGTTCGATACGCGGGGTTCGCTCTCCACTCAATTTCATCCACTGCAGTGAGTATGGGGAACCAGGCGAGGCCTCCGTGGCGACGCACACCGTCATAAATAAAGCCATACTGCCGGTCACACCATGCGCCAAACACCATCCTCCGCGACGGGTCTGCATTGATAACGCAGTGTGCCCATGCCGGTGGAACTACAACTTTATCGCCCTTCTCAGCCATGACGGCAACGCACCTGCCCGGTCCGTCGTCGGTGCTTTGTTGCGCATAAACGATCGCTTTACCCTCCAGAATCTCGAATAGCTCTGGAGGGGACCATCCACTATGCGGAGCAACTGCATGCACATGGCCCTGGCTACGCGGCGGTTCCTGCCCCAAGCGCCCCGCAGCATAGGCCACGATGCCATAGAGCAGCATTCGCTCCTGGAGAAGAGGAAGGTCGCACTCCCGCGCCACATCCATCGCAATGCCATAAACCGGGTCCGGCCCAGAGCAATGCGGGTCGAGCAGGCTTGGGCGAATGGCGTCAAGGGTGCGAAACTCCACCACCGGGCCAACGACGCCAGGCCCATATTTAAAACTGAGCTGATCCTGTGTGAGCGACACATCCAAAACGGAATTTGAAATCATCCAACAGCCTCCCGGACAAAAGCTTTCATCGTTGCAAGCGAGCGGGGCGATGGACCAGCAGGTCGGATGGTGTAGGCGCCCACTTGTGCCGGCACAATGAATGTTTCTCCGAAGTGCACGACAAAAGGAGGAAAGCTTCCACTCGGGCTCTCCACGATGGCCGCTTCCCCTTCGACTAAATTCAGCACGTTGACGGTGCCAGATGTGTGGTGCGGTACTGTTCCTGTGAACCAGTGGCGGCGTGTTTCGATGAACTCCAATTCATGCAGACCAGTTTTTTCCTCCCGCCATTCCGTGGTACTGGCGATTGGCGAAATTCGGTCGATGAGGTGCTCGCGCACCCATGAAGTTGTTCGGTCCCATTGGATGTTCGCCAAACCATGCTCCAGATGAATGGGGCGCGGACATCCATCGAGACCGAGTCGGCCCCAGTCCCAAAGCTTGAAGGTAAAAATATAAGGAGTGGCGCTGATTTCAAGAACGACGCCATTTCGTCCCGAGCAATGAATGGTCCCGGCAGGGATCAGAAAGTGATCGTGCTTTCTTGCTGGCCATACGTTTACATACTGCTCGGCTGGAAAAGGCGCGTTGGGGTCCTTCTGCGCGAGCCGTAAATCCTCTTCCATTCGTCCACGATCGACGTTTTCCTTCAGACCTAGATACACGGCGCCATCTTCCGCAGCTTCCAGCATGTAGTAGCTCTCATCCTGGGTGTAATCCATGCCGAATTTTTCGCGAATGTACTTCCGCAGCGGATGCACTTGTAGGGACAGGTTGCCGCCACCCATTGTATCCAGGTAGTCGAAGCGGATAGGGAACTCAGCGCCAAACGTCTTATAGATGTGATTGCCCAGCAGTTCGCGTGGACGGAATAGAACGAGATCCATCGCCGGGATTTCCACCCGACGATCGCCAAAGCCCAGCAGCAGGCTGTTCTCTTCAGGAACACAATCGAAGCACCAGGCGTAGTTGGGCGGTCCTTCCGGCAATCGAAACGTTTCTTTCATCCATTGGCCGCCCCACGGCCCCGGATCGAAGAAAGGTACAACTCGAAACGGTTGTTGGGACGCCGTTCGCAGTCCGAGTCGGAGGTGTTCCCCCGATATCATTCGGGGTTCTTCGATCACATTCGTATCCAGCAGGTAGTCAATGCGAGGAAGCAGGTGAGCTTTCAGGCGATCGGCCGCTCGCCAGTCAAGAAAGAAGGCTCGCTTGTAGAGTGCCGCTGGAGAAGCGTGTGCGTTATCGGCGCCAAGATTGCCGATCTGGTGAGTGCGATATCTCTTCTGTATTTCCCAGCGGGCAAGATCGGCGTAGATCAGGCAGTCCGGCTGCGGTGCGATGAGCGATGCTCCCGTCCCGATGACGAGAACGCGCTCCTTCGATTGCTGGAGTTGGCTTTGTAAGTGGTCAAGCTTGGCCGTACAGAAAAAATCTTTAAGCTCCCAAGGATGCATGTACGCAAATATGGGATCTTCGCCCAGCGTTTGTCTGAATTTTTCATCCAACTCCGCTGGTGTGAGAAGCGCGTCTTTGCTTCGCAAGACGAGATCGGGCTTCAGTGCTGGAATAAGTCGAGACTCAATTTCATCGGCATCGCATCCGGGATAAAGCTCCAACGCGGTCAGAGCAGGTGAAAGCCGGAGTGCGTCGCCGATGCTATGCCAACCCGCAAAACAATCTGTATCGTTATTCGTTACGCGGACATACGGAAAGCGATCGTAGTTTGAACCAAACGAATTCAAACGAGGACCTCCCGGAGTAGCGGTACAGCACCATAGAGGGCAGCCGACGGTCCAAGCGCCGCGGTCTTGATTTGCACAACATCTCGCGGGCTCCATGCATGGCGATGCACATGCGCCCGGATGGGTGGCAGTATGTCGCGCTCCCGAGCCAATACACCACCGCCGAACAACAGAACTTCCGGCGAGTACGCATGAATCAGGGCGACCGCCAGAGCGCCCCATATCTGATAGCAGCGCGCCAGCACTTCCGTGGCTACCTGGTCTCCTCGATCCCCACAAGCAAACAGGCAGGCGAAGTCGATGGCTTGTGCGGAGGCGAGTTCGCTGCCTGAAAAACCAGGCCAATCTCGACAGATTTGCGGAAGCGCCCAGGTGGATACTTCGGCCTCGGCGCAGCCCACGTTGCCGCATGTACAGGTACGTCCTGCGAGTACGACTGGAAGATGACCACCGAGACAACCCGCCTGGTCGTATTTGCCACGCAAAGGTTGGCCAGCGATCATTGCCGCAGCGCCAATGCCGGTGCCCAGAGTCACCAGAACGACATCCTGCGCATCCATAGCTGCTCCCGTAAAATGCTCACCAAGAAGAGCAAGGCGGCAGTCGTTCTCCACGACAAAGCGAAGACCGAATTGCTCCTTCGCCCAGCGCTGCATATCGAACTCGACTGCATCGTTGAACTTGGCATTGGTGGAGATCACACGTCCACTGCGTGAATCGACGATGCCCGGAAATCCAAGCACGAGTCCGGCGCAGTTGTTTGTGGGAATACCAGCATGGCCAATCACGTCCCGCACCAGTTTTTCCAGCGAGGGAAGCATATGGCGGAAGCTCGGCTTGTCCACATGAATGGTCCGTTGCGCGACGAGGTTCCGATCATGTACCAGTGCGCAGGTGGCGTGCGATCCGCCAATTTCGAGAGCGAGAGCAAGCATCCGCTATCCTCGGGGAACCAAAACTGGCTTCCCGTTGCGCTCGAGCATGCGCGCGCCGAAGCCCTCGCGCTCAATGGTCTCATAATCGTATCCGGCGTCGCTCGGCCAACATGCCGCGAAGACCAAAGGTGTGCTTCCAATGTTTGCTACACGATGCGCGGTATGGCCCGGAATGTAATGCATCGAACCCGGCGACATTTTTTCGTAGCGGGTCGCGCCTTTCTCATCCATCAGCAACAAGGCGCCTTCTCCGTGGAACGTGGCATAGTATTCCGCACGATTTCTCAGGCGATGAAAATGTCCTTTGGTCATGAAGTATTCGTCGCCCACTTTCCCCGGTTGGATGATTGTGCTCCCCCAGAAAAGTCCGCCTTCGGTACCATCTTCCACAGGCGTGTAGAACTGGACGCGGTAGAGCTCCAGATCGACTGGCACCTGGCTTGCTGCTTCCTGGTCATGAAAGAGCGATCGTATCTGCCCCAGCGTCTTGCTGGATGTCTTCACACTGCTACCAGCGAGCATACCGGTCGCCCAATCCATCGAAATTTTTGGCATTACAAGCTCCTTAAGACAGCATGATCACAACTCCACGACTTTTGAATTGCGTTTCGAGAATAGTAGACGGTGTGATCGTTTTAGTCAATATAGATCATACAATAAGATCGAATATGAAATAATGCTTGACAACATTTTATTGATCGAATAATAATGTTTGCGAAGCTGAAGTCGGATATTCAGATGAATCAGAGGTGCGTAAGGAATGCAGTCTCAGCAGAGGTTCAACCGGCACTGCTGTCGAATTTACATCGGATATTTAGCGGTGGCCATCGTGGTAGTGGTAATGGTTGGGTTCTTTCCCGTATCCCTCTTTGGGGCACCGATTGCCTCCACATCGGCTGCTTCGAGCGGTCATCTGGCTTGGATGAATTCGGCTCTCTCGCCGGAGCAACGGGCCGGCCTGCTCCTCCGCGCCATGACGCTAGATGAAAAAATCACGATGGTGCATGGGGTGCGTCCGATTCCGATTCCAGGCTACACCGGGTATGTTCCTCCGAATACGAGGCTCTCCATCCCTGCGTTGCGACTGGCCGATGGACGCGCCGGTGTGGGAAATGAAGCCACATATGTGACGTTGCTGCCTGCTCCCATTGCCGCGGCAGCAAGCTGGGACACAGCGCTGATCCATGCCTATGGGCAGGTGCTGGGTGATGAGGAATGGCGGAAGGGAACGAATGTTTCTCTGGCTCCGTCGATCGATGTCGTCCGTGTTCCAGAATGGGGCCGCACCTTTGAAAGCTATGGCGAGGATCCCTATCTCAATGCGCAAATGGCGGTAGCAGAGATTCAAGGCATTCAAAGCCAAGGTCCGCTTGCCGACGCGAACATGTATCTCACGATGAATCAAGAACAGAATCGCTTTAAGGAAGATTCTGTCGTCGATTCAAGAACCCTGCACGAAATCTATCTGGTCCCATTCGAGGCAGCCGTTCAACGGGGACATGTGGGCACGGTGATGTGCGCGTATGTGAAAACCAACGGAATCTATTCATGTGAAAGTCCATATTTGCTCAATGACTTGTTGAAAAAACGATTAGGTTTCGACGGCTGGGTGATGAGCGACTGGCGGGCAACGCACTCCACGGTTGCTTCTGCCAATGGTGGGCTAGACCAACAAATGCCGGACGCTACCTACTATGGTCAACCCTTGAAGACTGCGGTTGAGCATGGGCAAGTAAGCATGGCGACGCTGGATGAACATGTACGACGAATCTTGGTGCCGATGTTTCGCCAGGGATTGTTTGATAAGCCTCAGACGGGTACATGGGCGGTGAATGTGCGGACGCCTGCCCATGATGCCTTTTCACGCAGCGTTTCAGAGCAAGGCACGGTGCTGCTGAAAAATGACCGCAGAATTCTCCCACTGCGTGACAGTCAGTCGATTGCGGTACTGGGCGACGCTGGCAGTACCAAGCCGAAGGCCGAAGGTGGTGGCAGTTCCGGTGTGGTTGCGCCGTATATCGTTACTCCTCTACAGGGCATCCGCATGCGCATCGCCGGAAAAGCGCAAGTCTCGTATGACGATGGCAGCGATCTGGTACGCGCGGCTGATGTGGCGCGGGCAGCCCAAGTGTCGATTGTCTTTGTCCATACGAATGACACCGAAGGTGCAGATCGGCCAGACCTGGTGCTGCCAGATCATCAAGACCATCTGGTTGCTGCGGTGGCCGCTGCGAACCCTAACACCATCGTTGTTCTCGACACGGGTGGACCTGTTCTTATGCCCTGGATTAACCAGATTCGCGGCCTGGTGGAGGCCTGGTATCCAGGCCAGGAAGATGGCAACGCGATTGCCGCGATTCTCTATGGAGATGTGGACCCAGCAGGCAAGCTACCGCTGACCTTTCCCCGAACCGCGACTGCGATTCCGACGGGAACATCCGGGCAGTGGCCGGGCATCCACGGAATCTCTACCTACAGCGAAAAGCTGAATGTCGGCTATCGTTGGTACGATGCGACGAACACCCAACCGTTGTTTCCATTTGGCTATGGGTTGTCCTACACCACGTTTCGGCTGAGTCATCTTTTCGTGGCGCCGAAAAATATCCAATGGGTTTCCAGTGGGTCGCATCCGACCGTGGATGTACGCGTGTCTGTCACCAATACAGGGAAGCTGGATGGTGCCGAGGTCGTGCAGATATATGTGGAGCAGCCAAGCAAGAACGGGGAACCTCCCCGGCAACTGCGGGCCTTTGCAAAGGTGACATTGAAGCCGGGCCAGACCAGGCAAGTAGACATGCCTCTCGATCGGCGTTCGTTCGCTATCTACAATCCAACAGCGCATGCATGGAAGTTTCCCGGCGGAACCTACCGCATCCTGGCGGGGACGTCCTCCAGAAATTTATCGCTGCACCGCGATGTAAAGGTAACAAACAGCACAGTCGAACCATAGCTGCCAACAGCAGTGTTAACCAGAGACAGAGTCACATTGAGGGGGCAAGATGAAAATAAACAGCAGCACAGAAACAACGTACTTGACTCAGGTCGCCAATACACGGGACTGTCAAGTCAAACAGCGGTTGCCCGCAAGCACCTCACGCTTCGTATGGTATCGGTTGCCGTAACCCTGCTGCTTGCCGTCATCTATGGTCGAGCACAAAGTACATCAGGAACGATTTTAGGAAATTTGACGGAACAGTCCGGCGCTGTAGTTACTAACACACCGGTGACCTTGACCAACATCTGAACCGACGATACGCGCCAGGCCATAACAAATGGATCGGGCTTCTACCAATTCGTCAATGTTCCGCCAGGCAGTTATCGCATTACAGTGGCCAAGCAAGGCTTCAAAGCGATCACTCGTGAACCCGTCGACCTCCAGGTCGAAGGCTCCGTGCAAATCAACCTTACGATGGAAGTTGGGAGTCAAAGCCAGAAGGTGACTGTAACTGCACGCACCCCACTGATCCAGGCAGAGACCGTTTCCCTCGGTGCCGTCGTCGATCAGCGCGAAACCGATGAAATCCCACTGAATGGCCGCAACCCGATGAACTTGACGGCCTTGGTGCCCTCGGTCGTTCCCCAGGGAGGAGCGATGTATAATCCGACTGGACAAAACCCATTTGCATGGGGCAATTACCAGATCGGCGGGGGCATGGCGAACCAGAGCGTGACGTTCCTCGATGGATCTCCAGTCAATACGGAATATATCAGCGTCACAGCACTGATTCCGACACAAGATTCACTCCAGGAATTCAATGTCGATACCAACAACCTTTCGCCGGAATATGGGCGTTTGGCTGGCGGCGCGATCAACTTCAGGACCAAATCAGGCACCAACAATCTTCATGGCAGCCTTTGGGAGTTTCTGCGGAACAAGCTGCTCAACGCGAACACCTACTTCGGCAACCAGGCAGGCCTTGCACGTCCGGCTTTCACGCAAAACCAGTACGGCTTCAACGTGGGTGGCCCAGTCTATATTCCGCATTTTTACGACGGGAGAAACAAGACCTTTTTCTTTGTCAACTGGGAAGGCTTTGCTCTTCGCCAGGGACAGACGTACACGGAAACGGTACCGACCGCAGCCGAGCTTGGCGGCGATCTGTCGGAACTGCAAACCCCGATCTATGATCCCAACACTACTTGTGGCGCGTCTCCGGGGGTTGCCTGTGCCCCGGGAGAAGCCCAGTATAACCGGCAGGAATTTGTAAATGAAAAAATTCCAACAAATCTGTTAAATCCGACAGCTTTGCTCTAT
>JAJYVU010000098.1:0-325 GCA_021791875.1 Acidobacteriota bacterium | reverse complement strand
TGGTGGGCCACTTGGGGTGAATAACTTCACCTCCAACGCCAGTAGCGGAGGTAATAACTATCAGACAGTCGTCCATATTGATCAAAACGTCTCTAACAAGCAGCACATCAGCGCTCGGTACACCAACTGGATAAACCATAATCTAGGGGTAGACCCCTTAGGGACCGGTATCTTCCAGGGTTCTTGCGGAGGACATTACAACACGAATGATTTCGTTTTCGATGATACCTACTCCTTCAATAGCAGGACGATCCTGGATATGCGCGTCAGTTACCTGCGTCTTGTCTACAATCGTTCAGCCTTGTTGAATACATACAGCCTGACA
>JAJYVU010000097.1 GCA_021791875.1 Acidobacteriota bacterium | reverse complement strand
AAGCCTCACCGAACTCCGCGCACAGCAACGCGTTGCGCAGATTCAATCGGAGCTCGCCCAATCCCAGCTGGCCACCGTCGAACAGGAGTTGAAATCCGGCTCCGGCCAGCCCAATGCCAATCCGATTACACCTCAACAAGCCGAACAGGCTCATATCCAAGAGCGTGAGCGCTACATCGATATGCTCAAAGCCAACCTCGACGTCAGCCGTGCAGAACTGAACCTGCTGCGCCTGACGGGCGGAATCGAAAGCTGGCTCCATTCCGCCCCGCAAAAGTAATAGATTCAGGCCGTTGCCGTAAGCGGCCTTCTGACGCCGTTCTTTCGCGTCTAAATATTCTTAGAATGGTAAACTCAAGGGTATAAAGCGATGCCTCTGAAGACTTTATTTCTCAATCCACCTTCGTTCGAAAACTTTGACGGCGGCGCTAGTTCGCGCTGGCCGGCAACGCGCGAGATCGAGTCCTATTGGTACCCGGTCTGGCTAGCCTACCCTGCCGGCATGCTCGAAGGCTCACGCCTGCTCGACGCTCCGCCGCATCATGTCTCGGCCGAAGAAACCATCGAGATCGCGAAGGACTATGAGTTTCTGGTTCTCTTCACCAGTACTCCGGGCTGGACCGGCGACCAGAAGCTTGCCGAAGCCATCAAGGCCGCGAATCCCAAGCTGCGCATCGCTTTTGTCGGGCCACCTGTCACCACCTCGCCCGAACGCGCTCTCAATGAGTGCCCTGCGATTGACTTTGTATGCCGCCGCGAATTCGACTTCTCCACCGTCGAATTTGCCAACGGCAAGCCCCTCGATGAAATCCTCGGCATCAGCTTCCGCAAGAACGGCCAGATTGTCCACACGCCGGATCGCCCGCAGGTCGAAGACCTCGACGCGATGCCATGGGTCACGGAAATCTATAAACGCGATATGGACGTCACGCGTTATAACGTGCCTTTCCTGCTGCACCCCTATGTGTCGCTCTACTCCACGCGCGGATGCCCGGCCCAGTGCACCTTCTGCCTCTGGCCGCAGACCCTCAGCGGACATGCGTGGCGCAAGCGCTCCACAGACGATGTCGCCGCCGAGATGGCGCAGGCCAAGCAACTCTTCCCGCATGTGAAGGAATATTTCTTCGACGACGACACTTTCAACATCCAGAAGGCGCGCACCATTGAGCTCTGTTCCAAGCTCAAACCGCTCGGCCTCACCTGGTCCTGCACCTCGCGCGTCACTACCGATCGCGAAACCCTGAAGGCCATGCGCGAAGCCGGTTGCCGCCTGCTCATCGTCGGCTACGAGTCCGGCGATCCGCAAATCCTCAAGAACATCAAGAAGGGCGCCACCGTCGAGCGCGCCCGCGAATTCACACGCGACTGCCATGACCTGGGCCTCACCATCCACGGCGACTTCATCCTCGGCCTGCCCGGCGAGACAAAGGAATCGATCCGCAACACCATCAACTTCGCAAAGAGCCTGGATGTCGAAACGATCCAGGTTTCTATCGCCCACGCTTACCCCGGCACCGAGTTCTACGACTTCGCCAAGGAGCACGGCTTCATCATCAACAACGGCCAGATGGTCGACGACCAGGGGCACCAACTGGCGCACATCGAATACCCGGGCCTGCCCACCGAGTACGTGCTCGAGATGGTCCACCGCTTCTACGATGAGTACTACTTCCGCCCCAAGGCAGCATGGCGAGTCGTCAGCAAGGCCATCGTCAACCGTGATCTCAAGCGCCTCTATGCCGAAGCAAAATCCTTCATGAAGCTTCGCTCCGAGCGCAACAAGATCGTCCAGCAGAGCAAGGCCGTAAAGGGCCGTGAGGCTGCCAAGCCTGCGAACATGGAAGCATAATTCTGATTTCTAACTGTACGGCCAGCGCTGCGCTGGCCGTTTCTACTTTATCCGTCATGGTTCAAGGAAAATCGTGAATCAATCCAAACTGACTGCGGGCCAAATGCTCAACCTCGCGGTCGTCACCGTGACGGCTTCGTGCGGCGACACCTTCCTGGCACGCGGCATGAAATCCGTCGGTCCGGTTTCCATTCACCATCTCGGAGAACTCATCCACGCAGTGCTTACGCCGTGGGTCGGCGCGGGCATCGTCGTGCTCATCGGCTTTTTCGCCTCCTACCTCACGGCGCTTTCCTGGGCGGACCTCACCTACGTTCTGCCGGCAACTTCGATCGGCTACGTCATCATGGAACTGCTCGGCCACTTCTGGCTTCGTGAGTACGTCTCGCCCTGGCGCTGGCTCGGCATCGTCTTCATCACTGCCGGCGTGGGCTTTGTAGCGCGCGGCCCTTCATACACTCACACTCACCAGTCCGAACCGGAGCAACAGCAGATCGAAGAAGGTCAGCACGCATGACCCAATATCCGCTGCTCTGGCAGATTCTCATGATTGGGTGCATTGTCTTGTGGGCTACGGCGGGAGATGTCCTCATCGCCTCAGCGATGCGTAACATCGGCGACCTCGACCGCATCCGCGCTGTCAAGGGTATTCCCGGCGCGGCAGCGGCCGTCCTGGGCTCGCCCCGCTTCGGACTGGGAGTGCTTTGTATGTCTCTCAGCTTTTTCTCTATGCTCTTCGCGCTCAGTCACGGCGATCTCACGCTCATCGGACCCGCTGCCGCCTCGCTCACTTTCGTGACCAATGCCATCGCAGCGAAATTCTTCCTCGGCGAAAACGTCGATCGCCGACGCTGGCTGGCCGCCGTATTTGTCTGTATTGGCGTGGCCCTGCTTGCGCACTAGAACAAAGCGAGACCAGGTGGATCCCGCAGCCCTTGCACTACGGTTGGCGTAATCACCGGGATCCCCGGCGCGCTCTGCGGACTGGGGCGGGGCCAGCTGAGCGCGGCAACCCGGAAACCCACTCAAGAGGACATAGGAAGTCTGGTTTTGCTCCTAGCCCCTTACGGCGTCCAGTTCCCTGCCAATCCTGAGCATCGCCTGCACCAGGTCCTCGAAGTCCTGCAGCCGGCTGCGATGATTCGTGTTCGCAATGCGCAGTGCATAGCGCCCGCGCAGTTCCGTGCCGGAAACCACAAATTCGCCAGATTCCTGCAGCCGGATCACAAGTTCGCGATTCAACGCATTGTAGAAGTCCTCATCACGGAATATCTTGCCGCGATACCGAAAGCAGACAATGTTCAGCTTCCGCGCCGCCAGCAACTCCAGCTCCGGTTCTTCTTTGACACGCTGCTCAAGGAACTGCGACTGTTCCATATTCTGCTCAATTTGCGTACCAAGCGTCCGCAGTCCATAGGCCTTCAGCGACATCCAGAGCTTCAGCGCCTTGAATCCGCGAGTCAGCTCGATTCCCCGATCGGAGAAAATCAACCCCGTCGCCAGCATGCCGCGAGTATTGCCTTCCAGGTAGCTCGCCGTCGACGCAAATGCTGCGCGATGCGCACTCCCTTCCGCTACCAGCAAGCAGCCTATCTCAAATGGCAGATACATCCACTTATGCATGTCGAACGCCAGCGAATCGGCGAGTTCGACGCCGCGCACCAGCGAAGCATAGCGATCAGAAAGTTTCAGCAACGCACCAAACGCGCCATCCACGTGGAACCAAAGATTTTCTTCCCGGCACAGCGCCGCGAGCGCGGGCAGATCATCCACCGCTCCGCTGTTCACGGTACCCGCGTTGCCGATAACCGCAATCGGCCGCAGCCCCGCGGCGCGGTCCTCCCGCAGCCGTTCACGCAGGGCTCCAATATCGATGCGGAAACCCTCATCCACCCGAATCAGCCGCAACTGTTGCGCACCCATCCCGAGCACATCCATGCTTTTGCGCGCCCACATGTGCGTCTCGCTCGACGCATACACGGTCAGCCGTGCATTTCCCGCCAATCCCTCTTCGCGCACATCGAATCCAGCCCGGGCATCGCGCGCCACGGCCAGACCCAGCAGATTGGCCATCGTTCCGCCGCTGGTCAGGATGCCCGTCGTTGCAGCAGACATACCCATGACTCCAGCCAGCCACTGCAGGCAGCGCTCTTCCACAAAGGTGGACGACTGCTCACCGCCGCCCGCGTGTGAGTTCATCGAAGCCGACAGCATCTCCGCCATCGCGGCCAGCGGTGTCCCATTGCCCCGCACCCATCCCCACGCCCGCGGATGCCGGTTGCCGCTGGTGTAAGGCTGAACCAGTTTCAAAAAGTCTGCATAAACCTGCTCAGCGCCCTGCCCATCCAACGGCAGCGGCTCGTTCTGAATGGCGCGCTTCACGTCGGTGGGAGGCTGCTGCCATGCCGGCTGCTCGCGCAGGCCGCGCGTCTGGTCGACCATGTCATCCACCATCCGATGTGCCAGTGCGCGAAACGCTTCCCAGTCTTCCGGATCGAGTGTCTGTTCTGCAGCACGCCCTTCATCCACCGCGCTGCCAACGGCTCCCTCTGATGCTATCTTCACAGATACCTCAACTTCTACGTTACTACTTACGCCAGACGTCGAAGGCGCCGGACCGTACCGCTACCGCCAGCGCCATGATGTCGCGCGCGAGTTCCCGGTCTGCCGTCAGCGGCGCCACAATTTCACGCACCGCCTTTTGCGCTGCAGCCAGCGCCCTGGCCGGACGCAGCGGTCTGCGATAATCCAACCCCTGCGCAGCGGCCATCAGTTCAATTGCCAGCACCTGTTCTGCGTTCTCCACAACCTGGTCCAGTTTGAGCGCCGCCGTCATTCCCATCGACACATGATCTTCCTTGCCGCCCGAAGTCGGCACGCTGTCCACGCTCGCCGGATGCGCCAGCACCTTGGCCTCATTCAGCAATGCCGCCGCCGCCACATGCGCAATCATCATTCCCGAGGACACCCCCGGTGATGACGACAAGAACGGCGGCAATCCCTCGTTAATATCTGGATTCACCAGCCGGTCAATTCGTCGCTCGCTGATGCTCATTAAATCC
Organism: Acidobacteriota bacterium; assembly: GCA_021791875.1. Taxonomy (GTDB): domain Bacteria; phylum Acidobacteriota; class Terriglobia; order Terriglobales; family Acidobacteriaceae; genus Acidobacterium. Next base: position 4,604 of record JAJYVU010000097.1, on the reverse strand, counting down.
GTCAGCGCAATCGCCGCATAATCAAACGCCATTGCCAGCGGAGCACCATGGAAATTTCCACCAGACAGAATCTCCGCAGGGCTGCCCGGCTTCGCCGCCGCAAACACCAGCGGATTATCCGTCGCGGATCCGCTCTCTACTTCCACGACCTCGCGCACGTGCGCCAGCGCGCCACGCGCCGCTCCATGTACCTGTGGCATGCAGCGCAGGCAGTAGGCATCCTGCACACGCGGATCATTCGTCCGGTGCGACTCGCGAATCTCGCTGTCTTCCAACAGCGCGCGCAGGTGCGCCGCCGCCGCCACCTGCCCCGCGTGCGGCCTCGCATCATGAATCCGCGCGTCAAACGCCGTCGGCGTCCCTCGTAGCGCGTCCAGTGACATACCGCCGGCCAGATCAAACAGCTCCGTCACGCGCAGCGCTCGCGCCAGCGCCAGCCCACCCACCGCCGTCATCGCCTGGGTACCGTTCAGCAGCGCCAGCCCCTCTTTCGCCTGCAACGCCAGCGGCTGTAATCCCGCCTGCACCATTGCTTCGGCTGACGCCATCCTGCGCCCCCGGAAAAATGCTTCCCCTTCGCCAATCACCGCCAGCGCCAGGTGCGCCAGCGGAGCCAGATCGCCGCTCGCGCCCACCGATCCGCGCGCCGGGACCACCGGATGAACTCCCTCCCGCAGCATCCCCGCCAACGTGTCAACCACCACCGGACGCACGCCGCTGTTCCCCCTCGCCAGCACATTCGCCCGCAGAAGCAGCATCGCCCGCACCGCAGGCTCCGGCAGCGGCTCGCCCAATCCGCATGAGTGACTGCGCACCAGGTTGTGCTGCAGATCCTCCAGCTGCTCCGGCGCAATCCGCACGTCCGACAGCTTCCCGAAACCCGTGTTGATGCCGTACGCCGTGTCATGTCGCTCGACAATTTCCTCTACCAGCCGACGCGATGCCACCACCCTCGTACGCGCCGCCTCGTCCACCGTAACCGCACGGCCATGCAGTGCTACATCCACAATCTCTTCAAGCGAAAGCCGCTCACCGGTCAGGCAAAGGTCTTTTGGCATAACCATTGATCCTACAGCGTTTTCAGCAATTCCGTACCCGGAAAACACCGCCCTTGGCGCTCAGCGCCTTGCGGAGCAAATGAAGAAGGGCAGCCTGCAGACTGCCCCCTCCAAGATTCCACTACGCACAATTTATCCCGGCAGCACGATCTTCGAACCCCGAAAGCCGTAGTACGCAATGAACACATAACACAGCACCGGCAGGATGAATGCATGGTGAATCCCGATCTTATCCGCCAGCAAACCCTGCAACTCCGGAATCACCGCGCCGCCTACAATCGCCACGCACAGCAGCCCGGAAGCCTTGCCCGTCAACGGTCCGAGTTCCGCAATCGCCAGCGTGAATATGCTCGGGAACATGATGGAATTGAACAGCCCCACCAGCAGAATCGTCCAGACCGCAAACGGCCCGAACGACAGCATCGAAGTAATCACAAGGCAGCCGGCCACAATCGCGCAAATGCCCAGCACCGGGCCGGTCTTCATGCGCTGCAGCAGCACCGATCCAACAAAGCGGCCAATCATGGCCCCACCCCAGTAGTAAGGCACCAGAAGTGCGGCCTTCTCTAGCGAAAACCCGCCAATCTCAGGTTGATTGAAGTAATTCGTCAGAAAGCTGCCGATGGAAACTTCCGCGCCCACGTAAACGAAAATCCCGATCGCGCCGAGCACCAGGTGGCGATAGTTCCATAGGCTGTCCGCATGCCCCGGATGCACCGGCCGGAAGTCCCGCGTAATATCCAGCCGCGGAAACTTGTACAGTGCAATCAGCAGTCCCAGCAACACCAGCACCACGGTGATCGAAACATACGGCAGCTTCACCGTCGCGGCCTGCGCCACGCGATACGAGTGCAGCGCCGCGGGAGAAAGAGCCTTCAGATTCTTGATGACCTTCGGTGCCTCGCCCAGAATCAGCCACGCTCCAAAAAGTGGCGCCAGAACAGTACCCAGTGAATTGAAAGCCTGCGTCAGATTCAAACGGCTTGAAGCCGTCTGCGGCGGCCCAAGAAATGTCACGTAGGGGTTGGCCGCCACCTGCAACATCGTGATGCCAGCCGCCAGCACGATCAGCGCAGCCAGAAACAACGGGAAGCTCGGCGCTTCTGCCGCGGGCACAAAAAGAATCGCACCCAGAGCCATCGCAATCAGGCCCACTACCATCGTGCGCTGGTAGCCAATCCGCTCCACGAGAAAGCCGGACGGCAATCCGAAAATCGCGTAGGCGGAAAAAAAGGCGAACTGTACCAGCATCACTTCGGCATAGTTCAGCGCAAAAATCGACTTCAGATGGGGAATCAGAATGTCGTTCAGCGACGTGATGAAGCCCCAGATAAAAAAGAGCGTCGTCACAATCGACATGGCAGCCACTTGAGTGCCGCCAGCAGTGCTCGGTTTATACGATTGGGAACTTGCCGGACTGGAAATTGCCATGATGGTAGTTCTTATCCTCGGTGGGTAAGCCGGTGCCGCAAGAAGAATTGCCCCGGTGGGACGAATGTCCCCTCCTGCTGATGATACTGGTTCGCAGATGGCATTTTCTGGTTCTGTGGATTTTCTGCCGGATTTGCGCCGCACACGCCGGCCACGGCCCTCAACTCTCCGGCAGAAGGGCACCTTCAGACTAAATTCAGTTATCCGGAATTATTTTCCATTGGTATACAAAAACTGCAACTTCTGCGCCCCTGCCGCGTCCCTTTTACGAACGTTCCTTTCGACGTTCGACAGAAATGAAACGCTTGAGGGACTTATGTTGAAGCGCAAGGCAGGCAGGTCGATCACGTTTGCAGTTCTTCTAAGTCTTTGCGGGGCTCCGCTCCCGACGCTGGCCCTCCCTGCCGCACTTAACCCCATGCAGTCCGGAAGCGCGGCCCCCACGCGCGTTCTTGGAACGGTGACCTCCGTCGGCAGTCACACGCTGATCGTGAAGCCCGCCACCGGAAGCGCGGTTACGGTCACCATCGGCAGTTCCACGCGCATCCTTCGCCTCGAACCTGGCCAGAAATCACTCTCCGATGCCACCCCCATCCGGATCACTGATATTTCCGCGGGCGACCGCGCCCTGGTTTTAGCCACCAGCGGCGACAACAATACGCTGGCCGCAAACCTCATCGTGGCGATGAAAGAATCCGACATTGCGGCACGCCGGCGTGCGGAAGAAGAAGACTGGCAGCGCAATGGAGTCGGCGGCATCGTCAAATCGGTCGATCCTGCCAGCGGCACTATCGTCTTGGCCTCGACCGAGCACGACATCAACATTCACGTTTCGCCCTCTACCCGCATTCGCAAATATGCTGAAAATTCGGTCGCGTTCAAGGACACGCAGCACTCGTCGCTCGCCGCAATAAAACCCGGCGATCAACTCCGCGCCAAGGGTGCGCACAGCGCCGATAATCGTACCGTTGCGGCCAACGCAATTGTCTTCGGGCATTTCCAGAACATTGCCGGACTTGTACTTTCCGTCGATCCAGCCGCAAATACCCTCACCGTCAAGGATCTTGTGACGAAAAAGCCTGTCACGCTCAACGTGGACGCGGCATCCACACTGCGCCAGTTGCCGCCCCGCGTCGCTGAATTCGTAGCGATGCGGCTGCATGCTATGAAAGAAGCTGCCAAGTCTTCGGGAAATAAGGGCCCGATGACCGAGCATCCGGAACAGAATCGACCCTACCGCGCGAGTTCCGACCACAAGGGCCCGCCCGAGCAAGCGGGTAATGACTTTGATCGCGTGCTCGAGCGCGCAACCCCAATTCAACTCTCTGATCTCCACAAGGGCGATGCCGTGATGGTCGTCGCCTCAACCGGTAATCAAGGCAAACCAGGCACCGCTCTCACGCTGTTGTCTGGAGTTGCGCCAATGCTGCGGGCTTCTAGAAAAGCCAGTCAAAGCATGTTTTCTTCCTCCTGGAGCCTCGGCGGTGGCCAGGCTGCGGCAGGAGGCGGAAATGCCGGCGGACAACAGGAAGGCGATAACAGTCCGCAGAAATAAATCTAAGGTACGTCCAAACATGATGGTTCAATGCAGGAGATTTGTGACTCTAAGGAATATTCTTCGCTCGTTTTCTGTTCTTGTTGTTCTGGCGTTGCTGGCCGGGGCTGCGTCGGTCTTTGCCCAGTCGGCGGCCACCGGGATTCACGGCGACGTCGCGGATCCGTCAGGGGCCGTCATTCCCGGCGCGACCATCACTGTCACGACTCCATCCGGAAAGGTTGCCGCCACAGCAACGTCCTCTGCCACAGGCTCCTATAGCGTGACTCCTCTAGCTCCCGGCATTTATAGCGTCGACATCATGGAGCAGGGCTTCGCACCATTCCATGCAGACAATATCACCGTGGTGGCCGGCCAGTTGCGCAAGCTTGACGCCGTGCTCTCCATCGCCGTCCAGCAGCAGCAGGTCGAAGTCAAAGCGCAGGAACAGCACGTCAGCACGAGCCCAACCAATAACGTCAGTTCCATGGTGATCAAGGGCAGTGCATTGAGCGCGCTTTCCGACGATCCTGAAAACCTGCAGAACGAATTGGAAGCCCTTGCAGGCCCAGGCGCAGGCC
>JAJYVU010000028.1 GCA_021791875.1 Acidobacteriota bacterium | reverse complement strand
TAAATAGCGTAGCGGCTTCGACGAAAAGCATGAGCCCCGCTTCGATGGCGGGTCTCATGCGAGGCCTCACCAGGCGCGGAGGGTTTATGAGACCAGTTCGAGAGCATTTCCGCTATGACTATGAACTTTCTGAATTCAACCAAGCGCAGCTTTTCTTAACGGAAGAGCTGCGTTGAGGTTCTCTCTTCGGTCTATACGCATAGGGGAAATACTCCAGCGGGGAGGTCAGGGTTTGCGGGCGAGCTTCCTGCGTTTTTCCTTGCGGGCGATGCGCTGGCGGCGCTTGATTTCGGCGGGAGCGTACATGGTTCCGCGGCAGGCGGCGGCGCCGCAGTTGCAGAGAGCTTCGTCTTCATCGCCGTCGTAGAGGTAATAGTCATAGGTGAGCTCTTCGCCCGCGGCGATGTCGCGGATGGCGCAGATCCAGACGCGGCCGTCGATTTCGTCGGTTTGGCAGTTGGGGGCGCAGGAGTGGTTGACGAACATGGCGGTGCCGTGGCCGTCGATGACCTGTTCGCCATCGCCAACACCGAAAAGATAGGTGGTGGGCGAGTCCTGATATTTCTCGTCAGCGAGTTCCTTGGAGATGCGCGGACCGGTGTATTCGACAACACGCGTGCCCTTGCGGATGGGTGTTGTGGTGTAGCAACCGGCGGCATGGATGGAAGAAGAACGGATGATGAGGCCCATATGCTGAAGCGAGTATAGCGGGAGATTGGCACTTGGAAGCTGCACAGGAGGGGGGATTGTGCGTCTAATAGGGATATGCGGAACAGGCAATGGTATTGGGGAGCGGCCCTGACGGCGGCGTTGGCGATGACGATGGCCGTGAGCGCGCAACAGAAGCAACAGCAGACGAAGCAGAAGCAGGCCCAGACGACTCAGAATTCGAATGCGCCCGCGCCGTTTGATCCGTGCACGGGGGACGGTTTGCCTCCGTCGTCGCAGATGGCGCCGTTTGCGCCAGGGTCGCCGGGCAACATCAATCCTCCGACGCCGAAGACGGTCAGCGGAGGGGTGACCTGCTCGAAGGGCAAGTGCAAACCGACAAAGCAAAACAAATACGAGCAGGAACAGGAGATGAATCCAAATGCGGGGCCAAGCCTGCCGTTGAGTCCGGGAGCGACGAAGTCGGGCAAGAAGAATGCGGCGCAGAAGGAGAACGCGTTTCCGCTGGCTAAGTCCGAGGCAGCGCAGCAGAAGGCAGACCGGGCGAACGCTCCTGAGCCTAGCGCGGCGCAGGAAAATCCGTTTCCTGAGGCAAAGTCGGCCGCGGCCCAGGCAGCACGGCAGAAGGCGGAGAATGCGCCGCCTCGGCAGCAGGGAGATTACAGCTCGAGCGACCAGCGGCTGCCGGGAGTGAATGCGCTGGGCAACGGGCCGGTGTTGGATAATTCCGTCCGGACACATCCGGCGTATGACCCTGCGTTGGGGAAGCGCGACGACAAGGTGGGGAAGTTCTACCTGCAGACAGGGGACTGGGCCGGTGCGTATGGACGTTACAAGGAAGCGACCCAGGTGAATCCGGAGGATATCCACGCAGTGATCGGGCTGGCGATTGCTGCGGACCATCTGGGGAAGCGCCAGGTGGCGATCGAGAACTACAAGCTGTACCTGGACGTGCTGCCGAACGGGAAGCACTCGAAGGAAGCTGTGAAGGCACTGAGGCGGCTGAGCCACGAACAGTGAGGCGAGCGTGGCCGCCCGAGTTGGCAAGGCAAAAGAGGGGATGCGCGCTTTTGTGCAGGTGGAAGGCAGTGTTCGGGGCAGGCGCAGGGCGAATTCGGGGTTGCCGGATGCGTTTGTGGCAGATGGGGCGAGTGGCGAGAATTATCCCGGGGGATATGGATGCACGGTGATCTGGAAGCAGTGATTGCTGGGTTTGAGCCGGTGCTGGCGCCGCGGACGGCGGCAGAGTGCCAGCGGCATCCGGGCGGGGATGCGCGACGGTGGGATGCGCAGCAGATTGTGGCGCACCTGTTGCTGACGTATCAGTCGACGGAGGGGCTGCTGCGGAAGCGACTGGAGGCGGGACAGCCGGTGGAAGGGCTGAAGACGCTGACGCAGCGGATTCTGCAATGGCTGGTGATTGGGCGTGGAATGCTGCCCAAGGGCGCGAAGGCGCCGGAATATACGCTGCCGGACCGGCTGGGATGGGGTGCGAAGTCCGGCGCGGAACTGGTAGCCGAACTAAGGGCTGAGTTGGAAAAGATGGACGATTTGCTGGTGGAGTGCGAGGCAAAGTTCGGGAAAAGCCCGGTGGGAATGCACTTCATATTCGGCCCGCTGACGGCGAGGCAGTGGCGGCGATTCCACCGCGTACACGGGCTGCACCATCTGAGGCAGGCGGTAGCTCTATTCAGTGGAAACGCGGCAGTTTAGTGGAAGAACTGCAAGTACCACTTTAAGATTCCCTGACCTTGAAAAAGGACGAAAAGGGCGGCTCCGCAGAGGAATGAGCCGAGGGGCAGCTGCGTCTGCATGCCGCGATTCTGGCCAGTGATGAGGAGCAGGATTCCGTAGATGGCGGCGGCAAAGACGCCGATGAAGAATACTTCGGCGGTGAGCAGGGGACCCATCCAGACGGCAATCATGGCCATGAGCTTGGCATCGCCAATGCCGAGGCCTTCGACATGGCGGACCTTGAGGTAAATCCAGCGGATGGCGAGGATGAGCAGGGCGAAGCCGATGGCGGAAAAGATGGAGCTGGCGACGTCAGCAATGCGGAAGCTGATCATGGCGCGGGGGATGGAGGCGGTGTAGACGAGTCCGATCGCGATTCCAGGGTAGGTGAGCGCATTGGGGAGGGTGAGGGTTTCCGCGTCAGTGGCGGCGAGGCCGAGCAGCAGGAAGCAGAGGATCATGGCGAAGATGCCGACGCGGGTGATGCCAAAGGTGAGCTGGCAGAGGAGAAAGAGCAGGGCGGTGGTGATCTCGACGGCGGGGTAGCGCCAGGAGATGGGCTGATGACAGCCGCGACAGCGGCCCCGCAGCAGGAGCCAGCTGAGGACGGGGATATTTTCCAGCGGAGGGATGAGCCGCTGGCAGTGCGGGCAGCGCGAGCGCGGGCGGATGATGGAGTCATGCCCCGGCAGGCGGGAGATACAGACGTTGAGGAAGCTGCCGAAGGCCAGACCCACCAGCACGACAAGGACAGAAATCAACATGGGCACAGACCGCAGTATAGAACCTTGCCGGTAAGAGGGTTCGGTGGCCGGACCAAATCTGGATTACAGTAAGGGCATATGGGAGCGACCGACGAGGCGGGTAAACGCTTTGCCGAGGCCGTAGCAATCATGGCGCGGCTGCGCGGGCCGGATGGCTGCCCGTGGGACCGTGAGCAGAGCTTTGCGACGATCCGGAAGTACACGCTGGAAGAGGTGTACGAGGTATTTGACGCGATTGAGCGCGAAGACTGGGACGAGCTGAAGAGTGAACTGGGCGATCTGCTGCTGCAGGTTCTTTTTTATGCCCAGATGGCGGATGAGCCGGGCCATTTTTCGATTGCCGATGTGTTGGAGACGCTGAACCGGAAGCTGGTGAGACGGCACCCGCATGTATTTGGCGACGAGGCCGCGGCGGCGGCTGGAAATCGCGCCGAAGGGATGGAGACTGAGGGCATCGACGCCGGGCAGGTTCTGCGGAACTGGGAAGAAATCAAGAAATTTGAGAAGAAACAGGCGGAGAGCGGCGGGGAGGGCCTGCTGGATGCAGTTCCGCGCTCGATGCCGGCGCTGGCCGAGGCTGCGAAGCTGGGATCGAAGGCGGCGAAGGTGGGTTTTGACTGGCCGGAAGTGAGCGGGCTGCTGAGCAAGGTTCGGGAGGAGACGGCGGAGATTGAGGCCGAGCTGGAGGCCGAACCGGAGCGAGCGCGAATCGCAGAAGAGGTTGGGGATCTGTTATTTACGGTCGTAAACCTGGCGCGGCACCTGAAGGTGGATCCGGAGATGGCGCTGCGGGATGCGAATGGGAAATTCCGGCGGAGGTTCCGGCTGATGGAGGAGTCCAGTGCCGAGCCGCTGGAGCGGCTGAGCCTGGAAAACCTGGAAGAGCTATGGACCGCGGCCAAGCGTGCGGGTGAGGCGGAAAAGGTTCTGTGATGGCTGGAGCAGCGGCGGGGATCGGGATGGATGTACGGGAAGCGAAGTTGCGGAGCGGGCGGCAGGTGGAACTGCGGATCTGCGACACATTCGGCGAACTGGACGCGTGCGTACGGCTGCAAGGCGAGGTTTGGGGCTACGAGGGGAAGGACATTATTCCTCGACGGGCCTTTGTGGTGGCGCGGCATGTCGGCGGGCAGGTGATGGGCGCCTTTGAACCACAGGGCGGAAAGCTGGCGGGGTTTGCGATGGCGCTGCCCGGGGTGAAAAAGCGCGAAGCGGGACAGACGGGGGCTCCGCGGGCGTATCTGCACTCGCACATGCTGGCTGTCGATCCGGCGTGGCGCAATGAGGGTTTGGGACAGAAGTTGAAGCTAATGCAGCGGGAAGAGGCGCTGGGCCGGGGCATTGACCGGATGGAATGGACGTTCGACCCGCTGGAGGGGAAGAATGCGTACCTGAATATCCACAAGCTGGGGGTGGTGGTCCGGCGGTATTTGCCGGACTTTTATGGTGTATCCTCATCCCGTCTGCAGAACGGACTTCCCACGGATCGTCTGCTGGCGGAATGGAACCTGGATTCGGACCGGGTGGCCAGCCGGTTGGCAGGAGATTCCCAGCCACTTCCTCCCATCAAGGAGCGCATTATGATTCCCGCCGAAATGACCGCCTGGAAGGCAGCGGGAGAAGTTGTGCGCGCGCGGGAAGTGCAACAGAACAATCACAGACAATTTGAGCGCGCATTTACCGCGGGACTCGCGGTGGTGGGCTTTTGCCGGGATGAGCAGGGGAACGGCATCTACGAACTTGCAGAATGGCCAGCTTGAGAGAAGGTCTATGAAAATCGATTCGATTACGCTCCGTGAACTAAGCATGCCTTTGGTAAAGCCCTTTGTGACGAGTTTTGGGGCTACGACAGACCGGCGGATTCTGCTTGTGGAACTGAAGGCGGAAGGATATACCGGCTGGGGCGAGTGCGTGGCCGGGGAGCATCCGTATTTCTCAGATGAGACGGTGGATACGGCATGGCTGGTGATTATGCAGGAGCTGGCGCCGGAACTGGCGGCAGCGGATCCCGAACATGGCGGGAAGTGTCCGGGGATTTTCAGACAGGTGCGTGGGCACCGGATGGCGAAGGCTGCGCTGGAGAACGCGGTGTGGGATGTCGAGGCGCAGATGAAGGGGATTCCGCTGACGGAGTTGCTGGGTGGCGTGCGGGAAACGATTGCATGCGGCGTTTCGATCGGGATACAGCCGACGCTGGAGGCACAACTGGCCGAGGTGGAGAAAGAACTGGCGGCCGGCTACCAGCGCATCAAGCTGAAGTGCAAGCCCGGCTGGGATGTGAAGGTGTTTGAGGCCGTGCGTAAGAGGTGGCCCGACATCCTGCTGAGTTGCGACGCGAACTCGGCCTACCGGCTGAAAGACGCCGACCACATTGCATCGTTCGACCAGTTTGAGCTGCTGATGATTGAGCAGCCGTTATGGGCGGACGATTTTTATTTTCACTCGATGTTGCAGAAGCGGCTGGAGACAGCAATTTGCCTGGACGAATCGATTCGGAACCGGCGGGATGCGCTTGCGGCGATCGATATGGAGTCGTGCCGGATCATCAACATCAAGAACGGCAGAGTGGGCGGTTTCAGCGAGGCGATTGCGGTGCACAACGTGGCGCAGGAGCGCGGGATTCCGGTGTGGTGTGGCGGGATGCTGGAGACGGGCATCGGGCGGTCGCACAACGTGGCGTTGTCTTCGCTGCCAAACTTCACCCTGCCTGGGGATGTGTCTGCATCGAAGCGCTACTGGACGGAAGACATTATTGAGCCGGCAGTCGAAGTGAGCGCGGAGGGTGAAATTCTCGTGCCGCAGACGCCGGGGCGTGGATACGAGGTTCGGACGGACCTGGTGGAGCGGCTGACGGTGCGCAAGGAAGAGATTCGCGCGCTGGCGCTGGCGTAGGCAGATGTCAGTTCTCAGTTGCCAGTCGATCCCGCCCCATTCAAGCCAACAACCAGCTTGAATGGGCCATCCTGTCACGCTGTGGGGCATCGCAGTTCTCTTAATGTGAATAGAAAATACTCCAAAATTGGAGTAGTCTGAAATCAGAGGTGCGACATGGCGGCAACAGTGCCGGTTCCTCAGATTGCGGGTTACTCCTTTGACACAGCGGCGAATCTGGCCGATGCAGCGACGCGGAAGCGTTTGTCTCCGGCTGCGGTGCGGGCGTTTTTCAAGATCACGAAGGCGTGGGGCATCAAGGAACAGGATGCGCGTGAGTTACTGGGTGGGATTTCTGCCGCCTCGTTTTATGCACTGAAGAAAGAATCGGAGCGGCGGATGCTGGACCAGGACCGGCTGACGCGGATTTCATACCTGGTGGGAATTTTCAAGGCACTGAATATTCTGTACAGCCGCAAGCTGGCGGATGAGTGGGTACGGCTGCCGAACAGGAATGCGATGTTTGGCGGCAGAACGCCGCTGGAGTACATGGTGCGGATGGGGATTCCGGGGATGAGCCAGGTGCGGCGGCTGCTGGATTCGTATCGCGGTGGGATGTGACGCCGACGGTTCGGACGTTTTCGTTTGCGGACACGCATCGGCTGATTCCTTCAAAGTTCAGCGAAGAGGGAACGGTGCTGGCTCGCGCTGCCGGCAGGGATGAAGACGTAGACCTGCTGGTAGAACTGGACGGCGCGACCAATGAGCGCCTGCTGGGACAGCAAGGACTGGTGCATGGAGTCAGCGTGTTTGAGCTGCTCTACGACGTACCGTATGCGCGAATCGTGAATGCGGCGTTCTTGCATCCGGCGCCGTTTGGCGGGCGATTCAACAGCGGCGAGCGGGGTGCGTGGTATGCAGGCGTGGAGTTGACGACGGCGATGGCCGAAGTGGCGACACACAAGATACGGCAACTGGAAGACGTGGACTGGCCGGAGGAAGAAGCTGCCACGTATGACGACTATCTGGCGGATTTTGAGGCGGAATTTCACGACCTGACCGGGCGAGGGAAGTTCAAAGAGTATCTGGAGCCGGAGCCTGTGCCGGGATGCTATGCCGCGTCGCAGGCGCTTGCGCTGGAGCTACTGAGCAAGGGCTCCAATGGGGTGGTGTATCCGAGCGTACGGGCCAGTGGCGGGAGGTGCGTGGCGTGTTTTCGCCCTGCGCTGGTGTATCACGTGAGACGCAGGGCAAGGCTGGAATTTCGGCTGAAGGCCGGGCGGGTTTTCAATGCGCGCGATGTGATGGAAGTGGCGTTGCCGGAGTAGCGGAGCAACGTGCGAAAAAATGGGCACCCAAACGATTTGGGTGCCCTGGAGGCACTACGTCGAGGAACTTGCACCAGCTATGTGCTGGCGATGGTGGATGCGACGAGCACCCACTGCCCTGCGTTCTGGAACAGGAGGCCATGCACACGCACAGTGGTGCCGGTGGGGATGGCGGTCTGATCCTGGATGGTGGTACCAGTTTGCTGATAGACCAGGATGGAGCTGGCACCTGTGAGCGAAGTGAAGGCACAGTCAGGGCTCAGCGTGATTGTGAAGGTGGATGCCGTACCGGGAGTGATCTCCGCATCGGTGGTGCCACGGAAGCCCCGTTCCTGAAGGGAAATGCTGGATGCGGTGATGGTTCCAGCCGATGAGGTGTCACCGGAGATGATGTCGCCGGAATCATCGACGGGCAGGACACTTTGACCCAGCAGAATGTTGTTGGCATCGAAGACGGGCGTGAAGGGGAGACTGGCGAGATCGACGCGGTCATCGTCGATGGAGTAAGTTGTTTCGGAAGTGAGATTGACGGTGAGGGTCTTGGAGAGATACGAGGTATTGATGCTTGCTCCTGCGCCGTTCTGCATGACGATGGTGATTTGCGTAGCAGGCTGTCCATTGACTTCAGTGACAATGCCACCACCCATGATCCCGCCGGAGCGCATCATGGCGTTGATGCGGGTGGCAAGCAAGGTGCCATCGGATTGCAGCGAGGCATTGACCCAGACGCCCATGCCGGGCGTGAGCTGACTGAGACTGGTGGCGAGTCCACGGAACTGAGTCTGCGCATTGGTCTGGATGGTGAAGGTGTTCATGGCCTGCAGCGAGTTCATGACCATATAGCCATTGCCGATGCTGCTGACTACGCCGAACATGTGTTGCATGCCGCCGAAAAAGGGACCCATGCCATTGCCGCCGCTGCCATTGCCGCTGCCCTGTGCTCCAACGGAGAAGTTGAAATTCGGCGAAAAGGCGAAGTTGGCTGAGTTGTCGAGAGTGAGGGACCGGTTGAGATCGAGGTCAAAGTTGAAGGCCAGTGGAGTGGTGCCCAGAGCGACTGCGGAGCCGAAGTTTACGTTGGCGCTGAACGGTCCGGAGATGGTCTTCTGCATCATTGTTTTGGTGGTGGGATCGATGTAGGTGACGTGGCAGTCGCCGAACGAGACCGTTGCGCTGGTGTAGTTGCCCTGGTTGGCGAGCGCGAGAGCAACCGGCTCCATGGTGCCCAAGCGCTGCATGAACTCAACCGGAGTTGCGGTGCTGATAGCGGTGATGGATCCATCGCTTCCGTGGAGGGTCAGCGAAGTGATCGTGGTCGAGAATGCGAGTACCCAGTCGGCGGGCGCGTCGCCCATGTTGATTTGTACGGTCGTGGCTTCGTTGGGTGGCGGAGTTATGGTGCTGTTGTCACCACCGCCGCAGGCAGTAACGAGGCCAAAGAGGCCGATCAGTGCGATGCTCAGGAATCCGAGAGAGTTCCGCAACCAGCAGGACGGGGAGGGATTGGATCGTTTGGGGAGAAAATGCATGGCTCCTCCTGGGAATCAGCCGCAACTAGGGAAAATTGCCGGAGTTGCTGTTCGTGAGGGAACGCAAATACCGAAGGCTGTCCTAGTTCCTACTGTGCTCAGGTTATCTGTGAAACGATGTGAGGCACATCACGCATAAGTCGCGATTTCGAGGGCAACGGTTCGAACTTATGCGGCATCAAGGCGTCATGCAGAGGGTTGCTTCAAGATGCGACGTGTTGTGAGTTAGTAGATGATAAGTAATGTATTGTCATGGGAGACAATTGAAGCCTAAGATGGGGCGGAAAGCACTGACCGAAAGAGTACTGACGGGAGAAGACTGACGTGAACGAAGACACGGGGCAGCCCCAGGAAGAGTGTTCGCAGCTTACGTCGTATCGCAACTGTACGCAACGCATTCGGACGGAGTGGGGACACTTCAAATGCAAGCGCGAGGAGCGGCTTGCTCAGGAGCGCAGATACGGGGAAGCCTCGGAAAAGGTTGCCGAGAACATCCTGGAAGACTTGTTCACCAGTGTTCTGGATTGGCCGCTTGGAAATTTCAATCACCAGATACAGTATGCGGACATTGTCCTTACCGATCTGGGCATCAAGAAACTGATTGTAGAGGCGAAACGTCCGGGTGCATTGCGATGGAACCGCGGGGCGGTGGATCGGGCACTGGAGCAGGCCGAAAGATATGCGCGCGAGCAGAAGGTGCAGGTGATCGCGGTGAGCGATGGGCAGATGCTTTATGCGGCGAACCTGGTCGATGGGGGACGAGAGGACCGAGTCTACGTAGCGCTCGATGCTGGGGAGCCGCCGCTGGATTTGTGGTGGTTAAGCATGCAGGGGATTTGGCGTGAAGCTCCGTACAAGAGCATGAGTCTGTTGCCGCCAGAGCCGAAGATCCCGGTGGGCGATGGATTGACCACGACTGGAACCGGGAATGGAAGCCTGCTGCATCCCAAGTATCACTTGCCCGCGCGGTGTTTTGCTTATGTGAGAGATCCCGAGAAGACGAGCACATGGAAGTTGCCGTACCTGCTTGCGGACGGTGCGATTGATACGAAGCGGCTTCCAAAGGCAGTGCAATGTATTTTGAGCAATTATCGAGGTGCGAAGGTACAGGGCATTCCGGAGACGGCGATTCCAGTTGTGTTGAAGAAGCTGGCAGAGGCAGCAGAATGTGCTGGTCACTTACCGCCGCGCTCGCAGAGCCCTATGGACGTATATCGGTTGTTGCAGGATGCGTTGAATCAATTGCAGAGGCAGAGATGACGAACGGCCGCCGTGTGGCGGCCGTTTTGGTTGCAGCGGGATTAAAAGGCGGGGATGCCGGTGATGCTGCTGCCGATGATGAGGGTGTGGATGTCCTGGGTGCCTTCGTAGGTTTTGACGGATTCGAGGTTCATCATGTGGCGCATGATGGGGTAGTCGTCGGTAATGCCATTGCCGCCGAGGATGTCGCGTGCCATGCGGGCGCATTCGAGGGCCATCCAGACGTTGTTGCGCTTGGCCATGGAGATGTGCTCGAAGCCGACCTTGCCCGCGTCCTTGAGCTTGCCGATGTGGTGGACGAGGAGCTGGGCCTTGCTGATTTCAGTGATCATCCAGGAGAGTTTTTCCTGAATGAGCTGATGGCTGGCGATGGGCTGGTCGCGGAACTGCTTGCGCTCGAGTGAGTATTTGAGTGCCGTATCGTAGCAGGACATGGCCGCGCCGATGGCGCCCCAGGCGATGCCGTAGCGGGCCTGGTTGAGGCACATGAGCGGGGATTTGAGGCCGCCGGTTTCGGGCAGGAGATTGGCTTCGGGGATGTGGACGTCCTGCAATGAAAGGCCGGAGGTGACGGAGGCGCGGAGGGACCATTTTCCGTGGACGTCTTTGGCCTGGAAGCCGGGGCGGTTGGTTTCGACGAGGAAGCCGCGGACACGATTGTCTTCGTCTTCGAGCTTGGCCCAGATGACGGCGACGTCGGCGACGCTGCCGTTGGTGATCCACATTTTTTCGCCGTTGAGGATGTAGCCGCCGGCAGTTTTGCGGGCGCGTGTGCGCATGCCGCCGGGGTTGGAGCCGAAGTCGGGTTCAGTAAGGCCGAAGCAGCCGATTTTTTCGCCGGAGGCGAGGGCGGGCAGCCACTGGTTCTTCTGCTCTTCTGTGCCGAAGGTGTGGATGGGATACATGACGAGCGAGGACTGGACGCTGGCGAAGCTGCGCAGACCGGAGTCGCCGCGTTCGAGCTCCTGCATGACGAGGCCATACTCGATGTTGGACATGCCGGCGCAGCCGTAGCCGTGGAGGTTGATGCCGAAGAAGCCGAGCTCGCCCATGGGTTTGATGAGCTCGCGCGGGAAGCGGCCGTCGCGGTTGCACTGCTCGATGATGGGGATGAGGTTGTCTTCGACGAAGTTGCGGGTGGTTTCGCGGACCATGCGCTCGTCTTCAGTGAGGAGGGAGTCGAAGTTGAGGAAATCAACGCCTTTGAAAGGAAACGACATGCGGGTTCTTGCTCCGTGTTGCCTGAATGCAGGACACCATAGGCTAGCAGAGCGCGGTGGGGGTTGGAAGTGCGGGGAAAAAGAGGATTTTGCGCGGTGGTGGGGGCATGCTAGCCTGCTCGGCATGAACGAGCGGCGTTTCCGATGGTGGTTTCTTCTGGTTTTGCTGGTGGCCGGGCTGGTGTGTCCTCACGCGCAGGCTCGGGTTACAGTGACGGTTCCGACCGGAGGTGACGTTGGCTCCGTGAACTGGTCGAAGACTCTGAACGGAACCTGGCGATTTCAGCCAGGGGATTCTCCGCGGGTGGGTGGGCGTTTGTTATGGGCTGATGCGGGCTATGACGACAGCGGCTGGGCGAAGATGAGGTTGCATTCGTCGAGCGATGTGATTGATCCGGTCTACCAGTATGGAGGTTACATGCGGGGATGGTCAGCGCTCGGTTATCCGAAGCTGGCCGGGTACGCGTGGTATCGCCTGAATATCCATGTGAAACATGGCGGTTCGAATTTGTGGATCAAAATGCCGGGGCATGTAGATGACGGCTACCAGGTATTTGCCAACGGGAAGTTCATAGGAGGTTTTGGGAAATTTACTTCCGGCGGGGTGGCGATTTACCGATCGCGTCCACTGATTTTTCCGCTGCCTGCGCCAGATGCCACGGGCAATATTCAACTGGCCATTCGGTTCTACCTTTCTCCTATCTCTGCTGTGGATGCGGGGACGCACAGCACGGGAGGCATGCATGAGCTTCCTGTGATTGGTTTTCACAGGGCGGTGGTTTTGTTGTTAAGGCAGGAGAGGCAGGAGCTCATTCTGAACCAGATGGTGCCAGCCGTTGTCTCGTTCCTGATGATGTTGGCTGCGGCTGGATTTTTCTGTTTCTGGATCTACGACCGATCGGAAAAGACGTACCTGTGGCTGACCATCGCGCTGCTCTCGGAAGGATTGGTGGAGTTTGTGATGCTGGCGGGGCTGTTTTCGTTATGGTTGACGCAGGATCAGGTGAATTCGCCTGCCCTGGTTGTGCCGTCAGTTGCAATGTTCTTCTGGATTTTGGTCTGGGAGGACTGGTTTGGTATCCGGCGGGAGCGCTGGAGCCGATGGGTGCGATGGGCAGGATTTGCCGGTGTGTTGCTAGCTGTGAGCAGCGCGCTCGTGATGATTCGGTTCGATGCCGACTATCGTGCGGGTTTTGCAGCGGCTGAGGCGTCGTTGCGGTGGGCGCAATTAAATGTATTTGTGTCATTTGCGCTCGGCGCGCTGGTGCTGGTGACGTTGTTCCAGGCCTACTTTAAGGACCGGGTTGGCGCGCTGCTGGCGATGGTGCCGATTGGGCTGACCAGCATTGGCTTTTACGGGACCAACTTGCGGACGTGGTGGAAGATCCGTACGAATTATTTTTTTACTTCAGGTCTGAATTTAAGGATGGCAGATGTTGCGGGTTTCCTGCTGGTGCTGGTGCTGGCGGTGCTGGTGGGGCGGCGCTTTCTGCATACAAGGATTGAAGAGCAGCTGAAGAAGCAGACCATCGAGCAGGACCTGGAGCAGGCACGTGCCTTGCAGCAGCAGGTGCTGGTCCCTGAGCCGATCCACTCTGAGCTGTTTGATGTGAAGGCGGAGTATCATGCTGCGCGGACGGTGGGCGGGGATTTCTTCCAGGCGATTCCGAGGCCGGATGGATCGCTGGTGATTGTGGTGGGCGACGTGAGCGGCAAAGGCATGGCGGCGGCGATGCTGGTGGCAGTGCTGGTGGGTGCGGCCCGGACAAAGATTGAGGAGACGAGCGATCCGGTGCAGATTTTGCGGGTGCTGAATGAGCGGCTGCTGGGGCGGGCGAACAGTCACTTTGCGACGTGCATTGTGGCGCATTTGCGGCCGGGCGGTGCGATGGTGATGGCCAATGCGGGCCATCTGCCTCCGTACCGGAATGGCGTGGCGATGGAGTTGCCGGGGTCGCTGCCGCTGGGGATTGTTTCAGGTGTGGAGTATGAAGCTTTTAGCGTGCAACTGGATGCGGACGACTACTTGACCTTTATGACCGATGGAGTTCTGGAGGCTCAGAACGCGAGCGGTGAACTGCTGGGCTTTGAGCGGATGGAGGCACTGGCGAAACTTGATCCGGGGAGTATTGCGAAGGCCGCCATGGAGTTTGGGCAGGAGGACGATATTACTGTGCTGGGCGTGAAGGTGCGCGCGCTGAAGGTTGATTTGGCGCAGGTGTCTGTTCTACAGACGGATGGACTTACTGGAGGTATTGTCGGATGAAGGGGTCGTCGGAGTGGACGAGGTCGTGGGTGTTGCCGTCGAAGACGATATGGCCGTCGTTGAGAACGAGGAATGTGGTGTTGGGGTCGGTTTCGCCTTCGGGGAGAGGCTCGATGCATTTGCAGTCGTGCGAATAGCGGTGCGTGGCGAGCATGAAGGCGTCCTGCAGGCGGTGCGTGACCAGGAGCGAGGTGGTGTGGGAGGCATCGCGCTGCTTGATGATGAGTTCGACGATGGTGGTGGAGGTGATGGGATCGAGGCCACCTGTGGGTGAGTCGTAGAGCAGCAGCTTGGGATTGGTGACGATGGCGCGCGCGATGGCGACGCGGCGGCGCATTCCGCCCGAGAGCTCGGATGGGAACTGGTAGAGAGTGTGTTCGAGCTCGACGAAGCGAAGCGCCTCGGTGACGCGGCGGTCGATTTCATCGTCGGGGACGTGTTCTTCGGCGAGGCGGAAGCCGACGTTGTCGCGGACGGTGAGGGAGTCAAAGAGCGCGCCCTCCTGAAAGACGGTGCCGACATCGCCGCGCAGGGTGAAGAGGTCGCGCTGCTTCATTTCGCCGAGGTTGTGACCGAAGAGCGAAATGGTTCCGGCGTCAGGCTTAAGAAGGCCATTGGTGAGTTTGAGCAGGACGCTCTTTCCGACGCCGGCCGGACCAATGATGATGCGGTTTTCGCCGCGATGGACACGGAAGGAGATGTCATCGAGGACGGGTTTTCCGTCAAAACCGATGGAAACATGATCGAAGACGACGATCTGGTCTTGTGCAGTGTCGACGTGGTCGATGCGGGGCTGGGCGACGGTGGTCATCGCCCGAAGACCGTGATGAAGATCTGGGTGATGAAGAAGTCGGTGGCGATGATGATGATGGAAGCTACGACGACAGCCTGGGTGGTGGAACGGCCGACGCCCTGCGTGCCGCCGCGAGTCGACATGCCGAAGTAACAACCGATGGTGGAGATGATGAAGCCGAAGGCGATGGGCTTCATGAGGCCCTCGAGGACATCGGAATAGACGAGCGACTGGTAGGCCGTATGGAAATACTGGGAGCTGTTCTGGCCGAGCATGACGGACGAGACAAATGCACCACCGAGGATGCCGACTGCGTCAGAGACGATGGTGAGGAAGAAAAGCATGACGACGGTGGAGACGATGCGGGGCATGACGAGCTTTTTGAGCGGGTCGGTGCCGAGAGCGCGCATGGCGTCAATTTGTTCAGTGACCATCATGGAGCCGAGTTCGCTGGCCATTCCGGAGGCGTTGCGGCCCGAAACCATGAGGCTGGTGAGCACGGGGCCGAGTTCCTTGATCATGGCCAGGCTGACCAACTGGCCTGTGACGGCGGTGGCGCCGAATTGCGCCAAGGTGGATGCGCTGTTGAGCGCGAGCACGCCGCCGGTGAAAAAGCCGGTGAGGATGACGATGGGCAGCGAGCCAATGCCAATAGAGTCCGCCTGCAAGACAATGTCAGACCAATAGAACGGACGTCGAAAGAGGTTGACGAGGGCGCGTCCGGTGAGCAGCGCATAATCCTGCACCGACAGGACCCAACGTTTCGCGGCGGTATCGAGCGTGGCTAGAGGCATGGTTCCAGTTTCTGCGTTTTAGATGCAGCAGACGGGGGATCGACTGCCGCTGAGCCGGACTCTGAGTTCCATTTTATTCGCGGCTGCGTTTGCGGATCTCGATATTGAGGCGCTTGATTTTCTGGTTAAGGGTTGAGAGCGGAATGCGGAACTGCTCGGCGGCTTCTGTCTGGTTCCAATTGCAGCGCTCGAGTTTGGCCATGATGATGCGGCGTTCGATGTCTTCGAGAATTTCGAAGAGCGAGGCATCGGGACTGTGCTCGAACAGGCTTGTGGAGTAGTTGCGGCCAGTGATGTGGCCGGGCAGCAGTTCGGGTCCAATGCTGGTGGTGGAAGAGAGAACGACGCCGCGCTCGATGACATTTTCGAGCTCGCGGACATTGCCGGGCCAGTCGTAATCGATGAGGATGCGGAGGGATTCTGGAGTGAGCGAACGCAGCGGCAGGCTGTTTTCGTCAGAGAAGCGCTTGAGGAAGTGCGAGGAGAGCAGCGGGACGTCTTCGCGGCGGCCACGCAGCGGTGGCATTTCAATGGGGATGACGTTGAGGCGGTAGTAGAGGTCTTCGCGGAACTTGCCTTCACGGACGGCCTGGCGGAGATCGACGTTGGTGGCGGCGATGATGCGGACATCGACCTGGATTTCCTGCGTGCCGCCGAGCTGCATGAAGCGGCGGTCCTGCAGGACGCGGAGGATCTTGGCCTGGGTGTCCATGCCCATGGTGCCGATTTCGTCGAGGAAGAGCGTGCCGCCATTGGCGACCTCGAAGAGACCCTTCTTGGAGGCGATGGCAGAGGTGAATGCTCCTTTGACGTGGCCGAAGAGGGTGGACTCCAGCAGGTCAGTGGGCATGGCTCCGGTATTGACGGGGACGAAGGGCTTGTCACGGCGGGAAGAGTTGGCATGCAGGGCTTTGGCGATGAGCTCCTTGCCGGTGCCGCTTTCACCCTGTATGAGCACGGTGGAGCGGCTGGGCGCGACCTGAGAGACCAGGTCGAAGATGCGCAGCATGGACTCGCTTTTGCCGACGATGTTGGAGAAGTTGTAGCGCTGCTTGAGGGCACGCTTGAGTTGGATGTTTTCTTCTTCGGCCTGATGGCGGGCGATGGCGGAGCGAATGTCAGCGAGGAGTTTTTCGTTGTCCCAGGGCTTCTGGATGAAGTTCTGGGCGCCACTGCGAATGGCATCGATGACATTGTCGACGGTGCCGTAGGCGGTGATCATGATGACGGGCAGTTCGGGATGGCGCTCGCGGAGAAGAGTGAGGATTTCAATGCCGTTTTTGCCGGGAAGCGCGAGATCGAGCAGGACGAGGTCGTAGGCACCGCGGTCGATCTTCTCGAGGCCGGCTTCGCCCGTAGGAGCGCTGTCGACGAGGTAGCCCTCGAGGGTTAGCAGGGCCTCGATCGTCTCACGGAGAGCGGCTTCATCATCGATGACGAGGATTTTGTGCTGCACCTCGCCGGGCGAGTCGGGGGAGATATACGGGGTTACGACGGATGCTTCAGACATGAGCCGGTTTCCTCAAGACGGGGAATTCTAGGTAAAAGGTCGTCCCACAACCGACTTCACTTTCCACGCGGATTTTTCCGGAGTGTTCCTGGATGATGCCGTAGGTTACGGCGAGGCCGAGGCCTGTGCCGCGACGCTGGCCCTCCTTGGGTGCGGATTTGGTGGTGAAAAACGGGTCGTAGATGCGTTGCAGATGTTCGGGCGCGATGCCAGAGCCGGTATCACTGATGGCGATGGTGACATGCCCGTTGACGAGGGTACGAATGCGCAGGGCGCCGCCATCGTGCATGGCGTCCTTGGCATTGAGAAAGAGGTTGAGGAAGACCTGCTGCAATTTGCCTGCGTTTCCGAGGATGGGCGGCAGATCGGCGGCAAGCTCGGTGTTGAGCTCGATCTGCGAAGTCTTGAATTGGTGATCGAGGAGCGTGAGGGTTTCCCGAATGAGCGTGTTGATGTTGGTTTCGCGGAATTCTGAGCTCCCGGTACGGGAGAAATTGAGCAGGCCATTGACGATTTCCGAGGCGCGGAAGGTCTGCTGCGTGATCTTGTCGAGCAGCGGCGAAAGGCGTGCATCATCGCGCACCTGCTTGGAAAGCATCTGCGTGTAGGACGAAATGACGGCCAGAGGGGTATTGACCTCGTGGGCGACTCCGGCGGCGAGCAGGCCGATGGAGGAGAGCTTTTCCGCCTGGGAGAGCTGCGATTCGAGCTGCGTGCGATCGGTGATGTCTTCGATGAGGAGGATGCGGCCGACAGTTTCAAATTCGCGGGAGACGAGCGGAGCGATGGCGAGATTGACGGTGCGATTTTCGCTGGCCGCAGTCTGCAGACGGAATTTGTAGAAGTGGTGGACGCCGGGCTGGTCCTTCACCGTGAGGTATTCGCGATAGAGCGGTTCAGGGAAGACTTCAGCGAGAGGACGGCGCAGTGCCTCGACGCGCGGCAGGGCGAAGAGGACCTCCATCTGAGTGTTCCAACTTTCGATGCGATCGTCCAGGTCGACGGCAAGGATGCCGACGTTGATGGATTCGACGATATTTTCGTTGAACTCCTTGAGGCGTTCGAACTCGGTGATCTTTTGTTCGAGGCTGGAGTAGAGCCGGGCGTTCTGGAGGGCAATGCCGATGTAGCTGGCGAGGGACTCGAGCAGCTCCATATCTTCGCTGGAGAGGAAGTCGCCGCCGGTTGTTTTGCCGAGGCCGATGACAGCAATGGTGCGGTCCTGAACGCGGCAGGGCAGGTAGTAGTTGAGGTCGAGGAGGCCGACGGTGCGCTGCTCGGTTTCGGTGAGATGGAGCGCGGCCTGGGTGTTCTCAAAGAAGATGTGGGAGCCGGCGTCGGGCTGGTCGAAGTCAAGGAATGCGAGGTCGAGGGACTTGCCAAGCAGGGAGAATCCGGCAGGGAAGCCGTGAGCTTTAGAGAGCTCGTAATGGCCTGGACGGTCGGAGAGGAAGATGGCGACGCGCTCGACGAGCAGGGCGCTGGGCAGACGGTCGACGATGGCGCTCATGAGGGCATCGAGGTCGGTCTGGGTGTTGAGACCGCGTCCAAATTCAATGAGGGTGCTGCGGTAATCGTAGCGATGACGGTCAAAGACTTTGTCGACGCGGCGCTGGATGGCGCGCTTGAGGGGATCGAAGAGCTGGGCGGTAATGATGACGGCGATGATGAGGCTCCAGCCGCCGAGTTTGGGCAGGGTACGGTGCGCGGCTTCGGCCGCAGCAGCGACGACCCCGAAGTAGAGGCCGACCAGCAGCGCAGTGGCGAGGGTGTAGGTAACGCCGCGCTTGAAGATGAGGTCGGTGTCCATGAGCCGGTAGCGGACAATGGCCCAGCTGAAAGTGAGCGGGAGAAAGACCAGCGGGGCAATCCCGGCCAGCTGCATCGGAATGCCATTGATGGGCACATTCGCGAGGAAGGGAACGACGTAGAAGGCGATGAACGGGGCAACCGCGATGAAGGTACCACGGGTGAGCCACTTGAGCTGCTGGCGGCGCAAGGGCACGCGGCTGAACTTGTAGTGGATATAGAGGATGATGGCGGTGATGACGTAGTAGAGGCCCAGATACCCGACTGCGATCTGGTCGAGGTGGTGCTTGAGAAGCTCAGTGGCGGACCAGTACTGCTGCGCGAGAATCTGGAGGCCGATGATGAGAACAGCAGGCAGATAGACGAGGACCAGCAGGGTGCGGCGGCGGCGCGGGCGATCCTCGGGGAAGATGATGCCGAAGTGGAGAAAGAGCGCCGGCTGGATGGCGCCGGCGGCGATCCAGCTCCAGTAGACGATCCAGTCTGACAGGTCAAACGAATTTGTGTAATGGAAGGCGTACAGGATGAACGAGGCCAGACAGAAAATGTAGAAGTGGAGCGAGTGCGGGGCGGTCCAGCGTCGGAAGAGGACGTAAAAGCCAATGCCGAGGTAGATGAGGGCAATCAGGCGGAGGACCTGGTTGATGCTCTCGTTTTTCTGGGTGAGGATGACGGGAACATCGACGATGCGGATTCCGTGCCGTACCAGGGTATAGCGGATCTTGCCGTAAACCCCGGTCTGGAACATGACCTCAGAGAGGGTTGCGATGCGCCGGGTGGGAATGCTGTTGACAGCGACGAGGATGTCGCCTTTCTCAATACCGGCAAGATGGCCTGGGCTGTTGGGCGCAACATAGCGGGCAACCAGTCCGCCGTGGCCTTCGATCCAGTTAATGCCGTCGGTCGGGTACTGGGTATGGCTTTCCTGAAAGAAGTTAAAAGCCGCAAAGAAGACCGCAGCCAGCGTGAGCGCAGCCAGCAGGACGACCGAAACGCGGGTTTGAAGAGACTTCTCCATCGCGGAACTCAGGCCCTCGCGTGGATGCAGGGGGAGCGGCCTACGTCACTCCCATTGCACGTTGACTGCCAGAGCCGCTTCCATTTCCTGTACAAGAACCCTCTTGAGTATAACGAGTCGGGGCGACGTATTTACAGCGACTTGCGGAGAGGATACGCACCAGTCGCGTTGCAGGAGGGTTCGATGGAAGGGACGCGATCTTCTATTTTTGGGATATTTTAAGGCGGTTAGGGTTATGGAATCACGAAGGGAGAGATAAGGTTTTCTGCTTTTGCCAGACGAGGGATGCCGAGGTGAGGACGTGTTGTTGCGAGGCGGTCCGTTTGGCCGTACCATCAACGCATCCAAGCACTTAACGTCGGAAGGCTATGCCCGAGTCAATACAGCGCTTTACAACAGGCGACATGATTGCCGGAAACTACCGGGTGTTGGGCGTGGCAGGCGCCGGCGGCATGGGCGTTGTGCTGAAGGCGCTGGATCTGAAGCTACGGCGGACGGTCGCGCTGAAGTTTCTGCCGCCGGAGCTGGCGGCGCATCCGCGGGATAAAGAGAGATTCTTGCGCGAGGCGCGGATTGCCTCGGGATTGGATCACCCGAACATTGGAGTGATTCACGGGGTCGAGGAAACGCCGGACGGGCAGATATTCCTGGTGATGGCGTTTTACGAGGGCGACTCACTGGCCGAGAGGATACGCCAGGGGAGTGTCACGCCGCGCGAAGCCGTAAAGCTGACGATCCAGTTGGCGGAGGGGCTGGCAGAGGCGCATGCGCAGGGGATTGTCCACCGGGACATCAAGCCGTCGAACGTGATGATGACGTCTGCGGGGCTGCCGAAGATCGTGGATTTCGGGCTGGCGTATGTGATGACTTCGCAGACGGCTTCGCGCACGGGAACCACAGGGACCGTGGCGTATATGTCTCCCGAGCAGGCGCTGGGCAAGATGGTGGACACCCGGAGCGACATATGGGCGCTGGGTGTGGTGCTGGCGGAGATGCTGACAGGGGCGAATCCGTTTCAGCGGGATACGCTGGGCGGGATTCTGTACGCGATTTTGAATGACGCCCCTGTGAACCTGGAGCATTTGAATCGCGACGTGCAGAAGGTGCTGTACCGGGCGCTGGCGAAGGATCCGGAAGAGCGCTACGGCTCCTGCGCGGAATTTGTGGTGGGGCTGCAAAAACTGTTGACGACGATGCCGGCGACCGGCGAGAGCGCAACGACGGCGAGCGGCCTGGTGGCGCCCAAGAGCAAAAGCAGCCAGGACAGCGCGCAGTTGCGCAGACTGCGCGAACTGGCGTCACGGTCGATGATGCGCTCGGGCGAGGCGGCGAAGAAGTGGCCGCCGTGGGTGTGGACGGCGAGCGCGGCGGCTATTTCGGTGCTGCTGGCGGCGGCGCTTGTCGTGGCCTTTGTGCCTGCGCTGCGGGATGACGTGGGTAATTGGATCACGGGCGCACCCAAGGTAAAGCATATTGCAGTCCTGCCTTTGACGACGAATGGGAGCGGGGCGGATGCGCAAGCGTTGTCAGAAGGCCTGATGGATTCTCTGACGGATCGGCTGGCGAACCTGGGAAACGAGGATCGGTCGCTGTGGGTGGTGCCGGCGAGCGAGGTTCGGCGACTGAAGGTGACGGATCCGCAGGAAGCACAGAAGAAGCTGGGCGCGACGCTGGTCGTGCAGGGGGCGGTGGAGCAGAGCGGAAAGAGTACGCGACTTAAAGTGGAGCTGATCGATGCGGACGGGATGCGGGAGCTTGGTTCGGCGACGCTCTCGGATACGAACGGCGATCTTGCGACGCTGGAAACGCAGGCAGTGACGCAGCTGGCGAATTTGATGCACGTGGAGATGGCGAAATCGGCGGCGGTGCCTTCGGCGGCGGCTGGGGATCCGCTGGCGTATGAGGCGTATTTGACAGCGCGGGGCTACCTGGAACGGTATGACAAGCCGGGGAACCTGGACAAGGCGATTGCGGAACTGAAGCAGACGGTGGCGAGCGATCCGAATTTTGCGCTGGCGTATGCGGAGCTTGGTCAGGCGTATTGGCTGAAATACAGGACTGACCAAAATCCGCAATGGTTGAAAGAAGCAGAACAGGTATGCACGAAGTCTTTGGAACTGGATTCGTCTCTGGCAGCGGCGTACGTGACGCTAGGCCAGGTTCACAACGAGAAGGGAAGCGTGCAGCTGGCGATTTCAGAATTTCAGCAGGCGCTGCAAGAGGATCCGCGGAATCCGCAGGCGTTACAAGGGCTGGCGAAGGCCTATCAGCTATCGGGAAGGGTTGCCGAAGCGGAGAAGACCTATATCCGGGCCGCTTACATGCGGCCGGATGACTGGAACGGATTCGATAAACTGGGCGCTTTCTATGAATGGCAGGGAAAGTATAAAGAGTCGATTCAAACGTTCAAACACGCACTACAACTTACTCCGGATAATTCGCAGGTGTTATCCAATCTTGCCGGGGCGTACCTGGATTCCGGAGATGTAAGCCAGCGTTCTGAAGCTGAGAAGTTACTCCAGAAGGCCATTGCGATTCGCCCGAGTTATCCGGCGCTGGTGAACCTGGGATTTGCTTACAGCCAAGACGGGCAGTATGAGAAGGCGGCGAAATTGATCCGGCAGGGGCTTGCGATCGATGCGCACAACTACCTGGTGTGGGAGGACCTTGTGGTGGATTACCGGGCGATGGGTGAGATGCAGAAGGCCAGGGATGCGATGCGGCATGAGCTTCCGCTGCTGGAAGCCGAGGTGAAGCGCCAGCCGCAGAACGTATACGCAAATGGAGCACTTGCTGATCTGTATGCCGCGCTGGAGATGAAACAAAAGGCGCTGATGCAGATCCAAACGGCGTTGGCGGTGGCGCCGAACGATGCCGGGAATTTACAACTGGTGGCAGATGCCTATGACTTGCTCGGTGACCGCAAGCATACAGTGCAGTATATTGTTGCTGCGCTGCGGAATGGCCTTACGAAGTCGCAGCTGGTCGCTGACAGCGGGTTGAAAAAGTACTTAACGGATCCCGAAGTGCAAACAGCGCTGCCTGGAAAGTAAGCTGCGGAGCAAGCAGTGCAATTCAAGCGAAAAGGGGGAAGTAGATCATGGCGAAAACCTGGGTCATTCTTGTAGGGCATGCTGCACAAGCTCTACCTATGAATGTAGACGACAATCTGGTGCTGGCATTTGACTCGAACTACAGGTTCTGTGTCACCAGTGGCAATGCGAATGACTTCAACCCGCCGTTGCCGAGCGGGCAGGACTTTAACGCTGGAGATATCTGGCCAACGAATGGCAATGTTGCGGTGGCGCAGACATCTGGTACGATCGGCTGGGATCACCAGAATCAAGGTACAAATTGCGGTTCCAGCCTACGGCAGATAGGTGGGCATTCGATAATTATTAGCTAATGGGCTGGAAATCTGTCTCGAAGACTGTGAGGCAGGAAGCATGAGACTCACAGCACTCCCCCTTTCGAGACTCGCCTGCGATTGACGCGGTGCGAAGGCCGTGTTTCGATGAAACACGGTGAAGCGCAAAATATCTTTGCCGGTGGATGCGATTCTGCCGGAACTCCTCAAAAAACTGAACGAAGCTGACAGCGTGGTGCTGGAAGCGGCCCCGGGCGCGGGCAAGACGACTCGTGTGCCTCCAGCGCTGCTGGATCTGGTGCCGGGCGAAGTTGTGGTGCTGGAGCCGCGGCGGATTGCGGCGCGCATGGCAGCGCGGCGCGTGGCCGAGGAGATGGGGGAGCGTGCCGGCGAGCGAGTGGGATACCAGGTCCGGTTTGAGGATGTGACGGGGCCGCGGACGCGGTTGCGGTTTGTGACGGAAGGTGTGCTGACGCGGCGACTGATTACCGATCCGGAGCTGAAGGGCGTGGACGCGGTGGTGCTGGACGAGTTCCACGAGCGGCACCTGGATACGGATCTGGCGCTGGCGCTGCTGAAGCGGCTGCAAAGGCGGCGGCCGGGATTGAAGCTGGTGGTGATGTCGGCGACGCTGGACGCGCAGCCGGTGGCGGATTTTCTGGGAGGGTGCGCGGTGATGCGGTCAGAGGGGCGATTGTATCCTCTGACGGTTACAAATACGCCGTACTCGCCGGAGCCCCTGGAGAAGCAGGTTGCGAAGGCGGTGGAGGCGCTGCTGGCGGAGGGCTGGACGGGCGATATTCTTGCGTTTCTGCCGGGAGCAGCGGAGATTCGGCGGGCGATGCGGGAGTGCGAGCCGTTGGCGCGGCGAGCGGGGATGCTGGTGCTTCCGCTGCATGGAAGTCTGCCGCCGGAGGAGCAGGACCGGGCGGTGAGTCCGGCGGACAAGCGGAAGCTGATTCTGTCGACCAATGTGGCGGAAAGCTCGATCACGGTCGAAGGCGTGACGGCGGTGATCGACAGCGGGCTGGCACGGGTGGCGACGTGGTCGCCGTGGACGGGGCTGCCGACGCTGCATGTGGCGCGGGTGAGTCAGGCGTCGGCGAGGCAGCGGGCGGGGCGCGCGGGGCGAACCGGGCCGGGGCGCGTGGTGCGGCTGTATCCGGCAGAGGATTTTCGGCTGCGGCCCGAGTACGAGACGCCGGAGATGGCGCGGAGCGACTTGTCGCATTTGTGTCTGGCGCTGCGGGCGATGAGTGTGAAGCATCCGCGGGAGCTGGATTGGCTGGAGGCTCCGCCGGAGCAGGCCGTGGAGGCAGCGGAGCGGCTGCTGGACCGGCTGGGCGCGAGGGGAGATTTGGCACAGCGACTGATGCGAATGCCGCTTCCTCCGCGGCTGGCGCGGATGGTGGTGGAGGCGATGGAGCGCGGCGTGGGCGAGGATGGCTGCATGGTGGCGGCGATGCTGGGTTCGGGTGCGGCGGTGACGGAGCCGGATCTGCCGCACGCGCTGGACGCGGTGCGGGCGGGGCGCGAGCCGGTGATCCAGAAGCATATGGAACAGTTGCAGCGGATTGTGAAGCCCTCGAAGCAGAAGGGGCGTAATGAAGTCGCTCTGCTGCAGGCGGTGCTGGCGGGGTTTCCGGACAGGGTGGCGCGGCTGCGGGCGGGGAAACAGGTGCTGCTTTCGACGGGCGGTTCGGCGGAGTTGACGGGCGAGGCGCCGAGGTATGAGTTTATGGTGGCGGTGGACGCCGAAGATCGAAAGGATAAGCCACTGCCACTGATACGAATGACGGCGAGGGTAGAGCCTGAGTGGCTAATTGATCAGTTTCCAGAGCGGGTGCGGGAGCGCGTGGATCTGGAATGGAATTCCAAGGCCGAGCGGGTGGAGGCAGTGAGCCGGCTGCTGTATGACGAGCTGGTGATTGAGGAGTCGCGCGGGGCGAGGCCGGATGCCGAGGCTGCGGCGGCGATGCTCGCGCACCAGGCGGTCGAGGCGGGAGTGGAGCGGTTTGTGGATGCGGATGCGCTGGAAGCGCTTGTGGCGCGGGCGGAGTTTGCGGGCGGCGATACGCCGGATGTGGAAGCGGCGCTACGGGAGATGTGCGTGGGACTGGTGAGCTTTGCCGAGCTGCGGGCGGAGGCAAAGCATCTGCTGGCGGCACTGGAGCAGCGGATTGCGGGTGGGCGGCTGTGGGAGCTGGCTCCTGTGTCCTTGCGGCTGGCTGGCGGGCGTCAGGTGAAGGTGCATTACGAGCGGGGGAAGCCGCCGTGGATTGCGTCGCGCTTGCAGGATTTTTTCGGGATGCGGGAGACGCCGCGGATCGGGCGGGAGCGGACGCCGGTGGTAGTGCATCTGCTGGCTCCGAACCACAGGCCGGTGCAGATGACTACGGATCTGGCGGGGTTCTGGGAGCGGCTTTATCCGCAGGTGCGGCGGGAGTTGATGCGGCGGTATCCGCGGCACCAGTGGCCGGAGAAGGTTTGAGGGGATTTTCGAATACTCGGGTGACCGGCGCGCATCTCTAAATATGCATGGTCGGCGAGTGATGAAAAGTCTGTTTCGCAGAGTGGTTCGGTGCTGGGGAACCACGTCCCACCTGGATTGGTCGCATTTCCTGTGGATTGTCTCGATGTTCGGAATTCTGGCGGCGCTGGAAACGAACCGCATCGGGCTGTTTCTGATTCCACCATTTGGCGCGACGCTGTCGATCTTGCTGGGGATTCCGGATGCGGCGGTTGCTCAACCCTATGCGGTGGTGGTGGGGTCGGTTGCCGGGGCTGGAGTGGGGACCGTGCTCAGCCTGTTTTCGCACGGAAGTCTGATGGCGATTGTAGCTGCGGTGATCGCCTTCGGGCTTGTGAACCTGATCCACGCTTATCATCCGCCGGGTGTGGCCTTGGCGATGTACCCATTGCTGCTGAGGCCGGGCCACTGGTTTCCGCTGGAGGTGGTATTGCCGTTTACCGTTGCGGCGGTAGGATCGGCGGCAGTGTTGAGCCGGATGGTAAAGAGCTGGCACACGTATCCGAAGGAGTTGAAGTAGGGCGCGGCTGGTGAGACGGGTGGCAGCTTTGCTCAATTCACTGCCTGGCGTCTTCCCAGGCTTTGGCGTATTTCCAGCTGACGTAGACGGAGTGGTAGAGGTGCAGGAGGAGGCCTTCGCGTCCGTCGAGGAAGCCGAGGCGGAAGAAGTAGTTGTAGGTGAAAGTGGCGACGGGGTTGAGGACGATGTTCCAGAAGAAGGCCAAGGGTGAGCGGCTGACCTTGCCCTTGGCGGCGATGAGCTTGCCGACCTCGGTGCTGTAGCGGTCCATGTGCTCGAGGTAGAGGTGCATGGAGGGATAGGCGTAGTGGAGCATGTCTCCACGGAGGGTGCCGCGCTTGCCTTCGAATTGTGGGGTGCTATGCGGGCCGACGCCTTCGCTGAGGCGGGCGGCGCCGCGGCGGAAAAGGCGCAACTTGCGGTCGGGATAGAAGCCGCCGTGGCGCATCCAGCGGCCAAAGATGAGATTGCTGCGGGCGATCCAGTAGGCGCGCCAGGGCGCGCGGTCGCCCAGGGCGAGGACGTGTTGGATGCTTTCGGCCAGCTGAGGGGTGACGACTTCGTCGGCATCGAGAAGCAGGATCCAGTCGGAGGAGCAGTGGTCGAGGGCGATGTTTTTCTGCTCGCCGTGGCCGGCGAAGGGCTGGTGGATGTGGACTTTGGCTCCAAAGGACTCGGCGATGGCGACGGTGCGATCGTGGGAGCCGGAGTCGACGATGATGATTTCATCGGCGAAGCGGACGCTTTCGAGAGTGCGGGGAAGGTTAGCTTCCTCGTTGAAGGCGATCATGGCCACGGAGAGCGTGGCGCGCGGCGATGGAGTGGGTGAGGTCACGCGTTGTTGGACCGGGCGAGCTGCTTAGACACTTACTTTATAGTTCAAGTTGAGTTCGTCGCCAGGGACTCCGCGGATTCCCCAGTTGTGGCGCGGAGTTTCGAAGAGGGTGATCTCGATGTCGTTGGGCGTGATGCCGGTTGCGTCGCCAATATACCGGTAAAGTGCGCGGATGAGGGACTTTTTGGCTTTGACAGAGCGGCCTTCAAAGAGGCTGATTTCGAGGATGAGATAGCGATTGGAGCGGTCGGGCGGATAGAGGAAGTCGTCCTGACTGAGGCCAATGAAGCGATGAAAGCGCTTCTCCCGCGGGTAGGCGAGGGCTTCTACCACGGCGCTATGAATGGCGTCGGAAAGCTCCTTGCGGATGGGCTCGAGTTGAGTTTTCAGTCCGAAGATTTTGACCTGGGCCATGGAGCATTCCTTTTACGGGATTCGTGGAGGCCCGGTTATTCGCTGGCGAGTTGCTGCTGGATCAGGCGCTCGACGAGGGGCTGAAGCGGCGTACCGTCCCTGGGCAGGATAAAGTCGCCGGCTTTGTCGGACCAGTCGAGTTTGAAGCTGGTGGCGAGGGCGGAGATCCAGATCTGGCGAACGGGCGTGTTGGGCGTGATGACGAATTTTGCGCCGGATTCTTCAAAGAGGACGTTGAGCACGCCATTTTGTTCTTCGACTTCGAATCCGCCGTCCTCTTCGGCAGCCAGAAGGGCCTTTTTCAGGGCTTCGAGAGACCGGTCGGCATGATTGCGGAAAGCAGTTTCGTCGAGCATACAGAACCAGTGTATCGTTGGATTCCGGGTGAATTATGACGGAATCTTCAGAGAGTCTTCAGAATGCCGTAATCTGAGCGCCGCATCGTGAGAGTAGTGTTGGTTGGCAAGGAGCGATGCATGCGTATAGCCACGGTGCTTGTTCTGCTGGCGTTGGTTGCCGACGGCAGCGGTTACGGGCAAAAGGCACCTCCGGTACGGAAAACTCAGCAGAAACCGGTGGAAACAGAGGTAAAAGCCGCGTCCGAGAGCGCCGGGCGGCTGATGAAAGACGTGATCTACAACGAGCTGCACGACTGGAAGGACCACAGCTTCTGGGAATATCGCAGCCACGTGGTGACGGGCAGCAAAAACGTTTTGCGTGAACAGATCGATACGCCGGACGGGCCGGTGTACGAGATATTGGCGCGCGACGGCAAGCCGCTGGAAGGCGCACAGGCGACGCAGGAGAAGGAACGACTGGCGAGCCTGTTGAGCGACCCGGGGGAAATCCAGAAGAAGGAGCAGGAACACGCGAGCGACGAGGCGCGGCTGGGTCAGATCATGGCGCTGATGCCGAAGGCGTATGTGTTTCACTATGTGGGCGCGACGACCGGTGATCACGTGGTGCTCAAGTTTGGTCCGAACCCGCAGTTTTCGCCGAGCGGGTATCTGGATCGGATCATGTACGGGCTTTCAGGGCAGATTGTGGTGAATCAGCGGCTGAAGCGCATGGTGTCCATGGACGGACTGCTGGCGCACAAGATCGAGTTTGGATTCGGAATCCTGGGATATGTGGATCCGGGCGGGACGTTCCGGATTCACCGTACGCAGGTAAGCCCCACGCACTGGAAGACGGATCTGGTGGCTGTGAATGTGCATGGGCGGATTCTGCTGTTCAGCAACGTGAGCAAGCGGGAGAAGGAAACGCGGTGGGGATTCACGCCGGTGCCGCATAACATTACGCTCGCCGAAGCCGATACTGAGCTGAAGCAGGCGGCCTCAGCCTACCAGGCCAGCCGGCAAACCTTGACGGATGTGGAGGTGGATGGGGAAACGGCGTTGGCCTCAGACGGGTCGGGGCATTGAGAGCCGGATCGGGGAGCGGGATGAGACAGGGACTATAGGTCCTGTTCGTCGGCTTCCTGGTCTTCTTCTGCGGAAGAGGGCGGGGATATGGTCCGGACTGGGGAGGGTGACTGGGACTGACCTTTGACGCCGCGATTCGGGTTGGTTCTGTTCCACGCTTCGAGTTCTTCACGGGTGACAAGAAAGCGGCGGATGTAGCGGAGCGGGTCCTCCGATGCAGCCATTTCGCGGAGGTGATAGAGCCAGGCGTCGGGTTTGGTGGTGCGGCGGGTGAAGGCCTTGCGACGGACGGTAATGATTTTGCCGCCTTTGCTGGGGCGTTTGTATTCGACAGTGGGGACGACGAAGGTAATTTGCGAACCCTGTTTCCAGAAGCACTGGGCGAAGTCGTGCGAGAAGAGCAGGGCGTAGTAGCGGTGGTCGCTGGAGAGGGTATCGATGGCGGTTTCGAAGTCCTGCCAAGGGGTGTGAATTCTGGACTTGTACCAGCGGCGAAAGAGGAACCCGTTGTTTCGGGCGTGCAGCACGAGCAGCGCGAGCACTTCTTTTCGGGTCATAGCCTATTGTGACGCTGAGGTAGAGTGAAGGCGAGCATGAATTCTTGAGGGAAGCGATTACCGAAGAGATACAGCCGGTGGGCCAGCGCGGTGTGGCGCTGGCTCACTTTATTCCGAAGTATTTTGGACCCTCCCCGGGCTGCGGGCGTGGAGCCTTCTCCGGGCTACGGGCTGTTGCCTTTTCCTGGACTTCGGGTGCGACCCTATCCAGGCTCGAGGCGAGCATCCCTTCCCGGGCTCCAGGTATGGACCTTTCTCCGGGCTGCGGGGCGGTTGCCGATGACGGCTGTGACTCCCTGAAACCTGGCAAGTAGGAGAGGCTCCAGAGCGACTACACTTCCCATATCGGCATGTTCTTGCGATTTCTTAATTCTTTTTTGGTACTGCGTCTTGTTTTGATACCGAGCCTCGCGATGGCGATTTGGGCGATGGAAGTGCCGTGTTCAAGGGCCGAAGTGGTGAATACGGCTGCGCTGAACCGGACGCCGCAGGTGCAGGCGGGGTTTACCTGCTTTGACAATATGGACTACGCCTGTGCGCTGGGTATCTTTGACCGGGTGCGGAGGGAGCAGCCTGGGAATCCGCTGGCAACGGATTATCTGCTGAACGTGCGGGTGTTTGCCGAATTGAACCAGCTGGATTTGCTGGATACGACGTTTTATGCGACGGATGGGTTCCTGACGGGGCGTCATGCGGTGGCTGCTGACGCGGCGGTGAGCGAGCAGATTGAGGGGCTCGCGCAGCAGGCGATCGATGAAGCGAATGCGCGGCTGAAGTCGAACGACAACGATGTGGATGCGCTGTTTGCGAAGGGCTGGGCCGAGGCACTGGATGCGACGTACATCGCGATGGCGGAGCGCGGGTATGGGAAGGCGTTCCGGCTGGCGCTGCGGGCGCGCAGCAACAGTGCGGCGGTGCTCAATAAGGATCCGAACTACGTGGACGCCAAGATGGTGGTCGGCGTGTATGACTACGTGGTGGGCGCGCTGCCGTGGGAGTTCAAGCTGCTGATCGGGATTATGGGGATTCACGGGTCGAAGTCGGAGGGAATGGCGCTGCTGTGGGATGCGGCCGAGCACGGAGTGATTACTTCGGTCGAGTCGCGGACGGCGATCATGCTGTTTTTGCGTCGCCAGGCGAATTACGGGGAGGCGATCCAGATCGCGAAGCAACTCTCGAAGGAGTATCCGCATGATTACCTGTTCAGCCTGGAGATTGCAAATCTGGAAAAGGACAAGGGGCTGGGCATGACGGCGGTATATGCCTACGAACACACGCTGGAAGAGGCGAAGAAGCCGGGATTCTTTGAGAATGCGCATGTGGAGCTGGCGGATTTTGGGCTGGGCGAGGCGCTGAAGGGGCAGAGACACTTTGCCCAGGCGGTGCAGGCCTACGAGGAGGGTGCAGAACAGCCGACGACCAGCCCGGAGCTGAAGCAGCGTTGCCTGCTGGCGGCGGGTGAAACGCTGGATCTGGCCGGTGAGCATGGACGAGCGGCAGCGATGTACCGGGAAGTGATCGCCGTGCGCGGGGATACGGTGGAAGCGGACAAGGCTCGGCGGTACATGCGTTCACCCTATACGTGGCATGGGTAATTGGTTAGAGGGAACCCGAAGTGGAACCAGGGAGGGCCCTGCATCGTATCTATTTGTGCCGGACGGGATTCCGGCGAAGGCGATTTCGGCTTATGCTGAAAAGCTGCCTTACAGGTGAGTTTCATGGAGTGCGGACAGTCTGAGCCCTGCTGTGATGGCGGGTCTCATGCGACAGGTTTTGGTTGTCGGTCCGCGTATGAGACACAGCTATGAGGGGCTTGTGGCAAGAGGCCGGAACGGAAAGAGGGTCCCATGGCGATTTACTGCCGCAGCTGCGGAAGAGAACTGAGTCCCGAAGCGAGATTTTGCCCGGTGTGCGGGGCGCCGGTGTACGCGCCGACGCCGGCTGCATACGTGACGACAGCGAGGCTGATTCGTCCCAGGCAGGGCCGGATGGTGGCCGGCGTGTGCCAGGGGCTGGCCAACGCGTATGTGTGGGATGTGACCTGGGTGCGCGTGATTACGGTGCTGCTGACGGTGTTTGGCGGCGGGATGGGGCTCTTGGCGTACGTGATTTTCTGGATCGTGATGCCGGAGGAGCCGTTGGCTTTGCCGCCGGTGACGCCGTATCCGCAGAATCCGTACCAGGCGGGGCAGAGCGGCTCGGGGAATGCATCGAATCCGCCAAGCGGAGGCGCGTAAGGAATGAAGTACCGGTCAGGGGATGCCGAGCTGTTTTACGACGAGCAGGGCGGTGGTGCGCCGCTGGTGCTGCTGCATCCCACGCCGGTGAATCACCGGTTCTGGCTGCCGCTGGCTGGGATGCTATCGGTGCGATTCCGGGTGCTGATGCCGGATTTGCGCGGGCATGGGCAGTCGGAGGCTGGTGAGGGTCCGATCACAATGGAAAAGCTGGGCGCGGATATCGAGCGGCTGCTGGATGTCGCCGGGGTGGAACGGGCGATGTTTGCCGGGTGCTCGGTGGGCGGCTATACGCTGTATGAGCTTTGGCGGCGGTGCCCGCAGCGGGTGAAGGCGCTGGCATTTTCGGGAAGCAAGCCGCAAGCCGATACGGAGCAGGCGCGGGCGACACGGCAGGCGAATATCGCGAAGATAAGAGAACGCGGCAGCGGGGAGTTCATTGAGGCAATGCTGACGACGCTGATTGGCGCGACGACGCGCAGCCGCTGGCCGCAAAAAGTGGGCGAGGCGCGCGAGATGATGCAAACGGTTCGGCCTGAGGCTCTGGCAGCGATTCAGCAGGGACTGGCGGCACGGCCGGATTCAGTGGAAACGGCGAAGACGATTCGCGTGCCAAGCTGCGTGATTGCGGCCGGCGAGGATGGCGGCGTTCCGATTGCAGATTTGCGGCTGCTGGTAGATACAATTCGCTCGGGCGGCGGACAGGCGGAGTTTCATGAGATTCCGGATGCGGGGCATTTTGCGCCGTGGGAGCAGCCGGAGACGGTAGGACGGATTCTGCGAAAGTTCTTTGACGGGGTACGATGATTCGCTGGAGGCTGAAGACCGCCAAGCAGGCGCGTGAGTTGGATCGGTTGGCCGCAGAGCGGTTGCAACAATTGCTCGAACAAAAGCCAGAGACCGATTCGCATGGTCCCAATGGTTTCGACGGCGCTGCAAGAGGGGTGCATCCGCCGTCTCCCAGTCCCGCTGCATTCTCAGTGGATGTGCCGCCCAATGATATGACCGAGCTTGCCGATGAAATGGCTGCGAGGTTTTTCGGATTTGGAAACTGGGCAGCCCCGTACTGGTTTATCGGGCAAGAGCCCGGAACGTCTCCCGGCGAAGACGCGGATAACAGCCGCATTGTGCAGGCCTGGGCTCATCAACTTGGCAAGAGGGATCTGGTGGATTGTCGCGAATATCATCGGGCAATTCGAGTCAGTGCATGGCACGGGGAACGCGCGAGGTTACAGACAACCTGGCGCCCGCTGATGTTGTTCCTGATGACGGCGCTCAAGCGTGAGACGGATCGAGAGGCATTGCGGGCCTATCAGCGGACGCGATGGGGGCAAATCGAGAACGGTGAGACTTGTGTGATTGATCTGTCGGTGATTCCGGGGAAGAAACTTTCTGAGAAGACGGACGGCAAAGAGTACCTGGAGCAGAGGATCTGGACCATACGGCGAAGACTTATGCTAGGCGGGCATCCTCCCAAGATGGTGCTCATGCACGGGTTAGCTGCGCGGCCGGAATGGGAAGAAATCGCAGGAGTTCCGCTGGAGCCGGATACGGTTGTCAAGGTGGGTTCCACGCTGTTCGTGATGGCGCCGTCACCAACAGCTTATCGGCGCAAGAACGCGGATTGGGAGATGCTGGGTTTGCAGATGCGAGAACACCTCAATTCCAAATGATGTTCGTGAGCGGTTACTGCTCCGCGATATGCTGAGGCTATTCCGTAATACCAAGTGAGGTTTGCCCTGTCTCAGGTTCGTCCTTTTGCTTATCCGACTCGTAATGCCGCTTTGCATGTGGATGGTGTGGCGCTGGATGCGCTGGCCAGAAAGCATGGCACTCCGCTGTATGTTTATTCCGCGACGCATATACAGGAGCGTTTTGCTCTTTATGAGCGGGCGTTCGCGGCCGTTCCCCATTTGATCTGCTATGCGGTGAAGGCGAATTCGGCCCTGGCGATTCTGGCGCTGCTGGACAAACGGGGAGCGGGTTTTGACATTGTGTCCGGCGGAGAGCTGGAGCGCGTGCTGACGGTCAACAGGAAGGCTGCGGGGCGCACGGTATTTTCTGGCGTGGGCAAGACGGCACCGGAGATGGACCTGGCGCTGCGAGCCGGGATTCTGGCGTTTCACGTAGAGAGCGAAGGCGAGCTGGAATTGCTGGCCGAGCGGGCGGCAAAGCTGCGCAAGCGGGCGGCGGTTTCACTGCGGGTGAATCCGGATGTGTTTGCGGAGACGCACCCGTATATTTCGACGGGGCTGCGAGAGCACAAGTTCGGGATTGATATTGCGCGGGCGCGCGCGGTGTACCGCAAGGTGAAGGAGCACAAGTGGCTTGAGGCCAGAGGCGTGAGCGTGCACATTGGCTCGCAGATTCGCGCGGCGGAGCCATTTGGCGCGGCCGCGGAGCGCGTAGTGGCGCTGATTGCCCAGTTACGAAAGGATGGGCATGCAATCACGCACATGGACCTGGGCGGCGGGCTCGGGATTGAGTACCACGCGCAGGCGGAGTTTGATCCGGAATGGCAGATGGGACAGTACTCGAAGGCGCTGCTGCAGGCCGCACGTAAAGTGCCAGAGATTACATTGCTGGTGGAGCCGGGGCGGTTTGTAGTCGCACAGTCCGGGGTGCTGGTGACGCGGGTGCTGTATCGGAAGAAGAACGGGGCGAAGAATTTTGTCATTGTGGATGCCGGGATGAACGATCTGATTCGGCCGGCGCTGTACCAGGCCTACCACGAGATTGTGCCGGTGATGCCCAGGCGCGGCGCGAAGAAGGTGGTGGCGGATGTGGTGGGTCCGGTGTGCGAGACGGGCGATTTTTTTGCACGAGATCGCGAACTGGAGGGTGTGCGGGAGGGCGACCTCTTGGCAATTCTGGATGTGGGAGCCTATGGTGTTTCACTGAGTTCGAATTACAACTCGCGGCCGCGTCCCGCGGAAGTGCTGGTGAGCGGGAAGCGCGCGCGTGTGATTCGCCGTCGGGAGACGATGCAGGATCTGCTGGCGGTCGAGCAAGGGTGGGAATGAGAGTTCCTGGAATTGACCGATGGAGGCTAAGGCAAACGTGAAGCGCGGCAGATGGAGTGCGTTGTGGATTGCGGTGATGGCGGTGGCGGTGGCGGGCGTGAGCATGCCCGCGGCACAGGCGCAGAGTGCGCCGATGGTGCGTGTGCAACAGGGCATGATTCGCGGGAAGTGGAGCAAGGACCACGAGGTGCGGACGTTTCTGGGAATTCCGTATGCGCAGCCGCCGGTGGGAGATCTGCGCTGGAGGCCGCCGGTGCCGGCGAAGGACTGGAGCGGTGATCTGAATGCCACGCACTTTGGCTATCGCTGCATGCAGCCTTACATCTTCACAGATATGCGGTTTCGTGATCCGGGGCAGAGCGAGAATTGCCTGACTCTGAACGTGTGGGCTCCCAAGGTGAAGGCGGGGCAGAAACTGCCGGTGATGGTTTGGATTTTTGGCGGCGGATTTATTGCCGGAGCCACGTCAGAGCCAAGGCAGGACGGAACGCACCTGGCGCATAAAGGCGTGATCGTGGTCTCGATGAATTACCGGTTGGGGATTTTTGGATTCTTTGCAGGGTCGGGACTGGCGGCGGAGTCGCCGCATCATGCCGCAGGCAACTACGGGTTGATGGACCAGCAGGCGGCGCTGCGCTGGGTGCATGACAACATTGCGAGGTTTGGCGGGAATCCGAACGAAGTGACGATTTTCGGCGAGTCGGCGGGATCGATTTCGGTGAGCTCGCAGATTGCGGCGCCGGATTCAAAGGGATTGTTTATCCGGGCGATTGGCGAGAGCGGGGGGGCGTTTGGGAATCTCGCGTATCCGCCGCTGAGAGAAGCCGAGCAGGCAAGCGATGCGTTTGCGCTGCGCGCCTTCGGCACAGATGACATTGCGAAGCTGCGGGCGATTCCTGCAAAGGAGTTGCAGAAGGCGGAGATGAATCGGGCGTATGGTCCTGCGCAGTTCTGGCCGGACATAGACGGGTGGTTCCTGCCGGAGAGTCCGGCGGCGATTTACGCGCAGGGCGAGCAGGCACATGTGCCGGTGCTGGGCGGGAGCAACCGTGATGAGGGCACAGCGGAAGTGGTGTTCCATAAGCCGCTGCCGACGCTGGCATCGATGCGGGCGTTTGCGAAGAATGAGTTTGGCAGCGGCGCGGGAGAGTTTTTGCGGGCGTATTCCGCCGACAACAACGCGCAGGCGCTGCGGGCAATGGAAGACTACTCCGGCGATGCGTTTATCGCCTACAGCACATGGGCGTGGCAGAACGCGCAGGTGAAGACGAGCGGAAAACCGGTGTACCGCTATTACTTCGCGCTGCCTTCGCCCGGGGATCCACATCATCCGGCAGCGATGGGGGCATTTCACTCCGATGATATTGAGTACGTCTTCGGGACGCTTCCGTCGCGACTGGGCGCGCACTGGCGGCCGGAAGACTTCAAGCTGTCTGGCCAGATGATGGACTACTGGAGCAACTTTGCGAAGACGGGAAATCCGAACGGGGCGGGTCTGCCGAAGTGGCCGAAGTGGGATGCGGCGGACCAGTGGCAGGTGATGCACCTGAACGCGACCTCGGAGGCGAAGCCGGGTTTCCGGCGGCAGCGGTATGAGTTCCTGAAGACGGTCTGGAGTCACCCTGACCTGATGGCAGAGCACCAGATGCCGATGTCAGCAGGAAAGTAACCAAAACAGCTGCATCGATCCCCGTGTTCGCGAAGAGCGGATGCGGGGATTTTTCTTCTTA
The DNA here is from genome assembly GCA_021791875.1 of Acidobacteriota bacterium. Lineage (GTDB taxonomy): Bacteria > Acidobacteriota > Terriglobia > Terriglobales > Acidobacteriaceae > Acidobacterium. The sequence continues at coordinate 5,879 of JAJYVU010000028.1, read as the reverse complement.
CGGCGCTAATGTAACTGCGCGAGGAGCTTTTCGCGGTGGGGCGCGAGTACCTGCTGGAGCGGGCCGTGGGCGGTGATGCGTCCGGACTCGATGAGGAGGGTTTGCGCGGGGAGGCTCCAGATTTCGGAGAGGTCGTGCGAGACGTAGAGGATGGGGATGCCGCTGCGGCGAAGGCAAGCGATGATTTGGGGTTTGGCGGCGGCGTCGAGGGCGGCGAGAGGCTCGTCGAGCAGGAGCAGGCGTGGGCGCGGCGCGAGAGCGCGGGCAATGGCGACGCGCTGGCTTTCTCCGCCGGAGAGGCGCGCTGGTTTGCGGTCGCGGAGAGGTTGAGCGTCGACGAGGGTGAGTACTTCGTCGATGCGGTGGCTGCGTTCGGCGGGCGGCAGATGGCGCAGGCCGAAGGCGATGTTTTCCGCCACCGTGCAGTGAGGAAAGAGCGCGGCGCGTTGCGGAACAAAGCCGATGTTGCGGCGGCCCGGCGGGATGAAGATGCGACGTGCGGTGTCGAGAAGCGGCAGGCCATCGAGCGCGATGCGGCCCTGCTGCGGGGTGGTGAGCCCGGCGAGGATGCGGAGGAGGGTGCTTTTGCCAGCGGCGGAGGGCCCGAAGAGGATGGTCCAGGGCGCGGAAGGATTGCCGGCGATGCGGAAGTCGACTTCAAGAGAGAAGTCGCTATAGCGGTGGGCGATGTTGGCATCAAGGAGCGTGGAGTCGGGAAGCGCGGGCTCCTGGAGTGCGGCGTCTGGGAGCGCGGCCTGTGGGAGCGTGTCAGACATGGGTCAGCTCCCGGTGAGGGCTGCGCCAGTACGCGGCGATGAGGGCAAGAGCGGCGACGATGAGCAGGAAGAGCGCGGTGTGGTTGGCCTGGGCGTAAGAGAAATCCTGCACCTGGTCGTAGATGGCGATGGAGAGGGTGCGGGTAGCACCGGGGATGTCTCCGCCGACCATGAGAACCACGCCGAATTCGCCGACGGTATGGGCGAAGACGAGTGTAATCGCGGTGAGCACAGATCGTTTGGAGAGCGGCAGGAGGAGCTCGCGAAGGATGCGGATGCGTCCGGCGCCGAGCAGAGCGGCCTGTTCGCGGAGGGCCGGATCGACGGACTGAAAGCCGGCGACGAGGGGTTGCACGGCAAAAGGAAGGCTATAGATGACCGAGCCGATGACGAGTCCCCAGAAGGTGAAGGCGAGCGGATGGCCAACGATGTGTGTGAGGAGCCTGCCGGGGGCGGTTTGCGGGCCAAGCAAAACGAGGAGATAGAAACCGAGAACGGTGGGAGGCAGCAGGAGCGGCAGGGCGCAGACGGCTTCGACGATGGGGCGCAGGCGGGAGCGGGTGAAAACGATCCAGGCGGAGATGAGGGTGCCGAGGACGAGCAGGATGAGCGTGGTGACCGCTGCGAGGCGCACGGTGAGCCAGAGCGCGGTGAGGTCGATCCAATGCTGAGGCATTATTCGGGCGGTTCCGCTGTCGGGGATTCCAGGCCGGCGGCGGCGAGTAAGGCGCGGATTTTGGGTTGCGCGAGGAACTCAAGGAAGCGGTGTGCGGCGGCTGCGTTTTTGGCGCCTTTGACGACGACTGCGCCCTGGATGAGAGGAGCGTAGTCCTGCTGCGGGATACGGATGTAGTGGCCGCTCTTGCTCAGGCGTGGCGTGAGCGCGGAGGTGAGAGAGATGAATCCGACCTGGGCGTTGCCGGATTCCGCATATTGCGCGGCCTGGGCGATGTTTTCGGCAATGACGAGTCGGGATTTGACGGCGGGCATGAGGCCGGCCTGGATGAGCGTCTGCTGTGCGGCGCGGCCGTAGGGTGCGTGTTTGGGATTGGCGATCGCGATGGTGCGAATGGAGGCGTTGCGAAGGGCGTCCAGCGAAAGGCTCGGGATGCCGGAGTCATTGCGTGTCCATAGGACGAGCGTGCCGCGCGCGTAGGGGATGGGCGTGGCGCCGACACCGGCTCCGCGATCGATGACGTATTGTGCGTAAGACATGTCGGCGGCCATGAAGAGGTCGAAGGGCGCCTGGTTGAGGATCTGCATGGCCAGCGTAGCGGAGGAGTGGTAGGACGCGAGGACGGTGATGCCGGTCTGCTGGTGAAACTGGTCGATGATGGGCGGCAGAACGGGTTGGAGATCGGCGGCGGCGGCGAGACGCAAGGGGTGCTTCGCGATCTGACCATGCGCCGTGCAGCGCAGCGTCAGGATCAGTGCGGTGATGACGACCAGGAAGAGGAGACGGCGAAGTTTCTCAGACACGCAGCACCATGACTTCAGTGGATTTGATGAGAGCGGCGACGGTTTCGCCAACCTTGAGCTGCATTTCGCGAGCGGCGTCCGCAGTGATAATGGAGTTGATGATCTGGCCGCCGATGGAGAGTTTAACCTGTGCGAGCAGGCCGTCGAATTTGAGCTCGACGACACGGCCGACGAGCTGATTGCGGCCGCTGATGCTGCGCATCATCTGGCGCCTGGGCGTCTCGGGGCGCTTCGCCTTGTGGAGCAGGGCGTCGAGTTCCGCCTCGGGAATGCGATAGTGGCCGCCGGGAGTTTTCACGGCCTTGATTTTGCCGCGGTAGATCCACTGCTTCATGGTGGGGTAGGAGATGCCGAGGCGCAGAGCAGCTTCGCGAGGTGAGAGGACGGCGGCCATATCTACGAATTTAGACGATATGGATGCCGAATTTCTAACGAATTTCCCGGCGGCCGGGTGAGAGAGCCGATGATAGCCTGAAGTTTCAGCCCTATGGAACAACCAGTAGAAATGATTCATCACCTGCGCTGCACCGGCTGCGCGCGCGGCATTGAGCCGGCTGCGATCGGCGGGGATTTTCGCTGCCCGGAATGCGGGGAGCTTTTTGAGGTCGTGTATCCGGAGTGGGAAGAAGCGAAGCGTCCCAATCCGGGCGCGTTGAAGTGGCTATGGAAGGAACGCCGCAGCTCGCCGGCCGAGATTGACCAGAGCGGCGTGTGGCGCTTTCGGGAGCTGCTTCCGATTGTGGGCGAGGCCGATGTGGTGACGCTGCGCGAGGGCAATACCCCGCTGTACCGGTTGCCACGGAACGCGGTGCGGCTGGGCTTGCCGGAGCTGTTTGCCAAGCACCAGGGGATGAATCCCACGGCGTCGTTCAAGGACGCCGGAATGACGGCGGCGCTGAGCGTGGCGAAGGCGCGGGGCTTCCAGTGGGTGGCGTGCGCGTCGACGGGGAACACGTCGGCGGCGATGGCGGCCTACGCGGCGCGGGCGGGGATGCGGTGCCTGGTGCTGGTTCCCGAGGGCAAGATTGCGTGGGGCAAGCTGGCGCAGGCGATGGATTACGGCGCAGTGACGCTGCAACTGCAGACGGACTTCGACGGCTGCGTGGCGGTGCTGAGCGAAGTGGTGCGGCGCGCGCCGGTATATCTGCTGAACTCGGTGAATCCGTACCGCGTGGAGGGGCAGAAGACGCCGGCGGTGGAGATTGCTGAGGCGATGAACTGGGATGTTCCGGATCATGTGATTGTGCCTGGGGGCAACCTGGCGAATGTGTCGGCGCTAGGCAAAGGATTCCTGGAGATGCAGACACTGGGACTGATCTCGCATGTGCCGCGGCTGTCCGTGATCCAGGCAGAGGGCGCGAATCCGCTGTTCCGTGCGGTGCATGAGTTCGGCGGCGAGCGCCTGGAACCGGTGGAGGCACAGACGCGGGCGACGGCGATCCGGATCGGGAATCCGGCGTCGTGGCGGAAGGCGGTGGCGGTGCTGCGGCAGACGGGTGGACGGGTGGAGCAGGTGTCCGAGGCCGAGATTGCGCTGGCCAAGGCGCGCATCGGCCAGGAAGGCATTGGATGCGAGCCGGCCTCCGCGGTGACGCTGGCCGGGCTGGAAAAGCTGATGGCAGCCGGGCATGTGAAGCGCGAGGAGCGCGTGGTGCTGCTGCTGACCGGGCATACGCTGAAGGATGCCGATTACACGATCGCCTATCATCGCGGCGATCTGCTGCGGCCTGAGGAAGTGGGCGGGCTCGCGGAGCAGATTGCGGAGTCGCGGCGCAATGCGATGCCAATGGATGCGGACGCGGGCGCGGTGCTGCGACTGCTCGAAAAGGAGCGGTTGTGAGCACGCGATGGCTGGGTGTGGCGGCGCCTGCGACGTCTGCCAATGTAGGGCCGGGGTTTGATACGGCGGCGCTGGCGCTGGGGCTGCATTTGCATGTGGATGCCCAGGAGGCGGGTGAGTTTTCGATTCAGGCCGAAGGGCGGAACGCCGATGTTTGCGGGGCGCTCGGGGGGAACCTGATTGTCGAGGTGTACCGCGAAGTGATGGAGCGGGCGGGGATGCCGGTGATTCCGCTGCATCTGCAGTTGAGGAACGAGATTCCGCTGGGGATGGGGTGCGGATCGTCCGCAGCGGCGCGCGTGGCGGGCGTGACGCTGGCCGTTTATTTTGGGCGGCTGGGATGGGGCCGCAAGCGGATTTTTGAAGAGGCGGCGCGGCTGGAGGGGCATCCTGACAATGCCGCGGCATGCGTGCTGGGCGGATTTGTGGTGAGCGGGGCCAGGGATGGCGCCGGCGAAGGTGGTTCGCCGATCGCGGTGACGATGACGCCGCCGGGGACATGGAGCGCGGTGCTGGCGATTCCGGCGCGGCCACTGGCGACTTCGGCTTCCAGAGCCGTGTTGCCGGACAGCTACGGACGGCGCGCGGCGGTGAGCAATGTGCAGTGCGTGGCGCTGCTGACGGCCGGATTTTCTCGGGGCGATGAGGAACTGGTGCGCGCGGGGATGCATGACTGGCTGCATCAGCCGTACCGCTCAGATGTCTGCCCGCTATTACCTGCGCTGATTGGTTTGCGCACGGAGGATGGCGTGCTGGGCGTGGCGCTGAGCGGCGCGGGGCCATCGGTGATGGTGCTGTGCCGGAGCGATGCGGCAGCGGGGGTCAGTGAGAAAGTGCGCGCAGCGACGGGGTCTTTGACGGCCAGCGATGCGACGGAAGTTCTGATTTGCGGGCTGGATTCACGGGGGTTACAGGCGAGCGGCGATGGGATGCCACTGTGGTAATCACCTAAGCCGTGACTAATGATTGCTTTACAGACACCGAGATGGTTTCATATGTTCGGTTCGTGGGCAGTTCTGGGGGAGGGCTGCTCTAGCGCCTGTGGCTCCGTCTTCGGAGCCCGGGCGCTTTTACTTGGTGCGAGTGCGCGGGCGGGTGTGATCCAAGTTGCGACTTTTGGAGGGGGTAAATCATCTGAATGATCAGGTAAACTGCTGATGTAGGAATGACTTTTCTGCGTTGCAGGACGACGAAGGAGAAACATGGCGGGAGCTGGGATTATTGAAGTAAGTGACGCGAGCTTCGAGAAGGAAGTTCTGCAGTCGGAGCAGCCTGTATTGGTGGATTTCTGGGCTGCGTGGTGCGGGCCGTGCAAGGCTCTGGCACCGACGGTGGACCAGGTGGCGAGCGAGTATGCCGGCAAACTGAAAGTGGCCAAGCTGGACGTGGACCGCAATACCGCGACGGCAATGCGGTTCGGGATTCGCGGCATTCCGGCGCTGCTGGTGTTCAAAGGCGGCAAGGTGGTCGATCAGATTGTGGGTTATGTCCCGAAAGAAATGATTGACCGGTCGCTGGTGAAGGTGCTGGCGTAAGCAAGAGTCCCTGAGAGAATCGAAGGAGCCCGTGGATCGAAAAGATCCGCGGGTTTTTTCTTTTGGAGGACGGGTCTGGTACTGGCTCGGACGGTTTTGCGACAGTTTTCAGTTTCCAGTTGTCAGTTTCCAGTTTTCAGTCTCCAGTGCTGGTGGTCAGGCGGAGCGCCGGGTGTTTGAGTTGACGGTGAAGACGGACTGGGGTGGGATGGGTTCGGGAACAGGTTGTGGTTCGTCGATGTTGTGGCG
>JAJYVU010000096.1 GCA_021791875.1 Acidobacteriota bacterium | reverse complement strand
GTATGGTCCCGGTGAGGTGGACGGTAAACAGGTCAAGGGGTATCGGGAGGAAGATCGAGTCGATCCCAATTCCCACACCGAGACCTTTGCTGCCATGCGTCTCGGCATTGAAAACTGGCGCTGGGCTGGTGTTCCCATCTATCTACGGGCTGGCAAGCGCCTGGCCAGGCGCGAGACAGAAATCACGATTCAGTTCAAGCAACCACCGATGTTGCTTTTTGGTGGAAACACATCCGGCCCTTGCGCAGAGATTCAGCCGAACCTTATCACGATGCGTATCCAGCCGGATGAGGGGATCTCCTTGCGATTCGGCGCAAAGCTGCCAAGTCCCGATATGACAGTCTGTCCTGTAAACATGAATTTTCAATACTCGACCGCCTTCGGGGCAAATTCTGCGAATGGCTATGAGCGGTTATTGCTCGATGCCATGCTCGGAGACGCCACGCTGTTTGCGCACCGCGATGGAGTGGAGGCAACCTGGGCTCTTATGACCCCCGTGCTCCAGGCATGGGCTGAAAACAAGCCCGCAGACTTTCCCAATTACGCCAGCGGATCCTGGGGTCCGCGGTGCGCACAAGAGCTGATTGGACGCGACGGAAGACGCTGGAATAAGGTCTAAATTGGCTTCTCAGAGATTACGGCCGGCATTATCTCCCAGGCGAGGCGTGCCGGCCTTTCAAACAACGGTCACCACCACGGCATTCGATTTCAACTGCTGCTGGACGTATACAAAGGAAGCACCTCATCATGCCACGGCCATTTTCACTTGAATATCGCGTTTCCGACGATCCTGTAGCACTGAGCCATGCCGCGGCGCAGCACTTCGTGCACTGCGCCCGGGCCGCCGTGGAATCCCGCGGCAAAGCGCGCCTCGCACTCTCGGGTGGAAGCACGCCGAAGGCTACGTTCCAGTTGCTTGCGGATAAGACGCAGCCCTACCGGGCCATGATGCCCTGGGAAAAACTCGAAATCTACTGGGTCGATGAGCGTTGCCTGCCTCCGGACCATCCTGACAGCAACTACCACATGACTCGCGAAAACCTTCTGGATCATGTTCCCATTCCACCCCGGCAGATTCATCGCATGCAGGGCGAACTCGATCCGGAAGAGGCGGCCGCTAAATACGAGTCGGAACTCCGAAATCAGTTTCGGCTCGAGGGCGCGCAAGGTCCTGTCTTCGATATGCTTGCTCTGGGAATGGGCGATGACGGACATACGGCGTCTCTTTTTCCGCACACCGAAGCCGTTCACGAAATGATGCGCCTCGTCGTTGCCAATCATGTCCCGCAGCAGAAGTACAATTGGCGAATCACTCTGACGTGGCCCGTGATCGTGGAAGCTCGCGACCTGTTCTTCCTCATTGCCGGCCAGGATAAGGCCGATTCTCTGCATCGTGTCCTGCAGGGACCCTACGATCCGGAAACATTGCCTTCGCAGTTGATTCAGCCGCGTAGCGGCAAACTCGTGATGCTGCTTGACCGGCAGGCGGCTTCGTTGCTGCCCGCGCCGGATGCGAGCGGAATAGGAAAGATGGAGATTCACCGATGATTCTTGCCGGAGATGTAGGCGGCACCAAAGTTCACCTTGCGCTCTATGACTTCAGCCAGGGCTCGCTTGTACATTTGCAGGATGAGCGATTTCCCGCGCAGGACTACGACGGCCTTGAGGCCATTGTGCGTAAATTTCTCAGTCAGTGCCCTCAGGGAGACATCACCGCTGCCTGCTTCGGTGTGCCCGGTCCGGTCAGGCACGGGCGTCTTAAACTGACAAACCTGCCTTGGACCCTCGACAGTGAGCAACTCTCTTCCGCGCTGAACATTCCCCATCTGTTTCTGATCAACGACCTTGAGGCAAATGGCTATGGCGTTGCCGAATTGAAGCCGGATCAGATCTTCACACTGAACGCCGGTGACCGCGGTGCGGTAGGCAACCGTGCTCTCGTGTCCGCAGGCACGGGTCTCGGCGAAGGTGTCATGGTCTGGGATGGTCACCGGCACGTTCCGATGGCGTCAGAAGGTGGACATTGCGACTTCGCCGCACGCAATCCGCTCGAAATTGAACTGCTCCAGTACTTGATGAAAAAGCTTGACGGTCGCGTGAGTTTTGAACGGGTTGTCTCAGGCCTGGGAATTCACAATATCTATCAGTTTCTCCGCGATGTGAAGAAGATGGAGGAGTCGCCCGAATTAAAGGAACGCCTCATGCACGAAGATCCGAACGCCGTTATCGGAGAGTTGGGCGACGATGGCAAAGACGAACTCTGCGTCAGGACGCTCGAGGTGTTTGTTTCTGCCTACGGCGCTGAAGCCGGCAATATGGCGCTCAAAGTCCTCGCAGTGGGTGGCATGTATATCGGAGGAGGAATTGCGCCCAAGATCCTTAACACCATGCGCTCAGGCGTGTTCATGAATGCCTTTACCGACAAGGGTCGCCTCAGTGATCTCCTTATCAAGACTCCAGTGCATGTCATTCTGGAAAGCCGGTGCGCCCTCATGGGCGCCGCGGCATACGCAGAACAGCGCGCCGCCGAGCTAAGTGGCAGGTCGGTTCGCGCCGCCTCCATTTAGAGCGATCCCGCTGACCGGCAATCAACGGATGCACCCCCCATCGAAGCATAGAGGCTGCGTGTGAGCCGTGGCCTCTTCCGATCTCTTCCAGACAGTCAAACTACAACCATGTTCGCTTTGCTGACTCAGCAGCAACAACGCGCGAGCGCATGCTTCATCCATTCAGGCAGGTGCGGAGTTGCCTGATTTGCGCTATGTTGATGAGTTGTCCACTTTCCCATCCTGAGGCTATTTATGTCTGCTAACGGCCAGCCGGCCTGTCGCACCGCATTGTTCTTCCGAACTCTTTCTTTGCTGAGCTATTGCCTGGTTGCATTCTTCCTGGTGGGAGTGCTGTTGCCGCAATTCGCACACGCGCAGCGGTTGCCCCAGAACGTGATTCCGGAACACTACACCCTCGTGCTTACCCCGCACCTTAAGTCGGCCACGTTTAGCGGTCAGGAGAAGATCGAAGTTCTCATCAAGCAGCCAACCGCGACCATCACGCTCAACGCCGCGCAGATAAAATTCAAAAGCGTCACCGAGCAAGCAGACGGGAAGACGTTGACGCCAACCATTACCCAGGACAAGCAGAAGCAGCAAACCACCTTCCACTTCAACCGCACCCTGAATCCTGGTCACTACACGCTGACGATTTCCTATTCCGGCATTCTCAATAACCAGCTGCGTGGTTTCTATCTCTCTACGCAGGCCGGCAAGCGGTACGCGGTTACGCAATTTGAGCCAACGGATGCACGCCGAGCGTTTCCCAGCTTTGACGAGCCAGCCTTTAAGGCGACGTTTGATGTCACACTGATTGCCCCCAAAGGCGATATGGCGATCTCGAACACAAATGTGATCTCAGATACGCCTGGGCCGGGACCCGGCGAGCACACGGTTCACTTTGCCACCACGCCAAGGATGTCGACCTACCTGGTAGCTTTCCTGGTTGGCGACTTTGAATGCGTCAAGGGACAAAGCGACGGCGTACCGATTCGCGTCTGCTCTCCGCCAGACCAGATCCAGTACACCCACTTTGCATTGAAGACGGCCGAGTATGTGCTCCACTATTACGACACGTATTTCAACATCAAGTACCCAATGCCGAAGCTGGACCTGATTGCGATTCCTGACTTCGAAGCCGGAGCCATGGAGAACTTCGGTGCCATCACCTTCCGCGACACTGCGCTGCTGATTGATCCCTCCACGGCCACGCTCGGTGAAAAGAAAGTCGTCGCAGAGGATGTGGCGCATGAAATGGCCCACCAGTGGTTTGGCGATATGGTCACCATGCAGTGGTGGAACAACATCTGGCTGAACGAAGGCTTTGCCACCTGGATGGAGCACAAGCCGATTGCGGCGATGCATCCCAACTGGTTTGTGAAGGATGACGTAGCGGAAGGCGTCAACGGTACGCTTAATCTCGATGCGCAAAGAGTGACGCGCGCCATCCGAGCGCCTGCAAACACCCCGGCGCAAATTAATCAAATGTTCGACGGCATAAGTTACGGCAAGGCCTCAGCCGTGCTCAATATGGTCGAACATTACGAAGGCAAGGAGACCTTCCGCAAAGGTGTGCACAAGTATCTCGAGGCGCACATGTATGCCAATGCTGATGCACAGGACTTCTGGAATGCGCAGACCGCAGTCAGCGGATTACCTGTCAACAAAATCATGCGGAGCTTTATCACCGAGCCCGGCGTTCCAGGACTCACTTTCGGCGCGCCGCGCAACGGCATGGTGGACGTCACACAGAGGCGCTTCTATTTGAATTCCGATGTTAAGAACACCGCTCAACAGATGTGGACCGTGCCGGTCTGCTTCCAGACGGTGAACGGAGGGGAGAAATGCGATGTCCTTAGCCGTGCCACTCAGGATCTGTCAGTTCCGGCCTCCAGCGTCTTCTTCCCCGATGCTAACTCCATGGGCTACTACCGCTATACGTTCAGCAATCGGAAGACGGCGAACCGGATAATGCATGAACTCGAGACAGGACTGACCCCGGCCGATCGCATCAGTCTCTTCGGTGATCTCTGGGCTTACGTTCATGCGGATCAGAACTCCGTTGGCAGTTATCTGAACCTGGTGGAGAAGGTTAAGAACGACAGCAACGCCGACGTCCTCGGTACGGCTCTTGCCCCAATCGGCGAGATTGAGGATCGCATCGCTTCGAATCCCAGGGAAGTGGCTGCGATTCACGCCTGGCTGATTCGCACCTTCGAGCCTGAATACAAGCGGCTCGGTCCGCCTCACGCCAGTGATTCTGAGAATACGAAAGAGCTGCGCGCAGAATTGTTTGGAATACTAGGCAATGCCCAGGATCCGGCAGTCACGGCGGCTGCTCGAAAACTGGCCGATGAATATCTTGCCAATCCCGCCTCTGTGGACCCGACCATTGCCCATGTAGCCCTCGCAATAGCCGCCGCCAACGGCGACGCTGCTTTCTTCGACGAACTGCGGCATATTTACGAGACCTCCACGAATCCTGATTTGAAAGTCACAGCACTGCGGCTGCTGGTTACTTTCAAGAACAGGAAGATCGAGGAACGAGCCCTCGAGTACGACGTATCCGGAAAAGTGCGTAACCAGGACTCGATCATCGAACTGGCCATTGCACTGAGCGACCCGAATACCCACGATGTTGCATGGCAGTTTATGCAGCACCACTGGCCTCAGGTAAAGGCACAGAACACGGCCTTCCTGATGGGCGGGTTTCTGGTGGGCTCCACCGGATCCTTCTGCAGTGCGAGAAAAGAGGCAGAAGTGCAGCAATTCTTCACCACGCACAAGGTGCCTGCTTCCCAGCGGGCGCTGGTGAGCGCCACCCAGGCGATTAACGACTGCATGACGATTCGGAGCCAGCAGGAGGGAAATCTCCGGCACTGGATCAAACAGGAAAAGAAGGGAGCGTAAACCCAATCGCTGCACTCCCGCTTCACAACCCGAAGCCGCCGGACATCCAATCCGGCGGCTTTTCTAACCGTGATCGCGATTCCATCCCACCTCGTGTAAACTCATGAGAGTAGACCCTGGTCGTCGGGACGTGGCTCAGCCTGGTAGAGCACTCGCTTGGGGTGCGAGGGGTCGGCAGTTCAAATCTGCCCGTCCCGACCAGTTTTCCTCCCTCTTGCAACTCTGGTTACAATCATTCAGGCGTCGGGGCGTAGCGCAGTCTGGTAGCGCATCTGCTTTGGGAGCAGAGGGTCGGGGGTTCGAATCCCTCCGCCCCGACCAGTGATCCCGGATGAACAGGCCACTGTGCCGATCCCGGTTCAGGAGCGCGTCCTTTTTGGACGACGAAGCGGAAACCCACGCAGAGTCTCACCGAAATTTTTTCCGCAGGGTGGAAGTCCGGGTTCCCGCCGACCAGCACCTCACTATCTATCAGTCGATGCTCGATTCCAGCCACATGGACATCGAGTACAGTTCTCTCCTGCTTCCGGCCGGTCTGATTGCGCTTTTTCGGCTACTCGAAAACAGTGCCGCTGTCACCATCGGCGCCATGCTCCTATTCCCCCTGATGAATCTGATTTTGTCAGCTGCTCTGGCACCGCTACTCGGTGATGGGAAAATGGGCAAGCACTCGCTGCATTGCAAAGCGGTCAATGCGCCTGCTTATCAGCCAGGGCTGTTTTCGCAAACAATGCATCGTGAAGCCTTATCATTTCAGTACCTTCGAATTTGCTGGTCTTTCACAGATTGTGACGCGTGATACTTCGCTCCGTGTGCATCTCAACTAATATTGGTACGCAAAGCTGCTCATCTGAGGTGCTGCCCATGGACGCCGCCGTTCAGTCCCCGCCGTCTCTCGACAGGGAACCGCTCTCGCGCGAAGAACTGGAACGGATGAATGCGTATTGGCGTGCCTGTAATTACCTCGCTGCGGGCATGATTTATCTGCGTGATAATCCTTTGCTGCGCGAACCGCTGCGGCCCGAACATATCAAGAACCGATTGCTTGGTCATTGGGGATCTGACGCCGGGCAGAGTTTCATCTGGGTGCATCTGAATCGTCTGATCCGGCAGCAGGATTTGAATATGCTCTATATTTCCGGCCCCGGTCATGGTGCGCCTGCCATGCTCGCGAACAGCTACCTCGAAGGCACTTATTCGGAGATTTATCCTGACAAGTCGCAGGATTCCGATGGAATGCGCAAGTTCTTCCGTCAGTTCTCTTTCCCGGGGGGTATCGGCAGCCACTGCACGCCTGAGACGCCCGGCTCCATTCATGAAGGCGGCGAACTTGGCTACAGCTTGACGCATGCGTTTGGAGCCGCCTTCGATAATCCGGGCCTCATCGTTAATGTTGTCGTCGGTGATGGAGAAGCCGAAACCGGTCCGCTTGCAACGTCGTGGCACTCCAATAAGTTTCTCAACCCCATTCGTGACGGGGCTGTGTTGCCATTTCTGCACCTGAATGGTTACAAAATAGCGAATCCGACGATTCTGGCCCGCATTCCGAAGAATGAACTGCGAGCGCTCCTTGAGGGCTACGGCTGGAAGCCGTATTTTGTTGAGGGCGAGGATCCGGAGTACATGCACCAGCGAATGGCTGCCACGCTGGACGCGTGCATAGCCGAGATACATGAAATACAGCGCATTGCCCGAGAGACTGGGAGCTTCGAGCGCCCGTGCTGGCCGATGATCGTGCTGCGATCTCCCAAGGGCTGGACTGGCCCCAAAGAAGTCGACGGGCATAAGGTGGAAGATTTCTGGCGGGCCCACCAGGTGCCAATTCTCAACGTGCAGGAGAATGCCGAGCACTTGGCGCAGCTGGAAGACTGGATGCGCAGCTACCATCCCGGGGAGCTTTTCGATCAGCAGGGCAAACTCATACCCGAACTCCGCGCCATGGCGCCCGAGGGCGACCGCCGCATGAGCGCGAATCCCCATACGAACGGCGGGCGACTGCGCAAGCCGCTCGATTTACCCAATTTCAAGACGTTTGCGCTCGAGTTAAATGGCCCGGGACAGATGTATGCGAGTGCGACAAAGACGTTGGGCGACTATCTTGCCGAGGTCATGCGCCGCAACAAGAACACCTTCCGTGTCTTCGGGCCGGATGAAACCGCGTCGAATAAGCTCGACGGTATCTATGCAGCAACAAAGAAGACTTGGGAGGCCGAATTCAAGCCGGAAGACCTGGATGGTGGTGAGTTGGGCCGCGATGGCCGTGTGATGGAAATGCTTAGCGAGCACACGCTGGAAGGCTGGTTGGAAGGGTATCTGCTGACTGGCCGCCACGGATTTTTCGCAAGTTATGAGGCCTTCGTGCATGTGATCGACTCGATGTTCAATCAGCATGCCAAGTGGCTGGAAAAGTCCAAGGGTGAAATTCGCTGGCGCGCTCCCATCTCGTCCTTGAATCTGCTCATCACCTCGGTTGTGTGGAGGCAGGATCACAACGGCTTTACCCACCAGGATCCGGGATTCCTTGATCTTGTCGCCAACAAGAGCCCTGAGGTTACACGCATCTACCTGCCACCGGATGCCAACTGCCTGCTGAGCGTCGCTGACCACTGCCTGAACAGCGTGAATTACGTAAACGTGATTGTGGCTGACAAGCAGCCGCATCTACAGTACCTCTCCGCGGAAGAGGCGGTAAAGCATTGCACCAAGGGCATCGGTATCTGGGACTGGGCAAGCACCGATCAGTGCCAAGACCCGGACGTTGTACTGGCCAGCGCGGGCGATATTGCGACCATGGAAGCGCTCGCCGCCACCGCACTTTTGCGTGACCAGTTCCCGAACCTCAAGCTGCGTTTTGTCAATGTGGTGGATCTCTTCCGGCTTGTCACGGAAACGGAGCACCCACACGGACTCACCCACCGCGACTATGATTCGCTCTTTCCACCCGACAAGCCGGTGATCTTCAACTTCCACGGCTATCCCCAACTCGTCCACCGGCTGACCTACAGGCGAAACAACCATCACAATCTCCATGTTCATGGCTATCGTGAGCGCGGAAACATCAATACGCCTCTGGAACTTGCCATCATGAATGAGGTGGACCGTTTTCATCTGGCTATGAATGTCATTGACCGCGTACCGTCCTTGCGCTCGATTGGCGGCCACACAAAAGACTGGCTACGCGATCAGGTGACCGAGCATACGTTCTATGCTCACGAGAATGGCGTTGACCCCGAAACCATAACGAACTGGACCTGGCCTGCGTGAGCACGAACAACACTTTGCCTTCCACCCCGCTCGTACTTGCCATCAACAGCGGATCGTCATCACTCAAAGTAGGCCTGTATCAAAACAACGACGGTCACTTGTCGAAACTCGTCAGCGGATCCGTCAGCGGCGTGGGGCGGGTCGACGGGTCGCTGAAGCTTACAGGCGCTGACGGCGAGGTGCTGCTCGATCGCCGCTACTCTCTCTCGACGCAGCAGCAGGCGCTTGGAGAAATGATGCGCGCCTTGTCAGTGGTTTCGCCGGGCGAACTCGGCGCCATTGGTCATCGTGTGGTGCACGGTGGGCCGAATCTCAATTCACACCAGCGAATCACACCCAAGGTCTTCGAAACCCTCAAAGCCTCCGTGCACTTTGCGCCCCTGCACATTCCTCCCTCGCTGACGCTCATTGAGGAGACGGGGCGGTTGTTGCCGGAAGTGCCGCAATTTGCGTGCTTCGATACTGCTTTTCACGCCACACTGCCGCCTGTCGCGCACCACTATGCGGTTCCGGAAAGGTTTTATGAGCAAGGCATGCGCCGCTATGGCTTCCACGGATTGTCTTACGAGTCCATTGTGGAGCGGCTCCGCGAAGACGGCGAGCTTCCTCATCGGCTCATATGCGCGCATCTGGGCTCAGGTGCAAGTCTGGCTGCGATTCTGGACGGCAAGTCCGTGGACACATCGATGGGACTGACTCCTCTGGGCGGCATCCCCATGTCTTCGCGGCCCGGCGACCTTGATCCCGGAGTACTGCTTTATATTCTCCGCAAAGAGCGATTTACGGTCGATGCGCTGGAAGAAATGCTCAATCATCAGTCCGGGTTATATTCGTTGTCTGGCGGTGAAACCGACATGCAGCCTCTTGTTGTGGCGCGAGAAAAAGGTGGACCGCGGGCGACCCTTGCGGTGGAATCTTTCGCGATGAGCGTCCGCAAGTTTATCGGTGCCTATGCCGCGGTGCTTGGCGGCGTGGACATGCTTGTCTTCAGCGGCGGCATCGGTGAGCACAGCCAAGTAGTGC
>JAJYVU010000027.1 GCA_021791875.1 Acidobacteriota bacterium | reverse complement strand
CTTCTTCTCGGCTCAAATGGAATCTAGAGCATTTCCACTATTGGTATAGACCGAAGAGAGAATCTCAACGCAGCTTTTCCATTAAGAAAAGCTGCGCTTGGTTGAATTCAGAAAGTTCACGGTAATAGGGGAAATGCTCTAAGCAACAGCAAACGAACTTCCATCGAGAGTATAGGGAATCACTCACGCGATCCAGCCGCCGCCTGCCACTTCATCGCCGTTGTAGAACACGGCCGACTGTCCAGGCGTCACGGCGCGCTGCGGCACATCAAACACAATCTCCACTTCACCTTCGCCCACTGCTCGAATCACCGCCGCCGCCGGCTCATGCCGGTGGCGGATCTTCACCTCGGCTCGAATCTCGCCCTTCAACTCAGGAATCGTAATCCAGTTCAGCTCCCGTGCGCGAAAGGTCGTCGTCGCCAGTTCCTCGCCGCCGCCCACCACCACGCGATTCTCCGCCGGATCAATCTGCAACACATACAGCGGGTTCGTCGAGTTCACGCCCAGCCCCTTGCGCTGCCCCACGGTAAAGTTGTGGATCCCCTCATGCCGGCCCAGCACTTCGCCGCTCGCCGTCACCATTTCGCCCGCCGTATCGGGCATCTCCTCGCCCTGCTCATCCAGGTACGCGTCAATAAACTGCTTGTAATCCCCGCCGGGAATAAAGCAGATCTCCTGCGAATCCGGCTTCGCGGCCAGCGCCAGCCCCTGCTTTGCGGCAATCTCCCGCACCTCGGGCTTCGTATATCCGCCGAGCGGGAACAGCGTCCGCGAAAGCTGCTCCTGCGTCAGCCCAAACAGGAAGTACGTCTGGTCCTTCGACCGGTCGGCGGGCCGCTTCAGAATCCACCGGCCACGCGCCGGATCATACTCATTCCGCGCATAGTGCCCCGTCGCAATGCGATCGGCCCCAAACTGCCGCGCCCTCAGCAGCAGTTGGTCAAATTTCAGATGGTTGTTGCACAGCGAGCACGGAATCGGCGTCCGCCCCGCCAGGTACTCCCGCACAAACGGCCGCACCACGTCCGACTCAAACCGCTCCTGCTCATTCACCAGGTAGTACGGGATCCCGATCGCCTCGGCCACTCGCCGCGCGTCATAGACATCGTCAATCGAGCAGCATCGCCCCTGCACCTGCTCCGGCATGCCTTCACGCCCGGCGAGACGGCGCTGGTTCCATAGCTGCAGCGTCAGGCCGATCAGCTCATAGCCCTCTGCCCGCAGCATGGCTGCTACGGTCGAGGAATCCACCCCGCCCGACATGGCCACTGCGACGATGTTATTGAATGTCACTTGTATCAGTATGCGTGGAAGCTGTCAGAAGTTGCGTATTTTGGAGTTTAC
The DNA here is from genome assembly GCA_021791875.1 of Acidobacteriota bacterium. Classification (GTDB taxonomy): domain Bacteria; phylum Acidobacteriota; class Terriglobia; order Terriglobales; family Acidobacteriaceae; genus Acidobacterium. The sequence continues at coordinate 40,970 of JAJYVU010000027.1, read as the reverse complement.
GGCTCGAATTTACCCCAGCGTCCCCGCGTTCACCGGCGAAAGCTCCCTCAGCCGCTCCACCGCTGCCGGGACAATCTCCAGCGCTGCATCCACATCTTCATCCGTATTCAGCTTGCTCAGGCTGAAGCGAATGCTCGCGCGCGCATGCTTCGGCGTAACTCCCATCGCCAGAAGCACATGCGAAGGATCGGTCGCGCCGGACATGCATGCCGAACCGCCCGACGTAGCCAGCCCTCGCAGGTCCAGCGCAATCACCAGCGCCTCGCCTTCCAGGTGGTCAAAGTAGATGCTGCTCGTGTTCGCCGTCCGCGGCACGGCCCCACTGTGCACGCCTGCTCCCGGAACCGCGGCCACGATCCCCTGCTCCAGCCGGTCGCGCAGCGCAGCCAGCCGCTCCACCCCGCCGGAATGCAGATTCTCCAGTGCAATCTCTGCCGCCTTGCCCAGTCCGACAATCCCCGGAACATTCTCCGTTCCGGCCCGGCGCTGCCGCTCATGCGATCCGCCGAAGATCATTGGCTCCAACTGCAGCCCCTTGCGGATGTACAGAACTCCCGTCCCCTGTGGCGCATGCATCTTGTGCCCGGAAATACTCAGCAAATCCACGCCCAGCGTCTCTACGTCCAGCGGCAGCTTGCCCGCCGCCTGCACCGCATCAGTATGAAAGCGAACCCCCGCCTCGCGCGCAATCTTCCCAATCTCCGCAACCGGCTGAATCGCGCCCGTCTCGTTGTTCGCGTACATCACGCTGATCAGCTTCGTGTTCGGCTGGATAGCCCGCCCCACATCCTGCGGATCCACCAGACCCTCCGTCGAAACCGGCAGAAACGTCACTTCCACACCGCGCTCACGCAGCCGCTCGGCTACGTGCAGCACCGCGTGATGCTCAATGGAACTCGTAATCAGATGGTCGCCCGGCCGCACCATCCCAAACAGCGCGGCGTTGTCGCTCTCCGTCCCGCCCGAAGTAAACACAATCTCCGCAGGACGGCACCCCAGCAGCTTCGCCACATGCGCCCGCGCCTGCTCTACCGCCGCCCGCGCTCGCTGCCCCGGCTGGTGAATCGACGATGCATTCCCAAAGCTCTCCAGAAACCACGGACGCATCGCCTCCAGCACCTCCGGCAGCACCGGGGTGGTGGCATTCGCGTCCATGTATATCCGTCGCATGTCTTGTCTCTATTGTAGATTCACGCCGCTTCTTGGAGAAACTGCCCGTCGCGCGTTCCAAACGCAAAAGGCGCCCCGCCCGGGACGCCCTCTGCCCTTCATCACTGCGCCTAACGCTGTGCCATCGGGACGTATTTCGTTGGATACACCGGTCCGATATACTCCGCGCGCGGGCGAATCAGCCGGTTGTCGTCCAGTTGCTCGATCACGTGCGCCGTCCAGCCCGCAATGCGGCTCACCGCAAAAATCGGCGTGAACAGGTCAATGTCGATCCCCAGCGTCGTGTACGTCGAAGCCGAGTAGAAGTCCACATTCGCGTTGAGCTTCTTCTCCTCGTTGATGAACAGCTCGATCTTGCGCGACATCTCAAACCACTTTGCGTTGTTTGCTGACCGTCCAAGATCCTCGGACATGCGGCGCAGGTGCGTCGCGCGCGGATCCTCCGTGTGGTACACGCGGTGCCCGAAGCCGGAAACCTTCTTCTTTTCAGCCAGCATCTTGCGCACGTGCTCCACCGGATCCTCGCCGCTCTTGTCGATCGCAAACAGCATGCGCATCACGTTCTCATTCGCTCCGCCGTGCAGCGGTCCCTTCAGCGCGCCAATCGCCCCGGTAATCGCCGAGTGCACATCTGAGAGCGTCGCCGCAATCACGCGTGCCGCAAACGTGGAAGCATTCAGCTCATGGTCCGCATGCAGAATCAGCGCAATGTCAAACGCCTTGGTCGCCGTCTCGCTCGGCTTCTCGCCGGTCAGCATGTAGATAAAGTTGCCGGCATGCGAAAGCGAAAGATCCGGCTCCACAATCTCCTTGCCCTTGCGGATGCGGTCAAACGCCGCCACGATCATCGCAATCTGCGCCGTCAGGTCAAACGACTTCCGCACATTCGAATCGTGATCGACAGCCTTCTCGTCGGGATCGTAAAAGCTCAGCGCCGAAACCGCCGTGCGCAACGCCTGCATCGGTGTGCCGCTCTTCGGAAAGGAGCGCAGCAGATCGTAAATCTTCGGGTCCATCTTGCGGGCCGCGGCCAGCTTCTGCCGGAAGGCAGCCAGCTCTTCCTTCGAAGGCAGCTTGCCGTGCCACAGCAGGTAGGTGGTCTCCTCAAAGTTTGAGTGGGTAGCGAGATCGTGAATGTCGATACCGCGATACGCCAGCACCCCTGCATCTCCGTCGATCCAGCAAATGCCTGAGTTGGCAGCAACAATTCCTTCCAGTCCTTTACTTGCTACAGCAGTCGACATACGTCTCCTCTACTCCTCTCAAATCTATTTAGACGGGCGCCAGCGGGCGGGGGCTCCCACATTGCTCCCTCTGAATTTCCAATGCCCATCGAACAAAGGCACACGTTATCCTGCTCGCACATCGACGAGTCAAAACAGGCAACTCTTTTTTATAGCCTACGCCGGAAAGCCTTGTCACATATCGCACGGCAGCCCGTGCCATGCAGCGGAAACTCCCGCGCCCCGGCCTCGAAACGGTGCCGCACCGTTCTCAGTGAGTCCGTTCCACCAGGTAACGGGCCACCATCCGCAGCCCTTCGGCCGCTTGCCCATAGGGCTCCAGCGCCGCAAACGCCTCCCGAATCAGCCGGGCCGCGTCGTTCCGCGAGGCCTCGATCCCAAACACCGCCGGCCACGTCGCCTTGTCCGTCGCCAGATCCTTGCCCGCAGTCTTGCCCAGGTGCTCAGAATCCTGCGTCACATCCAGGATGTCGTCCACTATCTGGAACGCCAGTCCCGCCTTGCGCCCGAACGTCGTCAGCCGCTCCACATCCTCCGCCGTGGCCCCGGCATAGATGCCGCCCGTCACAATGCTCACTCGGATCAGCGCGCCCGTCTTGGCCCTGTGAATCGCATCCACTGAGTCCGGCGTCGGCTTTGTGCCTTCCCCTTCCAGATCCAGCACCTGCCCGCCAATCATGCCTTCCACCGTGCCCGTCGCCTCGGCAATCAGCCGGATGATCTGCACCGTCGCCGCCGCCGGGCACTTCAGACCAGCCAGCACTTCGTAGGCCTGCGTCTGCAGCGCATCCCCGGCCAAGATCGCAATCGCCTCACCGTACGCCACGTGGCAGGTCGGCTTACCCCGCCGCAAATCATCGTTGTCCAGCGCAGGCAAATCATCATGAATCAGCGAGTAGGTATGCAGCATCTCGATCGCCGCACCCAGTTCCTCAATTCCTTCCGGCAGCCCATCCTGGCCGCGCGCCCCGCGAATCGTCCGCGCAGCCTCCATCGCCAGAATCGGCCGCAGCCGCTTGCCCCCGGCAAACACGCTGTGGCGCATTGCCCGGTGAATGGAAGACGGAACCACCTCCGCGGCGGGAATCAGCCGTTCCAGTGCGGCATCGGTGATTTCCACCCCATTGCGACGAATTTCGGTAACATCAACGATCGCTGACATTTTCAAAAGTCATGATACCTGATGCCCGGCCCTGAAATCGGCGACGGGCCACTTTCGGCGCTCATGGCACCAGCCGCAGCGTGTGCGTCGTATTCCGGGCCACCTCTGTATTTCCATAGGGCAGCACAAACGTCTTGCCTTGATACCAGTACGGAAACTGGTCCCTATACCACGGGCTCACCGGATTCCCCGACTCGCCCATAAAAATATTCTCCGTAGCCCGGTCCGGATGCGCCCAGTCGATCGTAAATCGCTGCGAAGGCCCAAAGCTCCGTCCCACCTGCTTCACCGTCGTCTTGTCCCCCGACTGCGGTAGTGGTCCCACGCCAGTCCAGCTCTTGAACCACGGCAGCAATCCCCACAGTGGATGCTCCACCTGAAGCACATGCCATGATCCATAGCGCCATTTCGCCAGGTCCTCCGGAGCATGCCCATCCTTCAGCCCCCGCCGCACCACCGCCGCCAGAAAATCATTCCAGTTCGCATACTTCCTCGGCAGCCACTCTGCGGGCTCGTTCATGATCATCTCTTCCTGCACATACGCGCTCTCGGCCCAGCTGTACATCCTCCATTCCTTGCCCAGCTTTGGCTTCAGCACCATCGGCCAGAAAGCCGCCTTCGCCTGCACCACAATGCTCGCCGCCGCCGAATTAATCCCAAGCTCACCATTCCATGCATGCAAAAGCTCCGCCGCCTGCCGCAGCCGCTTCCCCGCATGGTCGGCATGGTCGATCGCATACGCCAGCCGCTGTGCAATTTCCTTGTCCACCCCGGAATACACGCTCGTCTGCAACGCCAGCATCTCCGCCGGCGTCAGCCCCGTGCGCCCGCTCAGCGTCTTCCAGATCCGCTGGTTCCGGTATGGCGCGGCCCACTCCAGCGTAATCGGCCACGGATCGCCATCCGGCGTCACTCGCGAATTCGCCGTCGCCAGCACCCCATCCGGCGGGTTGTACGCCCACGGCAGCTTGTCAAAAGGAATGAATCCCTGCCACTCATGCTCGCTGGCATTCGTAATCGGCACGCCCATCAGCCCATGCGGCCGGTACGGAATGTACCCCGCCGCGTGGTACCCGATATTCCCCTTGTCATCCGCATACACCACATTGAGCGTCGGCGCCCACCAATGCCTCAGCACCGCCAGAAAGCTCTTCCAGTCCGACGCCGAATCCAGCGCATACAGCGGCAACCGGTCCGCGCTCGCGTCGTAGGCATTCCACTGCAAGGCCAATGTCTGGTGCATGTGCCGCAAAATCGGATTCAAAATCGGCCCGTGATCCGTAATCTTCACCGTCAGCCGCACACCCTTGCCGCCCCGCACCGGAATCACCTCATGCAGCTCCTTCAGCGGCTTCCATCCACTCGCCGTCTGGTACTCGCCCTTGCCGTTCAGGTGCTCCACGTACAGATCCTGCGTGTCGCCGTAAAGCGCCGTGAATCCCCACGCAACGTGATCGTTGTGCCCGGCAACAATGAACGGCACACCCGGAATCGTCACCCCCGCCGCATGAAATCCCCCCGCTTCCAGGTCAGCCTCGTACCAGATATCCGGAATCTGATGATCCAGGTGCATGTCATTCGACAGCATCGGCATGCCGCTCGCCGTGTGCGCCCCGGAAACCACCCACTCGTTCGATCCCGGGATACAGCCCCGGCAAACCGGCCGTCCATCAATCGCCCGCAGCCGCTGCATGTCGCGGAACTCTCCCCCCAACACCGCCGGCGTCACCTGGGCGACGGTCTGCAGCTTGCCGCGCTTCGCCGCGCCAGCCTTTCCACCCTCCGGCATCACGCCCCGCGGCATCTTCTGGATCGGCGGATGATCCCATTTCGAACCAGTCGGATACAGATACGCCGCCAGCTCCGGCCCAATCTTCGCCGTCACTTCTCCGCGCGCCAGCTTATCCGGCCAGAAGGTATCCAGGCGCTGCACCATGCTCAGCCCAATCGCCACCGAGTCCACCGTCGTCCAGGGCTGCGGCTTGTACATCAGCACCCGAAACGGCGTCGGCAAATTGTCTTTGTGGCTTTGGATGTATGCATTCACGCCGCGCGCATAATCGGCAAAGTAACGCTGTTCCCTGGGGCTCATCGTTGCTGCAATCCGCTGCGCCGTCTGCAGCATCAGCAGCAGGCGCTGCAGCTTGTCATGCGGAACAGCCGCCGTGCCAAAGATCTGCGCCACGTCTCCTTCGGCGAAGCGCCGTGCCACGTCCATCTCCCACAGCCGGTCTTGCGCCGTCACGTAGCCCTGCGCAAACAGCAGGTCGTCCATGTTCGAAGCCTGAATGTGAGGAATCCCGTGCTGATCGCGCCGTACCGTCACCGGCGCCTTCAACCCGGGCACGTGAATGCTGCCCTGAATCTGCGGCAGCGTGGCATACATATCATGGCGAATCCACCACGCCGCGCCCAACGCGCCAATCGCGTCAATCACTATCAGCGCCGCCAGGCTCAACACGACAATACGAAGCACCCGGCGGCGCTTTCCTTTTGCGGAGACAGAAGAGGCAACAGCCATAACGCAGCCATTCTCTCATCCGCGCAGCCGCAGGTTCGCCGCCTTTGAATATTCGCCCGCTCTACTCCGTTACTCTCTGCACCGGAACACGTACCCAATCCATCCCCGCCGCCGTCGCCGCCGCAATCCCGGGGTCCGCATCCTCAAACACCAGGCAGTGCTCCGGCGCCACGCCCAGTCGCCCTGCCGCCGTCAAAAACGGTTCCGGATCCGGCTTCCCGTGCTTGTAGTCCTCCGATCCCACCAGCACATCAAAGCGGTCCAGCAGGCCCAGCTGCGTCAGCGACCGATGAATCCCCGCACGCGGCGACCCCGACACAATCGCCAGCGGAATCCGCCCATGCTGCGCCTCCACGTGCGCCAGCACCGCCGGGATCGGCTTCAGCTCCGGCAGCAGTTCGTAGTAAAGCTGCTCCTTGCGCAGCACCACCTCCGGCGCTGACATCCTGTACCCGAACCGCTCGTTCAGCAGCTCCACGCTCTTCACCAGCGGCATCCCGCCCCAGTCGTAAAAGAGGTGCAAAGGAAAATGCCCGCCATGCTCCTCCACCGCCCGCCGCCACGAAATCCAGTGCAGCGGCATCGAATCGGCCACCGTTCCATCCAGATCAAAAAGATACGCGCGGTACGGCTTAGCCGGAATCACCAGCGGCTCAAATAACATCGTCGCCAATCCAGACTCCTCAAGAAATTCCCTGTCATCAGACTACGACACCCACAACATCCGCCCGCCACCGCTTGACACGCCGGACCCTTCACGCAATCCTAGACAATTCTGCGGGATTTGTTCATTCACAGGAGTTGCCAGCGTTGAAAGTCCGCGTTTTCTACCACGACAAGTGCTTCGATGGGGCCTGCTCCGCGTCCCTCTTCAGCCGCTTTCACCGCGAGTGCATCACGCCCAACGCTCAGTACGAATTCATGGGCCTGGTTCACCGCGCCGGCGCGCTCTTTAATGAGGCCGACTTCACCGGCGACGAAAACGCCATCGTCGACTTCAAATACTCCGCCTCACCCAAAATCACCTGGTGGTTCGATCACCACCTCAGCGCCTTCCTCACGCCCGAGGATAATCAGGACTACCTCGCCGGCATGGCCGACGGACGCTATGCCAACCGCCGTTTCTACGACCCCAATTTCACCTCCTGCACCAGCTTCCTCGCGCACATCGCAGCCACTAAATTCGGCATGAACGTCGAGCCCGTAGCGGAACTCGTCCATTGGGCCGATGTTGTCGACGGCGCGCTCTACGAGAGCCCCGAGGCTGCCGTCGAAATGGCCGCCCCCGCCATGAAACTCACCCTCGTCATCGAATCCACGCAGGACCCCGCCTTCGTGCCCCGGCTCATTCCACTGCTCACGCAAATGTCTCTGGCCGCAGTTCTCCAGCAGCCCTTCGTCGCCGAACTCCTGCCGCCGCTGCTCACTCGCCATGAAGAGTCGCTCACCCTCATCCGCAACCGCTCCGAAATGCGGGACGGCACCATCTACTTCGACATCACCGACCGCCAGCTCGAGGGATACAACAAGTTCATCCCTTACTACCTGCACCCCTCGGCCACTTACTCCATAGGCCTGTCGAAATCCAGCTTCCGCACCAAGGTCTCCGTCGGCTCCAATCCCTGGACCCGCCGCAAGCCGGAAGAAATGGTCAATCTTGCCACTATCTGCGAACGCTACGGCGGCGGTGGACACGCCCGTGTCGGAGCCATCTCCTTCCCGCCTGACCGCTCCGACGACGCCCGCGCCGCCGCGGCCGAAATCGTCGCCGAACTGCGCGCCCACGAGCGCGCCCTGCCCGCATCCTAGAACCAGACGAACGTGCTTATGAGCGATCCATCGCCCCAACCCGGCACCGACTGGCCACTGGTTTCGGCCCTGTTCATCACCTACAAGCGTTTCCACCGGCTCGAAACCGCCCTGCACGCATTTCGCAAACACACCGACTACCCGAATCTCGAAATCGTGATCGCCGACGACGGCAGCCCCGCCGAAGTGCAGGCTCAGATCAGTCGGCTGCCCGCCGACATCTTCGCCCTCCTGCCCAAAAATCGCGGCCTCGGCGCCAACAACAACAACGGCCTCCGCCACTGCTCCGGCAAATACGTCCTCATGATTCAGGACGACTGGGTCTGCCAGGGCCCTGCCCATTATCTCCGCGATGCAGTCGGGGTGATGGAGGCAAACCCGCGCGTCGGCATCATCAACTTTGCCGCCACGCTCCACCCACCGGATTTGAACCAGTGTCTCCCGGGCAGCATGGAGCCCTGCTACGTTACACCGAAACCGCTGGAAGGCCGGTCTTACGAGCAGTTCCTTTACTCGGACCAGCCCCACCTCCGCTCTCGCAAAGTCGAAGAGGTCATCGGCTACTACCTCGAAGACCGGGACATGGAACGCTGCGAAGTCGACTACAGCGCCCGTTGGAAGCATCAGACCGAACTGCTCACCGCCATTTTCCCCGGCTATCACTACAAGGTATTCATCAATCCCATGGGCGCGGAAGAGAGTTTCCGCATCAATCGCCTCCGCTATCGCGTCGCGAATTTCCTCATGCCCGTAAAATCTCTCATTCCCAAACCGCTCCTCGGCCTCGCCCGCAACTGCGTCATGTGGCCCATCTACCTCATGGAGCGCCTGCGCATTACCCGATGAACACTTACAGCAATTCCCGCAGCGTTTCCAACAGCGAGTCGCAGCCCCATATCTTGGCCGCATCCTCCGGGAAGCAATCCGCGATAAACCTTCACATCATTTCCGTCAGGACCATGCTCGAGTGGGGAATGACTGCTCTGAGCGTTCTTCGGTCGTCGCAATTCAGCCCTGAGGTCCGGGCCATGGCGCGCCGTAGATTCCTAAGGCAACGGAACCCGACGGCTGTAGGATGAAAATGCAAGAATTCACCCATGCAGACCCGATGCCGCGAATCTCCATCGCCATGGCCACCTACAACGGGGAAAGGTTTATCCGCGAGCAGTTGGAAAGCATCGCTCGGCAATCACTCCTTCCCATCGAACTTGTCGTCACAGACGATGGCTCAACCGACCGAACCATGGAGATTGTCGAGGCCTTTTCTCTCAGTGCGCCATTTCCCGTCCGGGCTGTTCGCAATGAAACCAGGCTCGGCTATAAGGACAACTTTCTCAAAGCCGCCTCACTCTGCGCAGGAGGCATCATCGCATTCTGCGATCAGGATGATATCTGGCTCGAAAACAAACTCAGCTTGTGCTCAAAATACTTCTCTGACAACTCCGTCGGTCTCGTTCTCCACGCAGCCCATACCTTCACGCAGGAGGGCATTCGTGGTCACAAATGGCCGGACCTCCCGCGCAATACAATCCTCGATGTCTGTGATCGCGATCCCTTTCGCTGCCCGCCCGGCTTCGCCATGCTTTTCAGAAAGGATCTGCTCCATCTCACCGACAATACGAATCGCCCTTGGTGTGTTAAGGCCCATGATCAGTGGTGCTGGTTTCTCGCAACCTGCTCAAGCCGAATTGCGCTCGTCGCAGACAGCCTGGCCCTTTACCGCCAACATCCAGAGAATACCTGTGGCGCACCGGAACCAAACGAGTTCCTCGGAACTCTCAATCGCAACGCGACTGACGAAGACTACATCTCCCTCGCCGAGTCGGAGCTCGCCTGTTCTCATATCCTCACCGCCGCCGCGGAACAACACCCCGCACACGCAAAACAGATGAAACAATCGGCCCGGAAAATCGCACGCAGATCAAGGCTTCACCTCATCCGAAGCCGAATTTACGCACCCCAATCCTCCCTGCCGGTCCGCGCTGCTACCGTTGGTCGCATCGCATGGCTCGGCGGTTATTTCCCCGATCCCGCAAGGATGAATCTCGGAGTCCGGGCGGCCCTCAAGGACGTTTTCCTGGGAGTAATGCGCCCCCACCGGCGCAAGATCTCCGCAACGGGCTAAAGCGCCCTTCCACCTGGCATCCTCAACCAACTCCTCGGCCGCTGGCGCAAAGCACAAGGGAATCTCCCACCCCTTCGCAACGCCCCCAGGTTCGCTCTCAGAAAAAAAGAATGCCAAGCCCGTAGGACCCGTTCGGGTCCACCGCATACTCCTCATGCTGGTAATCAGGCTTGATTGAATCCCAAAGCCTCTTCACCTGCGTGTCGTCATAATTCCCGGCAATGTCGTGAAAGACCACCATACCGCCCGGCCGCACAAGCGCAGAATACTGCTCCCAGTCTTGCTTCACACCCTCATACGCGTGATCTCCGTCAATGAAAAGCAGATCAATCGGCTCCCCGCCAAACAGCCTCTCCGCTTTCACCTTGGTCTCCGGATCATGAGAATTCTCGCGCAGCAGATGAAGCTTCTGCGTGCTTCTGGCAAAGCGCCGGTATATCGTCCCCCAATGGCTCGGGTACCCGCCGCCAAACTTGCCACCGGGTAAATCGATGCTCACTATCGTCGCCTCAGCATCTGCCAGACGCGTCCATAGAAATAACGTGCCTCCGTTCGCCGTTCCGATCTCCAGCACCGTACGCGGCTTCAAATTCCGTACCCGCGCCAATAGCCAGGCAAGCTCTTCCTCAACCTGCAAAGGCTTTATGTTGCCTCTGTCGTACTCAAATACCCGAGATACAAGCTCTGCCGGACGATCCAGGCACAGATCTGCCTCTCTCTTCAGCCGCCCAAGGCTCGCTTGAATCCTGATGTATCTCGCTACGCGACGCAGTCCACCCACCAATCGCAAGCTGTTCTCCTCCAGCTCACTATATCTCACTCCGCTTCATGGGAACCCATGTCTCTCCTTGCTTGTGAGTCCGCACGCCAACATAGCTCGTCAACCGCAGATTGACCCGCTGCTCCTTCATCTTGAATCCCAAAGCAGGCAGACGCCTCTCCACGTTGTCGACTCACGACACCGCCCCTCAGGCAATCTCGCTCAAGCAACTTTTCTTCCGGACAGCAACCGAATCACCAGCGTCAGCGCCACCGCCCCAAACACCGCCACAATAATCGTGTAGATCAACCCTCCGGCAGCGGCAAAACCCAACATGCGCATAATCCAGCCGCCCACAATCGCGCCCACAATGCCCACCACAATGTCCATCAGCGCGCCGTAGCCGCTGCCCTTCATGATCTTGCCTGTAATCCAGCCTGCAATCAGGCCCACAATAATCCACCAGATCAGAAACATACCTTGCTCTCCTGCGCTACGGAATAAATAACTGAAGAAGTTACAAATAGTAGAAATGCAGGGCGGCATAACGGCACACCATCCCACGCAAACAGCCCTCAATACGGGCCATCCACTTGGTAAGATGGCAAAACAGCCCATCGCGGGCTGCTTTTGCTCCAAAACATCTCAATTCATCGGGATTTCACGCGCCTCAATCCTCCATCTTCAGCGAAGGCCACTGCGGCGTGCGCTTCTCCAGAAACGCACGTATCCCCTCCCGGAAATCCCCCGTCAGCCGCGCATCCGCATTCGCCTCAATCGCCCTTTCGATCTCCGCGTCCAGCACCGCCCGCGCATTCGCGCTCAACAGCCGCTTGGTCGCGGCCAGCGCCTCCGGACTGTTTTCCAGCAGGTGCGCCGCCAGTCGTTCCGCCGCCGGCAACAAGTCCTCCGCTTCCACCACGCGATTCACCAGCCCCATCGCATGCGCCTCCGCCGCCTCAAAAATCCGCCCCGTCAGCAGCAGATCCCGCGCCTGTTTCTCACCCACCTGCGCCAGCAGAAACGTCGAAACAATCGCCGGAATGAAGCCGATCCGCACCTCGGTATACCCAAACTTCGCCCGGGGCACGGCCAGCGTAAAGTCGCACAGCGTCGCAATCCCGCACCCTCCGGCAATCGCCGCCCCGTTCACCGCCGCAATCGTCGGCCGCGGGCAGTCGTAGAGCGTCCGAAGCAGCTTCGCAATGCGCTCCGAGTCAGCCCTGTGCTCCGCCGCATTCCTGTCTTCCAGGCTCTGCAGATGCTCCAGGTCCAGCCCCGCGCAAAATGCCGACCCCGCGCCCGTCACCAGCACTACGCCGCAGCTCGCATCCTCGCCTGCCGCGCCCAGTACCCCCGTCAGCTCGTCCATCAGCGCCGGATTCAGCGCATTCCGCTTCTCCGGCCGGTTCAGCGTAATGCGGAGAACGCCCGCCCGCCTGGCAACTTCCAGCGTCGTGTAGCTTTCCATCGAAGCTCCTTACTGGCGCGTCGGCCCAAACTTTTCTTCCATTGCCCGCGTCGCCTTCACCAGCGAATCCAGAGGCTCCAGTGCCGGCAGCATGGCGCCCAGGCGTCGCAACTCGGCAATCGCAGCTTCCGTTGCCAGGTTCCCCACCAGTGAGTCCTGCGCAAATGGGCATCCGCCCAACCCGCCAATTGCCGTATCGAATCGCCGGCAGCCCGCGTCAAATCCCGCCGCAATCTTTGCCGCACTCCCGTCCGGTCGCGCATGCAGATGCAGCCCTAGTTCCACATTGTCGGGCAGCGCAGCCAGCGCTGCTTCCGTGATCTCACGCACCTCTGCCGGCGTCGCCAGCCCAACCGTGTCGGCCAGCGATATCTGCATGATTCCCGAGTCCGCCAGCAAGTCACACGCCGCTGCCACCTCATCCGCGCCCGTGGGGTCGCCATATGGATTCCCGAACGCCATTGAGATGTACGCCACGAACTCCAGTCCCGCCTTGTACGCCGCCTCGCCAATCTGCTCCATGACATCCACCGCTTCTTCTGGAGATTGGTTCTGGTTGCGGCGCAAAAACTCCGGCGAAATCGAATACGGGTATCCCAGCGTCGCCACCGCCTGCGTGGCAATGGCGCGTTCGGCGCCTTTCGCGTTTACCACAATGCCGATGATTTCCACATCGTCCGGCGGATCCAGAAAATCCAGCACCTGCTCCGCGTCGGCCATCTGCGGCACTGCCTTCGGCGAGACGAACGACACCGCATCGATATGCCGGAAACCCGCGGCTATCAGCATGCGCAGGTAATCGGCCTTCACCTCTGCGGGAATCATCTTCGGCAGTCCCTGCCAGGCATCGCGGGGACACTCAATCAGCTTCACGATTTGAGACTTGGAATCGGCCACCAGATAGCTTACGGCATTTTCACCGGTGCTGCGGCCTTTCTCTCAGGCACAACCCAACGTTCCGCAAGATACAAATTGCCCACTCAGCCCGCGGGCAATCGCAATCGTCCCCGTCGGCAATTTCTCCTGTTACGGATGAAAGATCGCAATCGCGATAAAAGCGATCAGCGCTGCAAGGTGTCCGCTGAACACGACAAAGAACGCCCGCGTAAGGCTGTTGCTCATGTAAAGCACCGCACCCGCAATGAAGCCATAGATCGGGAACTGGAAATAAAGCAGCATCTGCCCGATGGCAACTGCGCTGCCATAGTCAATCCGCAAAAGCGGCGACCGCACCAGCGCCACCCATGGGTACAGCACCGCAAACTGCTCCTGTCCCATCAGGACAAGCATGCCCGCTACCCGGATCGTCAGAAATGTCACAAGAACGCCCAGTACGATCGGCCAGAGAAACGACACAAGGGTCGGCTCATCTGGAGATCTCCGGGTTCGCTTTGAGGAATTGCCAGATCGTTGCGCGCTCATAGTTTGGTCGTACGGCTCAAGCATAGCCGCTTTTGGCGTTTCTTCGCACCACCAATTTGTAACTTCTCGCAAAATCTACTGGTATCTCAGGTTTGCAACAAACCGGGGTGAAAATCCGCCACCTCCGGGTTCAGCGACGCGGCCTCCAGCGCCGTCATCACCGCCTCCCGCGTCTTCGCCGGATCGATAATCGCATCCACCCACAGCCGGGCGGCAGCATAGCGGCAATCAGTCTGCTCGTCATACTTGGCCTGGATGCTCTCCAGCACTTCCTGCCGCTCCTGGTCGCTCAATTTCTTCCCGCCGCGCTCCAGTTGCCGAATCCGCAGCTCCACCAGCGTATTCGCCGCCGAAGCGCCGCTCATCACCGCGTAGCGCGCCGTCGGCCAGGCAAAGACGAACCGCGGATCATACGCCTTGCCGCACATCGCGTAGTTACCCGCCCCAAACGATCCTCCCAATATCACCGATATCTTCGGTACCACCGAATTCGAGACCGCCGTCACCATCTTCGCGCCCGACCGGATAATCCCGCTCCACTCTGCATCCCGGCCCACCATGAAGCCGTTCACGTCGTGCAGAAAAATCAGCGGTATCAGATTCTGGTTGCAGTCGAGGATGAATCGCGCCGCCTTGTCCGCGCTCTCGGAGTAAATCACCCCGCCAAACTCCATCCGCGTCTCGCCCGACTCGCTCACTTGGCGCTGCGGCTGCTTCTGGTTGGCCACAATCCCCACCGAGAATCCACCGATGCGCGCATACCCGCACAGCAGCGTCCGCCCATACTCCGGCTTGTACTCCTCAAACTCGCTCCGATCCACAATCCGGCCAATCACCTCGTGCATGTCATACACGTTGGCCGCAGCCTGCGCCGGTTCCGGATCCAGCAGTCCATACAAGTCTTCAGCCGCAAACTTCGGCTTGTCGCGCTCCGCGTCAAACTCCACACGGTCAAACGGCGCCCTGCCCTTATGCCCCAGCCGCGAAACCAAAGACCGCAGCCGCGCAATTGCCAGATGGTCGTTCGGCTCCTTGAAGTCCACCGTGCCGGAAATCGCCGCGTGCATATCCGCTCCGCCCAGTTCCTCGGCCGAGTACTTCTGCCCGATCGCCGCCTGTACCAGCGCCGGCCCGGCAAGAAACAGCCCGCTGCCTTCCGTCATGATCACGTGGTCCGTCATCACCGGCAGATACGCCCCGCCCGCCACGCACATCCCCATGATCGCCGTCAGTTGCGGAATTCCCATCGCCGACATCACCGCGTTATTCCGGAAAACCCTCCCGAAATCGTCCTGATCCGGGAACACATCCTCCTGCAGCGGCAGAAAAATGCCAGCCGAATCCACCAGGTACAGCACCGGCAGATGGTTCTCCATCGCGATATGCTGCGCCCGCAGAACCTTCTTGCACGTCATCGGGAAAAACGCGCCCGCCTTCACCGTCGCGTCGTTGGCAATCACCATGCACATTCGGCCGGCAACCTGCCCGATCCCCGTCACCACGCCCGCCGACGGGGCGCCACCCCACTCCTCGTACATCCCAAAGCCCGCAAACAGGCTCAGCTCAAACCATCCGCTGCCCGGATCCAGAAGCAGCTCCAGCCGCTCCCGCACCGTCAGCCGCTTGCGCCCGTGCTGCGCCGCTATCGCCTTTTCGCCGCCGCCTTCGCGCAGTCCGGCTTCCTGCTGCCGAATCTGCCCCAGCAGCGCCATCATCGCCTGCGCATTCTTGCGCGTGCGCGGGTTGTTCCTGTCAAGACGTGAAACAAGAGAAGAGCCGGCCATTGGTGTCGTCATAAAGAAACGCGTCAGAATAACACTTCCTCAACACGCCGCGCTCGCCCCCATTCCGTCTGCTCAAACCGCCGGCTGCGCCAGCCGCCCATCCAGTTCGAGCACTTCCGCATTCCGCCGCATGGCATCAATGCAAAACGTAATATGCTCTTCCAGCGGCACACCCAGTTCCTCGGCCCCCGTCGTAATGTCTGCCCGGTTCACCCCGCGCGCGAACGCCTTGTCCTTCATCTTTTTCTTCACGCTCGCCACATCCACGTCATGAATCGACTTCGTCGGCTTCACCAGCGAGCACGCCGTCAGGAACCCAGCCAGCTCATCGCACGCAAACAGCACCTTCGCCAGATGCGTCTCGCGCGGAACCCCCGAATACTCCGCGTGCCCCAGGATAGCCGTGCGAATCTCCTCCGGCCAGCCCTGCTCGGCAAGAATCTTCACGCCAACAAACGGATGCTCCTCCGGCGTCGGGTACCGCTCGTAGTCAAAGTCGTGCAGCAATCCCGTCGCCGAGTATTTCTCCACCAACGCTTCGCGCTCGTGCCCCGTCAGTCCCATCCGCATGGCTTCGTTCTCGCCATAGGCACGCACGCAGGCTTCCACCGCCAGCGCATGCTTCAACAGGCTTTGCGACTTCGTGTACTCATTCAGCAGATCCCAGGCTCGGGATCTCGAATGATCATTTGAAATGCCCATTCCGATTCATCTCCGCGAATTTCTGGTTTTTTTCGGGAATTCTATGGTTGACACATAGTTTTCACTTGACAAAAAGGATACCCCGAAAGCATGGTAGGTAACAGTCAAGGGCAATCCGGACCACGTCCTCCGGCAATCCTCGACATGGCGCCCCGCTCTGGCGCTCCGTAAATAGATTTATGGCAACTACCTTGGCTAGCGTTGATGCACGCGAGGTATTGCGTTGCGACCACTGTAGTCTGGTGCAATTCCGCACAACGAACTCACTCTGCAGACGTTGCCACAAGCCCCTCGAACACGAAGAACTCGAGGCTCCCGTACCGCAACTGGTCGTCGCTCCCCCGCCCGCGCTGGAAGAAAACTCTGGCATCGATGTCGCGTCTGCCGTTAAACAGATCCGCACCGGCCGCCGCCTCAGCCAGCGCCAACTGGCCGGACGCATGCAGGTGCCGCGTACCTACATCTCCAAGATTGAAAACGGCAAGGCCATCCCTACGCTCTCGTCGCTCGACCGGCTCGCTCAGGCTCTTGAAGTCAGCGTCTGCCTGCTCCTGCGCGATAGCCGCTGCCGCAATGAGCGCGAAACCGAACTGATCATGGCCGATCCGTTCCTCTCTGAGCTGGCTCCCTACGTCGCACAACTCGACCCTCTCCAGCGCTCCATGATCATCAATCAGGTGCGCGAGATGGCCAGCGGCCGGCGCCGGCTCGCATAAAGCGATTTCAGAATATCGGTACCGCAACGCAAAAATCTTCCCTCGATGCGACCAGCAGCAAGCAGCGACATGGAACATCCTCAAACTGGGTACAGCGATCCCGGAACCGCTCCAATCAACTGCCGTAGTTGAGCAATTTCACTCTCCGACGAATCAGGACAGGGCAACACGCAAGCGTTGCCCGTCTCCCTGCTTCCAGCGTCAGAACGACGCCTGCGTCCACGTCACGCCCGGATACAGACTCCCCAGCCGCTCCACGCGGAACTGATCGGCTCCCGGCGTCGTCCCCTGCCAGACCACCTGGTTCGTATTCGGAAGCAGTTCCTGCACAATCGCCCCATTCAGCGGCGCGCAGAAGTCCACCTCGGGATCGCCATTTCCCAACTTCTCCGCATCCCCTCCGAAAAAGTTGAAATATGTGTCCGGCGGCGTGTAGTTGTCCAGCAGCGTGGCTGTCTTGGCCGCCTCGTTGATCTGCAGAATCGGCATCGTCGAGTAGCACTGCGGATTCGTCGGGTTCGTTGCCGTCGGCGGACCGCACAGCACCGAGCCGGTCGTAAACTGCCGGTCGTTGCCGTTGTCCATCATCCCCAGCTTGAATATTCCCGATGTGCTCGAACTGAAGAAGTTCATCCCGTGCTGCGCATAGAACCAGTCCGCCGGATTGGTGTCCGGCTGGCCATTCTTGATCAGCGTAAAGTCGCCGCCCTCGCCCAGCCGCCACAGCACATTGCCCGATCCCTGCCCATCCTGGAAGTCAATCTTGATAATCCAGTTCTGGTGCCGCATCGAGAGCAGCAGGTCATGATCGGTCGGCGAATACAGAATGTCGTTCGAGTGCGTCCAATCCGGGAAATACATCGGGTGCCGGTTCACGTTCAGGTGATCGAATGAGTTCCACACCCAGTCCGGCTCCATGCTCTGATTCACATCCACCAGCACATCGCCAATCACCGTAATCGTCCCCGGATATCCCGGCAGATTCGTAAACTGCTTCGGATACGTCGCCAGCAGCACCATATGCCCGTTCGGCAGCTCGATCGCGCTGTGGTGGAAGCTCTTCAGCGTAATGTTGTAACCCCGCGCAGCCAGCTCCTGGTTCAACTGGTTCATCGTCAGTTGGCGAATCGTATTCCCCGCCAGGTCGATCTCGCGCACTGCGTTGATCGTCCCCGTATCCAGAAAACTCCCCGACGACTTCAGCGATGACAGATACGAAATCAGCAGCAGAATGTGGCCGTTCGCCAGCGGCTGGAAGCCCTGAATCAGGTCAATCGGCGTTCCCTGGTACGAGTAGGTCCAGATCACCTGCCCTGCCAGGTCGGTCGCGAACAGCTGCGAGTCGCCCACCGGCAGAACCGTGTTCCACATCTCAATCCCCGGCTGCGGATACTGCCCGCTCATCGTCTTGGCGTCCACCGTCGAGGTCTTCGGCGGCGTCCCTGTCGTGAACAGGTGATCCACATCCTGGTAGGTCGCGCCGTCGTCCAGTGCCAGGTTGGCGCTCAGGTGGTAGGGTGTATTCCCAAGCATCCCCGCCACTTCAATCATCACCTCGCCGCCGTTGGCAGAAGGCGTGGGCTGTTCCCATGTGGTGAATCCGTAGCTGGTCGATTTGCCAAAGTCGATCGCAACCTTCCCGGGCACGGGCAAGTAAATGGAGTACCTCGCCACCTGGGGATTGTTGGTCTTCAGCACGATCCCGGGATTGATGATCGAAACCACCGCTGTCGCATAATTCTGCGTCGGCGAGGACGCGAGCGCAGCCGTGACAATGACATTCTTGCTCTTCGGGAGAAAGGCCGGCGCCGTGTAATGACCGGAACTGTCCACCGTGCCGTCGGTCGAGTTGCCGCCCGCAACCCCGTTCACCAACCACTCAAGCGCCCCGCCGCCCGCTGCCGACGCCTGAAAAGACATCTGCTGCCCGGGGCCCAGCGCCGAATACTGCGGCGAGATCGTGACAGATCCCCGTTGCGTTGCCACCGGCGGCCGGTTCGTCGGCGGTGTCTGCGAAAGTGAGCCCGGCCCCAGCGTCACGCCACAGCCGGAAAGCACCATGGCTCCGGCGGAAAAAACGCCGGCAAGTAACATAGCGAATGAACGGCAATACTTCATGGGAAACGGAGCGACCTCTCCGATCATTTCACGGCAGGTGCCGTCCCTGCACACGCTCCGGCAGGATGGGCGCCTTTTGAGCGGATTCCCTGAGGATACACCCCGAAGCAACAGCGCGCTGTGCCGCTTTTCCCTCAGAAAAAGCCGCACTCTCCAGATTCGACCCGGGCAT
This sequence comes from Acidobacteriota bacterium, assembly GCA_021791875.1. GTDB lineage: Bacteria > Acidobacteriota > Terriglobia > Terriglobales > Acidobacteriaceae > Acidobacterium. Next base: position 21,794 of record JAJYVU010000027.1, on the reverse strand, counting down.
AGAAACAGAAAATCAGCGATAAAGTCTTGCCCGATCCGCCTGCGGCGCGAACCGGGCTGCCAGTTAGCAATCGTGACTGCGTTTTCGATTCAAGCCTTTACAACGTGGACGTTGCCCGGCGGCCTTGTCCTTGAGAAACAGCCGCTCTGGATTCCCTCAGGCCGTCCACGGAGGAAGCGAAAACGCCTTGGCCGGAAATCCTTCCGGCCATGAGTACATCAGAATCGTAAACCGATGGTCAGCGGGATCAGGCCTTCCGTGCCTTCGCCATTCTGCGTCTTCGTCGGTCGCGGCGAATCAATCCAGATGTACCGCGATTCAATGTACAGCTTGGCATTGCTGTCCGGCCCAAACGCCTTCCAGTAGAAGCCCAGACCGCCGTTGAATCCACCCTGATTGCTCGAGAAGCTGCTCACCACCACCGGCGCATACCCGGAGTAGCAGAAGTAGTAGCAGAAGGTTTGCGGCACCAGCTGCGTGAAGGCAGTCGTCTTGTGGTAGAAACCGCCGCCGCCCGTCACGTACATGCCCACGGTCTGCGTAAAGGGCTGGTAGACAATCGGGTCGACCGTGAATGACCAGTCGCCGATGTAGCCGCCTGAGGTCCCCACCTGCGCCAGCGTTGCGCCCGGTATCTTATTCCGCTTGAACATGAACTCGCCCAGCAGCCCGAACCGCTTCGTGAAGTTCATGCCCGCGCCTACCGTGAAGTTCCACCCAAAGGTCTCGTAACCGTGCGTATCGTTGCCGATCGGCGCCACCATGCCGCCGCCCACCTCAAAGGCAATCCGGCTGAACGTGCTGTTGTAGGTCGGATACCGGCTGCCGTACTGGCCGCCGTACTGTGCTCCCGCCTTCATATGCGGCGTAAGCGGAGAAACCAGATCATTGCCCACCAGCTCATTCGTGTTCAATCCGCTCGTGTAGCTGGCCGAGCTGGAATACACCTGCGGTATGTGGACGATCCCGTTGGATTGCGGCGTCTGCGCGAAAGCCGGAAGCGAAAGCGCTCCGGCAACTGCAAGCGCGCTGACTGCGGCACTCAAACGCCGCAGAAAATCTGGCGAAGTACGACAAATGGCAAACATTGAGGAACCCCCATTTGCTAACGATTGACTTCCCTGAGATCCGGACAAAAAAACTCCTGACCTTTGAAGCTTACCCAAATTAGCTTCCTGCCGTGTGCATTCCCGTCTTCTGGTGTCAGTTCTGGAAGCCCGTCCCCGGCATTTCGCCCTGCAAGTCCCCCGCTGGGCGATCTTCATCCAGCTTCTAACCCTCAATAGACGCGGAAGTTTCGCAGAATGATGCACGGACCGGTCTCCCGGCCCGTGCGTATTTTGATGCGGAAAACAATTAGTGGATGTCGAACTGCTCCGGATGCAACGCCGGATCGCTCTTGATGATGATCGTTTTCCCAATCATCTCCTCAAGCTCGTTCAGCCAGCGCCCGCCGTTTGCCTTCAACGTCTTCACTACTTCCGGATTGACCCGCAGCAGCACATCATTCCGGTCGAAGTGCCGTTGCATCTTCCGCATTTCCACGTAGATTTCGTTGGCTACCGTGACCGGGCTCTTCACCATGCCCGTGCCCGTGCAAATGGGGCACGACACGCTCAGCGTCCGCTCCAGCGACTGCTTCACCCGCTTGCGGGTAATCGCCACCAGCCCGAAATCATTGAACTGCAGCACCTTCGACGGCGCCCGGTCGTGCTTCAGCTCCTCTTCGAGCGCCTGCATCACCCTGTGGCGATTCTTGCGCTCGTCCATGTCGATGAAGTCGATCACGATGATGCCGCCCAGGTCGCGCAGCCGGATCTGCCGCACAATCTCCGGAATCGCATCCAGGTTCGTCTTCAGGATCGTGTCCTCAAGCCGCGCCGTCTTGCCCACGTACTTGCCCGTGTTGATGTCGATTGCCACCAGCGCTTCGGTCTGGTTGATCACGATCGAACCGCCCGACTTCAGCCACACCTTCGACTTCAGCGCCTTGCTGATCTCGTCCTGGATCCCGAACTGCTCAAACAGCGGCGTCTCCTTGGTGTAGAGCTTCACCCTCCGCACCAGCGAAGGCTGCACCCGGTTCAGGAAGCGCACGATCCGTTCGTAATCCGTCTCGCTGTCCACCCAGATCGTCGAGAACTGCTCGCTCACCTGGTCGCGCAGAATCCGTTCCACCAGGTTCAGGTCGTGGTATATCAGCGCCGGAGCCTTCGCGTTGTCTGACCGCTCCTTGATTTCAGCCCACAGATTGATCAGGAACCGGATATCGGCCCGCAGTTCCTCTTCGCTCGCATGCTCGGCCGCCGTGCGGACAATAAAGCCACCGCTCGCATCTCCCTTTTCGCTGATCAGAATCCGCTTCAGCCGCTGCCGCTCCTCGTCCGACGCGATCTTCCGAGACACGCCCACGTGATTCACCGTCGGCATGAATACCAGGAACCGCCCCGGCAGTGCAATGTGGCTGGTAATGCGTGCGCCCTTCTTGGCAATCGGCTCCTTGGCAATCTGCACCAGGATTTCCTGCCCCTGCTTCAACAGCTCGTTGATCGCCGGCAGGTCCATGGTCTGCGCTGAAGGCCGCCGCCCGCCGCCATGACGCTGGCGTCCACCCCCGTGACGGCCATTGCGCCCGCCGCGGCGGTCATGGCGCCGTTCCCGGCGCGCAGGCATCGCGACATCCGCCCTTGCTGCGCCTTCCTCTTCCAACTCCTCGGCCTCGTGGTCCTCGACCTCCAGGCCATCCTCGTCGAAAACCTCTTCCTCGATCTCCTCGGTCCCGGCGTACGCAGCCTCTTCCTCGACCTCTTCCGCCTCGCCGTTTTCCGGCTGCGCCAGCCGCCGCTCGATGTGCTGCTCGCGGACTAACTCACCCAGTTGCGCCCCCTGGTCGAGAATTTCCTCTTCCATCTCGTCGCCTTCATGCTCCTCCATACCGGCGACGTGCAGATGTTCAAAGTCGTACTCGTCTTCGTCGATCTCTTCTTCTTCGAGGATCCCCGCACCCGACGCATAACCGAAAATATCGGCCTGTGCATCGGCCTCGGGCTCTTCTGCCGATGCTTCCGCAACCGGCCCTTCGCCGCCCTCGGATTCCTCCACCGGTTCTGGAATTTCAGCTGCAACCAGCGGCTCTTCCTCTTCCACCGCAACTTCCTGCGCAGCTTCTGGCTCAGCCGCCGGTTCTTCCTCTTCGCCGGCAAACTTGTCCGGCTCGGGCGCGCTCACGCGAAATTCGCTCGGCGCGGACGGATCCACGCGGTGCGAAGCCGATCCTTCCTCCGGCTCGAACTCCTGCTCGTCCTCTTCCTGGACGATTTCCTCGTCCGCCGCTGCAATCCTTTCCGGCTCCGCCGCTTCCTCGACGACATCCGGAATCGGTTCAAACACAGCTTCCGCCTCAAATGCCGCTTGCGGTTCAGCCTCTGCCGCCGGCTCGGTCTCCCTCACCGAATCAACCTTCACCGCAGCTGCGGCTTCCGGAACCGTCTCCGTCTCGCTCACGGCATCCGGCCCGGTAATCGATGTAGCCTGCTGCGCTTCCATCGGCTCGGCTTCGGCGACAGCCTCCGGAGCCTGCTTCTCCCGCCGGCGATGCCGCGAAAGCGACTCGCCCGGAAGCACAAAGCCTCCGTCCCAGCTCGGCGCCACGTCTTCCACCAGCGTCGAGGGCCGAACCGTAATCTGCGGCTTCGGTGCCGTCTCCGCGGGAGCCTGCACGCTCTCCGCGTGTGGCGTCCCACCATACTTGGAAATGGATTCACCCGGCAACACAAACGCCTCGGGCACTGCGGCGTGCCCCGCCGCGTGCGGCGTCTCTACCGGCTCGGCGGCTTCCGCCTCTTCGGGAAATCCGTAGCTCGCCTCCGGCTCCGCCTCGACGGTTTCCGCCTCGGCCGAGGATGTTTCGCCGTGTTCCACCCCGCCGCGCAGCCGTCCACCACGACGCCGCCCGCGACGCCCGCGCCAGCGGCGCGCCCCGCGCTGTTCTTCCTGCTCCTCGCCTTCTTCGCTCGCAGGAGCCTCGCTCGTCGCTTCCGTCGTCTCCGCCGGTCGCACCGAAAGGGCCCGCTGCCGCGCCTGCGGGCGCTCCGCCGGCATCCGCTCAAAATCCGCGGAGTCTTCCTGTTCTTCCAGAAAATCCGTGACGTAAAGGAAGGCGTCCCGCTCCAGACCAACGTCGACAAATGCCGACTGCATGCCCGGAAGCACCCGCGTCACGCGGCCTTTATAGATGGAACCCGCTAGGGTGTATTCATTCTCGCGCTCGTAATAAATCTCCGCGAGTTCGTCGTTTTCGATAATCGCCAGCCGCGTTTCATGGGGCGTGCTGGAAATGCATATTTCTTTCGCCATTCTGCCTCGTTTCGGCAGCCGGGCGGAATCAAACCGGTAGGCCGGAGAAGATCGGGCTTCGCGAGGGACTCATCCATTCCAGCGACAGACCAGGCCCCGCAGTCGGGCTATGCCCACAGACCGCGAGGCATCGCGGTAATTTGCTGAGACTGTCTGTCATAGGAGATTCATCCGTGCACAACGACTTTGTGACCGCTCTTGCCGGACTCACCGGCGGGGCCGTTACCCATCGTTGCGTGCTCATTCTCGATCCTGCCCGGCCGGTAATTCCACCTGGCCGGTTAATGTGAACTTTTCTAACTGCTGCTAAAAAACCTTACCTGCGGCGTTCTCGCCGCCTTACCAAACCTGTCCTGCCGGCACTCTCAATTCACGAACCGGCTCATTCGCACATTCATCACCATGCCGAGAGCCAGAAATGTGAACAGCACCGAGGACCCACCGTAACTCATCAACGGAAGCGGAATCCCGGTGACCGGCATCAACCCCACCACCATACCTACATTCACCGCTATCTCGAAGGTGAGTGTGGCGACCACGCCCATCACCACGAGTGTACCCGGCAGGTCGGGGGCTATTTGAGCGTTGTGAATCAAACGCATCAATATTAGAAAGTATAGCAGCAGCACGAAGATGCAGCCTACAAACCCGTGCTCCTCCGCAAATGCCGCAAAAATGAAATCCGTATAGGGAATCGGCAGGAAATCCCCCTGCGTCTGGCTCCCTTTCGTCGCGCCCCGGCCAAATACCCCCCCGTCGCCCACCGCAATCTTCGACTGCAAAATCTGGTAGCCCGACCCCCGCGGGTCCGCCCCGGGATTCATGAAGCTCGTCAGCCGCGCCTTCTGGTACGGTTTCAGAATCTTCCCGCTCCGCCAGATTCCCGCCACCAGGCTCGTGCTCACCAGCACCAGGATCAGCCCCTTTTTCCACCCGATCCCGCCCAGAAACAGACCCGCAAACAAAATCGGCGAATAGGTCAGTGCCGTCCCCATGTCCGGCTGCTTCAGCACCAGCACCATCGGGAAGGCAATCAGCAGAATCGCCTTGAAAACATCCTTCCAGGTCATCTCCCGCCCGGAAAGCCCGGCGATATACCGCGCCATAGCCACAATCAGCACCAGCTTCACCCACTCGGAAGGCTGAAAATGGATCCCTCCTGGCAGCCGAATCCAACGCCGCGCGCCCATGATCCTCTGGCCCGCTACCAGCACCGCCCCCAGCGACAGCACCGCCGCTCCATAAAACCAATGAATCGCGTCCACCAGCCAGTGGTAGTCCACCACCGCCATGAAAAACATCGCGCCCAGCCCGGCCAGAATCCACAACACCTGCATCTTGTCGAAGCCGACAAATTTCGTGTGCAGCGTGGCGCTGTAAATCTCCAGCACGCTGATGCCGCTCATCAGCAGCACCATGCCCAGCAGCGGCCAGTCAAAGTCGTGAAGTCTGCGAATACGGTGAATCACTCGATCAGGGCTCTATTTCAAAAGAATACAGCGTGCTTCATCCACGCTGGCGCGCTCGCGAGGGATCGCAATCGCGCATGGTCTCGTCTTTGCAATACGTAGTCACGGCGAACCATCTCATTCGCTACGGCTTCGGCAGTTTCGGAATCTTCAGCCAGAAATGCCCCGCATACAGCGCCGCCACGCTCGAATCCTTGGCAGCCTGCGGGTCCAGAGGACGCCCACCCAGCGATTTCGGATGCTCCGGATCCGACCATATCGCCCCAACATCCACCTTGCTCGTCTCGTTCGCGCCCTTCCCGGCATTGCTGCCCGGCTGGTTCGCCAGCAGGTTATGGTCCAGCCGCCGCTGCTTGCTCACATACGCGTCAATCACCTGCGCCGCAATATGCGCCACATCCGTTCCCCATCCGCCGTGCTGCCAGAAAACCACCACCACGATGTCCGGATTCCGCCTCGGCGCCACCCCCACAAACCACGCATTCGGGCGCTGGGCCATCACGTCGGAAACGCTGTTCGATCCAAAATCATGGCTGATCACCTGCGCCGTGCCCGTCTTGCCCGCAAAATCAATACCCTGCAGCTTCGACGTATAGGCTGTTCCACCCGGCTCCTGCGTCACAGCAGCCATCGCATCCGTCACTGTCTCCCAGGTCTGCCTCGAGAAATGAACCACCTTGTTCCCCGAACCCGGATACTCCATGCGCATGTATCTCCGATACTCCGGTGTCAGCTCGCTCGAAAACACAATATGCGGCCTCTTCAGTACACCCCCGGAAGCAATCCCTCCGATCGCCCGCGCCAGCTGAATCGGCGTCACCGCAACCGCTCCCTGCCCAATGCCAACCGAAATCGTCTCGCCCGGATACCACTTCTGGTGGAACGTCTTCATCTTCCACGCGGTCGAAGGCATTGTGCCCGCGACCTCACCCGGCAAGTCCACGCCCGTCCTTTCGCCGATCCCAAACTTGTGCGCCCAGTTCGCAATCGTGTCGATGCCCAGCTTCTGCGCCAGCGTATAGAAGTACGTGTCGCATGACTCCTGGATGGCGCTGGAGATATTCATCTCTCCATGGGCGCGGTCGCAGCCAAACCAGTGCCCGTAAAAGTACGCGCCGCCCTTGCAGTCGACCTTCAGATTCTGCGCAACTCCGGTCTGAAGGCCGGCCACGGCCACAATCAGCTTGAAGGTCGAACCCGGAGCCGACGTCGCCTGGATCGCCTTGTCCATCAGCGGGTGGTCCGGATTCGTCACCAGCGAAGTCCATTCCTTGCTGCTGATGCGCACGGCAAAGTCATTCGGATTGAACGTCGGCCGGCTCACCAACGCCAGAATCCCGCCCGTATGCGGATCCAGCGCGATCACCGCACCGTCGCGATTTCCCATCGCATTCTCCGCCGCCCGCTGAATATCCAGGTCAATCGTCAGCCGTAGGTTCTTTCCCGGCTTGGCCGGAACCGTCCCCAGCACTCCCATTTCCTGCCCGCGGCTGTTCACCAGGATCTCCCGCGCGCCGTCCACCCCGCGCAGAATCGGATCGTACGATTCCTCCACCCCCGACTCGCCCACCACGTCGCCGGGCTGGTAATAGGCAAAACGAGGGTTATTCAGCATGCTCTCGCTCACCTGTCCCACGTAACCAATCGCCGCCGACAGAAATCCGTTCTTCGGATACAGCCGCCGCCATTCCCGGATCGTCTCCAGCTCCGGCAGTTCATCGCTGTGTGCCGCAATGAACTGCTGCTCATTTGGCGTAATGTCCTGCTTCAGCGGAATCGGCTCATACGACGGCGTCCAGCGGTAGTGGCGGATGATCTCCTTGATCTGCCCCACCGTCATGTTCAGCCCCTGCGCAATCAATGGCAGGTCGGGATTCAGGTCGCTCTTCTGGTCGCGCGCCAGGTAGCACGAAACCGATTGGTAGTTCGTCACAATCAGCCGACCGTCACGGTCGAAAATCTCCCCGCGCGGTGCCAGAATCGGCACCTTCCGGATGCGGTTCGCCTCTGCCAGCGCATGATAGTTCTGCGCGCCCACTATCTGCAGCCGCCACAAACCGAAGGTCAGCGCCAACAGAATCGCCACGATCACAAACTGCGAAACCGTCAGTCTTCTGGTCGGGATTTTGTCATCCTTCAGCACAGCCTTATGCTTCCCGCGTTTCGTTCAGAGTAAACCTTTAGTCGCGCCGCCGAGCTTTATCCAGCAGTGCAAACAGCATCAGCCCCAGCACGGCATTCGCCGCGGCCCGTATTCCCTCATGCACCCACAGCCACGCATACGGCTGCTCGATCATACGGTGCTCCAGCACCCACACAATCGCGCTCTGCAGCAGCGTGAAGAACGGTATCAGCAGCAGACGCGTAAAGAAACTCTCCGTATCGACCCGAATCCCCATCGACGCGGCCAGATACCCCACCACCGACTTCCCGATCCCGAACACGCCCAGCGGATGCTGCGTCACCGCATCCTGCAGAATCCCGATCCCGGCCCCGAAAATCGTCCCCCCAACTGGATGACGCCACGTAATCCCAAAATAGATCGTCACCAGCAGCGGTAGATCGATATAGTCAAACCGCGGAAAATGCAGCGAAATCAGCGACTGCAGCGCCAGCGCGGCGAACGGCACTAGCACCATCAGCCATACCGGGTAGCTCGGTATGTCAACCTCGCGCCGGGTCGAAGCCATCAGGGCCATCTCACTGTCCTCCCCGTGGCGTCGCCGCCGGATGTTTCCGCCGGACCGCCGCTTGCCGCGCCGTCCGCAATCCCAGCTTCGTTCCACCCGTCTTCGCGTTGCCCGCGCTCTTTACGGCACCGGACTTTCCAGCCGTGGCGGCAGCCCCGCCCGGTCCTGTCGCCGCCGTCTGCCCCTGCGCATTTGCCGTAGCCGTGCCCGCGTTGTTTGCCGCAGGCTTCGGCGCCGGCATATTCTCCGTTCCCTCCCGGATCGGCCCATTCAGCGCGCCCGGCGTCATGTCGGTCGCGGGCGGTGTCGCCCCCGGCGTGAACTGGTCCGGATGGTCCGGCTGCGGCGGGTTCAGCGGCAACAGCGGCGAAGTCACCGTGAAGCCCTTCACTGTCGACGTAAACAACTCCTCCGGCGGGGCTTCCGGATCGATCTTGCTCGGCAGTTGCTCGGCCAGAATATCGGCTGCCCTCTGCTGTTCCTGGTCCAGTTCGCTCTGGGCAATATCCTGGTTCTCCGTGGCTGGCATCTGGCTGCCCGTGCTGGTAATCACCAGCACTTCTTCCACCGCTTCCAGGTTCACCGCCGGATGAATCAGTACGTTCACCAGCGGCGGATGATCGGGATCCGCCGCCACCCGCTCCACCGTTCCTACCGGAAGCCCGCGCGGAAATATCTGGTCGCCCCCGCTCGTGACAACCACCTGCCCAGGCTGGATGCGGGCGTCCGGAAGCATGCCGACAATCTCCGGCTGGCCGTAGGCGTTACCACGCAGCACACCCTGCAGCCTCGCATTCTGCAGCAGCACGCCCGCCCCGCTCGTCTCGTCAGAAATCTCCAGCAGCAGGCTCGTGTGCGGATACACCTCCCGCAGCCGGCCCACAATCCCCTGCGGCGTAATCACGGCGTCGTCCTGCTTCAACCCATACGCCGAGCCCTTGTTCAGAACCAGCAGATGCGACTGGTCTGACTCCGATGCTCCAATCACCTGCGCCGCTACCGTCTTGTAAATGTATTGCTGCTGAAAACCCAACAATGCCTGCAGCCGCTGCACCTGCCGTGCATCCTCGGCCAGGCCTGCCTGCTCCAGCCGCAGGCGGTCCACTTCCATCAGCAGTTCCCGATTCCTGCGTTTCGTGCCGACCAGGTCAACGTAGTTATTCCATAACCCGCTTACTTCAGAGCCAATGAAATGTACCGCCCGCTCCGGTGGAGTCACCACCGCGAGCGCCCAGTACTGGATCAGCCGCACACCCGGCGCGTTGCCCGCCTGCGGCGATGGCCGTCGTACCTGCACGGCCAACCCGATGACTTGCACAAGGAGTACGGCGAGCAGTACCAGTGGATTCTTATAGCGGCTCAGAAACGATTCCATGGCACCGTATCGACAGGAGGAGCCTCACGCTCCTCCCGCTTAGTCGATCTTGATCTTCCGCAGCAGGCGGAAGTCGCTGAGCATCTTGCCGGTACCCAGCACCACGCTGGCCAGCGGATCGTCAGCAATCGAAACCGGCAGGCCGGTCTCTTCGCGAATGCGCTTATCCAGATTCTTGATCAGCGCTCCGCCGCCTGTCAGCACAATTCCGCGGTCGCTGATGTCGGCGCTCAGCTCCGGCGGCGTGCGCTCCAGCGCCACGCGAATCGCATTCATGATCGTCGAAATGCACTCGCCCAGCGCCTCGCGAATCTCGCTGTCATCAATGGTAATCGTCTTCGGGACGCCCTCGATCAGGTTGCGCCCCTTGATCTCCATCGTCAGCGGCTTGTCCAGCGGATAAGCGGAACCAATCTCCATCTTGATCTGCTCGGCCGTGCGCTCGCCAATCAGCAGATTGTACTTCCGCTTCAGGTAATTCATGATGCCTTCGTCTATCTGGTTCCCGGCCATCCGAACCGACCGCGAATACACTATGCCCGAAAGCGAAATTACGGCGATATCCGTCGTGCCGCCGCCAATATCCACCACCATGTTGCCGCTCGGCTCGGTGATCGGCAATCCCGCGCCAATCGCCGCTACCATCGCCTGCTCCACCAGGAACACCTCGCTGGCTTTGGCCCGGTACGCCGAGTCTTCCACCGCGCGCTTTTCCACCTGCGTGATCTCTGACGGCACCCCGATCACGATCCGCGGGTGTACCATCATCTTCCGGTTGTGCGCCTTTTGAATGAAGTAGTTCAGCATCTTTTCGGTGACTTTGAAGTCCGCGATGACGCCATCCTTCATCGGCTTGATCGCCACGATGTTGCCCGGCGTGCGGCCCAGCATCTCCTTGGCGTCCTTGCCCACGGCTTCTACTTCGCCGGTGTTCTTGTTGAGCGCGACAATCGAGGGCTCGTTCACCACGATCCCCTTGTTTGCCGCAAAGACAAGTGTGTTGGCAGTGCCCAGATCGATGGCAAGGTCACTGGAAAAAACGCTGAACAGCGAACGCAGACTATGCGAACGGGAAGATCGGGATGAAAAACCGTTTTGAGACATGGAGGGATTAGAACCGAGGTCTAAGTGGTATTGTACGGCCAGTCTAAGGCTGGCAAGAGGGGCGGCGCACGGAATTTATGCACTTCCCTCCGCACGTTCCTTTCCTGTCAATCCTTTCGCCCGGTGCTGGCTGCATGCACGCCAATCCGCTATGCTAAATGGTTTCCCAGCAAGGAGCTTTCATCGTGGCAAGCAAGATATATAACAACCTCATCGATGGCCAGTGGGTACCGGCTCGCAGCGGCAAAACCTTTCAAAACGTCAATCCCGCCAACCATGACGACGTCGTCGGCGAATTCGCCCTCTCCTCGGCCGAAGATGTAAACGACGCCGTACGCGCCGCGGAAAAGGCCTTCGCCGCCTGGCGTCTCACCCCCGCGCCCAAGCGTGCGGAAATCCTCTACCGCACCGGCGAAATCCTTACCCGCCGCAAAGAGGAATTCGCCCGCGCCATGACCCGTGAAATGGGCAAAGTCCTCAGCGAAACCCGCGGCGACGTCCAGGAAGCCATCGACACCGCCTTCTACATGGCCGGCGAAGGCCGCCGCCTCTTCGGCCAGACCACCCCGTCCGAGCTGCGCAATAAGTTCGCCATGTCTGTCCGCATGCCCATCGGCGTCGCCGGCATGATCTGCCCCTGGAACTTCCCCATGGCCATCCCCTCGTGGAAGCTCTTCCCCGCTCTCGTCTGCGGCAACACCTGCGTCATCAAGCCCGCCGAAGACACCCCACTCTCCACCATCCACCTCGTGGAAACCCTTATCGAAGCGGGCCTGCCCGCCGGCGTCGTCAACATCGTCACCGGCTTCGGCCCCGAGGCCGGCGCGCCCATCGTAGAACACCGCGGTGTGCGCATTGTTTCCTTCACCGGCTCCAGTGAAGTGGGGCGCATCGTCGGCCAGGCCGCGGCCGGGCACTTCAAGCCCTGCTCGCTCGAAATGGGCGGCAAAAACGCCATGATCGTCCTCGCCGACGCCAACCTCGACCTCGCCCTCGACGGCGCTCTCTGGGGCGCGTTCGGAACCACAGGCCAGCGCTGCACCGCCACCAGCCGCATCATCGTCGAGCAATCCGTTGCCGAGGAGTTCACCTCAAAGCTCGTCGCACGCGCCAGGGCTCTCCGCGTCGGGGACGGCCTCGATGAATCCATCCAGATGGGGCCGCAGATCAACGAGCAGCAGATCGCCACCTCGGAGAAATACTGCAAAATCGCCCTCGACGAGGGCGCCAGCATCCTCTGCGGCGGCCATCGCCTCACCGGCGGAGCCTACGACAAGGGCACCTTCTTCGCCCCCACTGTCGTGGCCGGTGTCAAACCCCACATGCGCATCGCCCAGGAAGAGGTCTTCGGCCCGGTCGTCAGCATTCTCACCTGCTCCGGCTACGACGAGGCCATTGAAATCGCCAATGGCATCTCCTACGGCCTCTCCACCGCGCTCTACTCCCGCAACGTCAACCATGCTTTCCAGGCCATGCGCGATCTGGAAGCCGGTATCACCTACATCAACGCGCCCACCATCGGCGCTGAGGTCCATCTGCCCTTCGGGGGCGTCAAGCAGACAGGCAACGGCCACCGCGAAGGCGGCACCGGAGCGCTCGACTTCTACACCACATGGAAAGCCTGCTACGTCGACTTCTCTGACACGCTGCAGCGCGCTCAGATCGACAACGCCGAATAATCGACCCTTCCCAGAGCAAAGGCCCGCTTCTCGCCGGGCCTGGGGCGTGTCATCCAATTCCCGGCAGGCGGCGTTGCGAATTGGATGACACACCCTTGTTCATTCCGCCACTTTCGCGCCTTCACGCACCGGTCTCAGCAGGAATGCCAACCTCGGCCGCACAAAATTCCTCAACTCTGCGGTGTGGAACTCCGTCACGCTGGCCACTGCATACGCATAAATCACCGTCAGGGCCTACACCCCCAGCGCCATCCCGAATGGCCCCGCGCCTGGCTGCCAGCGCCTGTCGTGCACCAGCAGCGCTGCCGCCAGCGTCAAAAACGGCACATGCACCAGGTACACCGTGTATGAGCACCCCGCGCTGCGACGCGCCAGCCGTACCCATCCCGACTCGCCCGAAGCCGACCGGTAGCTCAATAGGCACAGCACCAGCGGAACCGTCGCCGCCGTCAGCAGATAATCCGAAAGTGTTGCTGGAATGAAGTGCGCTTTCGCAAAAAAGAAGAACACCGGCACATATCCGCAAATCAGCACCGGTCGCAGCCATCGCGGAATCTCAGGCAAATCCACAAACGCCAGCGCCGCGCCCGCCAGCCACGCCGGAAACAACTCCACAATCGCGTGCGATAGCAGCACCAGCATCAGCACCAGCGCCAACCCGTGCAGAACCCGCGACCACCACCTCGCACTGCGCCGAATCGCAATCAGCGCGCACGGAAACATCAGGTAATACCAGAACTCGTTCGCCAGACTCCACAGCGGACCGTCTGACCCATACGTCGGCGTCGACGTCTGCTGCAGGAAAAACATGTTCCCGAAGAACTCGCGCACGCCGCGCACCGCCGCCACATCCGGCGTCACATAGTTCTTCACCTGCCCGTGATACAGGAGCGGAGCCGCGTGTGACGCAATCCCCACTCCGTCCACCACCGCGCACAGCAACAGCGCCGGAATCAGTACGATCCACAACCGCGTCAGCCGCTGAAAAACGTACTCCCGCCAGTCCCACCGTCCGCGGCGCACATTCCGAACCACGCTGCTCCCGATCAGGTAGCCGCTCAGCACGAAAAAGATGATTACCGCCTGGTGGCCCGCGCCCGACACGATATACGGCACGGCCAACAGCAGCTTGTGCGCATGCAGCTCCGAATAATCCACAAACAGCAGCGCCCGCCAGTGCGACAGCAGAACCGTCGCCGCCGCCAGCGCCCGAAGCGCGTCCAGATTCACGGAGGCAGATGTCGCCGAAAATGGCACTCGCTCAGAAGCCGCCATGAGTTTCGAGCTTAAACCAGAAATGCGAGATTTTCCTGCCCATCCCAGTCCAAAACATCATCCCGAATAAGGTATGCTTGTCTGTTTGCTTCAAGTGCCGATCGCCCCTGAAGCAGGCCAATTCGCTGCCAAGAAGAGACCGCCATGATCATCGGAGTACCCAAGGAAGTCAAAGACCACGAGAGCCGCGTCGGCATTACCCCCGCCGGCGCCAAAGAACTCACTGCTGCTGGCCACAAAGTGCTGGTCGAAACCCACGCCGGCAAACTCTCCGCCTTTACGGACGACGATTATCAGACAGCCGGAGCGGAAATCGTCGGCAACGCCGCCGAGGTATGGGACAACGCCGAAATGGTCGTCAAGGTCAAGGAACCCGTCGAGAAAGAGTATGTCTTCTTCCGCGAGGGTCTGGTCCTGTTCACCTACCTGCATCTGGCTCCCCTGCCCGAACTCACCGGCCACCTGCTGGAGAAAAAAGTCACCGGCATCGCTTACGAAACCATCCGTGACCGCCACAATGCACTGCCCCTGCTCACGCCGATGTCTGAGGTCGCCGGCCGCATGTCCGTGCAGGTCGGCGCGGCCTATCTTGAGAAAGAGCGCGGCGGACGCGGCCTGCTCCTCGGCGGAGTTCCCGGCGTACCTCCCGCCAGCGTCTGCATCATCGGCGGCGGCATCGTCGGCACCAACGCGGCCAAAATCGCCATCGGCATGGGCGCCAAGGTCACTCTCGTCGATCTCAATCTGAACCGCCTCCGCGAGCTTGACGACATCTTCAACGGCCGCATCTACACGCTCGCCTCCAATTCCTACAATGTCTCCCACGCCGTGCGCGAGGCCGATCTCGTCATCGGCGGCGTCCTTATTCCCGGCGCGGCGGCGCCGAAAATCGTCACCCGCCAGATGGTCTCCACCATGAAGAAAGGCGCTGTCATCGTCGACGTCGCCATCGATCAGGGCGGATGCATCGAAACCGCGCACCCCACCACCCACAGTGATCCTGCCTATGAGGTCGATGGGGTCGTCCACTACTGTGTCACCAACATGCCCGCGGCCGTGCCCAACACCTCCACGCTCGCCCTCACCAACGCAACCTTCCCCTACGTCATGCGGCTGGCCAAAGTCGGCCCCAAGGCGGCAATCCTCGAGGATGCGGGCCTCGCCGACGGTGTCAACACTTACAACGGCGTCCTTACCTGCGAGCCCGTCGCCGTCTCCCAGCAGAAGCCATGGCAGGGCATCCGCACGCTCCTGCACTAACCCGAGCGGTCCTGCGACTCCATACGCAGACAAGGCGTGACTCTCAGGAGTCACGCCTCTTCCGTTCGTGCAGTGCGAGTGAAGACCTATTGCATCGTAACCGACTGATTCGTCCGGAACGTCAGCAGCGTCTCGGCCGGAATCACAATCTGCTTGTTTCCCGTGAAGGCCGATCCAGCCGTACCCGCTCCGGCGCCAGCCAGGCCGCCAATCAGCGCACCCTTGCCGCCGCCGGCGATGCCGCCGATGATCGCGCCCAGCGCGCCGCCGCCACCGGCCATAATCCCCGTCCGGCGGCCTTTGCCCTTCTCGACGCTGGCAATCGTGCTCGTCATCACCGGGAAGCTGTGGCCGCCGACCCGGACGCGCTCCAGTCGAAGCGCCAATGTGGCGTTGCCAGCGAAGCGGCCCAGGGGCTTGGCGTCCACCACCAGGCCTTCGGCCTGAGCTCCTTGCGGAATCACTACCTGCCCGTTCACCGTCACCGGGTGCGCAACTGTCGCGGCAAACGTGTCACCCGTCCGGCTGATCTTCGAGCCCAGGTCCTGGTCAACCCGCACCTGAATGTCGGTCCCCGCCGGAATCACGATTTGAGGCGGTGGCGGAGGCGGCATAGGTTGCGACTGCGCCTGCTGTTGAGGCGCACCGTAACCCTGCTGCGGCGGATAACCCGAGCTGCGTTGCCTTGCCCTCGACCCGCTGCTGCGATAATTGCCCGAAGACTGGTCCGGGGGCGGAGGCGGTGGATTCCCCTGCGTCGTGGCAGCGCTCGTGTTCGCGTTCGCTGCCGGCGGGTTTTGCGCGTTATTCGGATTGTTCTTCTTGCAGCCAGACAGGATGAGCCCGGCTGACAGCAGCAAACTGCAGGCAACGGTTAGTGAGACTTTCTTTTTCATCGGCGACTTGGATGCTCCCTTCCACGGTACAGTTGTGCACATTTCTTAGATCTTGGTACGGCCTGCTTCCGGGGCCGCAACGAAGTATAGCAGGACGAAATCAAGTCTATCCCCGTCTAACCCGCCTATAATACGACCCAAACCGGGGGAGTTTTGCCAGATTCAAAAACAAAACGTTATCCCGCACTGCTGGCTGGCGCAACTTTCCTGCTCCTGCTCATCCTCAGCGCTCTCAACGCCTTCAATCTGCACTTCCTCGACCCCCGCTCCACCGGCCAGATCTTCCTCTTCAGCTCCATTTCCATCCTCAGCTTCCTGCTGCTGGTCGTCCTCCTCGTTCTCTTCGCGCGTAACATCCTCAAATTACTGGCCGATCAGCGCAGTCAGGTCCTCGGCTCCCGCCTGCGCTCCCGCATGCTTTTCGGAGCCCTGCTGCTCTCTCTCGCTCCCGCGCTGTTCATGTTTCTTTTCAGTTACTTGCTCATGAACCGCTCCATCGATCGCTGGTTTTCGCAACCCTCCACCGATCTCCGCCAGACCTCCGCCTCCATCGCCATCGAGCTTGCCAACTACGCCTCTGCCAACGCCCGCGCCGAGGCCGAATCCCTCGCCAGCGAATCCGTCGCTGCACCCGCCGCAGCTTCCGGCAAAACAACCGCTTCCGGTGTACCCCCCGGCCTTGTTGCCGCCATGAAGCAGCATCGCATCACCCTCCAGGGCGGTTTTGCCGCTGTTTATCAGGACGGCCGGCTCCGCAGCTCCTACCAGTTCCCCAGCCTCGACCAGAAAGCCACCGTCCAGTCCTGGATGGACCTTTCCAGCCAGAGCGCCGTGCCCGCTCCCACGCCCCATCCCGTGGCTCAGGCCGCCCTCGACGCCGCCCGCAGCCCCGACGAGCCCATCCTTACCGTCAACGGTGCCCAATACGCCGTCGGAGCCGCCAGCCTCGCCGACGGCGGACTCGTCATCGTCGGCCTGCCCCTCCCGGGCGGCATGAACCGCATGATCGGCCACATGCTCCAGGGCTCCCGTCAGTACTGGGCCATCTACCAGCAGCGCCGTACCATCCGCAGTATGTATCTGCTGCTGCTACTCATGCTCACCGCCCTGGTCTTCTTCGCCAGCAGCTGGCTCGCGCTCTATCTCTCCAAGCAGATCACCCGCCCCGTCGAAGCCCTCGCCGATGCCATGAATGAAATCGCCCAGGGTCACTACGACCAGCGCGTCACCGTCGTCGCATCCCAGGAACTCGGCGAGCTCGTCCGCTCCTTCAATCACATGGCCTCCGATCTCGAACAGAGCCGCCTCCTCGCCGACTACTACACCGAGCAGCTCTCCACCGCCAACCAGGCCCTTGAAGCCCGCCGCAACGAGCTCGAAACCATCCTCGAAACCATCCCCAGCGGCGTCCTCACCCTCGACGAATACCACCGCGTCCTTGCCTGCAACCGCGCCTTCACCTCGCTCTTCCCCTGCAATAAGAACACGCCCCTGCTCCATAAACCGCTGGCCGAGGTCCTGCCCGCCGACGCCCTGGAAGCCGTCGAGGATCTCGCCCGCCGCGCCCGCCGCATGGGTATCGCCACTTCTGAAATGGAACTCAGCCGTGACGGCGCCGTCTTCAACCTCGCCCTCACCGTCGCCGCCATGGACCTCGGCGGTCGCGAACGCGGCGCCATCCTCGTCGTCGAAAACGTCTCTGAACTCCTCCGCGCCCAGCGACAGGTCGCATGGAAGGAAGTCGCCCAGCGTGTCGCACACGAAATCAAAAATCCACTCACGCCCGTCACACTCTCCGCCGAACGCATCCGTCGCCACTCCGAACGCAACACGCCCGAGTCCCGCGACATCATTCGCCGCTGCGCCGACATCATCCTCAGCTCCGCCGAGTCCGTCCGCCGCCTCGTCGACCAGTTCGGTTCCCTCGCCGAATTCCCCGCCGCCGTGCCCCGAGCCGTCGACCTTAACTCCGTCGTCCGCAGCGCAATCCTCCAGTTTGAAGACCGCCTCGAAGGCATCCGCATCGAAGAACGCCTCGCCGCCGCTCTTCCGCCCGTAATGGCCGATCCCGAAGCCCTCAAGCGCGCCATCGCCAATCTCATCGATAACGCCGCCGAAGCCATGCGCGACAGCCTCGTCAAAGTCCTCACCCTCGAAACCACCCTCAGCGAATCCGGCAGCATGGCGGAAGTCGTCATCGCCGACACCGGATCCGGCCTCACCGAAGAGATGCGCGAACGCCTTTTCCTCCCCTATTTCTCCACCAAGCAGCGCGGCACCGGCCTCGGTCTCACCATCGCGGCTAAAATTGTTCAGGACCACGGCGGCACCATCCGCGCTGAGCAGAACGCCCCCAAGGGCGCTCGCTTTGTGCTCAACCTCCCGCTCGTCCCGTACCAGGCCCACGCTCTCACGGCGCCTGACACCGCGGAGACACCGAACGCATGAATCACATCCTCGTCGTTGACGACGAAGCCGAAATCCGCGCCTCGCTCGAAGAAATCCTCAAGGAGGAAGGCTACGCCGTCACCACCGCTGCCACGGCAGGAGAAGCCCTCACCCTCCTGCGCGACGCCGCCTACGATGTGCTCCTGCTTGATATCTGGCTCCCTGACCGCGACGGCCTCGAAGTCCTCGCCGAAACCCAGTCCCTCGGTTCTGAATCGCGCCCTGAAGTCATCGTCATCTCCGGCCACGGCAACATCGCCACCGCCGTCAAGGCCACCAAGCTCGGCGCATTCGACTTCCTTGAGAAACCGCTCCTGCTCGAGCGCACTCTCATCGTCGTCAAAAACGCCATCGACGCCAGGCAACTCCACAGCGACAATCTCGAGTTCCGCCGCCAGCTCAGCGCCGGCCAGCAGGTCTCCGGCGAAAGCGTCGCCGCCAAGGCCATCCGACAGCAGATCGCCCTCATGGCCCCCACCAATGGCCGAGTCCTCATCTATGGCGAATCCGGCGCAGGAAAAGAAGTCATCGCCCGCGCCATCCATGCGGAAAGTCAGCGCCGCGACCGCGTCTTCGTCGAGCTCAACTGCGCCGCCATCCCCGAGGATTTCATCGAAGCCGAGCTCTTCGGCTACCGCAACTCCGCCGTCTCCGGCGGCCCCGCCGAAAAGCGCGGCACCTTCGAGCGCGCCAGCGGCGGCACGCTCTTCCTCGACGAAGTCGGCGACATGAGCCTTAAAACCCAGGCCCGCGTCCTGCGCGTCCTCGACGAGCAAAGCTTCGTCCCCATCGGCGCCACCCAGCCCCTCCACGCCGACGTCCGCGTCATCGCCGCCACCAACAAAAATCTCGAAGAAGAAATCGCCAAGGGCAACTTCCGCGAAGATCTCTTCTATCGCCTCAATGTCATCCCGTTTTTCGTCCCACCCCTCCGCGACCGCCACCAGGACATCCCCGTCCTCGTCGAAGAATTCCTCCGCGCCTTCGGCCGCGAGTACGGCCGCCCTCGCATCGAGATCAGCCGCGAAGCCCTCGACGCGCTCATGCAGTACCAGTGGCCCGGCAATGTCCGCGAGCTCAAGAACATCGTCGAGCGCGTCCTCATCCTCAATCCCCAGGTCCGCCGCATCGAGAAGAAACACCTCCCCGTGCTCGTCCACCGCGCCATCCGCCGCCCCGACGAATTCGAAAGCCTCCAGCACGCCCGCGAAGCCTACGAACGCGAATTCATCCTCCGCAAAATCGAGGAATCCAACGGCAACATGAGCCGCGCCGCAGACGCCCTCGGCCTCGAACGCTCCCACCTCTACCGCAAAATGAAAACACTAGGCATCTCCATCCGCGAATAGCAGCGCACTAATTTCCATACATAGCCGCGCTCTTGCTGGGATATAGTGGTCGCCATGTTCGGCAAGCGCTCTTTCCATCGCCGCTGGTCCCTTTTACTCATCGCCGCCTGCTTCGCTGTCCTGCCTGCATGCGCGGCCACAACTTCCCCGGCGCAAAATCCCCGCAACTTCGACGCCACCCATTTCGGACATCCCGTCAACCTCGGCCCCGACTGGCTCTTCCATCCCGGCGATAACCCCGCCTGGGCCGCGCCCAACTTCGACGACGGCCAATGGAACGTCATTTCCTCCCAAAGGCTGCTGCTCCACTACGGCTACAAGAACCTCAAGCATGGCTGGTATCGCATCCACGTTCATCTGCGCCCCGGAACACACGACTTCTCCATCGGTGTCAGATACATCACGGGTGCCTACCAGATTTATGCCAACGGTACGCCCATCGGAGGCAACGGAAATGTCGCCCAGGCGAAACCCTTTGCTCAGCCCCGGCTCAAAACCTTCCCCATCCCGCAAAAACTGCTCGACCCAAATGGCGCGCTCACCCTGGCCATCCGCGTCGCCATGAACCCTGTCGGGAAACGCGGACGCGGCACAGACACCCCCATCGCCTCCGGCACAAATATTTCTCTGCTCGCCACCAGTTCCGCCGCACGGGAAATCAACAACGACGCGCTGGACTTCACACTGGATTACTGGATCCTCGCGTTCCTGAGCCTGGTCATCGCCATCGTCTCGGCCGCACTCTACGGCACTCTGCGCAATCATCCCGAGTATCTGGCCTGCACCGTCCTGCTTCTGGCAATTTGCGGCTCATCTCTCACACATCTCTGGATCTTCTACAGCACACAGCCGGCCGTCTCAGGCATGGTCTTGGCGCTCATGAACGGAATCTTCCTCGTCGCCTTGATTGAATTCGTAGGCCTCCTGCTCGGGCTCCCTCGCTGGCGCTGGCTCATCGCAATTCAGGTCCTCGCATTCCTGCATGCGTTCGCAGAGCCTTTGGCGGCAAACCTCGGCCTCTTCTCCTTCTACATCGGCTTCGGCATTTTCTTTGTGCCGCTTCTAATCGTCTATCTCACGTTACCGGCTCTGCTCGCATATAGCGGCTGGCGCGGCAAGCGGGAGGCATGGGTCGTTCTGCCCACCATCCTCGTCCTGGGGCTCTATGCATATTGGGAGTTCATCGGCTTCTTTCTTTACTACACGCATATCACCGCCACGGTCCATCTTGAGCCCAACGTCCACCTGGGTATCCTCTATATGCGCCCGAAAAGCTTTGATACCCTCCTCTTTCTCATCAGCATTCTCCTCTTCCTGGTCATCCGCACCGTCGGCATCGCCCGCCGCAACGCCCAGGTCAATGCCGAACTCCAGGCCGCGCGCTCCACTCAGGAACTCCTGCTCGCGCGCTCCCATCAGAAAACACCCGGCTTCTCCGTCGAAACCGCATACGCGCCCGCCGGCGAACTCGGCGGCGACTTCTTCCTCGTCTCCCCGCAAAACGATGGCTCGCTCTCCGTCATCGTGGGCGACGTCTCCGGCAAAGGCCTTATCGCGGCTCTGCGCGTCTCCATGATCCTCGGCATCCTCCGCCGCGAAGAATCCATCGAACCCTCCAAAGTCCTCACCCATCTCAACAACGCCCTCGCCGCCGACCACGACTCCGGCTTCACCACCGCCTGCTGCCTGCACATCGCCCCCGACGGCGCTTACACCCTCGCCAACGCCGGCCACATCTCCCCCTATCTCGACGGCAAAGAGCTGCCCGCCCCACCCGGACTGCCCTTGGGCGTAGTGGCGGACCAGAAATACGAAACCACTACCGGCCGCATCCACAACGGGCAGCATCTTGTGCTGATCTCGGACGGAGTCGTCGAAGCCCGCGACGCCAAG